>NZ_JBCOIL010000012.1:0-45611 GCF_040926265.1 Collinsella aerofaciens | reverse complement strand
CAGGTGCAAAGACGCACCCTACCGTCTTGGCACCTGCGTGCCAACGCCATATCAAAGGTGTACGCACGAGTAAAAGGAGCTGCGCGATCATGGGTAAAACGGTTCTTACCTTCGGCGAGATCATGATGAGACTCTCACCCAAAGACCACCTGCGTATTGAGCAGGCAACCGAGTTTGACGTCCGCTACGGCGGCGCCGAGGCCAACACTGCGCTTTCCCTGGCCTACCAGGGCGACAAGGCCGCTTACGTCTCCGTTGTCCCGGCCAACCGTCTGGGCGAGTGCGCCCTGCGTTCGCTGAAGGCCTACGGCGTCGACACCACGCGCGTCGTGCGTCAGGGCGACCGTCTTGGCTCCTATGTGTTTGAGGTCGGCGCCTCGCAGCGCGGTAACGGTTGCGTCTACGACCGCAAGTACTCTGCCATCAACATGGCCAAGCGCGACGTCTTTAACTGGGACGAGATCCTCAAGGGCATCGATGTCTTCTATTTCTCCGGCGTGACCCCCGCCGTCTCCGATGAGATGGCCGCCGCCTGCAAGGATGCGCTCGCCGCCTGCCGCGCCAAGAGCATCACCACCGTGTGTGACGTGAACTATCGCGGCAAGATGTGGTCGCCCGAGAAGTCGCAGGCCACCATGAGGGAACTCCTGCCGCTCGTCGACATCTGCATCGCCAACGACGAGGATGCGCCTGCTGGCCTCGGTATGACCTGCGTCTCTGGCTCCCTTGCCCACGGCATCGAGGAGCGCGACACCTACGTCGAGATGGCCCGTCAGATTTGCGCCGAGTACGGCTGCAAGAAGGTCGCTTCGGTCGTCCGCAACATCTCCTGCGTCGAGCGCTCCATCTGGATGGGCATGCTCTATGACGCCGAGAGCGGCGAGCACTGGTTCTCCCCTGCTCACGATGTGCACGTGCTTGAGGGTGTTGCCGCCGGCGACGCTTTCAACGCCGGCCTCGTCCATGCCCTCATCAACGACTTTGACCCGCAGGACGCTGTCAACTATGCGATTGCAGCCTCGATCCTCAAGCTCACCATCAAGGGCGATTCCAACTTGGTGACCGCAGGCGAGATCGCATCCGTGGCATCCGCCGCCGACGGTGGCACCCGCGTCGCGCGCTAGTCCGTCTCCATTCCGCGGGCCGCAGCTTTCCAATCCCATACCCCTGCGGCCCGCTCCCCGATTCCTCCGGCCGGGCAAAACCACCAGTCCCATTCCGGTTTTGTCTGGCATTCCCTACATGACTGGTCGAGCAGCCGGTTTTGGAATTGCTTGAACCCCAAGCAGTGCCTCCGATAACCAATCCAAAATCGGCTCCTGACCAGCACATTTGGTAATCACGCGCCCATGCGCGCCACGCATCGAAAGGAACATCATGTTCGATCAGTTCTACACCACGCTTGAGTCCCTGGGCATCGTGCCGGTCGTTGTGCTCGACAAGGTCGAGGACGCCGCCCCGCTCGCCCACGCTCTTATGGCAGCTGGCATGAAGTCCGCCGAGGTCACCTTCCGCACCGCCTGCGCCGCCGAGTGCATCGCCGCTATGGCCGAGGCCGAGCCCGAGATGTGCGTTGGCGCCGGCACTGTCCTGACCGTCGAGCAGGTTGAGCAGGCCCGCGCCGCCGGTGCCAAGTTCATCGTCTCCCCGGGTTACAACGAGGACGTCGTGAAGCATTGCATCGACATCGAGCTGCCCGTCCTTCCCGGCACCGTGACCCCCTCCGAGGTCACCGCAGCCGAGAACCTGGGCCTCAAGGTCACCAAGTTCTTCCCCGCGTCCCAGTATGGCGGCCTGAACACCATCAAGGCCCTCGCCGCTCCGTTTGTCGGTCACCGCTTTATGCCTACCGGCGGCGTGAGCACCGCCAACGTCGAGGAGTACCTGAGCTCCTCCGCCATCATCGCCTGCGGTGGCACCTGGATGGTCAAGCCGGCCCTGTTTGCCGACGGCGACTTCTCCAAGGTCGAGCAGATCGCCCGCGAGGCCATGGACGTCGTCAAGAAGGTCCGCGGCTAGGTTTAGCTCTCTATCGTGAAAGGGGGCGTGCCCTAGACCTCGCCCCCTTTCTTTTAAAGCGGCTCGGAAGCGCGCCGTTTCCGTCACGAACAAGAACCAAAACCGTCTTGTATGCTGATAGAACGTGACGGAAGCGACACGCCCCCGAGCCGCTTTGTATAATCGGCTGGCAGTCGCGCCCAGCCGAGCCACATCGACGAAAGCCGAGCCATCAAAACAGCTGCGGCGCCGTCTGGAGGAATGGACCTTTGCTTCCGGTCTTTCCCTCCAAGCGGCACCGCAGCGTTTTCGTGCCCCGATGTGCCCCGGCACTTGCGGTGGAATACGGACTGCCTACACCATCAGAGCCGCAAAACAATTCCTATTTCACTGCAACTAATGAGGGGGGGGCGAGTTAGATGGCCGTATCTTTGGACAGCTCAAAGTAGTCGGGATGCAAGGCGATAACCGGACCCTGCTCCTCGGGCATCAGATGCAAGTGCGTCTCTGCCAGATAGCTCGCCGTATCGGTGTCGCCTTCCTTAATGGCCTCCAAAATCCGACGGTGCTGACGACGAATCGGCTCCCAATCAAGGTCCTGAGATACCGCGCGCAGCCAGTTATACCGCTCAAAATGCGTATTGACGCTCTTCATCCAATCCCACAACATATGACGGCCGGCAATCTCAAAACACGTCTCATGGAACAGGTTATCCAGATCAAAGAAACGACGCGTCTCGCTATGGTCGAGCGACTCGGACTCGGTAAGAATCTGCTCGAGCCGATGCTTTTGCTCGGGCGTGGCGGCCGAACAGCATTTAATAAGCACGCTTCTCTCGAGTTTCTCGCGCAAGAAACAGGCGTTCTCGGCACGCTCCATGCTGATTTTTGAGACATAGGTGCCGCTTTTGGGACGCGTTTCCACCAGCTCCTGCTCACGCAGGCGCACAAAGGATTCGCGAATGGGCGTGCGCCCGATTCCCGTCTCCTTTTCCAGACCAATCGCCGAAAGGCGCGTGCCGGGCTTGAACTCGGCATAGATGATCTTAGAGCGCAATGCGTTGTATGCCTGGTCTTGCAGGCTCTGATAATGCTGGTGTTGTTCCATAAAGCCCTCGGATGAAGCCTCGGTTAATCGAATACCACCATGCAATACTATCGCATCCCCCGCCCCCTCATAAGTTACGGTGGAATAGTTCCTGTTCAAAGCCTTCAGCAGCAAAAACAGGAACTATTCCACCGCAACTTATGAGGGGGACGGGTACGACATGCCGTTGGTATAAAAAGCAAAGGCCCGCGGACAGTTTGATAGGCAACTGTCCGCGGGCTTGCGGTGAGACACGCTTGTCTTATGCGTTTCTCGCCTAGATAAACAGGCTCAGGATCAGAACCATGATGAGGCCGACAACGGAGTTGACGAGCTCCAACAGGCCCCATGTCTTATAGGTATCCTTCATCGACAGGCCAAACGACTGCTGGAACAGCAGGTAGCCGCCGTCATACATAGGCGTGATGGTATTGGATGCGCAGGCGCAGACCAGTACTGCAAGCACCGGGTTGATGCCAAACTGCGTAACCATAGGTGCCACGACGCCGGCAGCGGTGATGGCCGAGACGGTACCCTGGCCGGTGAGCAGGCGCAGGACCACCGTGATCACCCAAGCCAAAATCAGCGGCGACACCGGCATGAGGCTCACCATGTCGGCAAGCGTCGCGCCAACGCCAGAAGTAATGATGACCTGCTTCATGATGCCGCCGGCACCGATAACGAGCAGCACGTTCGCGACGCCCTTGATAGCATCGGACATAGAGCTAGAAATCTCTCCGCCATCCATGCCGCGCGTATAACCATACGCAACCATGGCAAGAATCATCGTGATGAGCATAGTGATATCTGCGCTACCGATGCAGCTGGCAAGATCGTATGCAAAGCAACCCTCGCCCACCGTGTTCTTGATAATCGAAGCCCCAATCATGATGATTGCCGGGAACAGCGGCACCAGAATGGAAAGCCAGAACGGCGGAAGCTCGTCCGCGGGCCTGCGCTCCGCCGGCTTCATAACATTGCCAAGCGGCATGTCATCGAGACCGGGGATGAAATGGCACAGCAAAAGACCAGAGCAGATAAGTGTCGGAATCGTGACGATCAGACCAAAGATGTAGACCGGCGGAACCTCGGCACCAAAGGCACTCACCAGCGCCATAGGACCAGGCTGCGGCGGAAAAAGAGAATGGCCCATCGTGGTACCAGAAACAGCCGGGATAATCAGGCGCATATAGGGGATGTCGGCCTCTTTGGCGATGCTGATAACGAGCGGCGTAACGATAAGGAACGCCACCTCGTAGAACATGCTCATACCAAAGATAACGCCGATGATCAGAAGCGCAACAGGCAGCAGCTTAATACCGAGCTTGTCAACGATAGTGTCGGCAATCTGCTGCGAGGCACCCGAATCGGTCATCAGTTTTCCGATGGCTGCGCCAAAGATAATGATCAGCGCAAGCGACTTAAGCGTTCCGCCCAGTCCATCTTCCATGGTGGTGACAAGGTCGCCCACAGAGATGCCGTCGGCAAGGGCGATAAAAATGGCGGAAAGAATAAGCGCAATGATGCTGTTGATTTTAAACTTAACGATCATGGCGACCAGCAGGACTACGCCCACCAGCACCCAAAGGAGTGAAACAACTCCCGCATTCATAGATAAGCTCCTTTTTAACTGGCAATGAAGCCAAGTGCTTCTATTCGAAATAGCCGCTTTTACTCGCTTACAGGTTGGCGACAATTGCCTGGGCGATCTCGTCGTACTGAGCCGACTCGAGCGTGACGCGACCGGGGTTCATGGCAAACACGTCGCCAAACTCAAACGGGTCGTCCTTGTACTTGGGGACGATATGCACGTGCAGGTGATGCATGGTGTCGCCGTAGGCACCAAAGTTAATCTTGTCGGGATTGAACGCCTTGTGCAGCGCTGCCGCGACGTGGCGGACATCGGCCATAAAGGCGGCGGCGTCTTCCTCGGACATGCAGGAGATGTCATCGACGTGCTGCTTGGAGGCCACGATTACGCGGCCCTTATGACTCTGCTCCTTAAACAAGATGAGCTTGCTGGCAGGCAGGTCAAGCATGGGGATGCCAAAGGCATCGACGAGCGTGTTGTCGGTCCCGCACATGCAGTACGAGCAATCGGTATGCTGTTCCATGGTGATCCTTTCAATCTGGACAATGATGAATGCCGCTTTTGCGGCAGGTGTAACCCCTCGTTTACACCACCAGATAATGGACAGATACAACGCATGCGTAGTCGATACGAAATCGGTTTCGTATCGACTACCGCCATGATACAGCCAACGAGTTGTTACGATTAGGTGAACGTTCACTTTTTATTGTTTTTCTCTTTGCAAATAGAATCCCGTGCGTATACTAAGGCTCAAACGAAACCGATTTCGTCAAGCGTGAGCAATAGGATGCTAAGACGCACCCTACCATCTTGGCATCCTATTGCCCACGCAATGTCATTTGCTTTCCTCCCGTCTCGCTGGCCCTTCAGTCCCATTCCGGCACAGCGAGACACTTCCTAGACAACTGACCGTGGGGCCGGCTTTTCTGCTTTAACAGTAGTGCCTCCGATAACCCTCTTTTGCCGGTCCGGGTCAGTTTTTTCACACAACCGAAAGGACGGGTAGCAACATGCGACCGCTCATCATCATGAATGGCGAGAAGATCGATTGGTTCCATATCGTCATCGGGATGCTGATGTATCTGGTGGGCGTTGCAGTACTGGCACTCGGTATGAGTCTCCAGACGGCATCCGGCCTGGGCGTCGTCGCGCTCACGTGCTTTGCCACAACCCTATCCATGCTCAAGGGCAAGACGCTCGGCTTTTGGATCACCGCGGCCTACGTCGCCTACATCGTGGCGCAATTAGCCATCTTGCGAAGCGAGTTCCAGCCGCGCATCCTGCTCGAGCTGTGCTTCTCAACGCTCATCGGCGGCTTCACCGACTTCTTCACGGCGGTCAACCCGCTGCATCCCGCAGTACTCCCCATACAGGTTGAGACCATGCTGCTCTCCCTCGCTGTCACTGCATTTGGCGTAAGTCTCGTCGTCAACATGGGCGTTGTCCCCAACGCGCCCGACGGCCTGGTGCAGGTCATTGCCGAAAAGATTAAACGCCGCTTTGGCGACGTAAAAGTCGTGTTCGACTGCTCGCATGTCGCCGTGTCTCTCGTTCTGTCGCTCGCGCTCATGCACAACCTGGGCGGCTTTGGCGTGACCACCGCCATCTCGGCGCTGTTCTTGGGCCATGTCATCAACATCGCTAATAAGCTGTTCGCTCAGCGCTTTGTGCGCGCGGCATTCAGGAAATAGCACCACCGTAAGAACCCGCAAACAGCGCTATACGTTGCTATATCTCACTATACTTTGCTATATCTTGCTATACTTTGCTATATCTTGCTATACTTTGCTATATCTTGCTATATCTTGAGCAAAGGTGGCTCACATGCAAACAAACCCTTTTAAGCCCACAGCAGGTAAAACACCTCCCACGATTATCGGCCGCGAAGATGTACTTGAAGAATTCAGTGAAGGCCTCACCAACGGGCCTGGTGCCCCTGGGCGCCTAATGCGCATAGCCGGCGTCCGTGGAACGGGCAAGACGGTCCTCCTTGACGAGTGCTCACGTTTGGCGCAAAGCCGTGGCTGGACGGTCATAAAAGAGGTCGCAACCGAGGGACTTTGCCAGCGCATTCTCGAACAGCTGCAGCCCAAATTCCAGGCCAAACACGCCAGATTTGAGCCCACCGTAGCTGGCATATCCATCGGCAGCATAGATATTGAGCGAATCGGCCCATCGCTACGCGACGCCATGAGACAGACAATATCCAAGAATGAAAATGGCCTGCTCATCACTCTCGACGAGGTTCAAGACGCAGAGCTCGATGAGGTCCGAACGCTCTCCATTGCGATTCAGCAGGTTATCGGCGAAGACCTTGATATCGCCTTTGTTTTTGCGGGGCTGCCTTCGATGATTGAAAGCATCATCAACGGAAAGACACTTACGTTTTTGCGCCGTGCCCTCCCCTTTGACCTGAAGGCTGTGGCAGTAACCGAAGTGTCGTACTCCCTCGAGGAAACCATTGAAGCGTCTGGCATGGAGTTGCAGCCAGGCATTGCCGGCCAACTTGCCGAGGCAACGCAAGGTTATCCTTTCATGATCCAACTCGTTGGATACTACGCATGGCAGTTGGCAAGACGCGCACATACACCGATTATTGGAGAAGAAGAAGCCGAGCGCGGCATTGCAACGGCACGCGAACGCTTCTGTGCCATGGTGATTGAGCCCGCGCTACAGCGCATTCCGCCCACGTGCATCGCTTATCTGCTGAGCATGGCATCTTTGGGGCAGACGAGCTCGACCAGCATGGTTGCCGATGCCCTAAACAAAACGCCTCAACAGGTGAGTTCCGTCCGCAGCCGCCTGTTAAGAGAATCGATTATCGAGGCTCCCTCGTACGGCAAGGTCTCATTTGCCATCCCCTACATGCGCGACTACCTCTACGAGCACAAAGCCGAACTGGAAGTTGAACTGTAGAAACGGCAACTGCCCTGCAAGACGAAAACCGTTTTCGTACGGATTTAAAGCAGACGTAAACGATTTTCGTCTTGATTTGCGTACGGAATTAAGACGTAAATTGCGCTTTCGTACGCTTATTACCAGACGCAAATTGTTTTCGTCCGGCCATGCGTCCCCAATCTAGACGAAAAGAGCCCCGAGCTCGTATTGAACTGCATCCCAATTCTTGGACGGGCGCCGATGCCCTGATCTCTGCCATGTCGAGGTGCGAGATCAAATCCTTGGCGCGCTCGCCGGAGTGGTATGCCTTGTTCGGCGCCACCTTCCTGTAGAGCTTCTTGAGCTTCGTCTTCCCCTTGTTGCCCGGCGGCATCTCCGTCTCAGGTGGCAGCCCTAGGAAGGACAGGACGCCGGGCAGGTCGCACAGCATCACGTCCTCGATGTCGGCCTTGGCCGCCAGGTCGACGACTCTCTGCGCTGTCGGCGAGATGTTCGGGGTGCTGCTACCGCCCGCTGGTTCGGAAGCTGGCGGGCAGTAGCGGGCAGTAGCGGCAGTAGCGGTGTGGCTCGATAGGCCCGAATATCCGTAAGGAAGGTGCTCGCTCTCATATGTGCTGATATGCCTCGCCTCGCGAACCTTGGGATGCTTCCTGAGGTAATCCCTCAATTCGAGCCACTCTTTATGCTCATAACGCTTCGAAATCGTTTCCCCGTCGACAGTTTCCTTCACATAATGGTATGTTCGAACGCCTTCGAACTTGCCGAACCCGTTCTCGACGCTGATGTTTCTGAACCAGCGCGAAAACCCATTCAGGTCCATGAAGTTGACTTGGGGATGCCTGTCTTTCGTTCGTTCGAATGAGTGGACGAGCGGAGTGCCTTTGACTTGTTCCAGGCCGAAGGCTTCCATTTCGCGGGCCTGCTCCTTTTTCCAGAATTCGAGATACGACGTCAGCGTCTCGCTTATCGAGATCCTCCGCACGCTTTTCTTGCTTTTGGGCGAGCGAACGCTTCGATCGGCCGCGAACTGCTGCTCAATGAGGATGCTTCTGTTCTCGACGGAGACATCGAACCACGTCATCCCGAGGGCTTCTGCCCTTCTCATGTCGGTGTCGAGCATGAGCATCACGCATGTGATGTGCGCGTCCGGTTCTCGATTGAGTAGGATGTCGAGTAGGCGAGCGGCGTGATGGTTCCTTCGCGGTTGTCGTGGAACTTTTTTGCGTACGAGCCGACGGTGTCCCTCGATTTTTGGACGTAGGTGCCGCTGTTGAGTTCTGCCTTGTAGGCTTCGAGTGCGGCGTCGACCTCTCGGCTTTTGGTGGTATGTATGGTCTGCCACGGCGAATAGCGGTATTTGCCCGTGACCGGATCCTTGCCGAGGCTGTGACGGTAGCGCCACGTGTATTTGTCGCGGCGTTGCTTCGTTCCTTTGCCTATGACGAGAGGTCGGTCGTTCATCGTGTTCCTTGCCTGAAGTGCCTGAGAATCGCGCTCGGTTGCGCGGAATGGCGCAAAGGGCTGGGGCGGGTGGGCATTACCCTTGGTGGAGGGCCCTGCGTGGGGTCACACCCCAAGGGTAATGCTCCGCCTGACCGCTTTCAAGCTCGTTGTGGGTCGAATTTGGGTCGAATAATTCCGCGTACTTTTCTTTCGTAAATCTATGAAAACATCAAATGACCTGGAGTTATATTGACTTCAATTTGGGTCGAAATGTCTGAATGAAACAACGTCGTAGCGACCTCATAACCCGAAGGTCGGTGGTTCAAATCCGCCCCCCGCGACCATGAAACTTCAGGTCGGAAGCATAAAAGCTCCCGACCTTTTTCTTTGTCTAGGGGTTTCGGCATCTCTCGTTCTTTGGGTACCTCGAGGCGGGCAATCAGATAGATGCTTACGAGTATCATAGGGTCTTTTTACGTCGCGGTCGTGTCTCGTACTGGTGCGCCGCTCTTTGTGGGACGTGTCACTTTGCCATAGGTTGTCCGGCGGCGGGGCGCAGGTCGTTCCCCGTGGCGTCGCTCCTTTCGACGCTACGCTGCCTGGCTACTCGTTCCACTGGTGCTTTTTCATGTCGACGCAGCCGTTGTCTCGGAAGGCGACTCCTTCCTCCGTCAGTAGTGCTCGCTGGTCGGGGAAGTTTGGCGCGAGGCGTCCCGCGTGGTTGACGACGCGGTGGCAGGGATAATCGCCGTAGCGATCCGCCTCGCTCAGCACCGCTCCGACCAGGCGAGAGTTTTTCTCCCTGCCGATGAGGCGCGCTATCTGACCGTACGAGGCGACGCATCCCGCCGGAATCTCTGCCACGACGGAGAGAATCTCATAAACCAAATCTTCGTCCAGGACTTTTCCCATCGTATCGCTCCCGTGTTCGCTTTTGCCTTCGGGGGCGCGGCGCCGATCACCCGTGCTGCGATTTTCGCAGCTCCTCTTACCGAAGCATCGAGGGAAAGCGCGTGCGTGTCAAGGTTGTCTGGTCCAGTTGTTGGCTCGATGCCTCGAGATGTTCGCCTCAAGTGCGACCTGCCCCTATTGGAAAAGGATGCCGAAGATGTATTTGGTGATGGCGGAGCGGCGGATGACCCCCACGAGTTTGCCCTCGTCATCAACCACAGGAAGCTTCTTGAACTTCTTCTTCGCCAGCAGCGCGGCGACGCGGGCGATGCTCTGCTCGGGACGGGCACACACTACCTGGCGCGTCGCGAAATCCATGACGCAGCGATCCTTCAGGTCTTCGATGCGCTGCTCAAGGCTCTGATCGTCGAAGTACAGCATGGACGCGTCGCCGCCCGTGAAGATGGTGTGAGCGCGATGCTGCGCGATGGCTCCCATGACATCGCCGTCGGAGATGAACCCGACCACCTGGTTGCGCTCATCGATTACGGGCATGCTGCTCACCTCGTTTTCGGCGAGCATGCGCACCACGTCGGAAATCGTGCAATCCTGCGTGCAGGTGAACGGCTCTTCAATCATGATGCTCGAAACGGGCGTCCCCTCGAGCTCGAGCGGGATGCGCTCGGACAGAATCTCGGACATCGCTTATGCCTCCTTCGTTTTCGGTGCGGTTTTCTTGGTGCGCACGCTGAATATGGCGCAGATAAGGGAAACGAGGCCGATTGCCGCGCACACCTTGTAAGCGACGCCCGCGCCCACGGCGGTGGCTACTTGGGTGCTCGCATCGACGCCGGCCGACGCGGTGACGCTTGTCATGACCGTGATGATGAGCGCCGTGCACAAACCGCCGGCGACCTGGCGGCCGGTGTTCGCGATGGCGTTGCCGTGGGCGATCATGTCATTTTTCAAGGCATTGACACCCCATGTGTTTACCGGCATGTTCGCGAGCGACTGGCCGGCGGACTGCAGCATGCAGAACAGCGCAACCACCAAGATGGGCGTGTTTACCGTCGAAAGCGAGAGCAGGAACAGGGCGCCGGTCATGAGGGCCAGGCCGACGATCGAGATGGCACGCGGACCGAACTTGTCGAACACCACGCCGGAGATAGGGCTGATGATGATGCCCACCGCCGCGGCGGGAAGCATGGCCATGCCGGTTTCGAAGGCCGAAGCGCCAAGCGAGGTTTGCAGCAGCAACGGCAACAGCGTGTTGGTGACCAGGCATGCGGCGTTGATGAGCGTGACGATGATGGCGGCCACGCGGAACTCGCGCGTCTTGAGCGTGCCCAGTTGAAGCAGCGGGTCCTCGATTTTGCCCTGGCGTACGACGAACAGCACCAAGCACACGACACCCGCGACGATCGAGCCGAGCACCACGGGGTTGCCCCAACCCATCGACGAGGCGCTCGAGAACCCGTAGAGAAGTCCGCCGAAGGCGATGGTGGAGAGGACGACCGAGGGCAGGTCGAGCTTGGGGTTCTTCAGCTCGCCCACGTTTTTCAGCATGAACACGCCCAGCACCAGCACGAGAATTGCGAGGGGGACGATGGCGCCGATCATGGTGCGCCAGCCGTACGTGTCGATCACCGCGCCGCCTACGACGGGGCCGACCGCGGGACCCGCCGACATGACGATGCCCGCCATGCCCATAGCCGTTCCTCGTTTCTCGACGGGGAACACCAGCATGGGAACCACCGAGACAAGCGGCATGAGCACGCCTGAGCCCGCCGCTTGCAACACGCGACCGATGATGAGGAACAGGAAATCAGGGGCTGCGGCGCACAGCAGCGTGCCCAGCGCGAACACCAGCGTCGCCCCGAAGAATAGCGCGCGGGTGCTGAACTTGTCGATAAGGAACGCCGAAACGGGGACCATGATGCCGCTCACCAGCGGGTATATGGACATGATCCACTGGGCAGTCGAGGCATCGATGGCGAAATCGGACATGATGACCGGCAGCGCAGGCGACATCACCGTTTGGTTCAGTAGCGCCAAGAAGGCACCCAGGACGACGACCGCGACGATGCGGATCTGGGTACCGGTAATGCGCCCATTGGCGGGCGCGACCGTACAATTATCAGACATAAGCTTCCTTCGTATCTATTCGATTCTTCGCCGAAGGCGCGCCGGCCCACGGGCGAAATAACATGCACGTGCTATGCGTGCATCAGATACGACAGGAAGAAAGCGGCTGCTCAGAGCGCACTTGGGGAACAACAGGAGAGGCCCCGTATACCAGGGGCCGCCGAATTGCGATGTATGCTTTGGTCAAATCCTTCATAGCGGGGAGGTATACTAGCAGCCGTCTTCGCCCCTTTCAAGGGATGTAACCCAGACGTTGATTTTCTTCACCGAGGCGCCATCGTTGACGGGTGGCGTGCTTCTCTATCGCCACACCGCGGGGCGAGGGAACGCCGCGGCGAGCTTGTACATCGGCTATGTGTGCAGCTGCGAGCGTGTCGCCGGCGCGCGCTGGGCGCCAGTCCGATCCGGCCGACTCTTGCCGACGGTCGGTCGCCGTCCTCCTCCATCTCCGCCTGCTCTGTTTTTGCTCGGCTCCCTTGTCGTATCATGGACGGACGAGAATTGAGCGAAGGCGAGCTCGAAAGCGTGGCGCGCGCCGTCGGCGGGATCGACGCTGTGATCGATCCAAAGGCGAAAGATGCCGACACGGTTGCGCTCGTACAGTATCTTGCTGCCGACCAGAAGTTCGAAAAGGTGCTCGATAACCAGCAGATTCTTCGTGAGCCCATCGTTCGCAACGGCCGCCAGGCAACCGTTGGCTACGAGCCTGACGTGTGGAAGGGCTGGGAATAAAGTGAAGCGCCCACGCCCGTGGTTTTATCCACGGACGCGGGCGCTTGCGTAAGACGTCTCTTGTCGTTTGAGTGGAGCGCCCCGGCGGCGCTGAACAACGCGCCCCGGTGACGTGGCATATGAACTCGGGGCTCTTTGTGCCGCACATCTATGAGAGGAGAAATTCGATGCGTACGTGCGCTACTCCATGTAGCCACCCTGAATGGCGGAAACTGCATGCTCGGTAAAGAACTTGAGCGTGCCGGAGGTGTAACGATTAGCCTTGGGCTTCCAAGCGGCTCGGCGCTCGGCCAGGACGGCGTCGACCTCGGCCGGCTCCATCTCCTTGCCGGCGATGCCCACGATGGACAGCGAGCGCTCGGGGATGTTGATTCGGATCAGGTCGCCTTCCTCGATCAGGGCAATCGGGCCGCCCACGGCAGCCTCGGGCGAAACATGACCGATAGCCGGGCCCTTGGAGGCGCCGGAGAAGCGGCCGTCAGTGATCAGGGCAATGCTTGCGCCCAGCTCGGGGTCGCTGGCGATAGCCTCGGTGGTGTAGAACATCTCGGGCATGCCGGAGCCCTTGGGGCCCTCATAACGAATGATGACGGCATCGCCGGGCTTGATCTCGTGCGTCAGGACGGCGTGGATAGCGTCCTCCTCACAATCGAACGGGCGAGCCTTAAGCGTGGCCCGGAACATCTCGCGCGGAATAACCGTGTGTTTGACGACGGCACCCTCGGGGGCAAGGTTGCCGTGGAGGATGGCGATAGAGCCGTCGGTACCAAAAGCCTGGTCAAACGGGCGAATAATGTCTTCGCGCTTGAGGTTCCACTTCTCCAAGTAGCGGCCGCACTTCTCGTAGTAGCCGTTGTTCTTAAGGTCCTCGAGGTTTTCGCCGAGGGTCTTGCCGGTGACGGTCATAACGTCGAGGTGAAGCATCGACTTGATCTCCTCCATGATGCGCGGCACGCCACCCGCATAGTAGAAGAACTGCGCCGGCCACTCACCTGCGGGGCGAACGTTGAGCAGGTAGTGGGCGCCACGGTGCAGGCGATCGAAGTCGTCGGCGGACATCTCGATGCCAAACTCGCGGGCAATCGCGGGGATATGCAGCAGCGAGTTGGTGGAGCCCGAAATGGCACCGTGGACCATAATGAGGTTCTCGAAGGACTCCTTGGTCACGATGTCGCGCGGGCACAGGTTGTGTTCGGAGAGCCACACGGACTGACGGCCGGCCTCGCGCGCAAACTCACGCAGATCGGAGCTGGTTGCGGGCAGCAGGGCCGTGCCGGGGAGCATAAGGCCCAGGGCCTCGGCGGTAACCTGCATGGTCGACGCGGTGCCCATAAACGAGCAGGCACCGCAGCTGGGGCATGCGTTGTGCTTGGCAAACTCAAGCTCCTCGCGGGAGATCTCGCCGCGCTCGTAGCGGGCAGAAATCGCGCCGAGCTGTTCCAGGGTCAACAAATCGGGACCGGCATCCATGACACCGCCGGTAACGACGATGGAGGGGATGTTGATGCGGCCCATGTCCATGAGGTTCGCAGGCAGGCCCTTATCGCAGCTGGCGACAAAGACACCGGCGTCGAACGGGGTGGCCTTGGCATGGATCTCGATCATGTTGGCGATCATGTCGCGGCTGGGCAGCGAGTAGTTGATGCCGTCGTGGCCCTGTGCCTCGCCATCGCAGATATCGGTGCAGAAGTAACGGGCACCGTGACCGCCAGCCTCGGCAACGCCAGCACGAACCTCCTCGACCAGCTCAAACAGGCCAGCAGAACCCGGGTGCGAGTCGCCAAACGTCGACTCGATAATGACCTGTGGCTTGTCCAGATCCTCGATCGTCCAGCCGGAGCCCAGACGCAGCGGGTCCATCTCGGGGCTGATGGTGCGAAACTTGCCGGAACGCGGCTGCAGTTTGGCAACCAGGTCGGCGGCCTCCTGCTGAATCTGTGCTTTGGTCTTCTCGTCCATGATGTTCTCCTCTTTTGGTTTGAACGGTTGTACCAATCGTTGGTTAATGAATCAGGTGTAAATGGGTACCGAGCGATGCACTCGGCGGAAGATGCTTAGCTACGCGAACTAGGCGAAGAACGAAATCACCAGGGCGCAGGCAAGACCCGAAAGGCCGATGAGCGTCTCCATAACGGTCCAGGACTTGAGGGTTGTCTTCTCGTCAATCTCCAGGAACGAGGAGCACATCCAAAAACCGGCATCGTTGACGTGCGAGAGGGCCGTGGCACCGCCGCAGATAGCACGCATGGCGGCCGAGCACGCAACCAACGACCAGGTCGTCTGTATCAAAGAGCTCTGCGACGAATCCGAGCGCCTGGCCGAGGCCGGTGAGGATTACTCCGCCGCCGACACCGCGTTCCACAATGCCATTGCCGAGAGCTCCGGAAACCTCGTCGTTCCCCGCCTGATGGGCGTGTTCAAGGCATCCGTCCCCCTCTTTATCGACGTGACCGGCAAAAAGCTCGTCGAGGAAACTATCCGCATGCACCGCGATGTGGCCGACGCCATCGCCTCGCGCAATCCCACCGCCGCGCACGACGCGATGTATCTGCACCTGGTGTATAACCGCAACATGATTGCGGAGGGAGCAGAAGCAAAAGGCATTTAGGGCCCGACAATAATCTTTCTTTGGCAAAACGCAGGCGGCGGCTGCCCAACACACAGGGCAGCCGCCGCTTTTTGCAATCGATTGGTGCAAAGGGGTTGACTAGAGCTCGCAGGCAACCTTATAGCCATCGCCGATGGCATCGCGGATGTTGCCACACTTCTGGGCATCGCCCAGCACGTGGACAGCAATGCCAGCTGCAACCAGGTCGTCGGCCAGCTTGGTATTGGGACGATAGCCCATGGCAAGCACCAGCGTATCGGCATCGGCGATGGTGTGGACCTCTCCGTCCTTCTCGTAGCTGATGGCATCCTCGGTAATCTCGGTCACCTTGGCCTCGGTCAGCACGTGGACGCCCTTTGAGAGCATGCGCGTGATGAGCACCGCGCGACCGGCGCCGCCCTCGTTGGCGGCGAGCGTCTTGGTCATCTCGATGACGGTGACATCGCGATTGGCCGGCGAGAGGTCGTTGACCAGCGGGGCCAGGTAATCGGCCGTCTCGCAGCCGACGGTGCCGCCGCCCACAATAACGATCTTCTTGCCCGGGAAAGCCTTGCCGCCCAGCAGGTCGTCGGCCGTCATAACCTGCTTAAAGCCCTGCATGAAGGCCGGGGCGATGGGCTCGGCGCCATAAGCCAGGACAACCTCGTAACCCGCGTAGTCACGCTGAATGTCCTCGGCAGTAAGCTCGGTGCCAAATACGCACTTCACGCCGGCCTCGGCCAGGCGACGGTACTGATACTTGATCACGCGGGTGAGTTCCTGCTTTGCCGGCGGAACGGCCGCGATACGCATCTCGCCGCCCGGCTCATCCTGCTTATCCACGAGCACCACGTTGTGGCCGCGCTTGGCGGCAATGTAGGCTGCCTCCATGCCCGCAGGACCAGCACCCACAACCAGTACGTTCTTGGCCTCGGCGGCAGGCTCGTAACCGGCCTCGTCGCGCTCAACATCGGGGTTGACGGTGCAGGAGATGCGCTTGCCAAACATAATGCCGTTCAGGCAGCGCAGGCAGCCAATGCAGGGGCGGATGTCGTCGGCGTTGCCGGCAGCGGCCTTGTTGCAGAACTCGGCATCGCACAGATTGGCGCGGCCCATCATGCAGATGTCGGCGGCACCGTCCTCGATCAGTTCCTCGGCAATCCATGCCTCGTTAATGCGGCCGACCGTGGCGACGGGAATGTTGACGTGCTTTTTGATCTCGCGCGAGCAAGCGGCGTGCGAGGCCTGCTGCGTGCCGGCGGCGGGAATCGCGGAGCCGCGCTTGATGGTGGTACCGCCCGACACATGAATCATGTCGACGCCGGCCTTCTCCAGGCGACGCGAGACGTAGATCATGTCGTTGAGGGTCAGGCCGCCATCGGTGTACTCATCGCCCGAGATGCGGACGTCAATGATAAAGTCCTTGCCGCAGCGCTCGCGAATCTCGGCGATGACCTCGAGCAGGAAGCGCATGCGGGCGTCGAGCGAGCCACCGTACTCATCGGTACGCTTGTTGTAGAGCGGAGTCAAAAAGCCGCCGAGCATACCATGGGCGTGCGCCGCATGGACCTCGACGCCGTCGACGCCAGCCTTCTGCATACGCACGGCAGCGTCGCCAAACTGATGCGTGAGCTCGTGAATCTCGTCGACCGTGATGGGGCGCGGTGCCTCGCGGGCATAGGACGGGCCCACAAAGGACGGAGCGATCAAGCGCGGCGTGCCCGGAATGTTAAAGGCCATGTAGGCGGGGTGGAAGAGCTGCGGCATGATCTTGCAGCCATACTCGTGGACGGCCGCGGCGAGCTTTTCCCAGCCAGGGATAAACGTGTCGTCGTAGCAGCACATGTCACCCGGCAGATAGGTATAGGTGGGCTCGACCGTCACGACCTCGGTGATGATGAGGCCCACGCCGCCCTTGGCACGGGCACGGTAATGATCGACCAAGTCGTCGGTCACATATCCGTGATCGGCCAGGTTGGTAGATACCGGCGGCATAAAGACGCGGTTCTTAACCTCGGTCGTACCGACCTTGATCGGGCTAAAGAGCATCGGATAGGCGGAGGACTCCATACAGGCTTCCTTTCGTTTGAGCCGCTCGGCGGCAGTTGCTAACGTACCTATCGTATCAGTATCCGCCGCATTCGCACTCGCTCGCACTCCCCACCTTCAATCCCGACCCTCACAAAAAGTTGCGGTGGAATACGGAGTAGATGAGGCCTTTGACAGCCAAAACAGTCCGTATTTCACCGCAACTGATGGGTGGGATGGGTTAGAGGCCCAGGTAGGATGTCATGCCTTCGACGGCGAGTTTGGCACCAGCTACGGCGTGGACCACGGTGAGCGGGCCGTTGACCACGTCGCCGGCGGCAAAGACGCCAGGCACGGTGGTCATGCCATGCTCGTCGACCGAAAGCAGGCCGCGATGGTCGGTCTCCAGACCGCCCGTTGTAAGCACGAGCTTGTCCTTGGGCACCTGAGACGCCGCAATCACAACCGTGTCGGCGGACACGTGGTCGAGCTCTTCCTCGTAGCCCACCACATTGTTGTCCTCGTCAAAGATAGCCGTCTCGAAGACCGGACCGTTATCGTCGATGGCACAGATCGCCTTGCCGCACACAATCTCGGCACCATCGAGCTCGGTCAGCTCGACCTCGTCGTCGATGGCCGAGATATGGCGCGAGCGGGCACACACGGTGACCTTGCGAGCACCCGAGCGCAGGGCCGTGCGGGCAACATCCATGGCCACATTGCCGGCACCGATAACCGCCACGTTCTGCCCGATTGCCACGCTCGTGGGATCGACCAGATAATCGATACCAAACAGCACGTTGCCGCGCGACTCGCCGGGAATACCCAACTTGCGAGCTCGCCAGGTACCGGTACCAACAAAGACCGCATCGTAGCCGTCGCGCAGCAGGTCGTCGATATGCAGCGCGCCGCCGATGGTGGTCGACGGACGCACGCGCACGCCGAGCGAGCACATCACGTGGCGGTACTTTTGCACGAGCGAGCGCGGCAGACGGAACTCGGGGATACCGTACTCCAGCACACCGCCAATCTCGGGGCGCTGCTCAAATACCGTGACGGCACAGCCCAGCTGGGCCATCTTAATGGCCACGGTAATACCAGCGGGACCGGAACCGACCACGGCAATCTGTTTACCGCACGACGGTGCGGGCGTCCACTCCTTACGATCCAAATACGCTGTCGAGATATAGTTCTCGATGCTCGAGAAATGCACGGGTGTGCCCTTGCGGCCCTGGATGCAAGCACCCTCGCACTGGCCCGAATGGTTGCACACCATGGAGCAGACCGCGCTCATGGGATTGTTCTGGAACAGCAGCTCGCCCGCCTCTTGCAGACGGCGCTGCTTAAAGAGGTCGATAACCTGCGGAATGGGCGTCTGCACCGGACAGCCCTTTATTTGACAGAACGCCTTTTTGCAGCCCAGACAGCGATTTGCTTACTCAACGATGTGGATAGCCACGCAATTCCCCTCTATCGACCTGGACGAAATCGGCTTCTTAAACCAATTTGCCCGAATTTATAACCATAGATACGTCAACAGTGCGGAAAAGGGCACCGAAAAGCATCTCACAAACGCGCAGTAGCAACCCTTCCCTCGCACGGAGCCACTGTGCAGCCCCGTCATCGAGATCAAAAGATTCGCCACCCCTACGAATGGCGAATCTCTCTACAGGCAGACGCCGTCTTTCCAGATACTGATCTCGTGGCAACCGCGGCGCTCGGCACTCGTTAGCTTACCGCTCGCTGTATCCAGTACCAGCTGATATAGGTCTCCGGCGGCCTCATCGAGCGTGCACTCGCCCGTAGCCACCACGCCGGCGTTAAAGTCCATCCAGTTGGCCTTGTGGTCGCACAGACGCTGATTGGTGAACACCTTGAGGGTGGGCGCCGGTGCACCAAACGGCGTGCCGCGTCCAGTCGAGAACAGAATCACGTGGCAGCCAGCAGCCGTCAACGCCGTGGTGGATACCATGTCGTTGCCCGGGCCGCACAGCATGTTCAGGCCATGCTTGGTGACCTGACCGGCATACGGCAGCACGTCGACGATGGGTGCAGAGCCACCCTTTTGCACGCAGCCGCAACTCTTGTCCTCAAGCGTGGTGATGCCACCGTCCTTGTTACCGGGACTCGGGTTCTCGTAGACCACCTCGCCATGGCTAATAAAGTAATCCTTAAAACCGTTAAGCATGTCAGAGGCGGCGTCAAAGACCTGCTCGTTCTCGCAGCGATCGAGCAGGATGCTCTCCGCGCCAAACATCTCGGGCACCTCGGTAAGCACCGACGTGCCGCCACGGGCGACGACCATATCGCTCACGCGACCGATCGTGGGGTTGGCGGTAATGCCCGAAAGACCGTCAGAGCCGCCGCACTTAAGACCAATAACCAGCTCGGAGGCCGGAATGGGCTCACGCTTGGCCTGCTTGGCCAAGTCAGCCAGCTCGGACAGAATCTTGTGGCCCTCGATCTGCTCGTCGGCTACATCCTGGCAGGTGAGAAAACGAACGCGCTCGTGATCGAAGTCACCGAGCTCGTCGAGCACCTGCTGATGCGTGCAGTTCTCGCAACCGAGCGACAAGAACAGCACGCCCGCGGCGTTTGCGTGACGCGACAGCGCCACCAGCAGACGACGGGTCTGGGCATGGTCGGCGCCGGTCTGTGAGCAACCGAACGGATGCGGGAAGTAATAGACGCCCTCCAACGAGCCCTCGACCAGGTCCTGAGCCTGCTCGCACATGGCACGAGCGACTTCGTTGACGCAACCGACGGTGGGAATGATCCAAAGCTCATTGCGCGTGGCGGCACGACCGTCGGCACGGCGGAAGCCCATAAAGGTCTCGGCCTCGACCGGCTCAACGACCGAATGTGTCGGATTGTAGGTGTACTCGACCTCACCCGAGAGGTTGGTCTTCACGTTGTGCGTGTGCAGCCACTGGCCGGGCTGAATGTCCTTCGTCACGTGACCGATGGGAAGACCGTACTTGACGACATCCTCACCGGCTGCAATGGCGCGCACGGCCATCTTGTGGCCCTGCGGGATATCCTCCGCGGCAACGACCTCGCCCACGCCGGGAACCTCGACGGCAGCACCCTTGGCGAGCGGCGACAGCGCAACGATGACGTTGTCGGCCGGATTGATCTGGATAGTGTTCATTACAAAGAGTCCTAACCCTACAGGTTGAGCAGAAGTCGAGTGACGCCCGCCAGTTACCCGGCGGGCGTACAGAAGGATTTAGGCCTGAGCGTTCGCGAACGCCTGCTTGACGCCCTCGGAGCGCACGACGGCGAGAGCGTTGACGACAAACTCCTCCAGGCCGGCGATCTGCGTAAGATCCTCGCCCCACATTTGCTCGTTGGAGAGCACATCGTGCACCAGCTCGGCGTCGTCGGCGCCGGCGTGAGCAGCGTAGAAGTCGAGCACAAAGGCGTCGTCCTGAGCGGTGTACTCGGTGCCGTCGGAGCGACGCAGGTGCAGGCCGTCGCCCTCGCGGGACACGAGCTCCTGCGTGTAGAAGGAGATGAGCGTGGCCAGGCTCGTCGCCAGGCACTTGGGCAGGTTGCCGGTCTCGGCAGCGTAGTCCTTGAGCGTAGGCAGGTCGCGGGCACGCCACTTAGCCGTGGAGTTGAGGCAGATGGAGAGCAGCGCGTGGTCGATAAACGGGTTGTCGAAGCGGTTCTCAACAGCGGCAGCAAAGGCCTTGCAGTCCTCGACATCCAGGTCGGCGGCAAGCGTCGGAATGACCTCGTCGTAGAGCATGGTGTTCATGAAGCCACGAACAGTCTCGTCGTGCATGCAGTCGCGCACGATATCAAAGCCGGCAACCCAGGAACCCGGAACAAAGGCGGTGTGGGCGCCGTTGAGGATGCGGACCTTGCGCTTCTTGTACGGGGTGACGTCGGGGGTCACAAAGACACCCGGCAGACCGGCCTTCACGAAGGGCAGACGCTCCTTGAGCGACTCGTCACCCTGGATGCCCCACATCTGGAAGGGCTCGCGCACGGCCAAGAACGGATCCTCATAGCCCAAGCGCTCGGCCACGGCAGCGGCCTCCTTGGGATCGCGGATGCGACCCGGAACGATGGTGTCGACGAGCGTGGTGCAGACGGTGCAGTCGTTGGCCATCCACTGCGAAAACTCGTCCTCCCAGCCCCAGTCGCTCACGTACTGGTTCATAATGCGCAGCAGCTCCTCGCCGTTATGGTCGATGAGCTCGCAGGCGAGCACGATGACGCCCGGCTTGCCGGCAGCCCAGCGGGCATGGAGCACCTGGGCAAGCTTGGCAGGGAAGCTCGCGGGGGGCATGTCGTCGGCCTTGCAGGACGGATCGTAGGCGATACCGGCCTCGGTGGTGTTGGAGACGATAATCTCCAGGTCGTCGGAAACGGCGACCTCCATCATGGCACGGTAGTCAGCCTCGCGATACGGATTGAGGCAACGGCTGCAGGCGCTGATCACGCGGGAATCGTCAACCGTGTCACCGTTCTCCTTGCCGCGCACCAGTACGGTGTACAGGCCATCCTGGGCATTGATACCATCGGCGAAATCGAAGGCGCCGCTGATGGGCTGCACCATGACGACCTTGCCGTTCCAACCGGTGGCCTCGTTGCCCATATCGAAGAAACGATCGACGAAGGCGCGCAGGAAATTGCCCTCGCCAAACTGCAGGACCTTCTCGGGGGCGTCCTTGGGCAGCACGTAGCCCTCGTAGCCGATCTTCTCGAGCGTCTCGTAGCTGATGTTATTCATAGAGGTTTTCCTCTCAACTCAAGTCCCGGTACGGCATCGCCGCACCGGGTTGCATTCATGATTTTTCAAGCAGCGGGGCTATTTATCGATCGTCTCGATAGTGCTCTCGCCGATCTTGCCGCGCTCCCAGCGACCATTCGACAGGTCGTTGGAAATGGAATTGAACTTCTTCTCGGTAATGTCGTAGAGAGCGAAGATGATCAAGGCTGCCACCAGAAGGGCGCAAGCGGGATAAATCGTCAGAGCGCCCTTGATGCCAAGCAGCGTGGCGGCCGTCTGGGGCTTATTTGCCACATATCCGGTAAGGGCAAGGATGCCGCCAGAAATGATCGCAGCAAGGGATTGCGCAAGCTTACGAGAAAAGTTGAACGCGGCGTAGGTCGTACCCTCCTTGCGGATTCCCGTGTGCCATTCACCGTAATCGATAACATCGGAAACCAGGTTCCAGGTGATACCGTTGGGGATGGCAAGCGCGACGTAGCCGATGGTGACGAAGATGATGAACGTCACGGTATTGGTCGGCAGGATGAAGTTGAGGCCGTTTGCCACAGCGCCGACGATAAAACAGGCGACGCACGTGCGCTTCTTGCCAAAATGCTTGACGAGCGTCGGGATGGCGAGAATGGCGACAACCGACGTTCCGATCATGATGCCGTTGACAATGGGCTGCAACGCGATGTTACCCAGGTTGTACTGGCAGAAATACACCATCATGGTGTTGTTGGTATTCATGGCCGAGATGGTAAACAGCGTAAGCAGGATAACTGCTCCCAGGTTCTTGTTGGTGAAAACGACCTTGAAATACGTGCTGAATGCGCTCGACTTCTTGCCGGCCTTTCCCGCAGCCTTCTCCTCGGCCTGTCGATCGATACGGATATGCTCGCGCGTTCCCAAAAAGCAGATGGCGAATCCGGCGATGCCACACAGTCCCATGACGACAGCTGCAATCGTATAGCCGTGCGGATTGCCGTCGAGCGTGTCGCCACCCGCAAAGAACAGGACCAATGGGATGAACGCTACGCCCGTGATGAGCTGTGCGCAAAGCGAACCGGCCTGGCGCGTTGACGCCATGTGCGCGCGGTCATCGACGTCACGCGTCATTACCGTGGCCAGAGATCCGTACGGCACGTTGGTGAAGCTGTATACGACGCCCCAGATCATGTAAGTTATCAGCGCATAGGCAATTTTACCTGCCATGGGAATATCGGGCGCAGTGAAGGTCACCACGGTTAGAACGGCAAGGATCACGGCCGAAACCATCATGACCGGACGAAACCGACCGTGCTTGCCAATCTTCTTTCTACCGTCGACGAATGCACCGGCAATCGGGTCCATGAACGCATCGAAAATCTTGGTGACGGCGAAAATCAGGCTCACTACGCCCGGCGAAATCAGACAGATGTCAGTGTAGAACTTGGTCAGATAGGCTTGACCAAGATCGAACATGAATCCATTGCCCAAATCGCCAAAGCCATAGCAGATTTTCTCACGCCAGCTCAGCTTGATATCCTGCGAGCTCTGCATAGATCTCGAATCCGCCTGAGCAGACACGATCTGCTCGTTTTTCTGTTGCCCTGTTCCCATATGGTCCCTCCCCTTTGCAACCGATTTCACCAATCGGAGCACATACAGATCTATGCCTCGACGGTGCCCAGATCGAAGCCAAAATAGCGAACGGAATTGTTGTAGCTGATATCGCGCACGATGGTGCCCAGCAGCTCCATGTCGGCCGGATACTTGCCCTGCTCAACCCACTCGCCGATCACGCTGCACAGCACGCGACGGAAATACTCGTGGCGCGGATAGGACAGGAAGGAGCGAGAGTCGGTGAGCATGCCGACAAAGTTGCCCAGGACGCCCTCGTTGGCCAGAGCCGTGAGCTGCTCGCGCATACCGACCTCGTTGTCGTTGAACCACCAGGCGGAACCGTTCTGGATCTTACCGGCAGTCGGAGCCTCCTGGAAACAGCCCATCACGGTATCGATCATGGTGTTGTCGATGGGGTTCAGGCTGTACAGAATGGTCTTGGGCAAGCCGCAGGTCTCCTGGATGGAGTTGAGGAATTCGGCGAGCTGGTCGGACGGCGTGTAGTTGGAGATGCAATCGTAGCCGGTGTCGGGACCGAGCTTGGCGAACATAGCGCGGTTGTTGTCACGCTTGCAGCCAAAGTGCAGCTGCATGGCCCAGCCAAGGCGGACATACTCGCCGGCGACAAACTGCATAAAGGCGGTCTTGTACTTGAGGACCTCTTCCTCGGTAAGCGGCTCGGCAGCCAGACCCTTGGCAAAGATGGCCTCGATCTCATCGTCGGTAGCCGGGACGTACATAACGTAATCGAGTGCGTGGTCGGAGGCGCGGCAGCCCAGCTCGTGAGCAACGTCGTAGCGCTTGGAGATGGCAGACTTCATGCCCTCAAAGTCGCTGACCTCAACGCCGGCAACCTCGGAAAGGTGCTTGCAGTAGTCGGCAAACTCCTGGCCGCGCTCGATGCGCAGAGCGGCGTCGGGACGCATGGCGGGAACGACCTGAACGTCAAAACTGTCATCGGCGGCAATCTTCTTGTGCCACTCAAAGCTGTCGGCGGGGTCGTCGGTAGTGCAGATCATGCGAACGTTGGACTGCTTGATCAGGTTGCGGCAGGTAAAGCTAGCCTCAGCGAGCTTGGCGTTGGCAAGGTCCCAGACCTCCTGGGCGGTCTTGCCGTTGAGGACGCCCTCGTAGCCAAAGTAGCGCTTAAGCTCCAGGTGACTCCACTCAAAGACGGGGTTGCCAACGCAGCGACCCAGGGTCTCGGCCCACTTTTGGAACTTCTCGCGAGCAGGGGCGTCGCCAGTGATAAAACGCTCGTCGACGCCGTTGGCACGCATCAGGCGCCACTTGTAGTGGTCGCCGCCCAGCCAAACCTCGGTGATGTTCTCGAAACGCTTGTCCTCCCAAATCTCCTTGGGAGAAATGTGGCAGTGATAGTCGACGATGGGCATGCCCTCGGCAAAGTTGTGGAACAGCTCCTCGCCGGTCTTAGTGCTCAGCAGGAAATCCTGATCGTCCATAAAGTTTTTCATCAAACAGCCCCTTTGCTGGCAACGCGGGCGCACGGCGCGCTCGTTATCCTTTAGGTGAACGTTCACTATACTAATCCATTGCACCTCAAAAGGTGAACGTTCACCTAACCACCACGGGGTGAACGGTAGATTTTGCCCGTTCAACGGTTGCTGGAGATGTGACTTGCATGTATTGCGGACTGTTTGGCGTCCCCGAACACCGAACTTGAGCGCTTTTGCTCAGGTGGGTCATGTCCCGACGTACATTTTTGGGAGTATTCAGCATTGGAGCGCGCCGTGCGCCATCCTCAGCGTCCTATTTGGAACGCAGATAGCGCCCGATCGGCATAAAAAGTGCCCCCGATGGCAAATTACGCCATCGGGGGCACTTAAAACAGTCGTTCTGCACCTCATTCAGGGCATGCCAATGCTGAATACTCCCAAAAATGCACGTCGCAAGAGGGGGTACCTGCTCAATCGGCTAAATACCCGCAAGTTCGCAGTAGCGGTCGACATTGCTGGCAAATACCATCTCGACGGCGCCCTTCTGGACGGGCTCCGTCGGGGTCCTTCCCCACAGCAAATAATCGCCCAGTGTCTTGGCGCCGCGATACGCCAGGCTCGTCGGGTCCTTATAGACAATATTGGTAAAGATACCGCGGCGCAAGGCCAGGGCGCTTTCGGGAAACAGGTCGTTGCCGATCACCATGACCTGACCGGCCTTGCCGGCCGAGACGAGCGCGTCGGCAACCACTTCGGAACCAACGGCAAAAACGCTACAGATAAGTTCAGGGGCGTCCGGCGCACTCAAGCGCTTTTCGAGCTCATGCTCGAGTTGTTTGACTTGCGCATGGGCACCTGCAAGATCCTCAACCTGCCATGGAATATCACGTTCGCGCAGGTAATTGTGGAAGGCGCGGGCGGTTAGATAGTGCGAATCGGTATATGGGTCGCCTGTCAAAAGGAGCACGCGGGCGTCGGCCCCAGAAGCATGGACCAGGTTTGCCGCCTGCTCGGCCATAAGGCTGCCTGCCGTCGAATAATCGGCCAAGCTCGCACCCAAACGATTCAAATGCGGACGGTCGCCGTCGACAAGCTCAATCGTCACGCCCGCCTCGGCGATCTGCCCCAAAAGCTCAGTCGCACGATCGTCGCCCGGCGCATAGGCGAGCAAGCCATCAATCTTCTCGCCCACCTGCAGACGCTCGTCGATTTGCTCGAGTGCATCAGCGTAGCCGCCCACGCCAAATTCAACGCGCTCAACCGTAATGCCCCGGTCGATGACCTCCTGTTCAAAGCGATTGCAGCCTTCCCACAGGTAACGGAAAAAGTACGCTCCCTCGCGCGATGCGCGGGGCAGGCAAAACACCAGATTGATATCCTTGCGGCGCAGGCTTGAGGCACTTGTGTTGCGGTGATAGCCCATGGCCTCGGCCTTAGCGTTCACCTTGGCGCGCACGGATTCGCTCACGCCGGCCTTTCCCGTCAGAGCCTTGTGCACGGTATTGATGGAAACGCCAAGCTCGGCGGCTATGTCCTTCATGGTTACGCGAGCGCTCATGCGGTTACTCCGTTATAGATAAGTTGCCAATTAATAGTCCAGTTAACGATACCCCAAAAATACTCTTCGACTCGCCGTGCTCTCCCTCAAATGCACAAAGCGCCCCGCGAACGGATGCCCGCGGAGCGCTTGGATGTCCGGACCTTATTTGATACCGCGACCCAAGTCTTCGGCGATTTTGTCCACGCCCTTAAGTGCGGCGCACGTCTTTTTGTTGGAGCAATGCCCGGTGCAAACGCCGCCCTGAGCGCAGTCGGCGCAGGTGCCCTTGCGGTAGATGCGCACGCACACGGCGACAAACGCAACGCCGATAACAGCCAGTACAACAATATCGATAGGTGCCATAGCAAGCCTCCTCTAGTTAACCACCACTTACTTTACCCCATTCTCCACCTACCAAAAAGGGACAGGTTTATTTTGGTCGGTTTTATCTGCGGAAACGCCACATCTCCCCCACCAAAAAACCCGGGGTCGCTGGGACACCCGGGCTCGTGGAAAGGGGTTAATCCTTATTCGGACTTAAGCGGAAACTGCGGCGGAAGCAGCGTTGGTCTCGTCCTCGTCGGTCCATGCATGCTTGGGCATGGGACGGAAGATCTGGAAGAGCATCGCAACCAGCAGCACGATGGCCACAACCGTCCAGATACCAAACTGTCCCAACACAAGCAGGTTGTAGAACTGGTTGATGAACAGGCCGATCACCCAAGCGAAGATGCACTCGTAACCGATGGCAATCGCGAACCACTTGCCGGAATCCATCTGGTTGCGGATGGCACCCATGGCAGCAAAGCACGGAGCGCACAGCAGGTTGAACGCGCCAAAGGCGACGCAAGCGCCCATGGTGGGGAACATGCCGGCAAACGCGGTCCACAGGCTCGGGTCGGTCTCGCCCGCGTCGGCAACGGACAGCAGCGAGCCGGCGGTGGCGACGACGTTCTCCTTGGCGACAAGGCCCGAGACGGACAGCGCTGTTGCCTGCCAGGTGCTAAAGCCAAGCGGGGCGAAGATCCAGGAGATCAGGTTACCGAGCATGGCCAGCACGGAGTAGTCCATGAACTCCTCGGAGATGCCGTCCATCGCGGGCAGGTAGCCAAAGGAACCGTTGTAGCTACCAAAGTTGGACAGGAACCAAACCACGACAGTGGACGCGAAGATGACCGTACCGGCCTTCTTGATAAAGGCCCAGCAGCGCTCCCACACGTGCAGCGCCCAAGAGCGGATCGCCGGGAAGTGGTAGGCAGGAAGCTCCATAACAAACGGCGTCGGGCGGCCGGCGAAGAGCTTGGTCTTCTTGAGCATGAGGCCCGAAGCGATGACGGCAAAGACGCCCAGGAAGTAGAACAGCGGACTGATCCACGCGGCGGTGGTGGAAGAATCGCCGATGATGGAACCCATGAGCAGGGCGATGATCGGCAGCTTGGCACCACAGGGGATGAACGTGGTGGTCATGACCGTCATGCGGCGGTCCTTCTCGTTCTCGATGGTCTTGGTAGCCATGACGCCGGGAACGCCGCAGCCCGAGGTCACGAGCATGGGGATAAAGGACTTACCGGACAGGCCAAAGCGGCGGAACACGCGGTCCATGATGAAGGCGACGCGGGCCATGTAGCCGCAGTCCTCCAGGAAGGACAGCATCACGAACAGCAAGAACATCTGCGGGACAAAGCCCATGATGGCGCCGATGCCGGCCACGATACCGTCGCAGACCAGCGAATCGACAAGACCGCCGTCCTCGGTGCCACCCGCCACAAGCGCGTCGTGGACCATGGTGGTAATACCCGGAACATACGGGCCATACTGCGCCGGGTCGACCGAGTCAGCGTCGTCACCCGCGGCCTCGACAGCCTCATCGTAGGCGTCGCGGCCCTGGCCGAGCACATACCAACCGTCGGTACCAAAGAGCTGGTCGTTGGTGAAGTCGGTCACCGTGCCGCCCAGGGTGGAAACGGCGATGTAGTACACGCAGAACATGATGACGACAAAGATCGGCAAGCCCAGGATACGGTTGGTAACCACACGGTCGATCTTCTCGGAGGTGCTCATCTTGGCCGGGGCCTTGGTGAGGCACTCATCGATGATGTGCGCGATGACGCCATAGCGCTCACCGGTGATGATGGACTCGGCATCGTCGTCGCAGTCCTGCTCGCACTGGGCGACCAGCTCCTCCACGCGAGCGGCCTTCTCCTTGGTGAGGTTGATGAGCTTGCAGGCGTCTGCATCACGCTCGAACAGCTTGACGGCGTAATAGCGACGCTTGTTAGCGGGAACGCTCGCCGGCAGGTTGTTCTCGATGTGGTCCAGAACGTCCTCGATGGAGGAGTCGAACTTGTGCTCCGGCACCTCGCCCTTGGAAGCAGCGGACTTCTTAACCTGCTCGAACAGCTCCTTGATGCCCTTGTTCTTAAGGGCCGAGATCATCATGACCGGGCAGCCGAGCTTCTTGGAGAGCTTGTCCGTGTCGATCTTGTCGCCGTTCTTCTCGACCAAGTCGGCCATGTTGAGGGCAACGACCACGGGCAGGCCGGTCTCGATAACCTGAAGCGCCAGGTACAGGTTACGCTCGAGGTTGGTGGCATCGACAACTTGGACGACAACATCGGGCTCGCCGCTCATGAGGTAATCGCGCGAGCATTGCTCCTCGGGGCTGTAGGGGGAAAGCGAGTAGATGCCGGGGAGGTCCGTGATGGTAACGTTCTTGTCGCTTAGGAGCTTGGCCTCCTTTTTCTCAACCGTGACGCCGGGCCAGTTGCCAACGTAGCCGTTGGCGCCGGTGATCAGGTTGAAAAGCGTGGTCTTGCCGCAGTTGGGGTTACCCGCCAGCGCGACATGGATCTGAGAATCCGCCATTCAATCCTTCTTCCTTGTGTGCCTGCGCTGCTTTCTCCGCGCAGGCTGGATAATGTGCTTCAAAGATGCTGCATTAAGTTAGAAATACCTAACTTTATCTGCAGAAATATACGCCGCGAGCCCTTACTGGACCTCGACGACGGCCGCCTCCTCCTTGCGGATGGAAAGCTCGTAGCCGCGCACGTTGATCTCGACCGGATCACCGAGCGGTGCAACCTTCACGACCTTGAACGAAGTGCCCTTGATGAGCCCCAGGTCCATAAGGTGGCGGCGAAGCGCACCCTCACCGTGAAGCTTGACGATGGTGGAGCTCTCGCCCACCTTAACGTCACCCAACGTCTTCATCCTCTTGTCCCCCTTTCGGTTTTTATGAAATGCTGCAGACTAACCGACGGTCATGATGTGCATGGCAACCTTGGAATCGATACCAAAGCGTGCGCCCAGCACAGTGACGATGATATTGGCGCCACTCGAGCTCACCACGTGGATTTCGCTGCCCTCGACAAAGCCGAGGTCCTTGAGGTGGTGCTTCATATCCTCATTGCCCTTTACACGAGACACGCGCACGGTTTCGCCCGCTTTTACCATCGAAAGCGGCATTGCCGGCATCTGCGGTCCGCAAGACATGAGTGGCTCCTAACGTCAGTTCGTCCTCAACATCGACGCGGTAAAAGTTAACCACGCCTATGTTCGCTTTAGTAAACTAACACGTGGTTAACTTTTTGGAAAGGGTCCCCATTCAGATTTCGAAAAAGTTTCCTATACGAAACAAAAGGGCACGGCAAAGGACCATCCTTTACCACGCCCTATCATGCTTAGAGTGAGAGATTTCTGATCGACGTAACGCAGGAAGCCTCGTCTACGCCCGAAACGCGGAAGATGATGTCCTCGCCGCACTCGCCGTAGAGAGCCATGAGTCCCATGACATCGCGGCCATTCGTGTGGCGATCGCCGATACTGACTGACACGTCGCAACGATGCTTGGCAATGATGTCATAGAGCAGCGCAACCGGGCGGGCATGTAATCCCAACGGATCTTTAATCGTCTTTGTAAACTCGACCATGTCCCCTCCCACGACATCGTACATTCGGCTGGCAAACCCAGCCATGTGGTAGTAATTGTAGCGTTAGATGCTTGTCGAGGACCCTTTCGGACACCCCGTGGACAAAAAGTGGCAAATATGAGTACTGTCACAAATTTAGTAGCAGCAGAATTGAGAGCAAATTGGCCGATTTGGCCGATTTTAATGTTTTGGAAGCCATCGAATCGCGTCTATAGGGGGTTAGATAAATTGATTTTGAGCCCATTTTCGCTCAGAACAGGCCGAAAAATATGACACCTCTTTTGCAACAGTACTCATATTTGGCATTTTTTGCCCACAGGGTCCAAAACCATGCTCCAAAACACAAAAGGAGGGGCCTCGTAAGGCCCCTCCTTAGGAAAGGGAATCGATTTATTCCACAGCCGTAGATTAATCCTAGCCGCTACTCCATCATGTCGAGGACGGAGGGGCGAAGCTCGTTCTCAGCAGCCTCGGGATCGGTTTCGCGCAGGCGGTTGATGTAGCGGTTGTACCACATCACGGCAAGGCCCAGGAAGACAACCACGCCGCCGACGTTGTAGACCAGCGTCAGCCACAGCGGCTGATCGAGCGGAATGGTGCCGCAGATAAGCACGAAGCAGAAGACCACAAGCAGGAATGCGGCAATGACCAGGCCAAAGGTGCGCGAACCCATGCGGAAGCCACGGGGAGCAGCGTCGAAGTTCTTGCGCAACATAAAGTAGGCAAGCAGGATCAGCAGCGGCGGGAGCAGAGCGGTGGCAGCCGTCATGTTGGTGACGATCATGAGCAGGTCGTCGAGGTTACCGGAGCCCAGGGCCGGGATGATCAGGATGGGGACGACGATGGCGAACTGCAGCCAGGCAGCGCGGGCGGGAATGCCGTGCTCGTTGAGCTCGACGATCTTGCTACCAAAGACACCCTTGGGGATCTCGGTGAAGAAAACCTTGATGGGAGCAGAGGTCCACATCATGAGGGAGCCCAGCGTGGCGGCGAGAAGGATCAAGCCGATGACGCGCGTAGACACTTCCATGGGAATGCCAAAGTGGGCAAAGACAGCGCCGAACACGTCGAAGATGCCGGTGGAGATGGCAACGCCGCCCTCGGGGATGAACAGGTTAACCAGCAGCGAAGCGCCTGCATACAGAAGGCCGATGGTCAGACCGGCGATAACGACGGTGCGCACGAAGGCCTTGACGCCACCCTTAAGGTCGTTAAGGAACACGCCGACAGACTCAGCGCCGCCAACGCCCTGGATGATCCAGGCAAGCGTACCGAAGAAGCCCCACGCAGTTGCGAAGTTGCTCATGTCGGGAGCCATGTTAGCGGGAGTAGGAGCCGTAGCGAACTCAACGCCGCCAAAGGCAGCAGCCAGGGACAGCAGGATGAACACGGCGGTCAGGCCGAGAGCCGCGGTCGAACCGAAGGAGGAAATGGAGCCGATCCACTTAGCGCCCTTGGTCGAAACCCACGTGGCGATAGCAAAGACAACGATCTCGATAATGGTGATCCACAGCTGCGAAAGCTCGGCGTTGGCACCAAAGAACACGTAGCTCGCGTAGATGATGACGTTGGGCAGGACGGACGCAAAGAAGAACAGGTTAACGAACCAGTAGCTAAATGCCGTCAGGAACGCCCAGCGACCACCCATCGAGGTCTTAACCCATGCGTACACGCCCGACTCGGAGTCCTTGTTAAGGCCGACGAACTCGGCGGTAACCAGGGTATAGGGGACAAAGTACAAAAGCGTGGCGAAGAAGAACGACGGCGCGGCTGCTAAGCCGATGGCCGCGTTGTTGTTGATGATGTTCTTGATACCGAACACGGCGGCGACCGTCATGCCCAGCAGAGCGAACGAACCAATCGTTCCTCGTTTTTCAGAGCTCATAAGCCCTCCCAATCATCTATTAAATGTCATCTAAACCCGTCCGAGCTGCAAGTGCAAACACGGACGGCGCACCTGCTAAGGGGAATGGGGAAAAGGGAGTCAACAAAGCCATCCCCCTTAACGGCGCGAAGCAAACGTCCAGGCGGACGAATACTACTTGTTGGGGAAGGAATAACCTTCGACCGTCACGTGCAGTACCACGACGCGGGGATCCGCGGCATCGGCCACGACACGGTAGGCCTCGTCAATTTCGACGACGGCAACGCCGCCGGCGGGAATCGTCACGGTCTCCCCCGCCCCCTCAAAGCGCTCGCGATCATCGATATCGCTGTAAGCGCGGGTGCAGGTGAGGCCTGCCTTGGGGGCAACCTCGACGGTCAGGTCGCCGTCGAGCGGAGCGAGCACGGCATGGTAGCGACGGTGACCGACCAGATCGGCGGTTGCGGCCTCGCGGGCATAGACCCACCAGTACACCAACGAGTCGCCGATGGAGTAAGCCACGTCGTGCTGTAGGTCGGCAACGCCATCGAGCGCCTGGCCGGTGCGCATCCACTTCTTGACGGACTTCATCTGAGCGTCGAAATCGGCGCGCGAGTTAAAGACATGCATGGCTTATGCCTCCTTAATGGGTGCCAGCGCCTGAGCCAGATCGGCAGACGTCAGCGGTCGCAGGGACACCTCAAAGCTGAAGCTCTCAAAACGGGTGCGATAGGAATCGAGCACCTCGGAACCCCAAGAGTTCGAGCCAAGGCCGAGCAACTGGTCGTTGATGTTGACCGTGACCGTATCGCCCTTGACAAGGTCGTAGACGTGCTTGGCGTTATCGATGGCCTCGCAGCTATAGGGCCATGCCGAGAACGAGAACGGGTTGGAAGCGGCGTCGCTCGGACGCGTCACGACCAGACCGTCACCGTGGCTAGAGCGCAGGGCAACCCAGCGGGTACCCTCGCGGTTGGCACAGTCCTGAGGCATAACGTAGGGCGTGAACATGTCGTCGACCGTAGTGCGGTAATGACCGACCGGGTTGGCACGCAGCGAGTCCGGATAGTTCTCGCCCGGGCCGTGGCCATACCACTCGACGGCACGATCGCAACCGGGAACCTCAAAGGAGATGCCGATGCGCGGGATAATGTCCGAATAGTCGCCGTAGGGCTCGCCGGAAACCTTGAGGTCGACGCGACCGCTCGGAAGCACGGTGTAGACAAGCTCGACGCGCATGCCGAACGCGCGGACGGGAGGAGCAATACGTTGGCTCACGGTAACGACGACCGCATTGCCGTCCTGCTTCCAAAAAACCTTGCGGGTGGACGTCTGCATTACATCAATGAAGTTGTCCTTCCACAGGGAGTCGTACTCCTGGGCGTGGTTGTCGACGAGCGGATGCCAAAAACCAACCTGGGGACCAGAGGCCATGACGTCACGGCCGGATGCCTTCCACTCGCTCACGGTGCCGTTTACCTTGCTGAAGGTCAGCTCGCCGTTGAGGGAGTGAATGCGAATCTCCTGCTCGGTCTCCTCGACCGTAAGCTCAGGACGAGTGGGAGCCGCAATGGCCGGCGCCGGATGGTTTGCGATGGCAAACTGGTTTGCGCCCAGTTGGAACATCGGCTCGCACCAGACGTGAGCGGCCATGGTGTAGGCGCGCACAGTCAGCAGGGTCTCGCCTACCGCGGCCTCGTGAATCACCAGCGGAAGCTGGACGGACTCACCGGGGGCAACCGCACCGGGCATGAGCGTCTTGCGGCAGACCACGTCGCCGTCCACCAGAGTCTCCGCCGACAGGCAAACATCCTCGAGGGTGGTAAACCAGCGCTTGTTGGTGACAGTCAGCTCGCCCGCCTCGGCGTCATAAGCCATGCGAACCGGGCAGATGACCTGGCCGTACTCGGTAAGGCCCGGGCTCGGCTGCTGCCAGGGGAACACCATGCCATCGATGCAGAAGTTGCTGTTGTTGGGGTAATCGCCGTTGTCGCCGCCATACATGTCGTAGGCAATGCCGTCCTCGGTCACAGCAGCCAGACCGTGGTCGCACCATTCCCAGATAAACTGGCCTTGGATGCAATCCCAGCGATCGAAGACCTCCTGATACTCGGACAGGCCTCCGGGGCCGTTGCCCATGGAGTGACCGTACTCGCAGTTGATGCGCGGCTTGGGGAACGGATGCTCACCAAAGTCGTTCATCTGCGACACACGGGAGTACATCGTGGAAATGACGTCGACGGTATCGGCGTTGCGGTCCTCCTCGTAGTGGACCGGACGACCATCGAGCTCGTGAGCCTTGGCGTACATCGCGCGGATGTTGCAGCCATAGCCGCTCTCGTTGCCCAGCGACCACATGATGATGCACGCGTGGTTGCGCTCCTGCATCACCAGGCGCTCAATACGGTCGACGTAGGCCGGCTCCCATGCCGGGTCGTCGGTAACCAGGGCGATGTTGCCGATATTCTCGAAGCCGTGGCTCTCCATATCGGTCTCGGCGACCAGCATGATGCCATACTCATCACACAGCTCGTAGAAGCGCGGGTCATTGGCATAGTGAGAGGTGCGCACTGCGTTGATGTTGTGCTGCTTCATGAGCTCCAGGTCGCGGCGCATGCGATCGAGGCCCACGGCGCGGCCCTTGTGATCGTCGTGATCGTGGCGGTTGACGCCATGCATCTTAAAGTAAGTGCCGTTGAGGTAGATATGATTGCCCTCGACCGTCACCTCGGCAAGACCCTGGCGATGCGGGACGTACTCGCTGACCTGGTCACCGTCGTAGACCTCAAACGTAAGGTCATAGAGGAAGGGATCCTCGGGATTCCAGAAGTGGGCATCGGTCACGCTGCACTCGGCATGGCCGTCGACGCACTCGCCCGTAGCCACCACGTTCTCGCCATCGCTGAGCGTATACACAACGCGGGTAGCGCCCTCGGCCACCGTATCGAGCGTGATCAGAGCGGCATCGCCCTCGCGGTGCGTGCGGAACCTAAAGTCGACCAGGTGCGCGGCGGGACGCTGCATAAGGTACACATCGCGGAAGATGCCCGATGCCCACCACATGTCCTGGTCCTCGATATAGCTGCCATCGCTGTACTGCAGAACCTTGACCGCAAACAGGTTGTCGCCCTCGACAAGCGCGTCGGTCACGTCGAACTCGGCAGACAGGCGCGAACCCTTGGTCATGCCGATAAACTGACCGTTGACGTACAGCTCGCCATAGCTCTCGATGCCGTCAAAGCGAATGATCTCGCGAGCGCCGGCAGGCACGGCGGGAAGGTTGACGATGCGCTGGTACACGCCCGTGGGATCGTCAGAGGGAACGAACGGCTGATCCACCGGGAACGGGAAGCCCTCGTCGGTGTAGGCAAGGTTGCCATAGCCGTCTACCTGCCACAGGTGCGGAACCTCCACGTGATCCCACTCGGGCTCGTACGTGGAGAGCTCCTCGTTGGAGACGGCAGCGGGGCCCTCAAAGAGGCGGAACTGCCACGAGCCGGACAGCTGGACAAACCCGCGCGACAGCTCGCGGCTGTACGTTGCAGCGAGATCGGCGGTCTCGTAACCCATAAAGTACGCATGGGGTGCCAGGCGGTTCCTGTGGGTGAGCGCTTGGTTTTCCCAATCGTTAATGGCGTCCATGGTGATGCTCCTTCGTCATCGTAGTGATTCTTGTGCAACCGGTTGTCCTTATCTTACGGGCGATGCAAAAAACTGTGCAACCGGTTGTCCGCTGAACGGTCGATTTGGCCGGGTTAACGGTGCAACCGGTTGTACAACCGCGACACTTATGTCACCCTGAGTATCGAAACTCAGCGCAAAACAGCATTCCAGGCAGCAGACAACGGCCGCGCCCATCTATACCCCGCCCTTGTAAGCCATGTTCAACAACAGCTTGAATGTGAAATGCCACCAGTGGCCGGATATCATGAACGCTGTTCAGGCGCACTATAGTAAGCTGTATCCGCACTAGCCCGTATCAGTGACAACATCGACCGCATTTTCCAGGAGACGCCATGACACAACCAGTTCGCACCGCACCTACGCTTGCCGAGGTTGCCGCAGCTGCCGGCGTGTCGCGCTCCACGGCATCGCGCGCCCTCAACGATTCGCCCCGCATTAGCGAGGAAACCAAAAAGCGCGTCCGCGCGGCGGCCAAGGAAGTCAATTTTGTCCCCAACGCTCGTGGCCGAGCGCTCGCTGTCGGGCGCACGGAAATCATCGCCGTGCTCGTGACCGAGCCTCTGAGTGAACTCTTCAGCGACCCCACCTATAGCGAGTTTTTGAGCGGCATTACCGAGGAACTGTCGGAGTCGTCCTATCTGCCCGTTATCTTGCAGGCGTCTTCTACGCATGAGCGCAACCGCGCACGCGAGCACTTTGAGCGCCGCTCGTTCGACGCCGTGATCGACGTCTCTCCCTACAAAGGCAGCGAGCTGCTCGAGGTGCTGCGCGAGCTGGGCGTACCCACCGTGTTGTGTGGCCAGCTCGAGGGCCACCCCTATCGCGATGTGTTCTCGACGGTCTACTCTGACGACGAAGAGGGCGGACATTTTGCGGCACTCGCCATGAAGGATCGCGGGCGCAAAGATATCGTCGCCGTGTTGGGACCGCAAGACAACCCCGCTGTTGTCGACCGCCTGCGCGGCTACCGTGCCGTCTTGGGCGAAGACCTCCCAGACGCAAACGTTATCTATACCGGCTGGAACAGCGGAGACGGCTATCAGGCCATGCACCAGATCCTCGCGCGCGAGATTGCTTTCGATGGCGTGCTCTGCGGATCGGACCGTATCGCAGCTGGCGTCATCACCGCACTCAACGAGGCAGGCCTATCCGTTCCTGCGGACGTTTCTGTCGTCGGCTTCGACGATCACGAGATTGCGGCGCGCTGCGTCCCCGCGCTCACGACCGTCCGCCAGCCCCTGCGCGAAGAAGGACACATGGCCGCCAACATTGCGCTCGACATGATCAAGGGTGCCGAGCCCACCACCTCCGTGATGCACATGCAGCTGATCCAGAGAGACTCGCTATAAGAAACTGGGGGCAGGCTTTCCGCCAGACAGTTGTTGCGGAAAGCCTGCCCCATTATTTTGCCGAATTCTGGGTCGCGCTTTCCCAGAGGACCCCCTTTGGGAAAGCGCGACCCCTTCTGGACGCAGATTCCGAGTTGTAGTTTCCCGGCGCACGACGGCAAGCCTCCAAACCATGACGTCACGACATAAAAAACGAGGGAAGGCACGCGTCCTTCCCTCGTTACGGGCAATATGTAGCCGCTTGCCTACATCAGGCGCAGGCTGACGTCCTTGAGCTGGGCGCCGCTAACGGCACTCGGGGCGCCCGACATGAGGTCGGAGCCGCTGGCCGTCTTGGGGAACGCCATGACGTCACGGATGGAGTCGGAACCGGTGAGCAGCATGCACACGCGGTCCAGGCCCAGAGCGAAACCGCCCATCGGGGGCGCACCAAACTTGAGTGCCTCCATGAGGAAGCCGAACTGAGACTCGGCACGCTCCTCGGTAAAGCCCAGGAGCTTGAGCATGGACATCTGCATCTCGGCGTTGTGGATACGCATACCGCCGCCGCCGGCCTCAAAGCCGTCCATGACAAAGTCGTAGGTGCAAGAACCGGCTGCCAACGGATCGGCCTCGATCTTGGCGATGTCGGTCTCGGTCGGCAGGGTGAAGGGCTGGTGCTCGGCAGCGTAAGCCTTGCGGTCCTCATCCCAGTGGAACAGCGGGAAGTTGACGACCCACAGGAAGTCGTGGCCCTCGCGCTTGATCTCGAGCGCGCTGGCCATGTGAGAACGCATGCCGCCCAGGATCTCGTCAGAGAGCAGACGCGGGCCGGCGGCAAACATCACAAGGTCGCCGGGCTCGACGTCCATGCGCTCGCGCAGGGCTGCCATCTCCTCGTCCGAGAAGAACTTGACGATGGGGCTGTTGATAGAGCCGTCCTCGCGGAAGGCGATCCAAGCCAGGCCCTTGGCGCCAAACGTGGAAGCCACGCCGGCGAGCTTATCGATCTTGGCACGTGCCCAGGCACCGGCGCCCTTGGCGTTAATGGCCTTGACGGCAGAGCCCTCCTCGTTTGCGGCAGTCGCAAAGACCTTGAACTTGGAGTTGGCAAAGATGTCGGTCAGGTCGACCAGGTGCATGCCATAGCGGGTATCGGGCTTGTCGGAGCCATAGGTGTCCATGGCCTCCCAGTAGTCCATGCGACGCAGCGGCGTGGGCATCTCGACGCCCATGCGGCCGAAGGCGTCGGCCAGGACCTCCTCGAGCGCGCTCATGACGTCATTCTGGTCCACGAAGGACATCTCGATATCGACCTGGGTGAACTCGGGCTGACGGTCGGCACGCAGGTCCTCGTCGCGGAAGCACTTGGCAACCTGGTAGTAGCGCTCGACGCCACCGACCATGAGCAGCTGCTTCAGGAGCTGCGGGGACTGCGGCAGGGCGTAGAAGTTGCCCGGCTGAATACGGCTGGGGACGATGAAGTCACGGGCGCCCTCGGGCGTGGACTTAAACAGGGAGGGCGTCTCGACCTCCATGAACTCACGGTTGTGCAGCGCCTCGCGAATGGCAAAGGTGAAGTCGGAGCGCAGCTTGAGGTTGGCCATCATCTCGGGACGGCGGAGATCCAGATAGCGATAGCGCAGACGGGTGTCCTCGCTGGTCTCGATGCCGTCCTCGATCTGGAACGGCGGGGTGACGGACGTGTTGAGCACCTCGGCGTGGTCGGTCAGGACCTCGATCTCGCCGGTCGCGAGCTTGGTGTTGGTGGTCTCCTCGCCACGGGAGCGCACGACGCCGTGGATCTTGATGGGCCACTCGGGACGCATGGTCTCGGCGATCTTAAAGGCGTCGCCGTCGGAGTGCTCGGGGTCGAAGGTGAGCTGCGTGATGCCCTCGCGGTCGCGAAGGTCGCAGAAAATAAGGCCGCCGTGGTCACGGCGACGGCTCACCCAACCGGTGAGGGTGACCTCTTCGCCCACGTTCTCGCGGCGAAGCTCGCCGCAGGTACGGGTGTGCATGGAATGCTCGTCGATGGGACGGGTCTGGCTCATACCAGTGATCCTCCTTTATGGATCTGTGCCGCCCCGTGTCGTTCCGGGCGGCGTCGTACAGATTTGCCCAGCCTGCGTAAACCGCGCAGCCAGACATGGCGTTCTATCTTATCGCACCTGTGTCGATGTGCCGCGGAAAAGTAACTCTTGCCCAAAGACTTGACGGAGACGAAACAATTGACGCACCGCGGCCGTCGCCAAGGCGCGCCACGTGCGACAATGTGCCCCAATACAACTGCACTCGGAAAGGCCCGCCATGACTGCACGCCTCATCGTTATGGATATCGACTCCACACTCATCAACCAGGAGGTCATCGACCTGTTGGGCGAGGAGGCCGGCGTAGGCGAGCAAGTTGCGCAAATCACCGAGCGCGCTATGCGCGGCGAGCTGGACTTTAAGCAAGCGCTCGAGAAGCGCGTGGGGCTGCTCGCCGGCCTGGACGAGAGCGTGTTCGAGCGCACGTTTGAGCGCGTGACGTTTACCCCCGGCGCGCTGGAGCTTGTGCGCTCGGCGCACAGCAAGGGCTGGAGGGTCGGCGTGGTAAGCGGCGGCTTCCACGAGGTCGCTGACAAGATCGTGGCTGCCGCGGGTATCGACTTTTGCCTCGCTAACCGCCTGGAGGTCGTGGACGGCAAGCTCACCGGTAAGTTGGCTGCCGACATTGTGACCAAGGAGTCCAAGCTCATCCAGCTGCTGGACTGGGCAGTTGAGTGCGGTGTCGACATGACCCATACCGTGGCAATCGGCGACGGCGCCAACGACATCCCCATGATCCAGGCCGCGGGCACTGGCATCGCGTTTTGCGCCAAGCCCAAGACGCGCGAGGCAGCCCCGTTTGCCATCGACGAGCGCAACCTGATGCTCGCCATGGACATCATCCTGCGCGACTAGCCGATCTGTCTAACAATTGAATCAGTCTGTCCTATAGTTTCCGAACAATTTTGTCTTAGTGTTCGGAAAAACACCCTTTGAGTGCTAGACTTTGCGCCGTCGAAGGGAACATATATGGATAAGCGAGATCTAGAGCAGCTACTGAGCGATGTTGCCGGCGGATCAGTCACCCCTGCCGACGCCCTCACACGCATCCAGACGGCTCCGACCGCCGATTTAGGCTTTGCGCAGCTCGATCTTTCGCGCGGAGTGCGCCAGGGAGCCGGCGAGGTTGTCTACGGTGCCGGTAAAACCGCCGAGCAAATTGCCGCCATTATCGAAGCGCTGCGCGATGCCGGCCAGGAGCGCATCCTGGTCACGCGCCTGGATGCCGAAAAGGCAGCCCGCACCTCGGAGCTCCTCGGCAACGGCATCGACCTGGGATATGTCCCGGACGCGCAGCTCGCCCTCGTGGGCGGCAAGCCCCCCCCTACCGGCAACGGACGCATCGTCGTCGCCTGCGCCGGCACGAGCGACCTGCCCGTCGCCGAGGAAGCCGCGTTGACGGCCGAGTTCTATGGCAACGAGGTCGACCGCCTCTACGACGTAGGCGTCGCCGGCCTGCACCGCCTACTCGCGCATGCCGAGGAACTTGCCCAGGCACAGGTGGTCATCGCCATCGCCGGCATGGAGGGCGCGTTGGCGAGCGTTATCGGCGGCCTGGTGAGCTGTCCGGTCATCGCCGTTCCCACCAGCGTGGGCTACGGCGCAAGTTTTGGTGGCGTAGCCGCACTGCTCGCCATGCTCAACTCCTGTGCCAGCGGCGTATCGGTCGTCAATATCGACAACGGCTTTGGCGCCGCTTACCAGGCAAGTCTTATCAATCATCTGAGCGCCGGCACACCCCGCGCCCGCTAAGGAGCATTCCATGTCCAATCATCAGCACACGCTTATCATCGACGGCACCTCGGGCATCAGCGGCGACATGACCGTCGCGGCCCTGCTCGACCTGGGCGCCAGCGAGGAACATCTGCGCGAGCAGCTCGCCACGCTGCCGGTCGATGGCTTTACGATCGCCGTCACGCGTGCAAACAAGCATGGCATCGACGCCTGTGATTTTGACGTCCAGCTTGCAGAGGAGCTCGAGAACCACGATCACGATATGGCCTGGCTCTACGGCAACGAAACAGCTGCCGAGCACACGCACGAGCACGAGCACGAGCACGAGCACCACCATCATGACCATGGCGAGCACGAGCACTGCCATGAGCACGTGTACGCGCACGACCACGACCACGACCACGACCACGACCACGACCACGAGGGTCACCATCACGCCCACCACCATCACCACCGTTCTTTGACGGACGTCACCGACATCATCGACGGCTCGCAGCTAAGCGATGGCGCCAAGCGTCGCGCCCTCGCCATCTTTACCGCACTCGCTGCTGCCGAGGCCAAGGCTCACGGCAAAACGCCCGAGACCGTCATGTTTCACGAGGTGGGCGCCGTCGACTCCATCGTCGACGTCTGTTCTGTCGCCATCTGCCTCGACGACCTGGGTATTGAGGACATCGTGGTCGAGTCGCTCTCCGAGGGCCACGGAACCATCCGTTGTGCCCACGGCCTCATGCCTATCCCCGTCCCCGCTGTCGTCAACCTGTGCCAGGCGGGCAATATCGCCCTCACGCCTGCACCGGTCGCCGGCGAGCTCGTGACGCCCACGGGCGCCGCCATCGTCACCGCGCTGCGCACGTCCGAGCACCTGCCGGCACGCTACCGCATCGAAGCCGTCGGCTACGGCGCCGGTAAGCGCCCCTACGAGGGTTGCTCCGGCACGCTCCGCTGCCTGCTCGTTCACGCGGACGCATAGCCATGGATGCCCGCAAAGAAAAAAGCCGCGCTGCCATCGTTGCGGCGTTCTCCGAGCTGCTACGCGAAGAGGACTACGGCAAGATCACCGTCGGCGACATCATCGCTCGTGCCCATGTTGGTCGAGCCACGTTCTACGGCCTCTTTAAGAGCAAAGACGACCTACTGTCCGAGCTCGTGAGCGACATCTGCACCCACGCCCTCGACGACGATGGCACACCGCTCGACGACCCATTCGTGCAGGTCGAGCATATCCTCAACAATCTATGGGAACGTCGCCAGGGCGTCCGAGCGCTGGTAGCCGGCGCCGGCTCACGCGTCTTCGCCGACTGTCTCCGCAAGACCATCATGACGCGCGCAGCCGAAACCGTCCCCGCCGACCCAAACGGCCCCGCCGCCACTATGGACCGAAGCTTCCTACTACATCACATAGCCTCAAGCTTCGTAGCCACCGTCCAATGGTGGGCCTGGCACAACTTCCAAGCAGATAAAGCCGACGTAGCCAAAGACTACCTCTCGGCCATAAAGCCCCTCTTCAACTAAGTAAACCCCTCATCTCAAAGTTCCACCCCAACCCAAAGCACAATCCATCCCAAAGTGTCGACAGCAGCCCAACGCCCCTACCAGCAACAAGCCCCTCCCATCCAAATTCAGATATATATTGGGTTGCTTGTACGAACGCAACAAAGATCCCGCAGCTGTCCGCATGGGGTAACTTCCCAGCGCATTCCGCAGGACGCAAAAAGGCTCGCCGCACGAAGTGCGCAGCGAGCCTTTTTGCATGTCCGAGGACGCGCTGGGAAGTTACCCCATGCGGCCAGCGGACAACTATGTAGCCTCAGACTAGAACATGCCCAAGAAACCATGCACAAACAGCGCGGCCAGAGCGGCACCGACAAACGGAGCGATGCCAGGAACAAGCAGGCCATACTTCCAGTTGTTGTCGGCCTTGTTCTTGATCGGCAGCACCTGATAGGCCATGCGAGGACCAAGGTCACGAGCCTGGTTCATGGCGAAGCCAGTAATGCCGCCCATGCCCATGCCAACAGCCCAAACGATCAGACCGACGCAGATAGCGAGCATCAAAACGTTCTCGCCGGCACGGCTAGCAGCAGCAAGGATGGCACTGATGAACACGAAGGTGCAGATAGCCTCGCAGAAGAAGTTGCGAGCATAGTTCGTGCCCTCGGTGGTGGGGTTGGTCGAGAAGATATTGCGCTGGGCAATGGGATCGACGACACCATCGGAAGCCTTGAACTCATCGGCATACATAAGCCACGCGATCACGGCACCCGCAAAGCCGCCGAGCATATCGGCAATCATGAAGGGGATGCAGCTGCTCCACGGCACCAGGCCCACGATGCACTGGGCAAGCACCATGGCGGGGTTCATGCACACGGCGCCGCCAAAGATAAACAGGGCGACCGAGATGCCAAAAGACCAGGTGGTGATTGCAAACATGTGGCCGGAGCCCTGATACTTGGTGCCCTTAAGCACGGTATCGCAGTGCACGCCCACGCCAAAGATGATCATGAGGGCCGTTGCGCCGAATTCGCAGAGGAGTTTGGTAAGCATAAAACCTTATCTTTCTTGTCGGTTATAAACGATTCGTTTAGGCCGCGTACTAGTGCTGAGCGACGACAACGCCCAGGCCATCGGGAATGACGGCCACCTTGGCATCGGCACCCTTCATCTCAAAGGCGAGCTTGAGCGCCTCATCGAGGGTGTTGACCGGCGTCATGTGCATATCCTTGATCATCTGGTGATCGCACAGGTCGGTGACCATGATCACAGGGTGATGCGCCAGGATGCGGGCAAAGATCTGGCTCGTCCACTGGTCGGGCAGGGTCTCGTCCTTAGGACGGTCGATGCAGGCACGCTCAAACTCCGCCGGATCGTTGTCGGCGATGTTGTGATAGAAGCCCTCGCCACCGTGGCCGTCGGCACAACCGGCGACGTCGATGATCACGCCGCCCTCGGGAAGCGTGGCCTCGGCAGAGCACATGCCCTTCACGGCCTGATAGATGTTCTGGTCGAGCGGGTAGCCGCCGTTGGTGGTGATGGCGATCTCGCACTCGACGGGCTCAACGCCGGCAAGGCTCTTCACGAACTCGCAGCCAGCCTCGTGTGCCTTATGGATGTCGCCTGCAAAGGAGCCGATAACCTCATGCTTGCCGTTGAGCACCACGTTGAGCACAAAGGCAAGGTGAGCCATCTCGGCAGCGGCAAACATGTCCTCGCTCACGTGGTTGTGGCACAGGTTGCCGGCACGCGAATGGGAATCGTTCACAAACTGACCGTTGTGGTTGTACATGATGGTCTTGTAGCTGGCGATACCAGGCAGGACGGACTTGCGGCTACCAGAGAAACCGGCAAAGAAGTGCGGCTCAATAAAGCCCTCGGCAAGCAGCAGATCGCAATCGGCAGCAATCTTGTTGATGATGCACTCGCCACCAGAAGGCAGGGTGCCGATCTTTTTCATCATGCTGTCGTCAGTCGCGACGTGCATAACGATTTCCTCGTTGGCAACAATCTCCTCGCCGTACTTGTTGACGAGTTCCTCGTGCGTCGACGGACGATGCATACCCGTAGCAACCAGAATGCGAACGCGAGCCTCAGGCGCAGCGGAGTGGATGTGATGCAGCAGAATAGGCATCGTCACACGCGAGGGAACGGGGCGCGTATGGTCGGAGCTAATGATGACAATATCCTTTTTGCCAGCACAAAGCTCCTCGAGCGAAGGCGAGCCATAAGGGTTGGCAAGCGACTCCTCCACCAGTTCTTCCTGCGATTTCGTGGTCTTAAACTCGTTTTGATGACCTTCCATCACACCCGCGAAGTTCTTATCCTCGAGCTCCAGATGCAACGTCTTGTGGTCAAACGGCAGTTCACATTCAAACAATGACGAGCGCCCTCTTCCTTTCAACTGACACACTAGATTAACCGTTGGAAGGATACGCCGCTCACCGAAAAACACCACCGTCCACCGACTCGTTAACACAACGTTCATATTTGACCCACAACAAAACAGCCGTGCTCCAAAACGGGACCGCGGCCGCTACAGTCATAAGGCGAGAAGCGCCAAATGCGCCACCGGGATAGACCCCATCCAAAACGCGCGAAGCGCGCCAGCTTTTCCCAGCCAGTAATCCGCCGAAGACCGAACATCGCAGGGCCCGCCATTAGTTTACTTTTAGGCACATTCCGCACTGATATTTTCTGTATTGAAGACGTCGATGGTGCACCCGTATACCATTGACGTCGACACCATCAGATGCGGA
>NZ_JBCOIL010000011.1:28739-68756 GCF_040926265.1 Collinsella aerofaciens | reverse complement strand
GGTATCGGGTTCCCACATTCATCCGCACATGTGCGGATGAATGTGGGAGGTGTTCGGATAAAGTCGATAATCAAGGCAGGCGGCTCGCGACAGCGCGTCGGCGTAGGGTTTTTCTGGTAGCGCAGATAATCGAGTACCATTTTGGGGCGGACAGGCAATCTGTTCGCCCCTATTTTGTAAGGAGAGCGCATGAAGTACTTTGGCACCGACGGCTTTCGTGGTGAGGCCAACGTTGGGCTGACGGTAGAGCACGCTTATAAGATTGGCCGTTTTGTGGGCTGGTATTACGGCGCCAACCGCGAGCGCAAGGCGCGCGTGATCGTGGGCAAGGACACGCGTCGCTCGAGTTATATGTTCGAGGCGGCGCTGGTGAGCGGCCTGGTCGCGAGCGGTGCGGACGCCTATATGCTGCATGTGATCCCGACGCCGGGCGTGGCGCATCAGACCGTGGAGGGCTGCTTCGATTGCGGCATCATGATCAGCGCAAGCCACAACCCGTTTTGCGATAACGGCATTAAGCTCGTCAACAGCGACGGTTTTAAGATGGACGAGGACGTACTGGAGCTCATCGAGGACTACATCGATGGCAAGAGCGAGGTACCGCTGGCAACGGGCAACCATATCGGCGCCACGGTGGACTACATGCAGGGCCGCAACCGCTATATTGCCTCGCTCATCGCCAGCGCGAACTTTTCGCTGCAGGGCGTCAAGATCGGTATCGACTGCGCCAACGGCTCGGCATCCTCGGTGGCCAAGCCGGTGTTCGACGCACTGGGCGCCGACGTGCGCGTGATCAACGCCGCGCCCGACGGCTTTAACATCAATGTCGACTGCGGCTCTACGCATATTGAGCGCCTGCAGCGCCATGTGGTGGAGCAGGGCCTGGACGTGGGCTTTGCCTATGACGGCGATGCCGATCGCTGCCTGGCCGTGGACGAGCGCGGTCGCGTGGTAGACGGCGATCAGATCCTGTACGTGTGCGGCGTGTATCTGAACAAGCACGGGCGACTCTCGGGCGGTACCGTGGTGCCGACGATTGCCAGCAACTTTGGCCTGGTCAAGTCGCTGGAGCTTGCCGGTCTGAGCGCCGTGACCAGCGGCGTGGGCGACCGTCACGTGTATGCCAAGATGCGCGAGGGCGGCTACAGCCTGGGTGGCGAGCAGACGGGCCATACGATCTTTGGCGATATCGAGCGCACGGGCGACGGCATTATGACCTCGCTGCGCGTGATGGAAGTGATTCGTGCCGAGCGCGAGACGCTCTCGCAGCTCACGGCTCCGTGCAAGCTGCTGCCGCAGGCGCAGGTGGCCGTGCACGTGGCGGACAAGGACGCCGCGCTCGAGAACATGGGCGTGCAGAACGCCATCGCCGAGGCCGAGGCTGCGCTGGCAGGCGAGGGCCGCGTGCTCGTGCGCAAGAGCGGAACCGAGTCGGTTATCCGCGTGCTGGCCGAGGCGCCCGACCAAGCATCCGCCGATGCCGCCATGAAGCGCATCGCCAACGCGCTCGAGGCTTTATAGCTACGCGGTTTTACCAAACCGCGTAGCTGCTCGACGCTGCAAACGGCCCCAAGCGGCAATCTGACGTTCAATTTCAAGGGCGCGACCAGAAGGTCAGCGCCCTTTCATTTCACGTCACCTTGCTCGCTTGGGGCCGTTTTCGCTGACGTTGCCAAGACATTAGCGTCAACGAACTAGTCATTGGGTACCTAGTTATTGGGTGAAAAAAGGGGACGCTGCGGATTGGTTCCGCGGCGTCCCCTTTGCGTTGGCGTGTCGCCTAAGCTTTACAGCTCGTAGAGCGTGGTGAACTTGTCCTGCAGGTAGCTGCAGTAGTAGCGGGCATCGAACGCCATGCCGCACGCGCCCTTGATGAGCTCCGGCGCGTCCTTGGCGCGGCCCCACTGCCAAATGTGCTCGCCCAGCCAGGCCCGGACGGGCGCCAGATCGCCGCTCGCGCAGGCACCGGTAAGGTCGATGCCGTCGCGGCACATGGCCGGCACGAACATGGCGTCGTAGGCGCTGCCCAGCGCATAGGTGGGGAAGTAACCAAACGAGCCACCGCTCCAGTGTGTATCCTGCAGGCACCCGTGCGTGTCGTCAGGAACGGGAATGCCCAGGTACTCGTTCATAAAGCGATTCCAAAGTGCGGGGATGTCCTTGGCCGTGGCCTCGCCGGCAAACAGCATGCGCTCGATCTCGTAGCGCACCATAACGTGCAGCGGATAGGTGAGCTCGTCGGCCTCGGTGCGGATCAGCGAAGGCTGCGCGATGTTCACGGCGTGGTAGAGCGTGTCCTCGTCGACGTCGCCGTAGACCTCGGGTGCGTGGCGGCGCAGCACCTCGAGCAGCGGTCCCATAAAGGCGCGGCTGCGACCCACGGTGTTCTCGAAAAAGCGGCTCTGGCTCTCGTGGATGCCCATGGAGGTGCCGCCCTCAAGACAGGTGCGCGCATAGGCGGGATTGACGCCCAGCTCGTACATGGCGTGTCCCGCCTCGTGGATGATGCTGTAGACGTTGGAGATGCAATCGTCCTCGTAGATGTGTGTCGCGATGCGCGCGTCACCCACGGCAAAGCCCTCGCTAAACGGGTGCTCGGTAAAGGCAAGCGTGGTGTCGTTCAGGTTCAGGCCGACGAGCTTCATAAGGTCGAAGCTCATGGCGCGCTGGGCGGCCTCGGGCACGCGGGCGTGCAAAAAGTCGGCAGCGGGCTGCTGGCCGCGCTCGCCGATGGCGTGCACGAGCGGCACGACCGTCGCCTTGACCTCATCGCAAAACGCATCGAAGCTCTCGGCAGAAAGGCCGCGCTCGTACTGGTCGAGCCAAACGTCGTATGGGTCGCGCTTGGGGTCCATGAGTTCGGCCTGATGCTTAAGTTGGGCGATGATTCTATCTACATAGGGCTCAAAACTCGCCCAGTCGTTGGCCGTCTTGGCCTTGTGCCACACGGCGTCGGCCTCGCAGGTGAGCCTGGTCCAGGCCTCGGCCTCCTCGGTAGGAATAACGCTTGCCTCGCGCTGGTCGCGGCCGAGCACGCGGATCTCGTCGAGCAGCTGCGGGTCGTCTACGTGTCCGCCTGCAACCGTCTCGCGTGCTAACGAGCGTACGAGCTCAACGGACTTCTCGCTGGTCAGCAGCTTGTGATGCTCGCCGGCAAGCGTGCCCATGGCGTCGGCACGGGCGGCAGCACCGTTGGCAGGAGCAATCGTCGCTCCATCGAACTCGGCAATCTTGAGCAGGTACTCGCGAGTCCACAGCTTGCCCTCGAGTTTGCGGAACTTTTTGACGGCCTTATCGACTTTAGCAGCCTTGACGCCCTTGGCAGCCTTTGCCACGGCGGCCTGGGCCTTCTTATCGAGTTTCTTTCCCATACCGTATCCTTAATCTCGCAGGCCGAGCGCCGCAGGCGGGTGCGCGGCCAATTTGCACAGCTACCTGCCTTGTACCCAGCGCGAACAAAACGGAACGCGGCGATGCGCTCGCGAAATGTGTTATCCTATAGCCCAATGCGTTGACGGAGAGGGTTTTGCCCGCCGCGTCGCCGGCAAGAGAGGGAAGGTCATGGGCTGCAAGCCTTCCTGCGGTGGCAAGGGCCAAGCGTTCACTCCCGAGCAGCGACCTCAACGGGCGCGCGGCCAGTGGCAGCAAAGTCCCAGTAGGGAAGCCGTGAGCCTCGCGACAAGAGGCACAGAGTGGGCGCGGCGGGCCAGACATCCGCCGGGTCAAACAAGGTGGTACCGCGGAATTCAACCGTCCTTGGGCAATGTACATGCCCGAGGGCGGTTTTTTTGTTACCGAACCGGGCCGCGCATCCGCAACATCGGGCGGCGTTAGCCGTCCCGGAGCGCGGATGTGCGAGAGACGAAAGGGAAGACATGAGTCTGATTGATGATCTGGTCAAACTCGAGGAAGAGGCCAAGGAGCTCGTCACTAGCGCCGACGACGCCGCCAAGCTCGAGGCCGCGCGCGTTGAGCTGCTCGGCCGCAAGGGCCGTATCACCGGCCTGATGCGCATGATGGGCAAGCTCGCTCCCGAGGATCGTCCCATGATGGGCAAACGCGCCAACGAGATGCGCCAGCTGATCGAGGGCATGCTCGACGAGCGCACCACCGAGATGAAGGCCGCCGCCCTCAAGCACGCACTCGAGCACGAGGCCGTCGACATCACGCTGCCGGGCATCCGTCCGCAGATCGGTCACCAGCACCTGATCAAGCAGATCATCGAGGAGGCCGAGGACATCTTCTGCGGCATCGGCTACACCGTCGAGTCCGGCCCCATGGTCGATACCTCCTACTACAACTTCACCGCGCTCAACGCGCCCATGGATCACCCGAGCCGCTCGGCTCGCGACACGTTCTATGTGGTCGACAACAACCCCGGCAGCGTCGCGCATCCCGAGGCTCACGCTCACGGCGAGTCCGACGTGCTGCTGCGCACCCAGACCTCGGGCGTGCAGATCCACACCATGGAGTCGCAGAAGCCGCCCATCTACATGATCTGCCCGGGCACTGTCTACCGTCCCGACACGGCCGACGCCTGTCACCTGCCGCAGTTCAACCAGATTGAGGGCCTGGTCGTCGACGAGGGTATCACCTTTGGCGATCTTAAGGGCACGCTTGACTACTTTGTTAAGTGCATGTTTGGCGAGGACCGCAAGACGCGCTACCGCCCGCACTTCTTCCCCTTCACCGAGCCCAGCTGCGAGGTGGACGTGAGCTGCCACGTCTGCGGCGGCAAGGGCTGCAACTTCTGCAAGCACAGCGGCTGGATTGAGATCCTGGGCTGCGGCATGGTCGACCCCAACGTTCTGATCAACTGCGGCATCGACCCCGAGAAGTACACCGGCTTCGCCTTTGGTATTGGCGCCGAGCGCGTCGCGGCACTGCGCTACGACTTGCCTGACCTTAGAACTCTCATGACTGGCGATATGCGCTTCTTGAATCAGTTCTAGGCTGCGGCTTGCCCAAGCACGACACCTCGGCGCTCATTCGTCGCTTGCGTACCAAAGTACGCGGCGCTCCTCTTTCGGGCCGATCTGCCGCACTTGGACAACCCTCGCTTTGTAAGGAATGTTCACAAAGTTGAAGTTTCCACCTGCATCTCTTCGCAGGCTTTCAGTATGAAAGGAGAGCTAGATGCGTGTTTCTTACGACTGGCTCAAGACCATGATCGATATTCCGGAGGATCCCAAGACCCTTTCGGACGAATATATCCGTACCGGCACCGAGGTCGAGGCGATCGACACCGTGGGCGAGTCCTTCGACCACGTGGTGACCGCCAAGGTGCTCACCAAGATCCCGCACCCCGATAGCGACCACATGTATGTGTGCTCGGTCGACGTGGGCGACAAGAATCTCGACGCCGACGTCAATCCCGCTCCGCTGCAGATCGTCTGCGGCGCGCAGAACTTCGAGGCCGGCGACCACATCGTCACGGCCATGATTGGCGCCGTGCTTCCCGGCGACGTCAAGATCAAGAAGAGCAAGCTTCGCGGCGTCGTGTCCATGGGCATGAACTGCTCCGCGCGCGAGCTCGGCCTGGGTGGCGACCACTCCGGCATTATGATCCTGCCCGAGGATACGCCCTGCGGCATGCCGTTTGCCGAGTACGTGGGCTCGAGCGACACCGTGCTCGACTGTGAGATCACGCCCAACCGTCCCGACTGCCTGTCCATGATCGGCATGGCCCGCGAGACCGGCGCCATCTTCGACCGCGATTTCCACGTTGAGCTGCCCGCCATCAAGGTCGAGACCGGCCGCGCGACCGACGACGAGCTTTCCGTCGAGATCGCCGACGAGGGCCTGTGCGACCGCTACGTTGCCCGCATCGTGCGCAACGTCAAGGTCGGCCCGTCGCCAGACTGGATGGTCAAGCGCCTCAACGCCCTAGGCGTGCGCCCGCACAACAACATCGTCGACATCACCAACTACGTGATGATGCTCACCGGTCAGCCGCTGCACGCCTTTGACCTGGACACCTTTGCCGAGCGCGATGGCCACCGTCGTGTGGTGGTTCGTGCCGCCCAGCAGGACGAGAAGTTCACGACGCTCGACGGCGAGGAGCGCGTGCTCGACGCCGGCATGGGCCTCATCACCGACGGCGAGCGCCCCGTGGCGTTGGCCGGCGTTATGGGTGGCATGGATTCCGAGATCGAGGACGATACCGTTGACGTGATGGTCGAGAGCGCCTGCTTCAACGCCGGCCGCACCTCGCACACCAGCCGCGACCTTTCGCTGATCTCCGACGCCTCCATTCGCTTTGAGCGCCAGGTTGACGAGACCGGCTGCGTGGATGTTGCCAACGTTACCTGCGCGCTGATTGAGGAGATCGCCGGCGGCGAGGTCGCTCCCGGCTATGTGGACGTGTTCCCCGCGCCCAAGACCATCGACAGCATCAAGCTGCGCCTGGCCCGCGTGCACGCCATCTGCGGTGCCGACATCGAGTCCGACTTTATCGAGCGCTCGCTCACCCGCCTGGGCTGCACCGTCGAGCGCGACGGCGAGGACTTTATGGTCACGCCGCCGAGCTTCCGTCCCGACCTGCCGCGTGAGATCGACCTGATCGAGGAGGTCTTGCGCTTATGGGGCATGGGCCGCGTGACGGCGACCATTCCGGCTGCCAAGAACCACATCGGCGGTCTGACCCGCGAGCAGAAGCTCACTCGTAAGGTCGGCGAGATCCTGCGCGCCTGCGGCCTCAACGAGACCACGACTTTTGGCTTTGCCGCCCCGGGCGACCTGGAGAAGATCGGTATGTCCACCGAGGGTCGCGGTTGCCCCGTGGTGCTCATGAACCCGCTGGTAGCCGAGCAGACCGAGATGCGCCGCTCGCTGTTGCCAGGCCTGTTGCAGTCTGTGGCCTACAACGAGGCCCACGGCACGCCCAACGTGCATCTGTACGAGGTCGGCAGCTTGTTCCACGGTCGCGAGAACGCCAGCCTGCCCAAGGAGACCAAGTCCGTGGCGGGCGTGCTCTCGGGCCAGTGGAGCGAGCGGTCCTGGAACATGAAGTACCGTAAGCTGCGCTTCTTCTTTGGCAAGGGCATTGTCGAGGAGCTGCTTGCTCAGCTGCGCATCGAGAAGGTTCGCTTCCGTCCCGTCGAGGGCGAGGGCTATGCCTTCCTGCAGCCGGGTCGTGCGGCTGAGGTTCTGTCCGGCGGCACCGTGCTGGGCTGGGTTGGCGAGATCCACCCCAAGGCGCGCGAGGCCATGGGCATCGACGAGGTCGTCGTTGCCTTTGAGCTCGACTTGGACAAGCTGATCAAGGGCGCCCGCAACCAGGAGAACTACCGCGAGTTCTCGCAGTACCCGGCCGTTGAGCACGACCTTGCTATCGTGGTCGACAACACTGTGACCTGCGAGGATCTTGAGCGCCGCATTACTAGCGCCGGAGCCAAGCTGCTCGAGGGCGTGCGCCTGTTCGACGTCTACCGCGATCCCGTCCGTATCGGTGCGGGCAAGAAGTCCATGGCCTTTGCGCTTACGTATCGCTCCGACGACCACACGCTCACCAGCGAAGAGGTCGAAAAAGCGCACCAGAAGATCGTCACCAAGGTGTGCAAGGGCGTAAACGGCGAGGTCCGCGGCTAGGTCCTGCGCTGGGGTATGGGTCAGCGGTGGCTGCTGCCGAGTCCTACGTGACTGCTGTGCCCGGTATAAGGCACCGTTGAGCCTGCATATATGACACGCGCATTACATAACGGCGTGCTGCTTTGTCGGCAGTGCGCCGTTTTGCTATGATAGCCCGCGGCGTGTTACGAATCTGACATTACGTAACACTGGAAAGGTGATTCAAGCGGCGTTGCAATTCCGTGCGCCGATAACCGGGAGGCGTACATGCACATTCCAGATAATTATCTGTCCCCGCAGACCGATGCCGTTATGGCGGTGGCGATGGTGCCCGTTTGGATCCACTGCATCAAGAAGGTGCGCGCCACGCTCGATCGCGAGCACATGGCGTTCCTGGGCATCTGCGCCGCGTTCTCCTTCCTGCTCATGATGTTCAACGTGCCGCTGCCTGGCGGCACCACAGGCCACGCCGTTGGTGGCGCACTCATCGCGCTGCTGCTGGGCCCCGAGGCCGCGGCTATCGCGGTTTCGGTCGCGCTGGCGCTGCAAGCGCTGCTGTTTGGCGACGGCGGCATCCTGTCCTTTGGCGCTAACTGCTTTAACATGGCCTTCGTGTTGCCGTTTGCCGCAGCCATCGTGTTCCGCGCGCTTAACAGCCGTTTGAACGACAAGAGCTGGGGCACCTCGGTTTCGGCCATCGTAAGCGGCTGGGTCGGCCTGTGCCTGGCGGCCCTGTGCGCAGCAATCGAGTTTGGTATTCAGCCGATGCTTTTCACGAATGCTTCGGGCGCTCCGCTGTACTGCCCCTTCCCGCTGTCCATTGCCATTCCGGCCATGATGATCCCGCATATGTTGGTAGCCGGCGTGGTCGAGGGCGTGGCGACTGCCGCGATCTACGGCTTTATCAAGAAGACGGCGCCGAGCGTTATCGTCGGCCCCGAGGCCGCCGATGGACAGCTTGCTGCCGAGGGCGCTGCTGCCAAGAAGACCTCGCTGGTCCCCACGCTCATCTTGGTTGCCGTGCTTGTCGTGGCCACGCCGCTGGGCCTGCTGGCCACGGGTGACGCCTGGGGTGAGTGGGACGCCGAGGGCGCCGCGACCGCCGTTCAGGAGGTTGGCGACGACAGCCTGCAGGCTTCGGTCGGTCTCGACACCCCGACCTTTGCCGATGCGCTGCCTACGGGTGATTACCTGCAGGCCTATTCCGAGGAGCAGGGTCTCGGCTTTGCCGGTCAGGCTGCCATGTATATCCTGTCCGGCGTGATTGGCGTGGCGGTGCTCACCATCGCATTCCGTCTGATCTCGCTGACGGTCAAGGAAAGCGGTGCTCATGGCGATGGTCGAGCTGCCTAGCTGGCTTGCGGTCGAGCAGCGTTACGAGCCCACGGGCGCTCGTCATCGCGTGATGCAAAAGAACGTCCTGCACCTGGCGAGCCTGCTTGAGCGGGTTCGCCTGGGCGGGGGCGCGCACGAGGGCGGGTCGATGGTCGACCGCGCCCTTTCTTGCGTTTCGGCTCCGGTGCGCCTGGTGGGGATGTTCTTTTGCGTCCTGTGCGTGTGTCTGACGCAGAGCCCGCTGTACATCATGTTGATGGCGGCTATCGCGCTGGTGCTCGTTGCCGTGCGCCCTGTACGCGGGCTGCGCGCGACCTTTGTGCCGGCGTTGGCTGCCGCGGGGTTTGCCGTGGTTCTGGCACTGCCTGCCCTGCTGCTGGGCGCTTCTGCCGCGGGTGCCATGCTCAAAATTGCGCTTAAGACGTTCATTAACGTGTCGCTCGTGCTGGGTGTTTCGTGGACCCTCACGTGGAGCCGCATGTCGGCGGCGCTCAAGATGCTGCATCTACCCGACGAAGTTATCTTTACGTTTGATATGGCGCTCAAGCACATCGAGGTGCTGGGTCGTACGGCGCACGATCTGTGCGAATCGGTCATGCTGCGCAGCGTTGGCCGTGCGCCCGAGGGATTTTCGCGTACCGATTCGATCGCGGGTATCATGGGCATGACCTTTATCAAGGCGATGAAATGCAGCCGCGCGATGGACGAGGCTATGCTTTGCCGCGGCTTTGCCGGTGCGTATCCGGCTCCCGCGCGCGCCAGGTTTGGCTGGCGCGATGCGGCCTATGCGGCCGGCGTGGCGCTGCTGACAGTGTTGTGCGCCGTGCTGTAGGCGCTGCTGGTTCCGACTGGGGATGCAAATGGGGAAGGGCGACGTTTTGGCAAACGATACAAATAACGCGATGGGCGCGAGCGGTGCTGTTGGCGCCGAGGCAACGCCGCTCATCGAGTTTCGCGACGTGGTGTTTTCCTATGCGGGCCATACGGTGGTCGACGGCGTTTCGCTGCGCGTGGACCGTGGTGAACTCGTTGCCCTGCTCGGTCCCAACGGCTGCGGCAAGACGACGATTATGCGTCTTATTAACGGCCTTGAACTCGTGGATGCAGGGGCATACCTGTTTGACGGGCACGTGATCGATGAGGCGTTTCTAAAGGATTCCGCGGCCGCTCAGCGTTTTCATCAGCGCGTAGGTTTTGTGTTTCAGAATGCCGATGCTCAGCTGTTCTGCGCTACGGTGGGCGAGGAAGTTGCTTTTGGTCCCGCGCAGATGGGGCTGCCGGCAGACGAGCTCGAGCGCTGCGTGCGCGATGCCATGGGGCTGTTCCAGGTTGCCGACCTTGCCGACGCCTCTCCCTATCAGCTCTCGGGCGGGCAAAAGAAGCGCGTTGCGCTGGCTGCGGTGGTGTCGATGAACCCGGATATCTTGGTCCTCGACGAGCCTACCAATGGGCTCGACGAGGATTCATGCGACATTGTGGTCAACTTCTTGCTGGCCTACGTCGCGGCGGGTAAGACGGTCTTGATGAGCACACATCACCAGGATTTGGTGCGACGCCTGGGTGCCCGTGCAATCTATATCGATCGATATCACCATGTGATCGAGGCGCCTTCGCCGTCGTATGGAACCGAAAGCGGTGCTACGGACTAGTTGCTGCGTAGAGCGTGCGTAGCCGCCCGCGCGGCTTTGCCGTGATGGTATAGTTATCCAGGTTTTTTATGGGGGTGGCTATGCCAAGCTGGAACATTCATATCGCTCAGACGGAGCGTTTGCTGGAGCGCACCGGTGCGCTTGCCAATAGCGTGCGCGACCGCAATGCCTTTTTGTTTGGCTGCGTGGTTCCGGATATCTTCGTGGGCTATATGGTCCCTGGCATCGCCGATCCCATCCCGTACCGCATTACGCACTTTGCAAAGCCCGAGCCTATCCCTAAGCCTCGTGAGCATGAGTTCTGGGATACCTATGTGGCACCGTTGCTTAAAAGTTCGCCCACCGGTGCGCCAGCCGCGGCCACCTCGATTGTCGATGAGCGCGAGCGACTGAATCGCGTGCACTATCCCCAGCGCTACAGGGATGCCGAGCCGGTTGCCGGTCCCGGCGCCTGTGAGTTCTCGCTTGCATCCGAAGATGTGGCGCAGTCGTTGCTCGATTTGACACTGGGTGTCTGGTCGCATCTGGTGGCCGATACCGTATGGAATACGCGCGTGAATCAGTACCTGGAGGCGCACGGCGGCAAGCCGTGCGAGGAGTTCCGCATTAAAAAGCAAGGCGACTTTGACTGGTTTGGCAAGACGCTCGGCATTGTTTCGATTCCGCGCGCGACCGATCGCCTGTATACTGCGGCGACGCGTTTTGGGCAGTATCCCATCCATAAGGAGTATGTGCTCAAGACCATCGGCGTTATGCACGAGATCGTGCGCGAAAACCCCGGCGAGCCCGACCATCCGCCATACCGCCTGCTGACCGAGAAATTCTTCGACGCAACGTTTACCGAGGTCATCGAGCTGACCGAGGCGGGCTTTGCGGCTCGCGTTGCCGCTTCTGGCGTTCCCGCAGTCCCCCTGATTGCTAGCTGCTAGCCGGCCGGCTTAACGGTGAACAGTTCATCCCAATTGACCAACAGCTCCCGTCGCAGGGCATCTTCGGTGGTACGCTCGGCATCGGAAAGGTTCGCGACTGATCACAAATCGATGAAGCGGCATATGAAGTAGGTCCTAAAAAAGGGCCCGGAAGGCAAAGCCTTCCGGGCTCTTTGCAATGCAAGTGTGCTTGCAAGTGCGATTTAGCGCACCTGAGCGACGTAAGCGACGTTGGTCGAGGAGACCTTGTCCTCGAGCTGGACGCTCATGCGGGGATCGCCGGCGGTGGCGACGGTCAGATCGCCGGCCTCGACGTAGCCGAGCTCCTTAGCGGTCTCGATCGCCTTGACGATCGTGCCGTTGACGGTGCCCTGGGTAATCTCGGCCTGATGCGGGATAACGCCCCAGTACATAATCATTTGCTGGACGGCCCACTCGTGGCGGGAGAACGCGCAGATCGGCATGTTGGGACGGAAGTGCGAGATCAGGCGAGCGGTACGACCGGTGGTCGTCGGCACGGTGATGCACTTGGCGCCAACGGTGGTAGCCATGTTCACAGCGGACATACCCACAACGTTGTTGACAACGCGGGTGCCGTGAGCATCGGCCGGAACCTCGAGCGGAGCGTGAGCCGGGAGGTACTTCTCGGTCTCGAGAGCAATGCTGGCCTGCATCTTGACGGCCTCGACCGGGTACTTACCGGCAGCGGACTCGCCGGACAGCATAACGGCGTCGGTGCCGTCGTAAATGGCGTTAGCAACGTCGGCAACCTCGGCGCGCGTCGGGCGCGGGTTCTGCTGCATGGAGTCGAGCATCTGCGTAGCGGTGATAACGGGCTTGTAGGCCGCGTTGCACTTGGCGATGATCTCCTTCTGGATGTGCGGAACGAGCTCGGGCTTGATCTCGATGCCCAGGTCGCCACGGGCGACCATGATGCCGTCGGAAGCCTCGAGGATCTCGTCGAAGTTCTCGACGCCCAGGGCGCACTCGATCTTCGGGAAGATCGTCACGTGCTCGCCACCGTTCTCGCGGCAAAGCTCGCGGATGCCGCGGACGGACTCGCCGTCACGGATGAAGGAAGCGGCGATGTAGTCGATGTTCTCGGTCAGGCCAAAGAGGATGTCCTGACGATCGCGCTCGGTGATGGCGGGCAACGAGATGTTGACGTTGGGCATGTTGACGCCCTTGCGCTCGCCGATCAGGCCGTCGTTCTTGACGACGCAGGTCATGTCCTGACCGTCGACGGACTCGACCTCGAGGGCAACCAGGCCGTCGTCGATCAGGATAAGGGAGCCCTTCTCGACCTCGGAGGGCAGAGCCAGGTAGTCGAGGGAGATGTGCTCAGAGGTGCCGTGGAAATCCTCGGACGTGGGCTGAGCGGTGACGACGATCTTATCGCCGGTCTTGACGGCAACCTTCTTGCCATCGACCAGAAGGCCGGTGCGGACCTCGGGGCCCTTGGTGTCGAGCAGGATGCCGACGGGCAGACCGAGCTCCTTGGAAATACGACGGACGCGCTCGATGCGACCGTGGTGCTCGTCGTAGGATCCGTGCGAGAAGTTAAAACGGGCGACGTTCATGCCCGCCTTGATCATCTCGCGGATGGTCTCGTCGCTATCGCAGGCGGGACCCATGGTGCATACAATCTTGGTGCGCTTGTACATTCAGACCTCCATCTGACATCGTCTTGCGCTGATAGATAAACCATAAGAAATAAAACTGAGATGATTATAACGAAATGGCGACCGAATACCCCAAAAAATCGACCGTATGCCGAATTAGAAGTTCATTTTTTGCGGAAAAACGGTATATGCAAAAACTTTACCAACCGTTCTGACCGCTGCTATCTGGGCGATATTTCAGTTTGACGATGTGCCGAAGAAAAAACGTTTTATCAATATTGAGCATCACACGGTCTGCATCGTTGCACTCGAGCCGTGTTTCCAATTGGAATGTTTTGGCTAGACGCGCTGCTTTGGGGTACCATAGCTCCACTATCAACTGCCGCTCAGCACGGCAGCCTTGATGAGCCCTTGCCCTTCTCCTGGGAATTATGATCGGGCATCAATCTGCTGAGTGGCCCGAATCCCAGGAGGGGACTCTATATGCAAAAGGAATACCTGTCCGCCGCGGCGGAGGTGCTCAGCGACCAGGGCGTCGATGAGAACCTCGGCCTGAGCAACGACGAGGCGTCGTCGCGCCTCGCCAAGACAGGCCCTAACAAGCTCGAGGAAGCCGAGAAAACGCCGCTGTGGAAGCGTTTCTTTGAGCAGATGGCCGACCCCATGGTCATCATGCTGATCGTTGCCGCCGTCATCAGCGCGCTCACGGGTATGGTCAAGGGCGAGCCCGACTTTGCCGACGTCGCCATCATCATGTTCGTCGTTATCGTCAACTCGGTACTGGGCGTGGTTCAGGAAGCCAAGAGCGAAGAGGCCCTCGAGGCCCTGCAGGAGATGAGCGCGGCGCAGTCCAAGGTGCTGCGCGACGGCAAGCTCGTGCACCTGCCGAGCGCCGAGCTCGTGCCCGGCGATGTGATCATGCTCGAGGCGGGCGACTCCGTCCCGGCCGACTGCCGTGTGCTCGAGAGCGCCACGATGAAGATCGAGGAGGCCGCCCTTACCGGCGAGTCCGTGCCCGTCGAGAAGCATGCCAACGTCATTGAGCTCGCCGCCGGCACCGACGACGTGCCGCTCGGCGACCGCAAGAACATGTGCTACATGGGTTCCACCGTGGTATACGGCCGCGGTCGCGCCGTCGTGGTCGGCACCGGTATGAACACCGAGATGGGCAAGATCGCCGGCGCCCTGGCCGAGGCCAGGGAAGAGCTCACGCCGCTGCAGGTGAAGCTCGCCGAGCTCAGCCGCATCCTCACCATCATGGTTATCGTCATCTGCGTCGTCATCTTTGGCGTCGACATCATCCGCCACGGCGTGGGCAACGTTCTCACCGATCCGACCGCGCTGCTCGACACCTTTATGGTCGCTGTCTCGCTTGCCGTCGCCGCCATCCCCGAGGGCCTGGTTGCCGTCGTGACCATCGTGCTGTCGCTCGGCGTGACCAAGATGGCCAAGCGTCAGGCGATTATCCGCAAGCTCTCTGCCGTCGAGACCCTTGGCTGCACGCAGACCATCTGCTCCGACAAGACCGGTACCCTCACCCAGAACAAGATGACCGTCGTCAAGCACGAGCTCGCCGCGCCTAAGGAGAAGTTCCTGGCCGGCATGGCTCTGTGCTCCGACGCCCAGTGGGACGAGGAGCTGGGCGAGGCCGTGGGTGAGCCGACCGAGTGTGCGCTCGTCAACGATGCCGGCAAGGCGGGGCTCACTGGCCTGACTGCCGAGCATCCGCGCGTGGGCGAGGCCCCGTTTGACTCGGGCCGCAAGATGATGTCCGTGGTCGTCGAGACCCTGGACGGCGAGTATGAGCAGTACACCAAGGGCGCGCCCGACGTGGTGATCGGCCTGTGCACCCATATCTACGAGGGCGACAAGGTCGTTCCGCTGACCGAGGAGCGTCGCGCCGAGCTCGTGGCCGCCAACAAGGCCATGGCCGACGAGGCCCTGCGCGTGCTGGCGCTGGCAAGCCGCACCTACACCGAGGTCCCGGCCGACTGCAGCCCCGCTGCGCTCGAGCACGACCTGGTCTTCTGCGGCCTGTCCGGCATGATTGACCCGGTCCGCCCCGAGGTCGCCGACGCCATCCGCGAGGCCCACGATGCCGGTATCCGCACCGTCATGATTACGGGCGACCACATCGACACCGCCGTGGCCATCGCCAAGCAGCTGGGTATCGTCACCGATCGCAGCCAGGCCATCACGGGCGCCGACCTCGACCGCATGAGCGACGAGGAACTCGACGCGCACATCGAGGACTACGGCGTGTACGCCCGCGTTCAGCCCGAGCACAAGACCCGCATCGTCGAGGCTTGGAAGTCGCGCGACCAGATCGTGGCCATGACGGGCGACGGCGTCAACGACGCCCCGTCCATCAAGCGCGCCGACATCGGCGTTGGCATGGGCATCACCGGTACCGACGTCACCAAGAGCGTCGCCGACATGGTGCTTGCCGATGACAACTTCGCCACCATCATCGGTGCCTGCGAAGAGGGCCGTCGCATCTACGACAACATCCGCAAGGTCATCCAGTTCCTGCTTTCGGCAAACCTTGCCGAGGTCTTCTCGGTGTTTATCGCCACGCTCATCGGCTTTACCATCTTCCAGCCGGTGCAGCTGCTGTGGGTGAACCTGGTTACCGACTGTTTCCCCGCGCTCGCGCTGGGCATGGAGGACGCCGAGGGCGACATTATGAAGCGCAAGCCGCGCAACGCTAAGGACGGTGTCTTCGCCGGACATATGGGTCTGGACTGCGTGGTCCAGGGTCTGATCATCACCGCGCTGGTGCTGGCGAGCTTCTTTGTGGGCGTGTACTTTGACATGGGCTACATTCACATCGCTGATATGATCGCCGGCAATGCCGACGAGGAAGGCGTGATGATGGCGTTCATCACGCTCAACATGGTCGAGATTTTCCACTGCTTCAATATGCGCAGCCGTCGTGCGTCGCTGTTCACCATGAAGAAACAGAACAAGTGGCTGTGGGCTTCTGCCGCGCTGGCACTGGTGCTGACGGTGATCGTGACCGTGCAGCCGACGCTTGCCGAGATGTTCTTCGGCCCTGTGACGCTTGAGCTCAAGGGCGTTCTTGCCGCGCTGGGCCTGGCCTTCCTGATCATCCCGCTGATGGAGATCTACAAGGCGATCATGCGCGCGGTCGAAAAAGAGTAGGTCGAAAGGCCATCCCTCCCACCGGCCCGACCGCCTGCGGGGTTTCTTCTTCGCTGGTCCTCGCGCTTCGCGCTGCGGGATCGCTCAGAAGAAACCCCTCTCGGCGGTCGGGCCTTCGGACAACCTCTCGGGACCGTAAGCTGAGGGAAAGTTTGTGAGCCGATCGAGCGTTTGCTCGACCGGCTCTTTTTGATTTAGGGCTTTGCCCGGCCAGCTCTTTTTGATTTAAAATACCTGCTCAGTTGTGATTTATGGTGCTGGGAGGCGCTTGTGGGCAAGGCTAAGGCTAAGGCGAAGAAAAAGACGACGGGGGCGCGGGCTAAGCGCGATCGTCGTCGGAAGCTTGCGACCGAGGCCCCCGCGTCTGCCGAGGAGCTACTGGCAAGCGTACCGGGACTTGACGCGCTGCAGGACGTTCCGGCGTTTGATGACCTGCCGGTCGATGAAGCTCAGCAGGCGGCATTTGACGACTTTTGCGCACATGCCGAGGAGCCCGAGCAGATGCAGCTTGGCGCCGTGGTGCGCTTGGATCGCGGGTTTCCGCTGGTGGCGGCTGCCAACGATACCTTCCGCGCCGAGCATGCCGTGGGGTTTGCTAAGTCGCGCGGCGAGGACGAGGTCCTGCTGCCCGCCGTGGGCGACCGTGTGGCGGTGCGCCGCGCTCCCGGGCACGATATGGGCGTGATTGAGTGCGTTCTGCCGCGCCGTACGAGCTTTGAGCGTTGGCGCGGCCGTGCCCGTGGAGAGCGTCAGGTGCTCTGCTCCAACGTGGATAGCGTGCTAATCGTGCAGGCGCTCGGTGCCGGTGAGGTGCTGCTCGACCGCGTGGCGCGCTCGCTGGTGTTGGCGCTCGACTGCGATGCCGAACCGGTGGTGGTGCTCACCAAAGCTGACCGCTGCGATGCCGAGGAGCTCGAGCGCGATCTGGACCGCGTGCGCCGCCTGGTAGGTCCGGACGTGCGCGTGATCGTGACGTCCTCTGCCGAGGGCCGCGGCCTGGACGAGGTTCGTTCCTGCGTGCCTGCCGGGAGCTGCGCCATGATTCTGGGCGAGTCGGGTGCCGGCAAGTCGACGCTGCTCAATGCGCTGCTGGGCCACGATACGTTGGCGACTGGCGGTGTGCGCGAACGCGACGACCAGGGCCGTCACACTACCGTCGCGCGCGTGATGGTGGCACTGCCGGGCGACGCCGGCGTGATCGCCGATGCCCCGGGCCTGCGCAGCTTACCGCTCGTGGGTCACGAGCGGGGTCTGGCGCGCGCCTTCCCCGAGATTGTCGAGGCATCGCGCGCGTGCCGGTTTGGCGATTGCACGCATACCCATGAGCCGGGCTGTGCCGTTCGCGAGGCCGAGGACGCCGGGCAGATCGACAGCCTGCGTTTGGAAACGTTCCAAAACCTGGCGTCATCCATGCGCGTGAGTGCTCAAATGCTCGATCCCGATGTCCATCTGTAATTGATTTTTCCTATGACAGCCGTCTCCCAACTGTTCGGGAGACGGCTTTTTTGCTGCGAAAAAGCCTCGAAACATGCAGTTTGCTGACGTGCTGACCAAAACCTTGCCACGAGCTTGACGGGCTGGTTAGTTTTTGGTCAGCGATTGGTTTGACATCGAAAACCGAGATCGCGATTGCGCCGCTTTGCACTCTGACCACCCAGACAATGGTGGTACGGGCATTCGCCCGGCACTGCCATGAGAGGAGCGGCCGTGAACAAGAGCAAGCGCATCGCCATCAGTCTGGTCGCGGGCGTGCTCGCTGCGCTGCTCTGTATGGTTTACGGCTCGTCGATCCGCTCGCAAGCCGAACAGGTCCAGGCTGAGACCTTGGCCAAGTACGGTGGCGATCGCGTCGAGGTATGCGTCGCGGCGCGCGATATCGATGTGGGCGAGACCCTCGATGAGACCAATGTCATAACCCAGGAATGGCTGACGAGCCTGTTGCCGCGTGACGCGGCGACCGAGCTGCGCCAGGTGCGCGGCGACGTGACGACTTCGCGTATTCCCAAAAACGCCGTGATCTGCAATGTCTACACCAAGGCCGAGAGTCACAAGCTCGAGGTGCCTAAGGGCAAGGTCGCCGTTTCGGTGGCGGTCGATGCCGAGCACTCGGTCGGCGGTGCTACGGGCGTGGGCAGCTACGTGGATGTGTATGTGCAAAAAGACGGCGTAACCGATCGGTTGTGCGGCGCGTACGTGATCGATACCAGTGAAGATTCCGGTGCCACGCGCGAGGGCAAGATCGAATGGGTGACGCTGGCGGCTGACCCCGAAGACGTCAAGGAACTGCTGGGAGCCTCGGGCAAGGGAATGGTCAGCTTGACGATTCCCGCCACGGCGCGCGGCAAAAAGAGCGGAGGCGACGAGTGATGAAGGCGATCTGGCTTGCGTGCTGCGCGTGTGGCGATTACGGGCTGTTGCAGCGGGAAGTCGAGGGCCGTGATGCGGGTGCACAGGTGCTTCGCGTGGGTGACCTGGGCGGGCTGGTTTCCATGGCGCGGGCGTTTCCGTCGCGCCGCGGGGCTGCCATCATCGCGGCGTCTCTGTTTGATATCGAAGATGTGCGCAAGACTGTCGCGCGCCTGACGGCCGAAGGCCGCGTGAGTCGCGTGGTCGTGTTGATAGAAGCGCTCGATCCGTCGGATATCGAGGGGCTGTTTCGCGCGGGGGCGACCGAGGTCATCGCTGCGCACAGTATATGCGGCAACGGGCGCGCGGGCGAGGGAGCGGTTGATTCCGATCGGCGCATGACGATTGAGCCCGATGCTTTTGTTGATAGGGAACCCGGGGCGCCTCGCGCTACAAGAGGCCCGCGTGTTGATGATTATGGAAAAGCGGAAGCCGAGCATGGTCGGCGCCCCCGGAACCCCCTTGTATACGATGACGCTGGAGGGCCGGCACAGCATGCTGGCGACTCCCCGGCTGTAGATATGGGATACGTGCACGGCGTGAATCTGGCGGATGAACTCGACGAAGTTGAGGGCTTTGCCGGGTGCGGCGAGTTGTCGCTGATGCAGCATGAGCAGATTGCACAGAACGAGCCTGCCTTGCAGACCGAACAAGCTGTCATGCCGGCTTGGACGCAGCGTGTGGTTGCGGCGGGGGAGACGGGGACGCTGTCGCCGACGCCCGCCCCGCCGCCTCCGATGCCGCCGGCAGACGCTGCCACTCCGCAGCATCGAGCTCCGGTCATCTGCGCCATTTCGGGTTCGGGCGGGTGCGGCAAGTCGACGATCGTTGCCACCATGGCACACACATCGTCGCTGTTGGGCTTGCGTGCCGCCGTGCTCGACCTGGACTTGATGTTTGGAAACCTTTACGACTTGTTAGGCGTCGATGCTCCGCGCGATATGGCGGCACTTATCGAGCCGTCGGCGGCGGGCGCGCTCACCGAGCCGGATATCGTAGCCACATCGATGCGCGTGGCGCCGGGCGTTACGCTCTGGGGTCCCGTCGCGGCGCCCGAGCAAGCCGAGCTCATGGCACGTCCGGTGGAGCTGCTGCTTGATGTCCTGCGTCGCGAATCCGACGTGGTCTTTATCGATACCTCGGTCTTTTGGGGCGATGCCGTGGCGGCTGCGGTGGCGGCGAGCGACCGTTGCCTGGTCATTGGCGATGCGGCGGTGTCGTCCGCGACATCGGCGTCGCGCGTCATTGAACTGGCAAGTCGAGTAGGTGTGCCGCGCACGCGCATGAGCGCCTTGTTCAACCGGTTCGGTGCGCGCGGGGCAGACGAGGACGTCGCCATGCGCTTTGAGATTGCCTGCGCGTTGAGCTCCAAGATTCGTATCGCCGATGGCGGGCAGGATCTCGCCGCGCTCATGGCGTTTGGGCGCGCTGACGAGGCAGTGGGGCAGACCAGCGCTTTTGCGACCAGCGTGCGCGAGGCCACGCGCGAGATGCTCGTGGAACTGGGGTGTGCCGTCGGCCCTTGGAGCGATATGGTCGCCGACCGTGCAACGCGTACCGAGCGTCCGCGTATCCGCCTTCCCTGGTCGCGCGAGGGTGATCAGCGATGAGCCTGCAAACGAGGATTAAGGCTGCCGGCGCAGCAGCGGCGGCAGCGCCTGTAGATGCGGGGCGTCGCCGTGCGGCGAAACGACGCACCAAGCGCGCCGTGATGGACCGCATGGGTTACGACGAAGTGGCGCGTATCAGCGCCTATATCGACCCGGCACTTGCCCGCTCGGAATTGCGTCCCGCGGTGGAGGCGGCGCTCAATATTGAGGAGCCGACCGATCTCGCGACGCCCGAGCGCGAGACCATCATCGACGAGATTTTGGATGACGTGGTGGGCTTGGGGCCGTTGCAGCCGCTCATCGAGGACGACACCGTTACCGAAATCATGATCAACGGCTGCCGCTCGGCTTTCTTTGAACGCGGCGGCGTCTTGTATCCCATCGAGCATGCGTTTGAGGATGATGAGCAGATCCGGGTGCTTATCGACCGCATCATCTCGCCACTTGGCCGCCGTATCGACGAGCGCAGCCCCATCGTCAACGCCCGCCTCAAAACGGGCTATCGCGTCAACGCGGTGATTCCGCCTGTGGCGATTGACGGACCGATTCTCACCATCCGAAAGTTCTCGGACCGTATCTGCTCGCTGGACGAGCTTGTGGGGCTGGGGTCGCTGCCGCTTTGGTATGCGCAGCTGCTGTCGTGCGCGGTGTCGCTGCGACAGGACCTGGCGGTTGCGGGAGGCACGGGATCTGGTAAGACCACTCTGCTCAACGCGTTGTCATGCGAGATCTCCACCGGCGAGCGCATCGTGACGATCGAGGACTCTGCCGAGCTCAAGTTTGCGCATCATCCGCACGTGGTGCGCCTAGAGGCGCGCGAGGCTTCAATTGAGGGCGAGGGCGCGGTGACGATCCGCGACCTGGTGACCAATGCCCTGCGCATGCGCCCCGACCGCATCGTGGTGGGCGAGGTGCGCGGTGCCGAGTGCTGCGACATGTTGCAGGCCATGAACACGGGCCACGACGGGTCGCTCACCACGCTTCATGCGGGTTCCGAGCAGGAGACCGTGGTGCGTCTGACGTTGCTTGCACGTTATGGCATCGATCTGCCGAGCGAGCTCATCGAGGAGCAGATTGCCATGGCGCTCGACGGCATCGTGATGTCCGAGCGCCACGCCGATGGCAGGCGCTTCGTCTCCTCGTATTCGGGGGTGCGTCGCGCCGCGTCGGGCGGCGTAGAGCTTGAGCGCTATGTGACTTTCGATGCCGCCGAGCGCACCTGGACGCTTGACCGCGAGCCGCCGTTTATCGCAGAAGGCCTGCGGTCGGGGACGCTCACACAAGAGGAGGTGGACGAATGGAGGTCGCTGTGCCCCTCGTCGTAGGGGGTTTGGCAGGGTTTTCTGTCGCGACGGCGTGCGGGGTGGAACCTCGTGTGCCGCAGGTGCCGCCGGCGGAGGTGGCGCGTCAGGCGCTCGAGACGGTGGCAGAGAAGCTGCCGCGTGAGCTGGTGGAAAACGATCTGCTGAAAAAGATCGCCCGTTCGTGGGCATCGCTGGCTCCGGCGCATCGCCTTGGCCTCGTGATCGAAGATGCTTCGGGGCGTTTGGCGTTTCTGCTGCTATCGAGCGGTGTCTGCTGCGTTTTACTAACGATGGTGTCGTTATCGCCCCTCGGATTTGCCTTGGGACTTGTTGCTCCGATTGCCGTTGGCGCCGCTCGGGATGGCTTTGAGAGCCGGCGCGAGCAACACGATGCAGAAGAGGCCATGCCCGAGGCGTTTACCGCACTTTCCATGTCGCTTGCCTCGGGACATTCGCTGACCCAGGGCATGCGCTTTGTGGGCGCTCATGCGCAAGAACCGGTGCATACCGAGTTTTTGCGGGTGGCGGCGGCGATCGATTGCGGCATCTCGGCGACCGACGCGCTCGATGACTTGCTCGTGCGCATCGACGCCCCCGGCCTTTCGCTTGTGACCTTGGCGCTTAAGGTGTCTCAGCGCACCGGTGCTCCGCTTGCCGACTTACTGTCCGAGGCGTCGAGCATGGTGGGGGAGCGTATTGAGCTCAAGCGCCGCCTGGATGTTAAGACGTCGCAGGCTCGCATGTCTGCGCATATGGTCGCGGCGATGCCGGCGGGCATGTGCGCGGTGTTGGCGCTGCTTTCGGCAGATTTTCGTCGCGGTCTTGCGACGCCTGCCGGCGCGGGCGCTGTGGTGCTGGGTCTTGCCCTCAACGCCGTTGCCCTGGTGGTTATCCGGCGCATTATGCGGGTGGAGCTATGAGCGCCCCGGTTGCAGTTGCGGCTTGCCTGTGCGCCCTGAGTGTATTTGTCGCGACGGGTTTGGATCGGGCGGATGCACGCAAGATCGCAGGGGCCTGCAAGCGCGAGGCGGTGCTGGTCGCTGCCGCCGGTCGCTCGGTGGTCGATGTCCTGACCGCGCGAGTGAAGGGCGCGGTTGGAGCGGGCGGCCCGGCGCGAGTGTCGCTCGGCGAAGTGTCCGAGATGATCGATGTTGTGCGCTTGGGTCTTTCGGCCGGCCTTTCGTTTGATGCGGCGCTTGAGATTTTCTGCGCCAACCGCCGGTCAGTGCTGGCTCTTCGCCTTGAGCGGGCCTGCATGGCGTGGCAGGTGGGCGTGGGCACGCGTGAGGACGAGTTGTTGGCCGCCGCGCGCGACCTGGACGTGCGAGCGCTCGAGACCTTTGCCATCACGGTGGGGCAGGCACTCGCCCTGGGTGCCCCACTTGCCGAGACACTGGCCGCTCAAAGTCGCGAGATCCGTGCGGCTCATCGCGCCGCGGTCGAGCGCGAGATCGAGCGTGCGCCCGTCAAGCTGCTGATTCCCACCGGCACGCTCATCTTGCCGGCGTTGCTTCTGTCCATATTGGGCCCGCTGCTGGGAGCAGGCGGGATGATGTAGGGAGGAATACATGAACACGATGGCTGACGTTGCTGGCAAGGTCTGGAGCTGGGCTGTTTGCCAGTCAATTCGCGCTCGCCAGCATGCCGGGGAGCTACTGCAGGAGGAGAGTGCGCAGGGCACCACCGAATACGCCATCTTGGTCGGCGTGCTCGTGGTGATCGCCATCATTGCCATTGTCGCATTTAAGGGCAAGGTCCAAGATCTATGGAACGCTATCAGCGAGGGCATCAACAGCCTGTAGAGGGCGAGCGCCCCATCGGGGTGCTGCTGGTGTTTGCTTGCCTGACCGTGGCGATAGCGGCGGTGCTTTGGGGGCTTAACGCCGCGCGGCAGCAGCGTCCTGGGGCCGCCTTCGATTCGGGCTCAGATTCGGCGGTGGCGTCTCAAAAAGATGAGATGCGAGATGCGGACGATTCGGATGTCGCTGTCACGGCGCAAACCTTTCTGCGGACGCTCGACAAGCGGTCTGGCACTGCGACGGATTCGCCTGAGGACAACGCGATTGCGGTCCGGCTTGCATGGTCCGAGGACCGACCGATGACCGAGGCAGCGGCGGATATGTTACGCGCCTACCGCGAGGTGCCAACGGCCCAGCTCGCCCTGAGCGGCTATCTCGATATTAAGGGTAACGTATGGGGCGCCATTGTGCGCGATGGGCGCGGCTGGGTCGATATGGTGACGGTTGCCGCGGATACTGGCGATGCTTCGTGTCGTCTGCGCGCGGTGCGCCTGGCCCCGCAAACAATAAGCTCAAAGGAGGGGTCGTGAAATGCATGACGTCCTGCGCGAGGAATCTGCCCAGGCGACGGTCGAATACGCCATCGTCACGGTGGCGCTGTTATCGATCGTGCTGGCGATTGCGGGGCTTTGGCGTGCTGGCACCGATGGGCACTTGGCGGCGCTGGTTGAGCGGGCGGCATCCCATGGCGTTGCCTCGACGTCGGTTATCGACGCCGCTGCGGGCGCTAAGGACATCGCGTTGTATTGATATCGCGCGCGAGGACCGGGCGCAGTCTACGGTCGAGGCTGCTTTTTTGCTGCCGACGTTTCTGATGCTCATTCTTCTCGCACTGCAACCGGTGTGTTTGCTCTATACGCGCGCGGTCATGGAGTCTGCCGCTGCCGAGACCGCGCGGCTCATGACCACGACGACGGCGGAGGACGACGATCTTAAGGAGTTCACCCGCCGCCGGCTTGCCGCAGTGCCCAACGTTTCGATCTTTCATGCCGGCGGGCCGTTGTCGTGGGATATCGAGCTTGGCCGGGCCGGTGCGGGTGGTGTCTCGTCCGTGTCCGTTTCCGGCGAGGTCAAGCCGTTGCCTGTGATCGGTGCGTTTGCGCAGGCTATGGGTGGTACCGCCGAGGGCGGCTACGTTGAGCTCAAGGTCGATGTCTCGTATCAATCGCGTCCCGAATGGCTGGAGGGAGATTATGATTCGTGGATTGCTGCATGGGATTAAGCGTTTCTGGTCTAGATGCGTTTTGACGCGCCGTCCGAGCTGCCATCGCAAGCGAGGCGGCTTTATGGGCCGCGCCGGTATCGACCTGTTTATCGAAGACGGTGCCTACACCACGCTTTCTTCTGCCGTGGTCATCCTAGTGGTGCTCACGTTGTTGTTTTCGTCGACCGCGGCGATATGGAGCATGTCGCGCGCGGGGGACACCCAGGTGGCGGCCGATAGCGGCGCGCTGGCGGGTGCCAACGTAGCGTCGTCCTATCACACGGCTGCCACGGTGGTTGATGCGAGCATCTTGAGTCTGGGGCTAGCGGGGTTTGCCACGATCGGGACGGGCCTGGTCGCCATCCTCATCCCGGGTGCCGAACCAGTTGCCGGCAATATGGTCGACACCGGGATTGAGATCATTAAAACGCGCAATAAGTTTGCCAAAAGCGCATCGGAAGGCTTGCAGAAAATCGAGACGGCTCTGCCGTATCTGATTGCCGCGCGTGCCACGCAGGCGGTGTCGGCGCAGGATACCGATAGTGTGACCTATACCGGTACGGCGCTTGCCGTTCCCAGGACGTCCGAGTCGGATTTCGTTGCGCTCGAGGGGTCCGAGATCTCGACCGATACCATCAAAGACACATCAGATGATTTAGGGCGTGCGGCCGAGGAGCTGCGGAAGGCTTCTGAGGACACGGCGAAGGCCAAAGAGCGCGCTTGGCTGGCGGATTGTGGCGGGTCGGACGAGAGTTCGATTGACAAGTACTCGTGTATGTGGGAGCGTGCGAAAAAACTAGCAGAACTATCTGACAGCCAGAACCGTCATGAAAAGTCGAGCATCACATGGGAGCCGCAAATAGCGCTCGATCGCGCGAAAACCTATTACCGACAGCGCTTGGCGAATGAAAAACCTCAGGGATCGAGCGTCGAGATGAAAGCGCAGTCAGCCGCTCGAAAAGCGTTCTATGCCTATGCGATTGAAGAGGTCGATCGAGCATACATAAAAGACGATGGCGAACGGTTTTCTGCCTATATCCCACTATTGCCGCGTGTCCCAAACGAGGTGCGGCCGACCGAACTTTACACCGATGCCGCATGGCCTGTAAGCAACAACGACGGCAGAACATACCTGCATTATGGAGTCGAATGCCCCGTCTATCAGAAAGGGACTCCGAGTGGGCTGGCATCTGTTGCTGATTATGATGGTCGTGATACATGCGAAGCGTGCGGCTTCGGCGTGGTTACGCTTGGAAGCGCCCTCATGCCGCCATCGTTCATCGAAAACGGCTTCGAGTACCACTTTGACAAGTTCAAAGAGGCTCTGGAAGACTACGTCGAATGCCGCAACAAAGAGCTCGAGCTCGAGCGTCAGACCGAAGACGAGGCCGATCGTGCGGGCAATACGTTTGACCAGGCCATCAAGGAGCTTTCGGGCGAGCGCCCGCGTATCGCTCCGCCCGGTCGCAACGGCGTGGTCGCCTTTGCGGTTTCGGGTGCCATCTCGATCCCCGATGAGCTCAACTCTTCGTTTAACACGGCAGTCAGGCTTGGCGATCGCGGTGCTATCTCTGCCGCGGTGTTGGCGCCCGATGAGGCGACGGCGCAAAACAACGTGCTTTCGCGATTTTTCTCGACATTGAAGGAACGCTCGGGCGGCGTTGCCGGCGTGCTCGACGGCGTCATGGATGTTTGGGGACGGCTGCTCGTAGGATACGGTGATATCCAAGGTTCGGCCGACGAACTTATGGACGAGATGATTAAAGGCCTAGGAGGGGGCAGCGGCGCGTTGGGCTCCATCGCATCGTGGCTCGGCGATACCGTTTCGGCGTCCGTGGCGGCGTTGGGTCTGGAGCCGTGCGACTTGCGCCTGCGAAAGCCAGTGCTGACCGATTCCGCCAATATCATTAAGAGTCCGGGGTCTGACATTGCTGGTTTCTCTCAAGCGCAAGACAAGCTGCGAGGTATTCCGTTGGGCGTGACCGATCCCAAGGCGCTTTGCGAGGCATTGGAATATCAAGTCGAACGCACCATTAGCGGTACGGTGTTCACGCTTGCGGAGATTCCTCTGCCCGGCGGCGGCTCCATCCCACTCACCGTCGATGTCGCCACGCTGGTTGGCGCTCTGGGCGGTGGGTCGTAATGAGTATCCGCATACGGCTGCGTGAGGAGCGCGCCCAAGCGACGGTGGAGATGGCAGTGGTTACGCCCGTTTTACTGGTGCTGGCGCTCATCGTGTACAACGTCATGGTCTTTGCCAGCGCTGTCGCGCGCTTCGACCGCGTGGTGCCCGACATCGTGCTGGCGCACGCTGTGGCGCCGGGCGGGGAGGGTGACGAGAGCTCTGCCGATGCCTCGGCGACGGTCCAGACTCAAATTCTGAATGCCATGGAAGGCTATGACTTACAGATCGAAGTGTCGAGCGAGCAAGGCGCGGAGGCATCGGATGGTGGCCTGCTCTCCCTATCCGGTACGTTTAGGACCTACACCTGCACCATGCACTATGAGCCGTGGCCGACTTCTCTCAGCATCGCTGGCGTTCCGCTGGGGGCGCCGACAACGTTGTCGCACGAGCGCGCGGTGACGGTCGATCCATGGCGCCCGGGGGTGGTCATGTGACCGCGGTCTCGTCCTACATCGCCTACGCGCGGGCACTCAATAGGCTGGGTTGGACGCCGGCCGAGTTTGTGGTGGCGGAGTCGTTTGTCGTGCGCCTGCGCGGCATGCTGGGACGGCATCCGGTTGCCGCCAACGGCCTGCCGCTCGTCATGGCGTTTCCACGCTGCTCTTCGGTCCATACGTGTTTTATGGCCTATCCCATCGACATCGCCTTCATCGATCGCGATGGCAATATCCTCGCGCGCTACGAAAACGTATGTCCCTGGTGTATGTGCTCCTGCCCCGGCGCCTGGGCGGTATTGGAACGCCCTTCAATCCTCGCTACACCTCCCGCCCTCCAACAAGTGCCGGCGTAAGAGATTGGCGACAGCGGACTTTCGTCATACGAAATTGGGTAAGATGGAGGAGAAGATGCATGGATGTTGAGATCCATCCGAACGCCAAAAAACACTTGACGGAAAAGCAGGTGCTTGGTGCCTGGTTCGCGGTTACTGAGTGCATTCGCCGCGAGTCGGAGGACGAGCCGCCGAGATGGCTTGCCATTGGATGGCTTCCAGATGGTCGAAGTGTGGAACTTGTTGCGGTCGAACTAATTCGTGGATGGCTCATTATTCATGCCCTGTCTCCGGTTCAGAAGAAATTCTGGCAAGAGATCGAGCGAGCTCGGCAGAGGGGTTGATGATGGGCAAGACGTATACGGCCGCTAATGGTCAGGTTGTAACGGATGAAATGATTGACGCGTGGTGCGAGTCGTACGAGCGCGGAGAGTTTCCGGATGGCGAACACACCGTTGGTGGGATCGTGCGTGGACGGCCCCCGCTCTCAGGTGAGGGGACGGCAACGCTGTCGGTCAAGATTCCTCTGGGAATGAAGGAGGCCATTCGTCGACGGGCGGCTGCCGAGGGGATGACGCCAAGTGAGTTTGCCCGTGCGGCTCTGAGTGAAAAACTTCTTGCTGCCGGCTGATGCCTCTGACGTGCCGATTTATAGAACCGAGGCTGTGCTCAAAATCTTTTTTAAAATTCTCGGTTGACCGGAACGCGTCCTTGGTTATACTAATCAAGCCTTGAAACAAGGCACACCTCAAATGGCTGGGTAGCTCAGTTGGTAGAGCAGAGGACTGAAAATCCTCGTGTCAGGGGTTCGATTCCCTTCCCCGCCACCTTGAATTGACTAGGACCTCTGCAAAGGGGTCCTTTTCTTTTATGCAGCCCCCACATGGAATCGAACCCCGTGAGGGCGCGGAGCTGAGTAAACGCGTAAGCGTTTGCCAGCGCAGCTCGCAAGGCGCGTAAGCGCCGCAGCGGTCCGTCCGCGCAGCGCGCGGACGCGATTCCCTTCCCCGCCACCTTGAATTGACTAGGACCTCTGCAAAGGGGTCCTTTTCTTTTATCGAGGACTCTGCGGAAATTGCGTCCCGGAATTTGGCTTCAGAGTGGGATGCGTTTTCCGCTTTGAGGCCGCTTGGAAAAGCACGACTCGGAATCCGGCGTCAGAATGGGACGTGCTTTCCTTTTTCGGTCTTTGGCGGAAACTGCGTCCCAGATCCCGCGCTCAGAACGGGATGCATTTTCCGGCCGCCTACTTCCGGCGCATATGTACATCTCGGCGCGCCATCTCGGGCCCGCCCAGATATTCCTCCCGCTTTTGCGCCACTTTACAGACCGTTCGGTCGTCTGTCCGCACGCGCGGGTATACTCAAAACGATACTTTTCCTGTGCAATACGATGCAGACTCAGCCTGCACGATCCGAAGGGGGCAGTGATGGAGAGGATACTCGGCGTTAATCTCTCTGGCTGGTTTATTCCCGAGCCTTGGGTGACCCCGTCGCTATACGCGGCGACCGGTGCATCCAACGCGGCCGAGCTGCAGGAGGCCATGGGCACCGCCGCCTATAACGAGCGCATGCGCCGTCATTACGAGACGTTTGTGAGCGAGGACGATTTCCGCCGCATGGCGCAGATTGGCCTCAATGCCGTGCGTCTGCCGGTACCCTGGTATGCCTTTGGCTCGCAGGAGTCCGATGCGTCCTACATCTCGGTTGTCGACTACATCGACCGTGCAATTGAGTGGGCTGCCAAGTACGACATCCGCGTGCTGCTTGATCTAGCAACTGTGCCCGGTGGCCAGGGCGATTCCAACGATTCGCCCGCCACGCCGGAGGCTGTTGCCGAGTGGCATTCGTCCACCAACGGTCGTCATGTCGCACTCGACGTGCTCGAGCGCCTGGCCGATCGCTACGGCGAGGCCGAGAGCCTGCTGGGCATTGAGCTGCTGGATACGCCGCAGATGAGTGTCCGCAAGAGCCTCTTCACCATGACGGATGGCATTCCTGCGCACTACCTGCGCAACTTCTATCGCGATGCCTATGAGCTCGTCCGTTCGTATATGCCCGAGGATAAGATCGTCGTCTTTTCGTCTTCGGGACATCCCAGCGAGTGGAAGCATTTTATGCGCGGCGCTAAGTACAAGAACGTCTACATGGACCTTCACCTGTACCATTACCGCGACGAGTATGCGCTCGATATCACGAGCCCCCGCGGGCTGACGACGGCGATTTCGCGTAACAAGCGCGAGCTTAAAGAAGCGATTTCGACTGGGTTCCCCGTGCTGGTGGGCGAATGGTCGGGCGCGGCGATCTTTGCCAACTCGTCGGTTACGCCCGAGGGCCGCAATGCCTACGAGCGCGTGTTTATCGCCAACCAACTGGCTTCGTTTGCACCGGCTGCCGGTTGGTTCTTCCAAACGTGGAAGACCGAGAAGCGCATTGCAGCATGGGACGCCCGCGCGGCGCTCGGTACGCTCGAGCGTGGCATGATTGAATAGGTTGATATGACGCAAAACAGCGCCCATACGGGCAAACTCTATGTGGTCGGCACGCCCATCGGCAACCTGGGCGACCTGTCCCCGCGCGTTGGCGAGGCGTTTGCCGCCGCCGATGCCATCTGCTGCGAAGACACGCGTGTGACGTCAAAGCTGCTGATGCACCTGGGCATTTCCAAGCCGCTTGTCCGTTGCGACGAGAATGTGATCGCCAGCCGCGCCGCCGGCCTAGTCGACCGTCTGCTGGCGGGGGAGACCCTCGCCTTTGCCTCGGACGCCGGCATGCCGAGCGTGTCCGATCCCGGCCAGGCGCTGGTCGAGGCGGCACGTGAGGCCGATGTGCCCGTAGAAGTTATTCCCGGGCCCTCTGCTTGCGTCACGGCGCTCGTTTCGTCCGGCATTCCCTGCGAGCATTTTTTCTTCGAGGGCTTTTTGGGCCGAAAGCACGGCGACCGTGTGCGCCGTTTGCAGCGCCTTGCCGTGGTGCCCGGCGCGCTCATCTTCTACGAGTCTCCACATCGCATCGTGGCGACGCTCGAGGCCGTGGTGGAGGTCTTTCCCCAGCGTGAGGTTGCCGTCTGCCGCGAGCTCACCAAGCTGCACGAGGAAGTCTTGCGCGGGCCCGCTGCCCAGCTTGCCGAGGAGCTGCGTGCTCGCGGCGAGGTAAAGGGCGAGATTGCGCTGGTCATCGCGCCGCCGAGCGAGGATGAGGAGGCCGGTGCCGTGCCGGTTGGCGCCGCGGCAGCGGATCACGACGAGGCCCTGCGCGAGGATATCCGCGCCGCGCTCGAGGAGGGGGAGCCCGCGTCTGCAGTGGCCAAGCGCCTGTCTCAGAAGTATTCGCGCCGCAAGCGCGATGTCTATGCCATGGTGCTCGATATGCAATAGATGGAGGATATCCAGCCCTTGCGCTAGAATCATCCTCTGTATGCAACGTTTTTCTGGAGGACAAACCCCATGGATCAAAGCAAGCCTTCGTTCTTTATCACGACGCCCATCTACTACGTCAACGCCGATCCGCACCTGGGCACGGCTTATTCCACCATCATCGCCGACGTTCAGGCCCGTTATCGTCGCTCCGCCGGCTATAACGTCAAGTTCCTGACCGGCATGGACGAGCACGGCGAGAAGGTCGCCGAGGCCGCAGCCAAGCATGGCATGACGCCGCAGGAGTGGACCGACAGCCAGGCCCCGCACTTCAAGGAGCTTTGGAGCAAGCTCGAGATTTCCAACGACGACTTCATCCGCACCACCGAGCCGCGCCAGCATCATGCCGTGCAGTACCTGTGGGAGCGCATGAAGGAGTCCGGCTACCTGTATAAGGGCAGCTACGACGGTTGGTATTGCGTGCCTGACGAGACCTACTTCACCGATACGCAGGTCCAGAAGGGCGACGAGGAGTACGGCAGCGTCGGCCAGCACCTGTGCCCCGACTGCCACCGTCCGCTTGAGCGCGTGCAGGAGGAGTCCTACTTCTTTAAGCTTTCCGCTTTCCAGGACAAGCTGCTCAAGCTCTATGACGAGCACCCCGACTTTGTCGAGCCTGCGTTCCGCATGAACGAGGTACGTAGCTTTGTCGAGGGCGGCCTTAATGACCTTTCCGTGAGCCGTACGAGCTTTGACTGGGGCATTCAGGTCCCGTTTGACGAGGGTCACGTGACCTACGTGTGGTTCGATGCGCTGCTCAACTATATGACGGCCGTCGGCTACGGTGTCGACACCGACGAGGCGCGTGCCGAGCTGGCCTATCGCTGGCCCGCGCAGTTCCACATCGTGGGTAAGGACATCATCCGCTTCCACTGCGTCATTTGGCCCGCCATGCTCATGGCCATCGGCGAGGCCCTGCCCGAGCACGTCTTTGCCCACGGCTTCCTGACCGTGCGCAATGCCGAGACCGGCAAGGCCGAGAAGATGTCCAAGAGCCGCGGCAACGCCATCGCTCCGCAGGACGTTATCGACATGCTGGGCGTCGAGGGCTATCGCTACTACTTTATGACCGACGTCGTCCCTGGCACTGACGGTGCCATCAGCTTCGACCGCATGGAGCAGGTCTACAACGCCGACCTGGCCAACAGCTGGGGCAACCTCATCTCGCGTTCGCTCAACATGAGCGGCAAGTATTTTGACGGTTGCGCGCCCGCCAAGCCCGCGTCGTTCGATGCGTTCGAAAACCCGCTGGCAAAGATCGCCGATGGCCTGGTCGAGCGCTACATGGCCAAGATGGACGTGCTCGATTACGGTGGAGCCAAGGACGAGGTCATGGAGCTCATCCATGCCGCCAACCACTACATCGAGGACTCCGAGCCCTGGGCGCTTGCCAAGGACGAGACCAAGGCTGACGAGCTGGCATTTGTGATCTACAACCTGCTCGAGGCTATCCGCATTGCCGCTCACCTGCTGATGCCGCTCATGCCCCAGACTTCTGCCGAGGCCCTGCGCCGCCTGTCGTGCGAGGACGAGGCCGCGAGCGACGACCTCAAGGGCATTTGCGCTTGGGGCTTGCTTGCCGGTGGTCAGCCCGTCGAGAAGGGCGAGCCGCTGTTCCCGCGTCTGGGCTAAGCCGCCGCGCGCCATATCGGCAATTTGCTGTTTAGATGTAAGGGCATGGCCGCAACGGTCCATGCCCTTTTGTTTCAAGACGCCGCCACCATGCTAAGGAGGCAACTATGACAACTTCGCCTTTGGCAAACCCCACGGCAACAAGGGAGCTGCTGGAGGAGTTTGGCCTTGCGACCAAGCATCGCCTGGGCCAGAACTTCCTGATCGACAACCATGTAATTGAGCGCATTTGCGAGCTTTCCGAGCTTGCGGGCGATGAGCGCGTGCTCGAGGTCGGTCCGGGCGTTGGTACGCTCACGCTTGCGCTGCTGCAGGAGGCGGCGTGCGTCACGTCGATCGAGGCCGACCCCGAGCTCGAGCCGGTGCTCGATGCCCATGCCGCTGACTACGCCAACTTCCGCTTTATCATGGGCGACGCGCTTAAGGTGGGCCCGGAGCAGATTGAGCAGGCTGCCGGCGGCGAGCCCACGGTATTTGTCGCGAACCTGCCCTATAACGTGGCGGCGACGATCATCCTGCAGTTCTTCCAGACGATGCCCGCGCTCAAGCGCGCCGTCGTCATGGTTCAAAAGGAGGTTGCCGATCGCATTGCCGCAGTGCCGGGCAACAAGACCTATGGCGGCTATACGGCAAAGCTCGGCCTGTATGCGCAGGTGACGGGTCGCTTTGAGGTGCCGCCGCGTTGCTTTATGCCGGCGCCGCACGTGGACTCGGCCGTCGTGCGTATCGACCGTGTTGACGGCGTGGTGCCCGAGGGGCTCGATCGCGAGTTCGTGGCTCGTGTGATCGACGCTGCGTTTGCCCAGCGCCGCAAAACCATTCGCAACTCCATGAGCGCCAACGGCTTTGCCAAGGACGTACTCGATGCCGCCTTTGAGGCTTGCGGTATCGCGCCCACTACGCGCGCCGAGACGCTTGATGTTGCCGACTTTGTCCGCCTGGCCCAGGAGCTAATCCATGATGCCTAATGCCGCACGCGTGACGTTTACCAAGAAAAAGAAGACGGTCGCCTGCCCCGTGCCCTTGGCACCGCTTGCCGACACGCATGCGCATCTGCTTTCGTTTTGGGGCAAAGAAGTGCCCGAGACGCTCGTGCGCGCCAAAGCCGCGGGTGTCGACCTGTTGGTGACGATGTTCGACCCCATCGCTGACAAACGCAGCGTGACGGACTATAGCGACTGGCTCGTGCGCGAAATTCTGCCGATGCAGGATATCCCGCAGATCAAGTATCTTGCCGGCGTGCATCCGTATGGCGCGCCGGACTATACCGACGACGTTCACGCACAGGTCGTTGCCGCACTCGATGACCCCTTATGCGCCGGTATTGGCGAAATCGGCCTGGACTATCACATGGACTATGACGACGATATCGCGCCGGCACCCCATAACGTGCAGATTGACTGCATGGCGCGCCAGCTCGAGCTTGCCGTGTGCCGTAACGTGCCGGTGGAGCTGCACCTGCGTCACGAGGACTCGGATGGGGAGCGCACCTCGCACGTGGACGCCTACAACGTGCTTCGTGAGGTGGGCGTGCCCCAGGCCGGTTGTGTGCTGCACTGCTTTGGCGAGGACCGCGCCACGATGGAGCGCTTTGTGGAGCTGGGCTGCTATATCGCCTATGGTGGTGCGGCCACCTTTAAGCGCAACGACGACGTGCGCGAGGCATTTGCGGCAACCCCACTCGATCGAATTTTGTTCGAGACGGATTGCCCGTATATGGCTCCGGAGCCCATCCGCGGTCTTGAATGCGAGCCCGCAATGATCTCCATTACGGCAAACGCGCTGGTTAACGACCGTGTCGATCGCACTGGTGAGGATGCCGAAACAATCGCGCAAGCCGCTTGGGAAAATGCTCGCAAACTTTTTCAAAAATAGTTCTTGCGTTCGTGGTGGCGCTCCGTTATTCTAATTCCTGCACGCGGGCGTGGCGGAATTGGCAGACGCGTACGGTTCAGGTCCGTATGGGGGCAACCCCATGAAGGTTCAAGTCCTTTCGCCCGCACCATTAGATGAAAGAGCTCCCAGCAATGGGAGCTTTTTTGTTATGGGCCCATCGCAGGGACTTGAACCTGCGAAGGAGCGAGCGTAAAGAAAACGCGGAGCGTTTTTAGCGAGCTGGCGAGGACGCCGGCAGGCGGCCGAAGCCGGTGCGGATCCGCGAAGCGGATACGCGGACGTCCTTTCGCCCACACCATTAAATGAAAGAGCCCCCAGCAATGGGGGCTTTTTTGTTATGCACGATCTCCTTGGACGGGTATCCTAATGCCAACGTGTGCCTATCAGAGGAGAGACCATGCTGTTGTCCGGTATCATCGCCGCCCTTACCAGCCTTTTGATTCCCATCATCATCCTGTTGCTGCTGCTTCCTAACGCCTGCTATGTCGTTGAACAACAGCATGCCGTGATCATCGAGCGTCTGGGCAAGTTTAACCGCATCGTCAACGCGGGCTTCCACATGAAGGTGCCCGTGATCGACCGCAAGGCCGCCACGGTGAGTCTGCGCACCATGAAAAACGGTTTTGGCATCGACGTTAAGACCCAGGACAACGTGACCATCGGCCTTGAGGTCTCTGCTCAGTACCACGTGAGCTATGACATGGGCGCCGGCCCGGCAGATTCGGGTATCTACAAGAGCTACTACATGCTGCAGGAGCCCGTCGACCAGATGCGTGACTTCATCACCGACGCCCTGCGCTCTTCGATCCCCGTCTACACACTCGATGAGGTCTTTGCCAAGAAGGATGACATCGCCAAGGATGTCAACGCTACCGTTTCCGAGCAGATGGCCGCCTACGGCTTCACCCTCGTGTCGACGCTCATCACCAAAATCGCACTGCCGACCGAGGTCGAGAACTCCATGAACGACATCAACGCCGCCCAGCGCAAGCGCGCTGCGGCACAGGAGCTCGCCGAGGCCGACCGCATCAAGCGCGTCACCGAGGCGACCGCCGAGGCCGAGGCTATGGAAAAGGCGGGCGAGGGCATCGCCAACCAGCGCAAGGCCATTGCACTGGGTATCAAAGATTCGCTCGAGATCATCCAGGAGACGGGTGTCGGCAATGACGAGGCCAACCAACTGTTCATGTTTACGCAGTGGTCCGAGATGATGACGGAGTTCGCTCGCACGGGTAAAACCTCGACGGTCGTGCTGCCGAGCGACTTTTCGCAGTCGGCCTCTATGTTCGAGCAGATGCTGGCTGCCGGTAAGGTTCAGAACGAGTCAAAGGAGTAGACACGCGTGAAATACACCGTCGTTTGTGTTGGCAAGCTCAAAGAGCGCTTTTGGAAGGACGCGTGCGCTGAGTACACCAAGCGCCTAGGCGCCTATGCCAAGGTGGATATCCGCGAGGTGGCCGATATCGACCCGGCTAAGGCGGGCGGCGTGGATGCCGCGCGCGACAAGGAGGGGGCGGCAATTCTTGCTGCATTGCCGTCTCGAGCGCATGTGATCCTGCTGGCTATCGAGGGCAAGGAGCGTTCGAGTGAGGAGCTCTCGGTGAGGCTCGACGATCTTATGTTGCGAGGCAGCAGCGACATCGCCTTTGTGATTGGCGGTTCGGACGGCGTGAGCGATGAGGTGCGCGCCCGCGCCGACGAGATGCTCAGCTTTGGACGCATTACCTTGCCGCATAACTTGGCGCGCGTGGTGCTGCTGGAGCAAATCTACCGCGCCTGCAAGATCAGCCGTGGCGAGCCGTATCACAAATAGGTCGGCAATACGAAACAATGGCGTGGGACAATAGCTTTCGTTTTGAAGAGCGTGTCTGAGAGGACTATGAGATATGAAGATTGGATTTGTCGGTTTTGGCAATATGGCGAGCGCTATGGCCGATGGCTGGATCGCTGCCGGTGTAGCTGCGAGCGACATGTGCGCCTGCGCGGGTCGCTACGACGCACTGGTTGAGCGCTGCGAGGCGCGCGGCATGGTCGCCTGCCACGATGCCGCCGAGGTTGTCGCCGCATCCGATATCGTGGTCGCTGCGGTCAAACCGTACATGATCGAGAAGGTATTCGCCCCGCTCAAGGATGCTCTTGCCAAAAAGGTCGTTCTGTCGGTTGCCTGGACCTGGGACAGTGCCAAGTGGGAGCAGGTCCTGCCGGGCGTCGCGCATATCTCGACGGTGCCCAACACACCGGTTTCGGTGGGCGAGGGCGTCATCGCTTGCGAGAAGGCTTCCACGCTTAGTGATGAGCAGAGCGCCGTGGTGCTTGATCTGCTTGGCAAACTCGGTGCGGTGGTCGAGCTCGATACGAGCCTGCTGTTTGTGGGCGGCACGGTGGGTGGTTGCGCTCCGGCATTTGTCGCCATGGCAATCGAGGCCCTGGGCGATGCGGCGGTCAAGCACGGTATCCCGCGTGCCGATGCCTATCGCATTGTGAGCCAGATGGTGTTGGGTACGGCAAAGCTGCAGCTTGCAACTGGCCAGCATCCTGCGGCGATGAAGGATGCCGTATGCTCGCCCGGTGGTGCCACCATCAAGGGCGTCGTTGCGCTCGAGGACGCCGGCATGCGCAGCGCCCTGGTCAAGGCAATCGACGCAACTCTCCAGTAAAACCGACCAAAAAAAGGACGGGTTTATTTTTGGCAGGTATTTTCTGCGGTTTTGTCCTTTTAGCGAAAAGCGCCCCGCAACTGGCTCAATTCCAGTTGCGGGGCGCTTGCGTTTGCCCAGATAAAACAGACCAAAATAAACCTGTCCCTTTTTGGCAGGTTAGTCCCAGAAGCTGTCTTCCTCATCCTCGGACTTGGGTCCGCGGTCGACGTACATCTTATGGGTACGCTTCTCCATTACAAAGGCAAGAATCGCAAATAACAGGATGCCGCCGGCGAAAAGGATGGCAAAACCGGTGCGGGTGCCAAACAAAAAGGAAAAAACTGCGTCCATTGGGTGCCTTCTTGCGTAGTTGAGTTGGGTCGTAAACGCTCATAAGTATATACTTGCCCATACATGTACAAGGTTGCAACCTAAATGGAATGTATATCGCCGGAGGATCTAATGCTTGATATCAAGTTTGTTCGCGAGAACCCCGATGCCATCGATGTTGCCATGGCTAACCGCCAGACGTCTTGGGATCGCGAGAAGTTCTTTGAGCTCGACGACGAGCGCCGTGCCGTCATCACCGAGGTCGAGGAGCTCCAGGCTACGCGCAATGCCGAGTCCAAGAAGATCGGCGCCCTGATGAAGGAGGGCAAGAAGGACGAGGCCGAGGCCGCCAAGGAGGCCGTGCGCGCCGTCAACGAGAAGATTGACGGTCTGGCCGAGCGCCGTACCGCTCTCGAGCAGGAGCAGTACGACTTCATGGCTCACCTGCCCAACATTCCTTGCGAGGCCACGCCGTACGGCAAGGACGAGGACGAGAATATTGAGCGCCGTCGTTGGGGCACCCCGCGCGAGTTCGACTTCGACTTTAAGCCGCATTGGGATCTGGGCACCGATCTGGACATCCTCGACTTCGAGCGCGGCAACAAGCTCTCCGGCAGCCGTTTTACCGTTCTCGGTGGCGCTGGCGCCCGCCTGGAGCGCGCCCTCATCAACTTCTTCCTCGATACGCACACCAGCCGTGGTTTTAAGGAGTGGTGGCCGCCCATCGTCGTCAAGCGTCAGACCATGTTTGGCACGGGTCAGCTGCCCAAGTTCGAGGACGACGCCTACCACGTCTCGGGCGACAACTTCCTGATTCCCACCGCCGAGGTCGTGCTCACCAACCTGCACGCCGGCGAGGTCCTCGACGCCGACACCCTGCCGCGCCGCTACACCGCCTTCACCCCCTGCTTCCGCGAGGAGGCCGGTTCCGCCGGTCGCGACACCCGCGGCATCATCCGTCAGCACGAGTTCGACAAGGTCGAGATGGTCAAGTTCGCTAAGCCGGAGGAGTCCGACGAGGAGCTCGAGAGCATGACCGCCGAGGCCGAGTACCTGCTGCAGCAGCTGGGCCTTCCGTATCGCGTGATTAGCCTGTGCACCGGCGACTTGGGCTTCTCTGCCCGTCAGACCTACGACGTCGAGGTTTGGCTGCCGAGCTACAACGCCTACAAGGAGATCAGCTCCTGCTCCAACTGCGGTGACTTCCAGGCTCGCCGCGCCAACATCAAGTATCGCGACCCCGAGAACTTCAAGGGTTCGCGCTACCTGCACACCCTCAATGGTTCCGGCCTGCCGGCCGGCCGCACCATGGCCGCCATTCTGGAGAACTACCAGAACGTCGACGGCACCATCACGATTCCCGAGGTTCTGCGTCCTTACATGGGCGGCCTCGAGAAGATCGAGCCGGTCGCGTAACTTGCCTGCATAGGGGATATGCAAGGGCGCTCCTTCGGGGGCGCCCTATTTCGTGCGCAGGTCCATACCATGCCGTGCGGACAGCTCAATAGAAAACACACGAACAACTGTTCTGTATACAGCCATCTACCTGCTATGCTTTTGCTAAATAAGAGCGAGAGAAAGGGGACGCGATGGAGCTGTTTGATGATCGGGTGGTTTTGTTTGAGAGCGACGAGGGCGGGGAGTACCTGCTTGTAACGTGTGAGCCGTCTGGCATGGGCGGCCTGGTGGTTCAGCAGACGAGTGAGGGTCCGTTGACACAATGGTGCTTTGAGGAGTCGCCGCATGTGGTCGAGACGTTTGTGGCGCACGAGGGGCTTGTGGCGCTGGAGCAATTCTATGGAGTTGGGACTTCCAACCAGGTCGCGCGCATGCTGAGTATCTCGTTTGCCGATTATGATTGTGCCCAGCGGGTGAGATCGCTCCTGAGGGAACTTGATGCCAAGTTCGACGTGATCGAAAAGCCAATCGATCGTACGGGGAACAGCGGTATATGCGGAGCAGCATGACAAAACTGCGTTCCACAAAAAAGTTTGAGATTGTGCTTGACTCCAATAAGCTAAAGTGGTTTTATATATCTTGCGCTGCGGCGTTACCTCAGCTGGATAGAGGGTCTGACTACGAATCAGAACGTCATAGGTTCGAATCCTATACGCCGCACCAATTGAAATCGAAAGCCTCCGGCAACGGGGGCTTTTCTTTTACGTCGGCACTGCATGGATTCGAACCTCGGTCGAGGCGCGGGCGTAAAGAAAACGCGGAGCGTTTTTAGCCCGCGGGCGAGCGCGCCGGCAGGCGGGCGAAGCCGGTGCGGATCCGCGAAGCGGATGCGCGGAATTCTATACGCCGCACCAATCGAAATTGAAAGCCTCCGGCAACGGGGGCTTTTATTTTATGGCGGTATCCCATGGATCCGAATCTCGGTCGAGGCGCGGGCGTCTCAATCATCACTTCGTAAAATTTTTCCAAATTGTCGCTTGACCCATCGAGGGGTCACGTGCATAATAATCCGTGCGTTGCGGCGTTACCTCAGCTGGATAGAGGGTCTGACTACGAATCAGAACGTCATAGGTTCGAATCCTATACGCCGCACCAATTGAA
>NZ_JBCOIL010000011.1:0-28639 GCF_040926265.1 Collinsella aerofaciens | reverse complement strand
TTACCTCAGCTGGATAGAGGGTCTGACTACGAATCAGAACGTCATAGGTTCGAATCCTATACGCCGCACCAATTGAATTTTAAAGCCTCCGGTAACGGAGGCTTTTCTTATATCGCGATGCGTAGAAGATCGCATCAAGTGGTCAAAATGAGTAAAAATCAAATTCAATAACTTTTTTCGAAAAATGCTTGACCTTTATTCAGTCGATGTGCATAATAATCAACAAGTCGCGGCGTTACCTCAGCTGGATAGAGGGTCTGACTACGAATCAGAACGTCATAGGTTCGAATCCTATACGCCGCACCATTTGAGATTAAAGCTCCCGGCAACGGGGGCTTTTCTTTTATGTAAGCACTGCATGGATTCGAACCTCGGTCGAGGCGCGGGCGTAAAGAAAACGCGGAGCGTTTTTAGCCCGCGGGCGAGCACGCCGGCAGGCGGGCGAAGCCGGTGCGGATCCGCGCAGCGGATGCGCGGAATCCTATACGCCGCACCATTTGAGATTAAAGCTCCCGGCAACGGGGGCTTTTCTTTTATGTCGCCGCTGCATGGATTCGAACCTCGGTCGAGGCGCGAGCGTGAAGCGGACGATTTCCTGTCGACTCGTGTAAGATTCCGAGTAGATGTCGCGACTTATTCGCGACCACTCCTTCTTCAAGCGACCGATCAGGGTGATACTTCGTGGCAGAGCGTCCGACATACAAGCTCAGGTTTCTCGATCCCAAGAAGCGCTTTCCGGCGATGCCCGAGCAGCCTGCGGGACGCTCATATGGCGTGGTCTGGAAACTCTTTGGCGAGGATCAGCTTGAATCTTGTTATGTCGTCGAATTCGTTGGCAAAAGTCATGTGTCGCTTTTGGGCTACGTAAGCGTTTCGGGTGAGGTGTACAAGGTGGACCGCCCCGTCAGCGAGGCTCCGCTGCCCAACGATCCCGACATGGAACTGGTCCTTGACGAGTCGGATTCCAGTATTGGTGAGATTATGGTAAGGGAAGCCAACGGTGCAATGCGCGCGTGTGCGCAAACTGCCGGCTCTCCCGAAGGCCCCATGCGCGAGCAGTCCGACCACGAGACATGGAATTCGACCCGCGCCCTTCCTTACGGCGAGTTCATGGCCTCGATGTTCTTGCGCTACGTGATATTTGCCAACTCCGAAAGCGCTATTGTGAACACGGCGGACGCCGGCGGACTCGACGAGGGTATGCAAAACGTTGTCGACAAGATCAAGCTCGTAAAGTTGCCCGAGCCGGTCGAGGTGTTTTTGGGCTTTAACACGGCACCGCTCCCCGATGCTATCGAGACGCTGCTCTACCGCGTTGACCATGCCGAGAATCCGAGCGGTATCGAGCGCTATGCCGCCGCCCTTATGAGCGAAATTGACTTGCCCCGCCTGCGCACCATCGCTGCCAAGTCCGAGATGAGCCTGGCTCGCATTGATCGCTCAAAGATTTTCTATCTCAATTTTGATCGTAGCCTGTTGGACCAGGACGAGATTGACATGCTGCTTGCCATCGAGTGCCGTCTCAACCGCCTCTCCGGCATCCTTGAGCGCATCGGGGCCGGATTGGTCCCTGCGGCATCCTCGCCGAGCCTTGAGGGCTGCGCGCTCTTTGATGCGTGGCATATCGCCAAGACGACCAACGATGTTCCCCGACTGCTCGATACGGCTTCGAGCGATAACCCGTGGGGCAAGCCGGGTACGGTGGCTTGCCAGCCGGGCGGCGAGTGGGACGTGCGCACCCGTTTTGCGCGAATCGTTGAGGCGCTCAACGTGGTCACGCGGCTCGACTATACCTATCGGGCAAACGTTGCCGAGGGGATTATGCTCGTTCGGTTTGGGCAGTCTGTCGTTGATGCCATGCCGCAACGTGAATACGACGCTCAGGATGACGCCTGGCGCGAGCTGGACGAGGACACGCGCGCGATCTGGGCCGCGGAGCACGATGCGCGCGTGGCACTCACGCTTGCGGCAGCGTGTTTTGCCGCGGGCACCTGCATCACGCGCTGCTATGTGCAGATTGCTGCTCCCGACAGTGAGCAGGGCGAGCGCGTTGTCGCAACGTATTTCTTTGGGCGCGCGGCCTATCTGGCCGATTGCGTGCCTGTCGCCAAGGATCTTGAGAGCATGGACATGGACGATATGCCGTGCAAGCGTGTACTTGAGGCGTATGAGTCAACTGCTCCGGAGACGATTGAACCTGCGGAGGTTCATGCTCGTCCGCGTGATGACCATCGCACGCTTCCGCCGGCGCTGCGCGATTTGCTGCTTGCCGATACGGCTGACGAGTTGGAGGTCATGGAAGAGGACGACGACCCATACGTGGCCCGTGTTGTTGAATTGCGCGAGCAGGCAAAAGTCGACCGTACAGGTGCTTTTGAAGGCTTTTCCCGTCTTGTTGAGGAGTTGGAGGCTAAGTGCGCCGTTGCCGAGCTTTTGGCGACAGGTCCGGTTCAAACGCAGTTTTGCGATAACCAGCTGGTGCGCATGGTGCTACCGGTGTTGGAAGAAGACCGCTCGGTGCGGATCCTTCGTGCGCCCGATGCGCTGTACTTTGCCCAGCACGAGATTTGCAGCTTTTACGCCGAGCAAGAGGACTTTGAACGAGCACTGCCCGAGGTGCGCCATCTTTACGATCTGGCGCGCTCGTCCATGCAATCGCACTTTGCGCTCATCAACGTGCTTGCGCGTCTGGAGCGCTTTGACGAGATTATCGAGGTGGCGCGCCACGGCCTACGTATTGCCAGCGATCGTTCTGCAATCGGCTACCTGTTCTATCGCTTGGCGTTTGCCTATTGGAATTGCGATCAGCTCGACCTGGCGCTGGCTTGTTACCGTCTGGTGCCGCGCGGCGAGGAGTCGGGCAGTAGCGCGCTGGAAGAAATGCAGGGCCTTATGAACGAGATGGGCGTCAGCGAGCCTCCGACGTTCGAGGAAGCGGTCGAGACCATCCGCAAGGCTGGACTCGAGCTGCCGCCAGTGTCCGCCGTGACGAATCAGCTGGCAGATGCCGCTGTTCAACTGGTCGACAACGGCTTCTTTTTCCTGGCACGCGGTTGCATCTTCCAAATGTGGCGCACCATGGGCAACGACGAGCTCGGCTCCCTCAACCGCTCGCTGGGGTAGGTGAAGCTTCCAAGGAGGAAAGGATGCTAGGCAATTAGAAAATTTTCTCTTGCCCATCCTTGGCTGTTTGGTTACTATAGAACGGCTGTTACGGAGAGCTGACCGAGAGGCCGAAGGTGCTCGCCTGCTAAGCGAGTATGCCCCAAAAGGGCATCTGGGGTTCGAATCCCCAGCTCTCCGCCAGTACGAATTTGAAGAAGGGTCCCATTTGGGGCCCTTTTTTGTGCGGAGAAAGGAGGCTGGGGATTCGAACCCTCAAAAAAAGAGGCATCCTTTCGGACGCCTCCTTTCAGTGGGCTGATTATTCTTGCGCTCTACACCTCAGGAGCCTTGGCGACGGTCTCGCTCTCTGCCGCAAGTGGGCGGTTGTCGATGCGGCGGCCCAAGCGATCGAGCTTCACGAGCAGCCATTCAATGGGATTCGGCCCTGCACCTTCCTCGTCGGCAACCAAATCCACGACGGCAATCTTGGTGCCGTCCTGCTTGAGCGTAACGCTGCCCACCTTGTCGCCCACATGCACCGTGCCCGAAAGATCGTCGTAGCTAACCTTTTCGGTCACCTTGCCGGCAAGGGAAAACACGGTCGCTTGCGCCGTGGGGTCGGCGAGCGTGGCGTCGATCGTCTTATCCGTCCAGTCGGTTTGACCGATGCGCGCCATAAGCGGGTTGCCGTTGGCGGTCTTTTCCTGCGTGTTGGCGATCGCGACCGTCACCTTATGACCGTAGTACCAATTGGCAAGGGTTGCGGTATCGGTAAAGCGCTGATCGGTGGTGGTGGAGTTCAAAATAACGGTGTAGATCTCGTCGCCGTCGCGGTTGTAGGCGCTCGTAAAGCAATAGCCCGCGTCGTCGGTGGTGCCGGTCTTGCCGCCGATGTTGCCATCTTGGCCCAGCAAATAGTTATGCGTGTCCATGGAATGCGAATGGTCGGTGCCGTCGGCGCCCATGACCTGGATCCAGGAATCCTCGCTCGCTACGACCTCGCGGATCGTGTCGTTTTTCATGGCCTCCTGCATCATCAGCGCTACGTCGTGCGCGGTTGAGTGCATATCGCCAGCCCACTCATCAAAGTCCAGACCGTGTGGGTTCTCAAAGACCGTGCCGGTGCAGCCGAGCTTCTTAGCGCGCTCGTTCATGGCCTTCACAAATGTGGCCTCGGCGTCTTTGGTCTTAGGGTCGATCTTCTTGCCCACATATTCGGCGAGCACGATGGCGGCGTCGTTGCCCGAGGGAATCATCAGGCCGCGCAGCGCCTGCTCCACGGTAAGCTTGTCGCCTTCGAGCAAGCCGGCGGTCGAATTGCCCACGGTGGCTGCGGCGTTGCTCACCGTGACCTTCTCGTCCATCTTGCAATTCTCGACGGTTAGGATTGCGGTCATGACCTTGGTGATCGAGGCAATTTTGACCTGCTCATCGGCGTCGCGGGCATAGTAGACGGTGCCGTCTTTGCCCACGACGAGGGCATTGGTCGCATCGATATCGGGCAGGTTTTCGGCCGTGATGCCGCGCGCATCGGCGGTTTTGCCGCAAACATTGTCGGTCGTGAGCACTTGGGCGCCGGCGACGGTGGGCGCGCCAGCAGCAAGGGCGATAGCGCAGACAAAGCCGGCGGCAAGCTGGGCTGAGCGCTTTGCAAAAGAGGTGAGGGACTTCACGGATTTCGCTTTCGACGGGATGGTCTCTTCTGGAACTAGAGTATATCGTTTGCCGGCGTCGGCGATCATCGCGTGCGTGCGTGGCCCACATCCGCGCCCGAACGGGCGCAAGGGTGCTTAAGGCCGACTTAATCACCCACGCTTGTTGTGTGTGACGGGCGCCCCCTCGGGCATAATGGAGCGCGAGAGGAGCACGCATGAACGAGCGCATTTTGGTAGTTGATGACGAGAAGGCCATCGCCGACTTGGTTGGTATCTACCTTACAAAAGAGGGCTTTGATGTCCAGATTGCCTATAGCGGGGCCGATGCTGCCAAGGCGATTTTGGAGCAGGAGTTCGATCTGGCGCTGCTGGATGTCATGCTGCCCGATATCGATGGATTTGAGCTGCTGCGTACGATCCGTTCCAGCCATACCTATCCTGTGATCATGCTGACGGCGCGCGATGCCCAGCAAGACAAGATCGAGGGCCTTTCGCTTGGCGCGGACGATTACGTGGTTAAGCCGTTCCGTCCGCTGGAGCTCATCGCGCGCGTGCACGCTCAGCTTCGCCGCTACACCAGCTACGGTAGCCGTGCACAGGCGGCCGAGTCGCCGACCATTCAGCTCGACGGCTTGGAGATCAACCGCGACGCTCGTTCCGTGACGGTGGACGGTGCACCGGTACGCCTCACGCCCACCGAGTATTCAATCTTGCTGTATCTGGTCGAGCATCGCGGCAGCGTGGTGGCTGTGGAGGACCTGTTCCGCGCGGTGTGGAACGAGGACTTTATGCCCGGCTCCAACAATACGGTGATGGTGCACATTCGCCACTTGCGCGAAAAGATCGGCGACGACGCACAAAAGCCGCGCTTTATCAAAAACGTCTGGGGCGTCGGCTACATAATCGAATAACGCTTTTCGCTTGTGAGGATCTTGATATGACAAAAGACGATAGGCAAGCGTTCGAGGTGCCCGATCGGCTCTTTGAATACGTGAGGTCGGTCGTCGACAACCGCGCGCTTGCAACGGTGCTGCTCTTTTTGCTGAGCCTGCTGCTGATTGGCATCGACAACATCGTCGGAATCTTGGCGGTGCTGCTTGTCGGCTTTTTGCTGATCGATCGATTTGAGATCGTGTGCCGCTGCGTGGTGATTGGCGGCGCCGCGTGGGCCATGACGTTGGCGATTGGCGCCATGGCGCTCGGCGGCATCGAAGGGCCGGTGCTGTTCGATGCCGGCTTTGTATTCAACATGCTTGGCTTTGTGCTGGCGCTTGCCGCGTGCGTGCTGTTCTTGTGTGGCCGCGCCCTGTACTACCAGGGCTACGAGCAGGGCGAGCAGCATGCCGATTGTGTGCTGGCCGCTCGTATTCAAGATCGCCTGATCGATCACCCCGACACCTGGGATAACATCGACGGCGACTTCTTGGAGGTCGAGGGCGCCCTTAACCGCGTGCGTGACCGTGAGCGCAAGGTGCAGCAAGCTCTGCGTGACGAGTCGCATCGCAAGGACGATTTGGTCACGTACTTGGCACATGACCTACGCACCCCGCTTGCCAGTGTGGTGGGCTATCTTTCGCTGCTGCAAGAGGCTCCCGAGCTGCCGGTTGAGCAACGTGCGCACTTTACGGGCGTGGCGCTCGACAAGGCGCACCGGCTCGATGCGCTCATCGAGGAGTTCTTCGATATCACGCGCTTTGATTTCCACGATATCGTGCTCACCCGTGGTTACGTGGATTTGGGACTATTGCTGGCACAGGTGGCCGACGAGTTCTATCCCATCCTCAACGAGCAGCATAAGGAGGCCCAAGTTGATGTGTGCGAGGACCTGACGGTGCTCGTGGATGGCGACAAGATGGCCCGCGTCTTCAACAACATTATGAAAAACGCCGTCGCCTATAGCTACGAAGGCTCGACGATCACGATTGAGGCGAGGCGCATGGATGATGGCGGCGTGCGGGTGCGTTTTATCAACCAGGGCGATCCGATTCCGGCGGCAAAGCTCAAGGTGATCTTTGAGAAATTCTACCGTCTGGATGCGGCTCGTGCGACCAATCGTGGCGGTGCCGGTCTGGGTCTTGCCATTGCCAAGGAGATTGTCGCGGCGCACGGCGGCGCCGTTGCGTGCGAATCGACGCCCGAGCACACGGTATTCACCATCGAGTTGCCCGCCGCATAGCCAGGCTGCCCTTACAAACACTTGACAATGCGCTCACGTGCGTATGAGCCGCAATTCCTACTATCGATACTGCTGAATTGATATCGATATGGAGGTATGCGGTATGACGGCTGCTGCGGCTATGGAGCCCACGGAGCTTGAGGAACTCATGGAGGCGCAGGCCGAGGCCGCGCACGAGCGCGAAGTTGGGGATGCGACGCGCCCCACGGCAGAGGACCTTGCCGCCTCGCCGACGCGCATTGATGTTGAGGGCCTCGACCTGTTCTATGGCGACCATCATGCGCTCAAGGACGTGAACATCAAAATCCGCGACAAGCAGATTACCTCGTTCATCGGGCCTTCGGGCTGCGGAAAGTCCACGCTGTTGCGCTGCTTTAACCGCATGAACGATGGCATCAAGGATTGCCGCATCGAGGGCAAGATTGCGCTCGACGGCCAGAATATCCTGGGCGATTACGACATCTGCCGCCTACGTCAGCGCGTGGGCATGGTCTTCCAGCGCCCCAACCCGTTTCCCATGAGCATCTACGACAACGTGGCCTATGGTCCGCGCGGCATGGGCGTGCGCGATCGCGCCGTGCTTGATGAGCTGGTCGAGGACTCCCTGCGCCGCGCCGCACTGTGGGACGAGGTCAAGGACAAGCTCAAGGAGTCGGGCCTGGGTCTTTCGGGCGGGCAGCAGCAGCGCCTATGTATCGCCCGTGCGCTTGCCGTGCAGCCCGACATCCTGCTGATGGATGAGCCCACGAGCGCCCTCGATCCCGTGTCGACGCTGGTGGTCGAGCAGCTGGCCTGCGAGCTCAAGGAGACGTGCACGTTGGTGGTCGTTACACACAACATGCAGCAGGCCGCGCGTATTTCCGATTCGGTTGCGTTCTTCTTGTTGGGCGAGCTGGTGGAGCACGCGCCCACCGCGCAGCTCTTTAAGAATCCGACCGATCCGCGCACGGCGGATTATTTGACGGGCCGTTTTGGCTGATACTATCGAGTGCAGGCGCCTTTAGGGTTAAGATGCGGTCATACCGGCCGCAAAGGGGTTCAACATGATCTACTACGTCGAGGACGACGACAACATCAGGGATTTGACGGTCTATGCTCTGTGCAAGCAGGGAATCGAGGCCGAGGGCTTTTCGTGCGATGGCGAGTTTAAAGCTGCCGTCGCGCGACGGGTGCCCGATGCCGTGCTACTCGACATCATGCTGCCCGATACCGATGGCCTGGCGATTATGCGTCGCCTGCGCGCCGATCGCCTGACGGCGACGGTGCCCATCATGATGCTTACCGCCAAGGACACCGAGCTCGACAAGGTCATGGCGCTCGACGGCGGTGCTGATGACTATCTGACCAAGCCGTTTTCGCTCATGGAGCTTGCGAGCCGCTGCCGCGCACTGCTGCGTCGCGGCGGCATGGTCAAGCAGGCGAGCGATGTGCTCAGCGTGGGCGACATCGTGCTTTCGCCCAGCCATCGCGAGGTGACCGTTGCCGGCGAGCCGCTTAAGCTCACCCTGCGCGAGTTCGACCTGCTCGAGTACCTCATGCGCAAGCCCGGCGTGGTCTTTACCCGCGAGTCGTTGCTGCAGAGCGTGTGGGGCTGGGACTTCGACGGCGGTTCGCGCACCGTTGACGTGCACGTGCAGACGCTTCGCCAAAAACTGGGCGAGCATGCCAGCGCCATCGAGACCGTACGCGGCGTGGGCTACCGCTTGGCCGAGCCTTCTGCCGGTGATGGTGCCGAAGGTGAGGGCACCGCGGCCACCGCATCAGAGGAGTAACCCGTGGTCTTCGCCCCCCAGGGAAAACATACGCTGTCGCACCGCGTTTTTGTGACAATCTTTGTTTGCGCCATGGCGGTTATCGTGGCGTTTACGGTGCTGGGCGCGTTCTTTGTGCAAAACACCTTGGCGGATGCCACGAGTGCCAACCTGGCGCAGGAAACCGAGCTCATTGCTGCCGCCCTCGACGAGCAGCAGGAGCCCATCCCGTTCTTGCGTAGCCTCGATCGCGAGGACTTGCGCATCACGCTGATTAACAAGGATGGATCGGTTGCCTACGACAACGAGGCGTCGCCTTCCACGCTGCCCAACCATGGCGATCGCCCCGAGGTCATCGAGGCCTTTGAGAGTGGTTTGGGTTCCGCGGAGCGCGCAAGCTCTACGCTCGACGAGATCATGCTGTATCGCGCCGTCGCCCTTGATAACGGCCAGGTTGTCCGCTTGGCGCAGGCCCAGCCTGGCGTTGCGGCGATTTTGCTGTCGATGGTGGCGCCGATGCTGCTTATCGCGGCAGCGGGTGCGGTACTCTCGTTTTTTATGGCGCGCCGCGAGTCCCGTGCCATCATCGCGCCTTTGCAAGAGGTGGATTTGGACCACCCACGCCGTAGCTATGAGCACGCCTATGCCGAGATGGTCCCCATGCTCGAGCGCATCGAGTCGCAGCGCCAGGAACTCAAGCGCCAAATGGCGGTGCTGGCGGACAACGACCGTATGCGCCGCGAGTTCACGGCGAATATCACCCATGAGCTCAAGACGCCGCTTACGGCGATTTCGGGCTATGCCGAGCTCATCGCAAACGGCATGGTCGAGGGCGAGGACGACCTGCGCAACTTTGGCGGTCGCATCTATCGCGAGGCGGGCCGCTTGGCAGCGCTCGTCAACGACATCCTTACGCTGTCTAACTTGGACGAGGCCGAGCGTGCAGCTGAGGGCGAGGCGGTGCCCATTGGGTCCACGGAGCCCATTGAGCTCTCGCGTGCCATCTACGCGGTTGAGCAGCGTCTTGAACAGGTCGCCCGTCAGGCGAATGTGACGATAAGTCATGAGACCAAGCCTGTGGTCATCGAGGGCGTGTCGCGCTTGATTGACGAGCTCATCTATAATCTGGCAAGCAACGCCATCCGCTACAATCGACCCGGCGGTACGGTTACGCTGCAGTGCGGCACCAACGACGAAGGCCATCCGTTCCTTGCGGTCGCCGACACGGGAATCGGTATCGCGCCTGAAGAACAGGGCAAGGTATTTGAGCGGTTCTATCGCGTGGACAAGAGTAGGTCCAAGGCGCGCGGCGGAACCGGTCTGGGGCTTGCCATTGTCAAGCATGCGGCCCTGTATCATCACGCCACGCTCGATCTGTCGAGCGAGTTGGGCGTGGGAACCACCATTACGGTGACGTTTCCCATGCAGCAGGACGAGCCATTCGCATAGCGATACAACATAGATATTGATGTAGACGCCGCATTTGACTTTCGGGTGCGGCGTTGTTGTGCAATTTTACGATTGCTTCCGACATTTTTACAGGAGAGCCTGTTTCTTATGTATAGAGTTTGGTCTCGGTAAAAAGATGCGATAACATACGGACAGTTTTGTCAATCCGAACTGGGGAAATGAAAGGCAAGCTGCATGACCCTTCTCGAACTGTTCCAGCTGCTCAAAAAGCACCTCAAGCTGGTCATCACCCTTCCGGTGGTCTGCGCGATCGCCATGGGCATCGTGTCCTTCGTTGCGATGGACAACACCTATACCGCGACGACGAGCATGTACATTCTCGCCAAGACCGACGATAGCGGCCAGATGAGCTACAACGATCTCTCGGCGAGCCAGATGCTTTCCAACGATATCGCCACGCTGCTGGATAGCGATAGCGTTAAGAGCGGCGCCGCCAAGGAACTGGGCCTCACCGATCTGGATGACTACAAGGTGTCTGTTTCCTCCGAGACCACCACGCGTGTCATTACGCTTTCGGTTACCGGCACCGATGCCAAGGAGACGGCTGAGGTCGCAAAGGCCATAGCTAGCTCGGTGAGTACGGTCGCTCAGAACGTCGGCGCTGCCCAGAGCATCAACGTTATCGACGAGGCTAAGACCCCCGAAGCCCCCAGCGGCCCCAAGCGCACGCTGTATATTGCCGTCGCGTTCCTCGCCGGTATCTTTATCGCAGTCGCCTATGTCGTTTTGGCAGACATGCTCAATACCCGCATCCGCGGTGCAGAAGAGGCAGAAGAGCTCCTGGGCATTCCCGTTGTTGGCCGAATTCCGGCTATGAAAGGTGGTAAATAGGCATGGCTAAGGCAAAGAACACCGATAAGCTCGTTGTACAGAATGCCGCCAAGACCCTTCTGGCCAACATCCGCTTTGCGAGCGTGGACGACCCCATTCGCACCATTACCGTCACGTCCTCGATTCCCAACGAGGGCAAGTCTACGGTTTCCATCAACCTTGCCCAGGCTATCGCCACGAGCGGCAAGTCCGTGCTCCTGGTCGAGGCCGATATGCGCCGCAGGTCCCTTTCCGATATGCTCGGCGTTCGTTCGCGCGGCGGACTCTATGCGGTCCTTTCCGAGCAGATCTCCATTGACCAGACAATTGTCGAGACGGGTCAGAAGAACTTTTACTTCCTCGATGCCGAGCCGCACATTCCCAATCCTGCCGACATCATCGTCTCTCACCGCTTTGCCAAGCTGGTAAAGGCACTGTCCGCCAAGTTCCAGTACGTCATCTTTGATGCTCCCCCGGTTGGCACCTTCATCGATGCTGCCGAGATCGCAAGTCTGACCGACGGTGCGCTTTTTGTCGTGCGTGAGGATTTCACCAAGCGCGAGGAGGCGCTCAACGCCATCGGTCAGCTTAAGAAGTCCGAGAAGGTCAAGCTCATTGGTACCGTTATGAACTACTGCGAGACCGAGACCAGCGAGTACTACTACTCCTACTACACCAAGGACGGTAAGAAGGTGAAGAAGGGCTCCGACGATCAGGGGACTTCCAAAAAGGGCATCTTCACCAACCGAGCAAACGTTTAGTTGATTAAGGCTGACCTATGCGTGACATTCATTGCCATATCTTGCCGGGTGTAGACGACGGCGCCGCCGATCTCGATGAGAGCTTGGCGATGCTCGAGGCTGCCAAGCGGGCCGGTGTAACCAGAATCGTTTGCACTCCTCACTGCCGTGATCCCTATTTTGATTACGACAAGATGTGGGATGCCTTTGAGCTGCTGCGTGATAACGCTGACGGTTTTCCGCTCCAGATGGGCTTCGAGGTCAACCATCGAAAGCTCGTTGAGCTTGGTATCGATGCCGCGGAGCACTTGCATTTCGATGGAACCAACGAGTTTCTGCTCGAGCTTTCGACGCATGCCGATGCGTATGCGTTTAGAGAGTACGAGAACACGATTTACGATTTGCAGTGCCGTGGCTACCAGGTGATCATCGCTCATCCTGAGCGCTATCGTGCGGTTCAAAAGGATGTAAGCGTGGCGGAGCGCCTGGTCGATATGGGCTGCAAGCTGCAGGCTTCGGCGGACTTTATTGCCGGCGGTCGCTTTGGTCGCGAGAAAAAGCCGGCACAGCGCCTGTTCGATCAGAACCTGTACAGCTTCATCGCGAGCGATGCCCATAACGTGGGTCATTACGATTGCCTGGCGAAGGCTCGCGCGAAGTTTAGCGTGCGCGGAGCTCATTTTCGCTAAAATCTGTCCCTAACGTTCGCATTGAATGAAGGGGCAGCCATGGATATTCAACTTAAGACGGGATGCTTTGATGACGCGGCGTTGGTGCGCCGCGTCGTTTTTATGGACGAGCAGGGCTACGAGAATGAGTTCGACGCTATCGACGAGGATCAGAGCTGCATTCATGTGACGCTCTATGTAGACGGCGAGCTTGCCGGTTGCTCGCGCGTGTTTCCCGAAGAGCTTGAGCGCGCGGCAGATTCAGAGGCTCCGGTTTCGCCGTCGTGCGATTTGGACGAAGGCGTCGCAGCGGGGGAGACCTATATTATGGGGCGCGTGGCTGTGCTGCCGAGCATGCGCCGTCGCGGTCTGGCGAGTGCGATCGTCGATGCCAGTGCTTTGTGTGCACGCGATGCCGGCGCAAAGCTTATTAAGCTGCATGCGCAGGAATACGTGCTGCCGCTCTATGTAAAGGCGGGCTACACGCAAATTGCCCCGGTAGATTACGAAGACGAGGGCCAACCCCATGCCTGGATGGCCAAGCGCGTAGATGGCAGATAGGGACGTTCCTTTTCTGCCGGCAGGGGGGGCACTCCTTGGCAATTGGCGCATCGGAGCGTTTGGACATACAGTTTTTCGATTCCGTATGTATATATGCGCGCTAATGGGTTATAAAATCTAAGTCTGAACATAGCAGGTCTGCGATGCGGCTCGGGCAACCGGGCCGTTTTTGCGGACGGGGGTAGCGCGAAAGGACTGCACATGCGTCAATTTAAGACCGAGAGCAAAAAACTGCTCGACCTCATGATCAACTCCATCTACACCAATAAGGAAATCTTCCTGCGCGAGCTTATCTCTAACGCGAGCGACGCCGTCGACAAGCTCAACTTTAAGAGCCTGCAGGATCCGAGCGTTAAGCTCGACCAAGGTGACCTTGCCATCCGCGTCTCTTTCGACAAGGATGCCCGCACCATCACGATCTCGGATAACGGCATTGGCATGACCGCCGAGGAGCTCGAGCGCAACCTGGGCACCATCGCCCATTCCGGCTCCGAGGAGTTTAAGACCGAGAACGCCGAGCAGCAGGGTTCGGATGTCGACATCATCGGCCAGTTTGGCGTGGGCTTCTACTCGGCCTTTATGGTCGCCAGCCATGTGAAGGTCGTGAGCCGCGCCTATGGCGAGGATGTCGCCCATGTGTGGGAGTCGGACGGTCTTGAGGGCTACACCATCGAGGATGGCGAGCGCGCCGAGCACGGTACCGATGTCATTCTGACGCTGCGTGAGAACGAGAAGCTCGACGCCGATGGCGAGGCCGAGACCTACGATCGCTTCCTGACCGAGTGGGGCCTCAAGAGCCTGATTCAGCAGTACAGCAACTATGTGCGCTACCCGATTCGGATGATGGTGTCCAAGAGCCGCCAGAAACCCAAGCCCGAGGACGCCGGCGACGATTACAAGCCCGAGTATGAGGACTACCAGGAGCTCGAGACCATCAACTCCATGACGCCGATTTGGAAAAAGCGCAGCTCCGATGTTGAGCAGAAGGACTACGACGAGTTCTACAAGTCTACGTTCCACGACTTTGATAATCCTGCGCGCACCATCAGCTTCCACGCCGAGGGCACGCTCGAGTACGACGCCCTGCTGTTTGTGCCGGGTCGCGCCCCGTTCGATCTGTACAGCAAGGACTACGAGAAGGGTCTGGCGCTCTACAGCTCCAACGTGCTGATTATGGAGAAATGCGACGACCTGCTGCCCGACTACTACAACTTTGTGCGCGGTGTCGTGGATTCCGCCGACGTGTCGCTCAACATCTCGCGTGAGACGCTGCAGCAGAACCGTCAGCTCAAGGCCATCGCCAAGCGTGTGGAAAAGAAGATCACCGCCGATCTTGAGGATATGCGTGACAACGACCGCGAGGCCTACGAGAAGTTCTTTGAGAACTTTGGCCGCGGCCTTAAGTACGGCATCTACTCGAGCTATGGCATGAAGGCCGATGAGCTCGCCGACCTGCTGCTGTTCTGGTCTGCCAAGGAGCAGAAGATGATTACCCTAGCCGAGTATGCCAAGGGCATGCCCGAGGATCAGAAGGCCATCTACTACGCCGCCGGCGACTCGCGTGAGCGCTTGGCCAAGATGCCCGTGGTAAAGGGCGTGCTCGACCGCGGCTATGACGTGCTGCTACTGACGCAGGATGTGGATGAGTTCACCTTCCAGGCCATGCGTGAGTACATTGCCGCCGATATGCCCAAGATTTACGAGGACGACGCTGCCCGCGAGGCTGCCGAGAAGGCTGTGGCCGACGGTGCCGAGCCCGAGGTCGAGGATCGTCATCTGGAGCTCAAGAACGTCGCGACCGGTGATCTTGACCTGGCGACCGAGGACGAAAAGAAGGAGGCCGAGGACGCCACCAAGGAGAACGAGGACCTCTTTAGCGCCATGAAGGAGGCGCTCGGCGACAAGGTCGAGAAGGTCGCCGTCTCTGCGCGCCTGACCGATGCTCCCGCGTGCATCACCACCGAGGGCCCGCTTTCGCTCGAGATGGAGAAGGTGCTCCAGAAGGGTCCCGAGGGAGCGCCCGATGGTATGCCCAAGAGCCAGCGCGTGCTCGAGCTCAACGCCAAGCACCCGGTCTTTGCCAAGCTTGTCGCTGCCCAGAAGGCAGGCGACGCCGACAAGATCAAGCAGTACTCCGGTCTGCTCTACGATCAGGCCCTGCTGGTCGAGGGCATTTTGCCCGAGGACCCCGTTGCCTTCGCGGCAGCTGTCTGCAACTTGATGTAGTTAGGTAGTTACGCGGTTTTACCAAACCGCGTAACGGCTCGACGCTGCCCTCAGTTCCGCCGTTCTAACGAACGGCGGACCAGTCGACGCTGCGCGGGCGCCAGAGCGACAACTTGTCATTCAAAGAGGACGGCATGACCAGAAGGTCTATGCCGTCCTCTTTTCATGCCAATTTGTTCGCTCTGGCGCCCGCTCGCTGGCATTGCTAAAACATCGATGTTACCGTGGTCCAAACTAGTCGTTGGGGGCGTTCTTGTTTGACCAGTCGTTTAAGAACGTCCCCAATGACTATTCGGATTGCTAATTTGTGCGGGTTGTGGTTTTGCGAGCTGCTGGAATTTGAGTTACTGTACATCTGTACGCTAACTCATCTTCGTAGTATATTGCTACCCGCAAAACTCAGCACCATTGTGCCGTGAGGCACTAAAGCGCCTCCGTACAATGGTTGTCGATAGTACGATTCGATTCAACGACAGGATGGATGGTCCAAGCGTGAGTCTCGGCAGCAAACTATCCAATGCAAAGGTCTCCTTTGCGATCTTTAAGCGCGACATCAAGCGATTGCTCGTGAACCCCGTCGCCCTGGTGGTTACTTTGGGCGTGTGCGTCATTCCCTCGCTGTATGCCTGGTACAACATCGTGGCTAACTGGGATCCGTACGGAAACACCCAGGGTATCAAGATTGCCATCGCCAACAACGATCGGGGCACCCAAAACGACTTGGTGGGCGAGCTCAACGCGGGCGACCAGGTCGTCGATCAGCTCAAGGAGAACGATCAGCTGGGCTGGACCTTCGTCGATTCGGCGGCCGACGCCAAGGAGGGCGTCGAGAGCGGTGAGTACTATGCGGCCATCGTAATCCCTAAAAACTTCTCGGATAACCTGGTCTCGATGCTCGACGGCAACTACCATCAGCCCAAGCTTACGTACTACGTCAATGAGAAGAAGAGTGCTATTGCGCCCAAGGTTACCGACACCGGTGCAAGCACCATCGAGGAGCAGATCAACTCGGAATTTGTCTCCACAGTGGGCGAGACCGTTGCCAGCATCGCCAAGGATGCCGGGGTCGATTTAAAGGACAAGGCAACCCAGACTCAGAATTCGTTGGCTGGTTCGGTATCAGAGGCATCCGGTACCTTGGGTGAGGTGCGCGATTCGATTGGCGACATGAATGCCGCCATCGATAAGACGAGTGGTTCCATTGCCTCGGCAGATGCGGCACTTGCCGGTCTGCAGGGTCAGGCGCCGTCGCTGACGCAGGCGATCTCCCAGGGCAATGACCTGCTGGGCGAGGCTCGCGCCACGGCGGGCAACTCTGTCGCCTCGCTCTCCAAGGCGCTCTCGGAAGGCAGCCTTGCGCTCACCAAGACGTCAGCTTCCGCAAACGCTGCGATTGGCAAGCTGACGGGCACGGTCGCATCTACGACTACCCGTATCGACAACTCGCTTGAGTCTGTCCAAGCGACGATCGACCACAATAAGGCCGTTATCGGGCACTTGGAAATTCTCGTCAATGACACGTCGACAGGTTCCAAGGAAATTGACGCGCGCATTGTATCGATCATCGATTTGCTCCGCGAGCAGAATGAAAAGCTTCAGAGCATCAAGGACGGTCTGTCTGCGCAGTCGAGCGCCATGGCGAATGACGCTGCGGCTGTCTCGGGTGCCAGCGACGCTATCAATAATGCAATTCAGACCGGTGCGACCAACCTTGGCCAGGCTCAGACGGACCTGGGTCAAAACGCGCTGCCGAAGGTCTCGAGCGCACTTGATTCGTTTGCCGCCGTCTCGGGTGATCTGACGGGAATCGTGTCTGGCCTCACGCCTACTATTGCAAGTGCGCGCGGTACACTTTCGCAACTCAACGCCACGCTCGGTCAGGCCAAGACCACGCTGTCCCAGACCGATGCCTCGCTTGCCAAGGTCCAGGACAAGCTCGCAACCGCCGCCAACGACATCGCGGCGCTACAGACCTCCGAGTCCATGGGCGAGCTGGCCGGCCTGATGGGCGTCGACGTCGATGATGTTGCAGACTTCATGGCATCTCCGGTCGAGCTGACCTCAAAGTCAATTTACCCGGTCAAGAGCTTTGGTTCGGGCATTGCCCCGTTCTATACCAATCTGGCGCTGTGGGTGGGCGGCTACGTGCTTATCGCCATCTACAAGCTCGAGGTCGATCGCGAAGGCATCGGCAGCTTTACCGCGCGTCAGGGCTACTTTGGCCGCTGGTTGCTCCTGGTGATCCTGGGCGCGTTGCAGGCCATCATCGTTACGGTAGGCGATCTGGTGATTGGCGTGCAGTGCGTCAGCCCGCTGCTGTTCGTGCTGGGCGGCATCGCCATTTCGTTCACCTACGTCAATATCATCTATGCGCTGTCCACCACGTTTAAGCATATCGGCAAGGCTATCGGCGTCATTCTGGTTATCGTGCAGATCCCGGGTTCGTCGGGCATGTACCCCATCGAGATGATGCCCGGCTTCTTCCAGTGGCTGCACCCGCTGCTGCCCTTTACCTACGGCATCAATCTGCTGCGCGAGACGGTCGGCGGCATGTATTCGTTCAACTACCTGTTTAACCTGTGCATTCTGGGCGTGTTCTTGATCGTGGCGCTCTTTATCGGCCTGCAGCTGCGTCCGCTGCTGCTCAACCTTAACCTGCTCTTTGATAAACAGCTCTCCACGACCGGTATGATGATTTGCGAGTCCAACGACCTGCCGCGCCAGCGCTACTCGCTGCGCACGGCCATGCGCGTCATGCTCGATTCCGATTCGTACCGTCGCGAACTGCTCGATCATGCGGTCGCCTTTGAACATCGCTACCCGTACTACATCAAGGGCGGTTTTGCCGCCGTGGTGGGCGTTCAGGTCCTGCTCTTTGTCCTGTCGACGGTTCTCGATATCGACAATAACGGCAAGATCATCCTGCTTGTCATTTGGATCATCTCGGTTATTGCCATCTGCGGCTGGCTTATCAATATCGAATATATCCGAGCGAGCCTCAATACCCAGATGCGCATCTCGGCGCTTTCGGATGAGGACCTGCGTCGCGAGATGCGCGAACACACGGCCGCCATTCCTGCCGCCCGCCACATGTTTGGCCTCAACGCCAGCGAGCGTGGTGCCAAGGGCGGCGATCAGTCCACGGGCCGCTTGCCGCATATCGGCTCGCACCATAAATCTCAGGGCAGCGACAGCACAGCCACAAATGATGGAGATACCACCGCGCTTGGCAAGCACTCCAAAGGAGGTGAGGCATAAATGAAGAACATCCTGCATCTGTTTAAGCGCGATGTCCAAAACGTGTCTCGCTCCGTGATCGGCTTGGTTGTCGTGATGGGCCTCATTATCGTACCGTGTCTGTACGCGTGGTTTAACATCGCCGGCAGCTGGGATCCGTACGGCAACACCGGCAATCTTAAGATCGCCGTGGTCAACACCGATGAGGGTTACGAGAGCGATTTGATCCCCGTCGAGGTTAACGTGGGCGAAAACGTGACCGCCACCCTACGCGGCAACGAGAGCTTCGATTGGGTTGTGCTCAACAATCGCGAAAAGGCTATCGAGGGCGTTAAGTCGGGCGCGTACTATGCTGCCGTCGTTATCCCCAAAACGTTTAGCGCTGACATGATGACGCTTTTCTCGACCGACGTGAAACACGCCGATATCGAGTTTTACGAGAACCAGAAGGCCAACGCCATCGCGCAGATCGTGACCGAGAAGGGTTCGAGTGCCGTTCAGAGCCAGGTTAACGAAACTTTTACCGAGACCATTACGAGCATCGGTCTTAAGACGGTGTCCAGCCTGCTCGATTACATGAGCACCGACCAGGTCAGCAACTTTATCGCCAACCTGTCCTCGACGCTTGGCGATTCGGTCCAGGACCTGCAGGACATTCAGGCCAGCGCAACGTCGCTTGCGGGCATTTTGAGCTCCACGTCCGATTCTCTGACTTCGGCGAGCGGTATGCTCAAGCAGACGGGCGCGGTCGATGAGTCGACGAAGCAGCTGATGGAGCATGCCAAGAGCGGTACGAGCGATTCCAAGGAAGCGCTGAAGGACGCCAACGACGCCATCAATGCCGCGATTGACGGAAGCGCGGGCTCGTTTGACAACGTGTCCGCCGAGCTTGCGAAGGCATTCGATGCCGCGAATCAACATGTCTACCTTACGGTGTCCCAACTCAACGATGCCGCGGCGGCGCTCAACACGCGTGCCGACGATATCGACGCCACTGCTGACCAGCTCCGCAGCTTTGCCGATCAGGTGACTGACGAAAAGCTTCAGGACAGCCTCAAGTCTGTGGCAACATCGCTGAGCAGGATCGCGGTGGAGTATCGCAATAACGCCAAGGACCTGACGGCAACCGCAAAGTCCCTTTCTGACAGCATGGCAGAAGTTAACAAGTCGCGTGCCGAGGTCGATCAGGCAATCGCGGATGCCAAGGCTGGTATCTCGGGTGCCAAGTCCGACTACGATTCCACGTTTTCGGTTAAGGCCAAGGAGCTCAAGAAGACCGTCTCGGGCGTTTTGGATTCGCTGAACAGCATCTCGGACGACCTGAATAGCGCCGTAGACGGCTTGACCGACGCATCTGGTTCGCTGGCAAAGGGCCTCTCTAAGGCCGCAAGGCTGGTCAACAAGGCTTCCGATCAGCTGGGTGAGGCATCGGACAAGATCAGCGCGTTTAAGGACGAGCTTGACGGTGCCCTTATGTCGGACGATCTGGCCACGATCAAGACAATGATCGGCAACGACCCCGAGGGTTTGGCCGCGTCGCTTTCCGGCCCCGTCGCGCTCGATCGCAAGCCGGTCTATCCGATCCGCAACTACGGTTCGGCCATGGCACCGTTCTACACGATTCTGTCGCTCTGGGTCGGCTCGATCGTGCTGGCGGCCATGATGAAGGTCTCGGTTGACGACGAACTCATCAATGAGCTGATCCCCGTGCGCTTGCACGAGATCTACCTGGGCCGTTACCTGTTCTTTGGCGGTCTGGCCCTGCTGCAGGCAACGCTCGTGTGCGCGGGCGACATCCTGTTCTTTGGCATCCAGTGCGACAACCCGCTGCAGTTTGTGCTGGCGGGCTGGGTCGCGAGTCTCGTGTTCTCCAATATCGTCTACACGCTTACGGTGTCGTTTGGCGATATCGGCAAGGCGCTCGCCGTCGTGCTGCTGGTCATGCAGGTCGGCGGTTCGGGCGGCACGTTCCCCATCGAGATGACCGGCCCCGTGTTCCAGGCGATCTATCCGTTCCTGCCGTTTACTCACGGCATCAACGCCATGCACGCCGCCATGGCCGGTGCCTATCATATGGAGTACTGGGTTGAGCTGGGTATTCTGGCGAGCTATCTGATTCCGTCGCTGGCACTGGGCGTCGTCTTCCGCCGCCCGGTCATCAAAGCCAACGACTGGATCATCGAAAAGCTGGAGTCGACAAAGCTAATTTAGTGCGGCAACGTTAACGCTGATGTAGCACTAATGCCAGCGAGCGAGCCGCATTTGCGCCAAGGTGACGTGAAATGAAAGGGCGCTGACCTTCTGGTCGCGCCCTTGAAATTGAACGTCAGATTGGCGTGAATGCGGCTCGCGCAGCGTCGGCCGGTCCGCCGTTCGGTAGAACGGCGGAACAAAACGCTTTAGTGGGCTGGATTGCGATGCAACGCTGGTTGTTGCTACAGTAGCGGGGCGTGCCGGGGGTCCGGTGCGCCCCGTTTTTATTTGACCATGAGGCGGCACGCAGCCATACGCGTGCGGACACCACGCCCAGATTGAGTGTGAGGATGTTCCATGGCCCAATACGCTGCCAACGAAATCGAGAATATGCCCGATAGCCCTGTAGCCCGCGAAGACCTAGGTGCCGGCGGTGCCTCTCGCGGTGCCGGTGCGCGCTCGCCGCTGTTCTGGAAGGTCTTGCTGCTTTCGGTGGCGGTCATCTGGGGCTATTCCTTCACCACCATGAAGGATGCGCTCGATACCATTCCGGTGTTCGAGCTGCTCTACATTCGTTTTCTTCCGGCGTCGTTGGTCATGCTTGCCATCTTCCACGAGCGCATTGTTGCCCATTTCAACGCTCGAAACCTGATTGTTGGACTTGGCATGGGCGCGCTCATGTGGGGTGCCTACGGTTTGCAGACGATCGGCCTGGCACAGACCACGGCGGGCAAGAGTGCATTTTTGACGGGCACGTACTGCATCTTGGTTCCGTTTGCGAGCTACGTTCTAAGCGGCGAAAAGCTTACCCGTTACAACTTGGGCGCCGCGTTGCTGTGCCTGGCGGGCATTGGTCTGGTGGCGCTCGATAGCGTCGAGTTCAATGTCGGCGATGTCATCACACTGGGCGGTGCGGTCTTCTTTGCCATCCAGATGGCGGTGACCGCCAAGTATGGCCGCAAGATGGACATCAACGTCATCACGTTTTGGATGTTTGTGGGCAACGGCGTGCTGAGCCTGATCTCGTCGTTGCTATTCGAGACCCAAGCGCCGCTGTCCGTTTGGACGCCGAGCTTTATCAGTGTGATGGCGTTTCTCTCGGTGGGCTGCACATGTGTGGCTCTGCTCATCCAAAATGTCGGCCTGGCGCATGTCCCGGCCTCGACGGGCTCGCTGCTCCTTTCGATGGAGTCGCCTTCGGGTGTGCTGTTCTCGGTGCTGCTGATGGGGGAGGCGCTCACCTCGCGCCTGCTCGCCGGCTTCGCGCTCATCTTTCTTTCGATTATCTTGAGCGAGACGCATTTCGATTTTTTGCGTCGAAAGCCGCGCCCGCAATTGTAAACAATTTGTTGCGCCGCCTCCCGGGGCGGCATTTTTTATGCGTCGCCCTTAAAGTAGTACCTTGCACTTTACGCTATCAAAGTGCTTGCTGCAAAAACGTTACTGGAGGGCATCTATGGCACCAGCACTGTCCGATCTTCAACCGCAATCAGCGCCCAAGGCCACCGCGGCGGCGCAAGCCGCCATTGGCGACAGTCTGGTCAAAGAGGCTCAAACTTTTGCCGATGAGCTTGCCGCATGGCGTCGCGATCTGCATCGGACGCCCGAACTTGGTAACGACCTCCCGCAGACCTCTGCGTATATCCAAGCGCGCCTGGCCGAGATGGACATCCCGTTTGCCACGCTCGTCGATGGTTCCTGTGTTGTGGGCCTTGTCGGTGCCGGTGCCACCGCGGCCCAGGGCAATGGCGTCTGCACGGACGAACAGGCCGGAACGGTCATTATGCTGCGTGGCGACATGGATGCCCTGCCCGTTGCCGAAGAGTCGGGCGAGCCTTTCGCCTCTACGAACGGCTGCATGCATGCTTGCGGTCACGATATGCACGCGACGGCGCTGCTTGGTGCGGCGCGCTTGCTCAAGGCCCGCGAGGCCGAGCTTGTCGACGCCAACGCTACCGTCAAACTGCTGTTCCAGCCGGGCGAGGAGACCTTTGAGGGGGCACGCGCTGCCATCGCCGACGGCTTGCTCGAGAACCCGCGTCCTCAGGCGGCTTTTGCCATGCATGTTAACAGCCAATCGCCGCTCGGCCTGGTGCTCTATGGGAGCCCGGCGCTTTCGGGCGTGTACGGTTTCCGCATCACGCTGCAGGGCAAGGGCGGACATGGCTCGAGCCCCGAGATCTGCATCGACCCCATCACGGCCGGCGTCCATGTGCACCTGGCGCTTCAGGAGCTCATTGCTCGCGAAGTGCCGGCGGCCAAGGAGGTCGCACTGACCGTGGGTAAGTTTGCCGGTGGCCAAGCGGCCAACGTCATTCCCGACACCTGCGTGCTCGAGGGAACGCTGCGCGGCTTTGATGTTGAGCTCATGGCTCACCTAAAGACCCGCATCGCGGAGGTCGTTAACGGCGTTGCCACGACCTATCGTACGCCGGCGACCATCGAGACACTTTCGGATGTTCCGCCGCTTGTACTCGACAGCGATATGACTCAGGCGTCGCTTGGCTACGTGGGCGCAGTGCTGCCCAAGTCGGCTTTCTTGCCGCTTTTCCATGCCATGGCGAGTGAGGACTTCGCGCTTATCTCGAGCGAGATTCCGAGTGCGTACTTTACCGTGGGCGCGGCCGTAACCGACACGGACGAACACTTTGCCCAGCACCATCCCAAGGCACGTTTTAACGATGCCGAGCTGCCGCTCGGTGCTGCGGCTTATACCGCCGTCGCTTTGGGCTATATCGCCGACCACCGGTAGCACCCAACCTTGCCTTTCAAGCCTGCGGGCATGGCCGTAAGGCCTATGCCCTTGTCTTTCAAGGCAATCTTGGGCACTACCGGCGCCCGGCGCAGGCTATTCGTTTTTTAAAAGGAGCAGTATGCCCCAGCAGCGTAAGTTCTTCCCCGGCTGGCTCGTGGTGGCCTCCGGCTTCGTGATCATGGCCACGTGTTACACGATTTTCGTCAACTGCATGAGCCTGTTCCAGCCGCTGATCGTCAGCAACCTGGGTATTTCCCTTGCGCAGTACAACGTCTCCAATGCCATCTCCACCGTGGTGAGTGTCGTGGGTTCGCTCGTTATCGGTCATGTTGCCGATAAGGTGAGTGGCCGCGTATTGGGCTCGCTTACCGTTATCGCCACCTCGACGGTGCTCGCGGGCATGAGCTTTGTGGGTGAGCTTTGGCAGGTCTATGTGCTCTTTGCCGTCTCGGGCTCCTTTGCGAGCACCTGGATCGTGTGCCTGGCGTGCTCCGTGGTCATGCTCGTGTTCCTGCTGGCATCCGAGCCCATCGCCGCCAAGCTGCGCGCGAGCGTGGCGGGGGAGTAGGTAGGCCAAAGCGCATCGCCGCTTGTCCGCTTCGTCCGCGGCGGCGCGTCTGGCCGAACGAGTCCCCATACCCTCGTTCGGTCAGGCGCGCCGCCGCGTTGCTGCTTTGTGCCGTATAATGTCCACTACCTATGACGCGATACAAAAGAAAGGTGTTTGCCCATGCAGGCACAGAAGGCGGAGGGAACCCGCGACCTTATCGGCGCCGAGATGCGCGCCTGGCAAAAGATGCAGCAGATTGCGGCCGGCGTGTTCGAGCCGTTTGGTTTTAAACCCATCGAGACGCCCGCGATCGAGCAGGTTGACGTGTTTGTCCACGGTATCGGCCAGTCGACCGACGTCGTGCGCAAGGAAATGTTCCGCGTGTTCAGCGGTGCCAACCTGGAGCGCGTCTTTACCGAGGGCACCGACACCAAACTCAAGCCCAAGCAGCGCCTGGCACTTCGCCCCGAGGGCACGGCCGGCGTGGTGCGCGCCGTCGTCGAGAACAATCTGGTGCCCCAGGGCTCCACGCCGTTTAAGGCTTACTACGCCGAGGCCATGTTCCGCGGCGAGCGTCCCCAGAAGGGCCGCCTGCGCCAGTTCCACCAGGTGGGCATCGAGTGGCTCGGCGCTCCCGATCCGGCGGCAGACGCCGAGTGCATCATCATGCTCATGGAGTTCTACAAGCGCCTGGGCTTCGATCTTTCCAAGCTTCGTCTGCTCATCAACTCGATGGGTGACGCCCAGTGCCGTCCGGCTTACCGCGAGCAGGTCAAGCAGTTCATCCTCGATCACGCAGACGAGATGTGTGACGAGTGCCGCGAGCGCGCCGAGCTCAACCCGCTGCGTGCCTTCGACTGCAAGAACGACCACTGCCGCGAGATCATGGCCGAGGCTCCGCTGATGGGTGACAACCTGTGCGATGAGTGCCGCGAGCACTACGAGCAGGTCAAGCGCTATCTGGATGCCGCCGGTATCGAGTATGTCGAGGATCCCACCTTGGTGCGCGGCCTGGACTACTACACCCGTACTGTCTTTGAGGTCGAGGCCCCTGGCGCCGGCGTCGGCTCCATCGGCGGCGGCGGCCGCTACGATGGCCTGGTCGAGCTCGAGGGTGGCAAGCCCACGGCGGGCGTCGGCTTTGCTGTCGGTTTTGAGCGCGCCCTGCTGGCCCTGCAGGCCTTTGGCAGCGATTTGGGTGCCGATGAGGCCCCGTGCGTCTATGTCGCCAACGCCGGCAAGGAGCTGCGTCAGAACGTCTTTGCCATTACGCAGGAGCTTCGCGCCGCAGGTATCGTGACCGAGGCCGACTATCAGGGTCGTTCGCTCAAGGCCCAGTTTAAGCAAGCCGATAAGGTAGGCGCCAAGCTCATCTTGGTCCTGGGTGGCGACGAGCTTGCCGCCGGCAAGGTCAAAGTGCGCGACATGCAGAGCCATGACGAGGTGCTCGCCGATCTGGACAACGTCGTCGAGGCGGTTCGCGAGCGCCTGTAGCGCATCTTTTTGAGCTTCGGGCCTGCTAACGTGCCCTGCTCATGGAGAGCGATTGTTACGGGGGTGTTTCGCTTTTATGCGGAATGCCCCCGTTTACGTATGCCGCCCACCGAGAAATACGACCATTTAGGGCAAAAACCTTTGCAATGCAGAAAATACTTTTGTGTGGTAAAGCGCAATCAGTGTCGAAAGTATTTCTCAAGCGCCTATAATGAATACCGCATGTTACGTGCATAGAAGGAGGAATGGGAGGAAACGTGGCTGAGAACCTAAGCAACCAGTCTGTACCCGAAGCCGCGGCGCGCGTCGCTGCCGTGGTCAACCGCCTCGTTAACCGAATCGGCTCGAATGCCGAGTCCAGGGAGCGTCTCGCCGAGATCGAGATCCCCGAGGAGCTGCGCGACAATCTGGCGCTGTTCTTGCGCCTGGAGCGCCGTGTGCTTAGCGAGTATGATCCCGAGATCGCGGACCTGTTCGACAAGATTTTGACAGCCGAGATTGTGGTCAATGCCGGCAACCCCGGTACCTGCGCTGCCGACGAAGCCGTCGACGAGCAGGGCGTGCCCACCGCCGACGAGCCCACTGCCGTGGCATTTCGTGAGGTCGTCGATTTGATCGACAGCCTGCCGCTCGATAAGCAGCAGGTCATCGTTCGCGCCTTTACGAGCTTTTTCCATCTGGCAAACCTGTCGGAGGAGAACTACCGTGTGGCGCAGCTGCGCGAGCGCGAGGCCGGTGCGTCGACCGACACCGAGGTCGATCCTGCCAACGAGCTTACCGTTGCCTATCACCAGCTGGTGAATGAGCTGGGTGTCGAGGGTGCCAACGAGCTGCTCGACAAGCTCGAGTTCCACCCTGTCTTTACCGCACATCCCACCGAGGCCCGTCGTAAGGCCGTCGAGGGCAAGATCCGCCGTATCTCCAACCTGCTGGAGGAGCGTCCGCGTCTGGGCGGCTCCGACCTGGTGGAGAACGAGCGCCATATGCTGCAGGAGATCGACGCCCTGGTGCGTACGAGTCCCATCGCGCTCAAGAAGCCCACGCCGGTCGAGGAAGCCGATACCATCATCGACATCTTCGATAACACGCTGTTCGACGTTATCCCCGTTATCTATCGTCGTTTTGACGATTGGGTGCTGGGCGACAAGGCCGGTACTGTGCCGCCGCTGTGCCCGGCGTTCTTCCATCCCGGCAGCTGGATCGGTTCCGACCGCGACGGTAACCCCAACGTCACCGCCAAGGTGAGCCGTGAGGTCGCCGCCAAGTACTTTACGCACATGGTGCTCAAGCTCGAGGACAAGTGCCGCCACATCGGCCGCAACCTCACGCTCGAGGCTACCTACAGCAAGCCGTCTGCCGAGCTCATCAACCTGTGGAACCATCAGGTCGAGATGAGCCCTCGTTACACGGCCCGCGCCGAGCTGATCTCCGAGCACGAGCCGCATCGCGCCGTCATGCTCGTCATGGCCGACCGCCTGAACGCCACCGTCCGTCGTATCACCGACACCATGTACCACAGCGCCGATGAGTTCCTGGAGGACCTGCGCGTCGTCCAGCGCTCGCTGGCCGCCTGCGGTGCCGTCCGTGCTGCCTACGGCCCGGTCCAGACCATCATCTGGCAGGTCGAGTCCTTCGGCTTCCATATGGTCGAGATGGAGTTCCGTCAGCACTCCGTGGTGCATGCCCGCGCCCTTAAGGATATCCACGAGAACGGTATCCATGGCGACCTGCAGCCCATGACGCGCGAGGTCATCGATACCTTCCGCGCTATCGGCTCCATCCAAAAGCGCTACGGCAAGAAGATGGCGCACCGCTACATCATCTCGTTTACCAAGAGCGCTCAGCATGTGGCCGACGTCTTTGAGCTGGCGCACCTGTCCTTTGCACACGAGGAGGATGTCCCCGAGCTCGACGTGATCCCGTTGTTCGAGCAGCTCGAGGACCTCGAGGGCTGCGTCGACGTGCTCGATCAGATGCTTACGCTGCCCGTGGTGCAAAAGCGCCTTGCCCAGACCAACCGCCGCATGGAGGTCATGCTGGGCTATTCCGACTCTTCCAAGGATGCCGGTCCTACCACGGCCATGCTCGCGCTGCACTCCGCGCAGGAGCGCATCGCCAAGTGGGCAGAGAAGAACGATATCGACCTGGTGCTCATGCACGGTCGCGGCGGTGCCGTGGGCCGTGGCGGCGGCCCGGCCAACAAGGCCGTGCTGGCGCAGCCCAAGGGTTCGGTCAACTGCTTCTTTAAGCTTACCGAGCAGGGCGAGGTCATCTTTGCCCGTTACGGTAACCGCACGCTGGCTCAGCGCCATGTTGAGTCCGTTGCTGCCGCAACGCTTTTGCAGTCGGCCCCGAGTGTCGAGAAGACCAACACCGAGACCACGCAGAAGTTCTGGGATATGGCCGAGAAGCTCAACGCCGCAAGCCACGAGCGCTATCTGGACCTGCTGAACACCGAGGACTTTACACCGTGGTTCTCGACCGTGACGCCGCTGACCGAGGTCGGCTTGCTGCCGATTGGCTCGCGTCCCGCCAAGCGCGGCTTGGGCGCCAAGTCCCTCGACGACCTGCGTACCATTCCGTGGATCTTCAGCTGGAGCCAGGCGCGCATCAATCTGGCCGCTTGGTACGGCCTGGGTACCGCCTGCGAGCAGTTTGGCGATCTGGACCAGCTTAAGGCTGCCTACCAGGAGTGGCCGTTCTTCCGCACCTTTATCGACAACATCGAGATGTCGATCGCCAAGACCGACCAGCGCATTGCCAAGATGTATCTGCACCTGGGCGACCGCGAGGATCTGTCCGAGAAGGTCTTTACCGAGATGCAGCTCACCCGTAAGTGGGTCCTTGCCATCGTCGGTGATGAGTGGCCGCTGCAGCGTCGTCGCGTGCTCGGCTGCGCCGTTCGCGTGCGTAACCCCTACGTCGACGCTCTGTCCATCGCCCAGGTCCGCGCCCTTCGCGAGGTGCGCATGAATCAGGACGAGATGGCCGAGGAGAAGAAGGCCGAGTACATGAGCCTGATTCTTTCGACTGTGACCGGCGTCTCGGCAGGATTGCAGAACACGGGGTAATCGATAGCCCTGTAGTCGTCCGGGCCCGCCATTAGTTTACTTTTAGGCACGTCCTCGGACATGCAAGAAGCCCTCGCTGCGCACTTCGTGCGGCGAGGGCTTCTTGCGTCCTGACGCTCCTATTTGGCAAGGTGTTTTTTAGAATCCATTTTGCGCTCGGCCTCGAAGGCCTGCCTG
>NZ_JBCOIL010000010.1:0-73728 GCF_040926265.1 Collinsella aerofaciens | reverse complement strand
GTCTTTCATGCAGCAGGGGCTCTCAATGTTTTTATGTCCTGCTCATATCGTCTCTGCCGGCAGTTTGGGACACTCCTCGGCGCGCCAGAGCCGGTCGCCTGGGGATGGAGAGGCCATTTTGGCCCTTGGCAGTCACCCAAGGTAAACCTTTACCGCACGCCTATATTTGCCGAAATTACACTTGACGGCGGGGTACAATAAACCCGCATGCGGATTTCCGTTGCGGGCGCTTCCCATCGCCGGGGCGTGCCCGGGAGCATCCGGCATGCGGCCTTTGCGGCGCTCGGTCATGTGCAAGACGGGTAGCTGGGCCTGTGGAGCGCGTGCAGCCCTCCTCGCCTCGGCATGCCTTCTCTCCACGCCATGTACCTGCTGCTGAGTTCGCCTGCCAGATGATTGGAAGCAACAGCGAAAATCCCATCACGCCAACATCCCGGCGATCGCCGGGGCCTGTATACCTATATGAGAGGAGAGGGGTATATGGCGCGTAAGTTTAAGTCTATGGACGGCAACGAGGCGGCCGCATATGTTTCGTATGCGTACACCGAGGTAGCGGGAATTTATCCCATTACGCCGTCCAGCCCGATGGCCGACCATGTCGACCAGTGGGCGGCCCAGGGTCGCAAGAACATCTTCGGCACCCCGGTCAAGGTCGTCGAGATGGAGTCCGAGGCAGGTGCAGCCGGTACCGTTCACGGTTCGCTGGGCGCCGGTGCTCTGACCACCACCTACACGGCTTCTCAGGGCCTGCTCCTGATGATCCCGAACATGTACAAGATCGCGGGCGAGCAGCTCCCGGGCGTCTTTCACGTCTCCGCGCGTTGCGTCGCTTCGCACGCCCTGAACATCTTCGGTGATCACTCCGACGTCATGGCCTGCCGCCAGACCGGTTTCGCCATGCTCGCCGAGGGCAACGTCCAGGAGGTCATGGACCTCTCGCCGGTGGCTCACCTTGCCGCCATCGAGGGTAAGACCCCGTTCCTTAACTTCTTCGACGGCTTCCGCACCAGCCACGAGATCCAGAAGGTCGCCATGTGGGACTACAAGGATCTGGCCGAGATGTGCGACATGGACGCTGTCCAGGCTTTCCGCGATCACGCGCTCAACCCTGAGCATCCGCATACCCGCGGTAGCCACGAGAACGGCGACATCTTCTTCCAGAACCGCGAGGCCTGCAACAAGGTCTACGACGAGCTTCCCGCCGTCGTCGAGGGCTACATGAAGAAGATCAACGAGAAGCTCGGCACCGATTACGGCCTGTTCAACTACTACGGCGCTCCCGATGCTGATCGCGTCGTCGTGTGCATGGGCTCCTTCTGCGACGTGCTCGAGGAAGTCATCGACTACCTCAACGCTCACGGCGAGAAGGTCGGCCTGGTCAAGGTTCGCCTGTTCCGTCCGTTCTCCATCAAGCATTTTGTCGACGTTCTCCCCGAGACCGTCCAGAAGATTGCCGTCATGGACCGCACCAAGGAGCCGGGTTCCATCGGCGAGCCGCTCTACCAGGACGTCGTTTCCGCTCTCTATGAGGCCGGCAAGACGGGCATCAAGGTCGTCGGCGGCCGTTACGGCCTGGGCAGCAAGGACACGCCTCCCGCGTCCGCGTTCGCTGTCTTCGAGGAGCTTAAGAAGGACGAGCCCAAGCGCGAGTTCACCATCGGCATCGTCGATGACGTGACCAACCTGAGCCTGCCCGAGGCCGAGGATGCACCCAACACCGCAGCCCCCGGCACCATTGAGTGCAAGTTCTGGGGTCTGGGTGGCGACGGTACCGTCGGCGCCAACAAGAACTCGATCAAGATCATCGGCGACCACACCGACAAGTACGTCCAGGCCTACTTCCAGTACGACTCCAAGAAGACCGGCGGCGTCACCGTCTCGCACCTGCGCTTTGGTGATTCCCCGATCCGCTCGCCGTACTACGTGACCAAGGCCGACTTTGTCGCCTGCCACAACCCCAGCTACATCGTCAAGGGCTTCAAGATGGTCCGCGACGTCAAGCCGGGCGGCACCTTCCTGGTCAACTGCCAGTGGAGCGACGAGGAGTTCGCCGAGCACATGCCCGCCGTGGCCAAGCGCTACATCGCGAACAACAACGTCAACGTCTACCTGATCGACGCTATCGACCTGGCCGCCAAGGTCGGCATGGGCAAGCGCACCAACACGGTGCTCCAGTCCGCTTTCTTCGCGCTGGCTAAGGTCCTGCCCGCCGAGGACGCCCTGCAGTACATGAAGGACGCGGCTACCAAGTCCTACATGAAGAAGGGCCAGGCCATCGTCGACGCCAACCATAAGGCCATCGATGCCGGTGCTACCGCCTTCCGTAAGTTCGAGGTTCCGGCCGACTGGGCAACCGCCGAGGATGCCGCTCCCGTCGAGCTCTCCGAGGAGACCAAGTCCGCCATCGCCCAGCAGGTCAAGAACCTGCTCGAGCCCATCGATCGCATGGATGGCGACAGCCTGCCCGTTTCCGCCTTCGTCGGTTGCGCCGACGGCCAGTTTGAGCTGGGCGCCTCCGCATACGAGAAGCGCGGCGTCGCCGTGGTTGTTCCTCACTGGGACGAGACCAAGTGCATCCAGTGCAACCAGTGCGCCTATGTGTGCCCGCATGCCACCATCCGTCCGTTCGCGATGACCGAGGACGAGGCTGCCGCCGCGCCCGAGGCTACCCGCACGCTCGACGCCATGGGCCCCAAGGCCAAGGGCATGAAGTTCACCATGGCCGTGTCCCCGCTCGACTGCATGGGCTGCACCAACTGCGTCAAGGTCTGCCCCAAGGGTGCTCTCGAGATGGTTCCCACCGAGCAGGAGATGGACCAGCAGCCTGTTTGGGACTACATGGTCGAGAACGTCTCCGAGAAGAAGGAGCTTATCGCGGCCAACGTCAAGGGCAGCCAGTTTAAGCAGCCCTACCTGGAGTTCTCCGGCTCCTGCGCCGGCTGCGCCGAGACCGCCTATGCACGTCTGGTGACTCAGGTTGCCGGCGACCGCATGTTCATCTCCAACGCCACCGGCTGCTCCTCCATTTGGGGCAACCCCGCTGCCACCGCTCCTTACTGCAAGGACAAGGACGGTCACGGCCCGGCGTGGAATAACTCCCTGTTCGAGGACAATGCCGAGCACGGTCTGGGCATGGCCGTTGGCTATGAGGCCGTTCAGCACAAGCTGATCGCCGCTACCCAGGACATCATCGCTGCCGATGGTCCGTCCGATGAGCTCAAGGCCGCCGGCCAGGCTTGGATCGACTCCGTCAACGACGCCGAGGCCTCCAAGACCGCTGCCGCTGCCTACGTTGCCGAGCTCGAGAAGTGCGGTTGCGACGCTTCCAAGGCGATCCTCGCCGACAAGGCTTACCTCACCAAGAAGTCCTTCTGGATCTTCGGTGGCGACGGCTGGGCCTACGACATCGGCTTCGGTGGCCTGGACCACGTCCTGGCTTCCGGCCACAACGTCAACGTCTTCGTCTTCGACACCGAGGTTTACTCCAACACCGGTGGTCAGGCCTCCAAGGCCTCGAACCTGGGCCAGGTCGCTCAGTTCGCCGCTGCCGGTAAGGTGACCAAGAAGAAGTCCCTGGCCGAGATTGCCATGAGCTACGGCTACGTCTACGTGGCGCAGGTCGCCATGGGTGCCAACCCGGCTCAGACCCTCAAGGCCATCCACGAGGCCGAGGCCTACGACGGCCCGTCCCTCATCATCGGCTACAGCCCCTGCGAGATGCACTCCATCAAGAAGGGCGGCATGCAGAACTGCCAGGCCGAGATGAAGAAGGCTGTCGAGTGCGGTTACTGGAACCTCTTCCGCTTCAACCCCGAGGCTGCTGCCGGCAAGAAGTTCTCGCTCGATTCCAAGGAGCCCGCGGGCGGTTATCAGGAGTTCCTGATGAACGAGGCCCGTTACGCTTCGCTGACGCGTTCCTTCCCCGAGCGCGCCGAGGAGCTCTTCAAGGAGAACGAGCAGGCCGCTATGGACCGCTACGCTCACCTGCTGAAGCTCAAGACGGTGTACAACGAGGCCTAGGTCTCTCGCAGCAGGATCTGAGGGCTGACCTTCGCGGACGTCCTCGGACATGAAAGAACCCCCGCTGCGCACTACGTGCGGCGGGGGTTCTTTCGTCCTGCGGAGTGTCCGCGAAGGTCAGCCCTCAGATCCTGCTGCGACTACGTCCTCGGATTGTGTGGGCGGATGAAGGACGTAGTTGGTCGGGTATTCCGTCCCCTTCGCTGTTTCGCGGCTTTACCGCGAAAGGCGCGTTACTTTGGGGATGGATGGGGGGGGCGTGGCTGTTGCAACGCCTTATCCCTTTGCTTTTTCGCGCCTTTGGCGCGAAACGCGCAGCACCTTGGGAAATGCATTGATGTGTGGACGGGGCTGGATTGCGGATTCAAATGGCTAGAGAGATATGGGTGCGAACGAGAAATCGTTATTGGGGTCATCCTTTTCCATAAACTCATCGAGACAAAACGTCATGTAGATTGGAACGTACAGAACCTTGCCCTCTTTGCTGAGATTCTCGTGGCTTAGTACAACGGCTTCGGGAATTTTGTACTCGCCCACACTCATCAGACGATCGAGGGCCGCGTGCGCTCGAACTTTCTTGCCCGATTTGACCTCGATTGGGACAACATGCCCGTGGGCGCCTTCGATTACAAAGTCAATTTCACCGACCTCACGCGTTTGGTAGTACCATGCATCCGCCCCGAGGGCAACGAGTTCCTGCGCGACCACGTTCTCATAGAGACCACCAAGGTTGGGAGTTTTCATATCAAGATAGACAGCGCGTGCAGTGCTGCCGGGGTATCGCGATGCGAGCATGCCTGTATCAGACTCGTATAGTTTGAAGGCTGTCGTTTTCTCCGTCCTCTTGAGAGGACTCCGTGGCTCCGTCACCCTGGCGACCATCAATCCAACACCTGCGTTAACAAGCCACAGGAAATCCTGCTCATATTTTTTAAGGCGAGCTCCCTCACCCAGAGACGAAACAACAAAGCGATGAGACTCCGCCTCAAGCTGAACGGGAATTTGCTCAAAAATCGACCGAACGTTAAACGCTCGAGTCGATGCATATTTTGAGATATCGCTTTTGTACTGATCGACCAGCTGAGTTTGAAGCTCACGTGTGCTCACGAGCGAATAACCCGAATCAATATAATTCTGAACGACCTCCGGCATGCCGCCGCAAACGATATAAGCTCTATAGTTCTTGAGCATCGCCTCATGAATATAGTTTTCGACAGGATGTTTCTCGACAAGGCAGCTGCGAATGCCTGCAAGCACATTCTCGCTAACGCTGTTTGCCCAACAAAACTCTTCAAAATCCATCGGGCGCATAACAATGTGCTCTACATACCCCACCGGAAAAGAAGAGATCCCCTTAAACTCAGTCCCAAGCATAGACCCCGAGAAGACATAGCTAAAGCGCCCATCCTCGACCAACGCCTTCATGAGTGTAACGATCTGCGGATACTCCTGAATCTCATCGACAAAGACAAGCGTATCGCCCTCAACAAGCGGCGCATCCGCAAGAAGGGCTACGCGGTTGATAAAGTCAACGGAGTTCTTTGCGCCAACAAGTGCATTCCTTGCTTCGACATCGAGTAGTAAATTGACCTCAAAATACGAAGCGTAGCTGCTTTTTCCAAACGCGCGAATCGCATAGCTCTTGCCAATCTGACGCGCACCAGTAACGAGTAATGCCTTATTGGAGTTATTCTTCCAGCTCAAAAGCCTATCAGTGACCTTACGGCGTAGCATTAAACCCCCAAATGACAAAAATTGACAGATAGAATCGCCTAAAATCATACAAAAATTGGCAGATAATATTGTCGTAAATATACAAAAATTGGGAGATGGCAAAGGTTCGAATAGGCCTCAAAGCCACTGAAACAGTGCTCTACTTTGCGAAGGGGCTGGGGACGCTGTTGGGTGCGTCTCCAGCCCTCTGATTCTTACTTTGGATCCCGATGGTGGGGTGTTGTCGGTGCTGCTTGCTTGGTTACCTTGTCTCGCCGGACTCCGTGCGTAGGCGGTAGCCGTGGACGAGGTCGCTAATGGCCGGCCAGGGAATCTGGCGGTCGACCCAAAATTGGAGCTGGACCAGATAGCGCTCGGTGGCGCGGGTGAGGGCTGCAAACTGTTCGTGAGTCTCTACCTGGGCGTAGAGGTCGCGGCTGTGGGCGAGGATTGCCGTGGTGTCATCCATTTTGCCGGTGACGTCGAAGGCGCCCGAGAACCAGTCGCACAGGCGCGCGGCGCTGTTGTTGATCGTTGCGAGGTCGGCGGTGCCGTCGTTGGCGTTTTCGTTGGCCTGGGCTCGCAGGAGGGAGAGGGCGTCGGCCGCGTTCATGCAGTAGCCGACGGTGAAGTTCCAGACGGCGAATTCGCGGCCTGTGTCGAGCTTGCGGCGGCGCATGTAGTCGATATCGCGTGGTTCCTCAAGCATCATCTGGTCGGCGAGGGCCTCAAGTGCAGTGGTGTACTCGGCAAGGTCGAGTGCGAGCAGGGTGTTGATATCCATCATCTTTAGGCCTCCGCTTCGATCTCGACGATTTCGTTTTTGATGTGCATGCCCTGGTTGTCCCAAACATTGCGGCAAGCAACGGCAAAGCGCTCGCGGTCGGCTTCGCAGATGCGGGCGAACATGTTGCAGGTGCCAAAGGGCTCGCACACGTCAAAGAAGATGCAGATTGACGACCATCCGCCATACCAGCTCACGGCGCCCGCCGGCTCGTGAAAGACGGGGTTCTCGATGTGCTCGTAATTGGCGATGGGGCCCGATACGGGATAGGTTACCTCGGCATCGCAGATCTTGGCCGAAAAGATACGTGACTCGACCGGACAGGACGATTCGAACAGCTTGCATGCCTCGGGAGCCTTGTCCCAGAGCATGTCGGCGAGAAACGTCTCGCCATTCAGCGTGATCTTGAGCATTTTTGTCATAGTAAGGACCTCCTCAATCCGTCGCTCAAGGGGCTCGCTGGCGGATAAGGAGAAGACAGCGGCGGGGTCGCCGAACCCAAACTTCACGACAGATCTCTGTCGCCCCAGCCCGCGCTGTTCTTCGCTAAAGTACCATGCCGCAATTGCGCGCGCAATATCAGTTTTTGATTTTCTGGAAGCGGCGATCGACGAGACGGCTCGCCGGCTGCCGGCCGACGCGCGGCAAAGGCACTCGTCTATTCCTTAAGTTGGATGAAAAACGCCATGTTATTGCAGGGCTGCATACTCGTCCAATAAGTGCATAGAATCTCGTATAGTGCGAGTAAGATTTTGCGCTGCCTATTTTATGTTTAGCAAAGATATAGTTTGCATAATCTGGTCTAATCCCTGCTCTATTAAAATAAAGTTGCACGTAAATGACGTAGATATGCTTGAGCTGGGTTTCTTTACGCTGAGCGGGCAAAAGCGACCGTTCACCGTTCAACTATTTTCAAAATGAATAAAATGAGCGATAAAGAGAATATAAACCTTAATAAACTCGCGTATCGCACGGGCGCGGGTTATTAATGGGTTGTAGGCCTTTTACAGAAAGGATTCCAGCAATGTCTAAGCCTCTTGGCAAGCCCGATCGTATCGTCGTCGCCCTTGGCGGCAACGCCCTCGGCAACAACCCCGTTGAGCAGATCGAGGCCGTGAGTAACACCGCTCACGCTCTCCTCGGCCTGATCGAGCAGGGCAACGAGATCATCATCACCCACGGCAACGGCCCGCAGGTTGGCATGATCCAGAACGCCTTCGCCGCTGCCCACGACGCCATCGGCACCCCCGAGATGCCGCTGCCCGAGTGCGGCGCCATGTCCCAGGGCTACATTGGTTATCACCTGCAGCAGGGCATTGGCCGCGAGATGCACAAGCGCTATAAGCGTTGGCACGCCGCCACCGTCGTCACCCAGATCGAGTGCGACCCGGACGATCCCGCGTTCAAGAACCCGACCAAGCCGATCGGCCCCTTCTACACCGAGGAGCAGGCCAAGGAGTTCATGGCCGAGGATCCCTCCAAGGTCTTCGTCGAGGATTCCGGTCGCGGCTGGCGTCGCGTCGTCGCTTCCCCCGATCCCAAGAAGATCGTCGAGGCCGACTCCATCCTCAATCTGCTCGACAACGAGTTCATCGTCATCGCCTGCGGTGGCGGCGGCATTCCCGTCGTCCGCGACTATGAGAACAAGGGCTGCTACAAGGGCGTCCCCGCCGTCATCGACAAAGACCTGGGCGGCGAGCTGCTGGCCGAGGACTGCGACGCCGACGTTCTGTTCCTGCTGACCGCCGTTGAGCATGTCGCCATCAACTTTGGCAAGCCCAACCAGGAGGAGCTCGAGGACCTCACCGCCGACGAGGCCGAGCGCCTGGCCGACGAGGGCCAGTTCGGCAAGGGTTCCATGGAGCCCAAGGTCCGCGCTGCCATCAAGTTCGCTCGTTCCCGCAAGGGCCGCACCTGCATCATCGGCGCTCTGGACAAGGCTGCCGAGACCATGGCCGGCCTCTCCGGCACCCGCATCCACGAGTAGTCTCTACTCTGTTGCCTCTCTCGTGGGCGCCAGGCAAGACGCCCACAAACTAGCCTCTCTTCATGAGCCCCGCAGTCCGCTCCGACTGCGGGGCTTTTGCTATTCACCTAGTCCCCGATGGGTGAGTAGTCATTGGGGACGTTCTTAAACGACTAGTCAAACAAGAACGTCCTCAATGACTACTAATTTAAGTCTGTCCCCAATGACTGCGGAAAGCGCATCTCACACCGGCACATGGCTTTCGGGTCCTTTCTCCGTGCTCCCTATAAGTTCGGCTGGACTCCCCGCAACCTGTTCCGAGTTGGCGGAACGAGCGCGACGTGGAGTGTCATTCTTTACCGCGTTAGACTAGACGCAGGGAAAGGAGGAGGACATGGATGCTCGCGTCAAGCAGCTTGTAAATATGATCGAGGACGCTCAGCCTGTCGCTGTCGCGGTACTTGCCAAGCGTCTCGAGGTAAGCGAGCGCGCCGTGAGAAACTATATCCATCGCGCAAACGACAACCTTGCAGGGGTTGCACGCATCGTTGGCAGCAAGGGGCAGTATCGTATCGATGTTGCACGTGCAGATGAGCTTGCTCGCTTGCTAGACGGTGCGGCTCAGGCCCATCCGGGCATTCCTGATACGCGCGACGGCCGTGTGTCCTTCCTTCTTAACGACCTCCTCATGCGGTCCCAGCGGGTGACGATTGAGGAGTATGCGGATTTACTCTACGTTTCGGCGCGAACTCTGTCCAATGACATGCGTCTGGTAGAGCAGAAACTCGCCCAATTTGACTTAACGCTCGAAAAGCGCCCACGCTACGGAATCCGCGTTGCGGGCGGGGAGTCGCAACGGCGCCTGTGCCTGGCCTCGCTGGTGAGGCCCGTGTTGCCCGACACCGACGATGCAAAGCTCGCCGAGCGCCTGCGGGCCATCGCCGCATGTGTGGACGATGCCCTGACGGCCTCGCCCGTCACGGTGAGCTCGCTGGCATCCCGCAATCTCATCATGCATCTTTACATTGCTCTTGGCCGCATCGAGCAGGGCTGCTATGTCCCAGCTGCAGAATCGGACGTTCAAAAACTGGAGGGAACGCGCGAATACGCCGCGGCTTTCCAGATTGCCGCAAACATCAAGGATGCCCTGGGCGTGAGCATGCCCCGAGAAGAGGTTGCCTTTATCGCAATCCATTTGCTCGGCAGGGGCACGGGCGTGCCCGAGAAGGGCTCTGCCGTTATCTCGGACGAGATGTGGGAGATTGCTTCCGAGATGGTACGTGCGGTCAACGATGAGTTTAGGTTTGACTTTAGCGGCGATCTTGAACTTCGCATGAACCTTGCTCGGCATATCGGCCCTCTGGGCTATCGCCTTGAATATCACATGCATATGGATAACCCCATGCTGCCCGATATCAAGACGAGGTTTCCGTTGGCCTATTCGATGGCAGCTGGCACCTCGCAGGTACTCGAGCGTCATTTTGGCAGCCAGCCCTCTGATGAAGAGCTCGGCTACATCGCCATGGCATTTGCCCTGGCCCTCGAGCAGCAAGCCGACCAGCCGCGTCGCAAGCGCATCCTGATCGTGTGCGCCTCGGGAGCGGGAAGCGCCCGTATGCTCGAGCACCAGTACCGCAAGCAGTTTGGCATGTATATCGATTCGATTGAGACATGCGATGTCGCCCGCGTGGGAACGTTCGATTTTTCGCACATCGACTACGTGTTCACAACGGTGCCGCTCAACGTCAAGTTGCCCGTGCCCGTCCGCGAGGCCGATTTCTTCTTGGAGACGAGCGATGTCAACGCTATCCGCAAGGTGCTGAGCGACGACACTGCGCAATCGGACTCCGTAAGCTCTTTCTTTAGCCGTGCCCTGTTCTTCAACCGCGTTGAGGCGTCGTCGAAGCAGGCCGTTCTCCGATATCTCTCCGAGCGCGCCGTCGAGAGCGGCCGTGTCGATGCCCAGTTTGCCCAAGAGGTCGCCGAGCGCGAGAGCGCGAGTGCCACCTCGTTTGGCAATGGGGTAGCCATGCCCCATGGGATGCATCCCTTGAGCGCCGAGGCCTTTGTTACCGTGGGCCTGCTCGAACATCCCATTCTTTGGGACGAATACGGCCATGAGGTCGATATCGTCTTTATGGTGTCGTTTGCCCGGTCGGGCGGCGATGAGGCGCGGATCTTGAGCTCACTGCTCGCCGAGATCTTTATGGACCGCCAGGGGGTCGAGCGCCTACGCGAGCGCCGGTCCTGGCATGAGCTGATGGCGCTTGTGCAAGCGCATACGGCTTAAGACTTCTTTTGTCGATAACCCTGTCTGTCTACCTGCAATAAACCTCGAGGATTGCGGGCGGGAGATAGGCGTTTCGAATATTCAAGTACAAACCAAACATCACGGGAGAGGAGACCGTTATGGACGATCAGGGAACCGAGATGGTTTCGTTTCAGCTGGTCGCTGCGGCGGGAGAGGCACGCAGCCTTGCCTTCGAAGCCCTTGAAAAGGCAAAAGCGGGGGATTTTGACGCCGCCGCCAAACTCATGAAGCAGTCAAAGGATGCGGGAATCAAGGCTCACCACATCCAAACGCAGCTGCTTTCGACTGAGGCAGCGGGCGAGCATCTGTCGGTGGATGTGTTGCTGGTCCATGCTCAGGACCACCTCATGTGCTCCATGCTTGCTCAGGAGCTCGTGCAGGAGCTGATCTGCCTGTATGAGTGCACTGCAACCAAGAACGCCTAGCGGCGTGCGGTGACTATCCAACCAATCAATGCGAAGGGAATCCCTTATGAAGATCCTTCTTGTTTGCGCAGCTGGTCTGTCTACAAGCATTCTGATGAAGAAACTCGAGAAATATGCGGAGCAAAACGGCATCGAGCTCGATATCGATGCGGTGGGTATCGGCGAGTATCAGGAGACGTGCGCCAATTATGACGTGCTGCTCTTGGGGCCGCAGGTGTCCTACCAGCTCAACACCGTCAAGCAGGGGAGCGGTAAGCCGACCGCGGTCATCCCCGCACAGGACTACGGCATGGGCAACGCCGCCAACGTGCTGGCACTCGCCCAGTCGCTGTTGGGTTAGGAGGCGACCATGGAGAAGTTCATGACCCTGCTTCAGGAAAAACTGACCCCTATCGCCAATTTCTGCGGCACCGAGCGCCACTTTGCCTCCATGCAAAAGGGCTTTATGAGCGCGATCAGCTTCATCTTGGTATCTGCCGTCTTTATGATCCTCGCCAACCCGCCGGTCACGGCCGACCTGGTGGCGCAGGGCGGGTTCTGGTCCGTCTTTGGCCCTTGGCTCGATTTTGCGACGGCCAATAAGCTCACGCTGCTCATCCCCTTCAATATGACGATGGGCATACTGTCGGTGATCGTGACGTTCGCAATCGCATATAACCTGGCGGGCACCTACAAGATGCCCAAGCTTAACGCCGGCATGACCTCGCTGGTGATGTTCCTGATCGCCGCGGCGCCGTCGTCCTACTACCAGCTTGCTGACGAGTCCGTGCTCCAGGCGGTCCCCTGCACCTATCTGGGTGCGCAGGGCCTGTTTACCGCCATCATCGTTGCCTTGGTCTCCGTCGAGGTCACGCGCTTCTGCCAGACCAAGGGCATCACCATCAAGATGCCCGATGGCGTGCCGCCGTTTTTGTCCGAAACCTTTGGCGCCATCGTACCTATGCTCGCCAACATCCTCATCTTCTTTGGCGGCAACCTGCTGATCCAGATGATCGATCCCGCGCTGTCCATCCCCTCGGTTATCGAGAAGCTGCTCGCTGCCCCGCTTTCCGTCGCAGTTGACTCTGTGCCCGGCGCACTGCTTATCTGCTTCATGACGCTGCTGTTTTGGTGCTTTGGCGTCCACGGCAACATGATCGTAATGCCCATCACCGCCCCGGTCTCGCTTGCCGCCTTTGCCGCCAACGCCTCGCTCTATGCTGCCGGGCAGCCGCTTGAGTTCCACCCGGTGCTCATGTCGTTGGCCATCAACCTCATCGGCGGCACGGGTAATACGTTCTCTTTTGTGGCGCTCTGCGCGTTTAGGGCAAAGTCGCAGCAGCTCAAGGCATTTGGCAGGGCATCGATCGTGCCGAGCTTCTTCCGTATCTCCGAGCCCGCGATCTTCGGCGCGCCCATCATCTTCAACCCGATCCTCATGATTCCGTTTGTGCTAGGCGGCATGATCTCGGCCCTGCTGTATTGGGGTGCGGTCTCACTGGGTCTTGTCTCTAACTTCTACATCTTGGTGAGCGGCACGTTCCCCATCTTCGTTCAGGGCTTTGTCCAGTGCCTCGACCCGCGCATCTGGGTGTTTACGATCGTTTTGATCGTGGTCATGGCTGTGGTCTGGTACCCGTTCTTTAAGGTGTACGATAACCAGCTCCTGGCTCAGGAGCAGGAGAACGCCGCGGCAGCTTCTGCCGAGGATGCTGAGTAGCATGAGTTACTTTGACAGAACGTCTGCCGCCGGTATGCCCGAGGGCTTTTTGTGGGGTGGTGCCCTCGCCGCCAACCAGGCCGAAGGGGGCTGGAACGAGGGCGGCCGCGGCATGTCGCACTCCGACCTGATCCCACAGGGTTCCGACCGCTGGGATGTAATGTTTGGCAGGCAAAAGCCCGTGGACGATCCGGACAGGCTGTATCCATGCCGCTGGGGCAACGACTTCTTCCATCATTGGCACGAGGATGTCGAGCTTTTTGCCGAGATGGGCTTTAAGTGCCTGCGTCTTTCAATTTGCTGGAGCCGTATTTTTCCCACAGGGATGGAGGCCGAGCCCAACGGCGAGGGCTTGGAGTTTTACCGTCAGGTATTCGAGGCGCTGCGCGAGCATGGAATCGAGCCGCTTGTGACGCTGTCGCACTACGACTATCCGTTGGCTCTGGTCGAGCGCTATGGTGGCTGGCAAAGCCGAGAGATGATCGAGCGGTATGCGCACTACGTCGAGACCGTCGGACGCGCGTACCAGGGCCTCGTGCGTTATTGGCTTACGTTCAACGAGATCAACAGCGTGGCGCTGTCCTATCTCAACGCGGGTGTCACGCTCGAGGATGAGCGTGACCGTGCGGCCGTGACTGCGGCGTTCTCGCACCATATGTTTATGGCAAGCGCTCGCGCTGTCGAGATTCTGCACAAGATCGATCCCGCAAACAAGGTGGGTTGCATGGTCGCTGCCGGTGCGACCTATCCGTACCGTTGTGCGCCCGAGGACGTATGGCTTGCGTATGAGGAGGACCGCGGCCGCTACTTCTACACAGACGTGATGGCTGCGGGCGCCTATCCTGCTTGGAAGCTGCGTGCACTCGAGAAAGAGGGTGTTCACGTGCCCTTTGAGCCGGGCGATACGGAGTATCTGGCAGAGCATACGGTCGACTTCATCTCGTTCTCGTACTATTGCTCGCGCTTGGTGTGCGCCGATGATCAGGTGATCGCCGAGAAGGCGGAGGGCAACGTGTTCCCGACGTTGCGCAATCCGTACCTCAAGGATAAAGAGACTGCCTGGAAGTGGCAGATCGATGCGCTGGGTTTGCGCGTGACGCTTGCCGGCTACCACGATCGTTACCATCTTCCGCTCTTTATCGCCGAGAACGGTGTGGGCGGACTCGATGCGCTGGAAGACGGCAAAGTCCACGATGCGTATCATATTGATTACCTGCGAAGGCATATTGTTGCGCTGCGCGATGCAATTGTCGAGGACGGTGTTGACCTGATGGGATACACGCCGTGGGGCTGCATCGATTTGGTGTCGGCCTCGACGGGGCAGATGAAGAAGCGCTATGGCTTTGTTTATGTCGATGCCGATGATATGGGCAAAGGCACGTTCGATCGCTACCGAAAGGACAGCTTCTGCTGGTACCAAAAGGTCATTGCATCAAATGGCGAGGACTTGAGTTAACTCTTGCAGGTCTGTTGCCCCCGCGGTCCGCTTCGGCCGCGGGGGCTTTTGTTATTGAGGCGGCTGTTCATGAGGAGCATTGCAGGCTGCGGAAACCCGGCACTTGGGGACGTTCCTTTCCTGCCGGCAGCTTGGGACAGTCCTTAAAGGCCGCATCGATCAACTGCGGAAAGCACATCCCAGAATGAGCGTCCAACATGGGGTGCGGTTTCCCTTGAGGCCCTCAATCGGAAAATGCATCCCGGATTATTGTCGAAAAGCGGTCCCTAGTTTCCCAAACGGGCCGCTAACGGAAAGCGCACCCCGCTATTGGGCCCCAAAGCAGGATGCGCTTTCCGTGCTGGCAGTTCCAAGCAGTTCGGGATGGCCCTTTTCGTCTGCTCTCGGCCGGCGTCCGTAAGACTGTCCCCGACGACCACTCATTTAAGTCTGTCCCCAATGAGTCCCCAATGACTAGTAGTAGGCCCACATGGCTTCGACTTCGTTAAGGACTTCTACGACGCCCCAGCGGCGGGCGCTGCGGCTGGCCGAGTTGGGGTCGTAGACGCCAATCTGGTCGGCGTCGTCAATACCGTAAAGCACAATGTAGTGGCCCACGTTGGTAAAGGTGCCCGGCCGAACGGCGGCGATGACGGGCGCTCCCGAACGCAGCGCCTGAGTCATCGAGTCGCGATCGTTATGGAGCTCCGTTCCGTTAAGTCCCAACTGCCATGCGCCGCTCGTCATAAACGACCATTCGGTTGCGCCGGTGGGGGCGTAATTGCCCGCCTCGGAAAGCGCGCACATATCGACGGGGGTCATATCGGTGCGTCCCGTCTTAAAGATATAGACCATGGTGAGGCACGTGGGCCCGCAGGCATTTTGGCGGATGGTGCCGCCGGCGTAAGGCAGCTCCGACCACGCAGGGTCGATCTGATAGATATGGGGCATCGTGCCGGCTTGCCATTGCGAGCGCGGGGTCGAAAAGGCGAAAGAATAACCGGGCGCGACGGGGGCCTTGAGCAGCTTGTCCTCGGCGGTGGGCTCGAGACCGGCCGAGCCGTGGGACATACAGGAGCTCATAAGCACAAAGACCAGACAGGTGAGGATAGAGCACAGTGCGAGGCGAAGTCGACGGGCCGGCAGGGCGGGGGCATTCGCGTGCGATGTCGAGCGGTAAGGCTTGCCGTCGCGTCCGCCTTGGGGATGCGAAAAGAAGCGGTCGATATGGATGCCGGGCTGACGTACGCCGTTGCGGCGCAGCTGCGGAACCTCGGCCTGACGCTGTCGAGTGCGCGCGCCCAAGCGGCTATCTTGCTGCGCGCTTGTGCCCATGCTCGGACGGCCACTCTGCCGCGTTCTGCTTGTCTGCTGCCGAGACGAAGGCCTGGGTTGCTCTTGAGGACGTTGCGGATTGCCGCTCGTGGCACTTCTGGGCGTCGGCGTGGTACGGCCAGCAAGGCGAACGCTTTGTCGCCGTTGATCACCGTCGTTGTATCCGTATGCCATTCGTACCGCCTTGTCTCATGTATAACCTATCTATCCTACAAAAAAGCTGTGCAACAAATGGGTCTGCGCGTCAAAAGCTCGGTAAACGGTACGAAAGGCGCAAAACACACGGCCTCAAAAACATCTCTATATGCGTCCGATGAGCGTACGCCCGTCGGACGGGCGGCAACAATGAGCGGCAAACCGTGCCGTTCGTCCCAAAAACGACGCCGCTCGTTTTGCAGTTCTGCCTTCGGTCGAGCTACAAGCGGAGCTGCTGCGCCAAGGCCGTATTGTAAAGCCACGAAATAAAAGAGCGCGGCAAAACAGACCGCGCAAGGGGTGACGTCAAGGGGCGTCAAAAAGGAAAGGAGGGGAACAATGGCGGACAAGAACGCAGAAGTTGCAGTCGAGGACAACGGCGGTATGAAGAAAACGCTTTCGCTCTGGAACTTCTTCACCATCGGTTTCGGTGCCATCATCGGCACCGGTTGGGTTCTGCAGGTCGGCGACTGGATGGTCGTGGGCGGCGGTCCCGTTCCCGCTATGATCGCATTCCTCTTGGGTGCAATCTTCCTCGTGCCCGTCGGAGCTGTTTTCGGTGAGCTCACGGCTGCGATCCCCATCTCGGGCGGCATCGTCGAGTATGTCGACCGTAGCTTTGGCCGTACGCTGAGCTACATCACCGGTTGGCTTTTGGCCCTGGGCAACGGTATCCTGTGCCCGTGGGAGGCCATCGCCATTTCGACCCTCGTGTCTGAGATGTTCGGCAGCCTGCCCGGTCTTGAGTGGCTGCGCGCCGTCAAGCTCTACACCATCCTGGGCGCCGACGTTTACCTGTTCCCGACGCTGATCGCGCTCGGCTTCGCAGCCTACGTCATCTTCCTCAACTTCCGCGGCGCCAGCTCGGCCGCCAAGCTCCAGGCCTTCCTGACCAAGGCTCTGCTCTGCGGCATGCTGCTCGCCATGGGCGTCTCGCTGTTCACCGGCTCGCCGGACAATGCCATGCCCGTGTTCTCCCAGGTCACCGGCGCTGGCGGCGGCAAGGCCGCTACCGAGGGCGCCAGCCTGTTCGCCGGCATCGTGTCGGTCCTGGTTCTGACCCCGTTCTTCTACGCCGGTTTCGACACCATTCCTCAGCAGGCTGAGGAAGCAGCCGAGGGCCTCAACTGGAACAAGTTCGGCAAGATCATCTCCCTGGCCCTGCTGGCCGCCGGCGGCTTCTACATGGTCTGCATCTACTCGTTCGGCACCATCCTCGACTGGCATGAGTTTGTTAAGAGCCCGGTTCCCGCGCTTGCCTGCCTCAAGGGTATCAACATGCTCCTGTACCTGGCCATGCTCGTCATCGCCACGCTTGGACCCATGGGCCCGATGAACTCCTTCTACGGCGCCACGAGCCGCATCATGCTCGCCATGGGCCGCAAGGGCCAACTGCCCGAGAAGTTCGCCGAGGTCGACCCCAAGTCCGGCGCTCCCAAGCTCGCCTGCGTCGTTCTGGGCGTCATCACCGTCATCGGTCCGTTCCTGGGCAAGAACATGCTCATCCCTCTGACCAACGTGTCGGCTCTCGCCTTCATCTTCTCCTGCGGTATGGTCGCCCTCGCCTGCCTGCGCATGCGCTTCACCGAGCCCGACCTGCCTCGTCCCTACGAGGTGCCCGGCGGCAAGTTTGGCATCGGCCTCGCTATCGCTGCCTGCGCCATCATCATCGGCCTGCTCGTGATTCCGTTCTCTCCCGCCTCCCTCAACATGGTGGAGTGGAGCATCGTGATCGGTTGGTTGGCTATTGGCCTGGCCCTCATGGCTTTCACCAATTCCCGCAAAAAGTAACGCCTAGCCGGGGCGGATCGGGTGCGCGGAATCCTCTCTCCCGCGCACCGAACCCGGCACCACTTGGGTAGCTTTGTGAGGCCTTAACCCAACACGGCCTCGCCCACTATATGATCCATAAGGAGGAACCATGTCCACTAAGTATGCAATCGTTGGCGGCAAGCTCATCGACGGCACCGGTGCCGAGCCGGTCGAGAACTCCCTCGTTCTCGTCGACGACAACGGCAAGATCGAGTACGCCGGCGCTATGCAGGACCTTCCCGAGGGCGTTGAGGTCATCGACGCCGCCGGCAAGACCGTCCTTCCCGGCCTGATCGACACCCACCTGCACTTCTCGGGCAACCTGACCGACGATGACACCGATTGGGTCATGCAGCCGCTCCTCGAGAAGCAGGCCGTCGCCGTCAAGCAGGCCTACGACTGCCTCACCCACGGCCTCACCACCGTCTGCGAGATCGGCCGCTTTGGTATCCAGATCCGTGACTGCATCGACAAGGGCGTCTTTAAGGGTCCGCGCGTTCTGGCCACCGGCCTCGGCTTCTGCCGCGTTGCCGGCCACGGTGACTCCCACCACTGCACCCAGGAGCTCAACAAGGAATCTCATCCCTGGGGCGACCAGGTCGACGGTCCTTGGGATCTGCGCAAGGCCGTCCGTCGTCGCCTGCGCGAGAACCCCGATGCCATCAAGATCTGGGCTACCGGTGGCGGCATCTGGCGCTGGGACTCCGGTCGCGACCAGCACTACTGCTCCGAGGAGATCCAGGCCGTGGTCGAAGAGGCAAAGATGGTCGGCATCCCCGTGTGGAGCCACTGCTACAACAACCACGCCGCTGCCTACGATTCCGTTCGTTTTGGCTGCGAGCAGCTGATTCACGGTTTCGATATCGATGAGCGCACCATGGACCTCATGGCCGAGCAGGGCACCTTCTTCACCCCGACGATCGCCTTCCTGCCCACCTGGTACGCCACCTATCCGCCCGTCTACGTCCCCGAGCTGCACGACAAGTACGAGGGCACCCTGGTCGAGAAGGAGCTGCAGCGCAACTACGACTGCCTGCGCGAGGCCAAGAAGCGCGGCGTTGTCATGACGATCGGCTCCGACTCCTTCTCCTTCGTCACCCCGTACGGCACCTGCTCCATCGAGGAGATGTACGAGTTCGTCGACAAGATCGGCTTCACCCCGGTCGAGACCATCACCTGCGCCACCCTCAACGGTGCCAAGATGTGCCACATCGAGGACGAGACCGGTTCCATCGAGGCCGGCAAGTGCGCCGACCTGCTGGTCGTCAACGGTGACGTCGCCGCCGACATCCACGTGCTCAACACCGACAACATGGACGTCATCATGAAGGACGGCTGGATTGTCGAGGGCGGCACCTTCGGCGAGGCAAACAAGTACAGCGCCTAAGCTACCGTTCATCGATGGCTTGATGTAAAACACAGTATTTGATTGCATAATGCAATGGAGAGGGTCGCTTGCGGCCCTCTTTATTGCTATGGGGTGCGTCGGTAAGAAGGAGATGACGGTGGATCTCAATAGGCTGATTCTGGGCAAGAGCTACAACTCTACCAAGGTCTTTCGTACCGCTCAGCATGTGGTTCAAGCCATCTTGCTCGGTATTGTCGTTCCGCTGCTTATCCTGCTGCTCATCTGGGATCTAACCGATAATCCCAATCCCGTTCCGGCCGTTGTCGTCATTGCCGGCTTGGTCATGCTGTGCTTCTTCTTCTCGTACGTCTTTGTCGTTCCCGACGACCTCACATCGAGCGCAACCGACCGCACGCTCGCCATCGCTTCAAAAATATTCGCCTACACGTCGCGCGGCCTTACGCCCGAAGCTGCCCTGGGCGCCTCTAAGATCATCCTGTCCGAAACTATCGCCTCTGCCATCTGCTTTACCGACGGCAAGCAGGTGTTGGCAAGCTGGGGCGAGGACTCGGCAAAATGCCCCGCGGGCACCCCGGTGGTGCTGCGGACTACGCTCAACGTGATCAACAGCGGTGAGCAAAGCGTGTTCTCGCGCGATGCCTCGACCGAGACAGGTGGCTACTTTCCGCGCCTGCGCGCCGGTATTGTCGCACCGCTTACCGTGCGCGGGCATTGCGTGGGCACGCTCGAGTTGTATTATCCCCGTCTGAGCAGCATCGATATGCGCCAGACGGCGCTTGCCTCGGGCTTTGCCGACCTCATTTCCACGCAGCTTGCGAGCTTTGAGCTCGAGCGCCAGGACGAGCTTACGGCCCGCGTGGAGCTGCGCGCCTTGCAATCGCAGGTCGATCCTCATTTTCTGTTTAACACCATCAGCACCATCGTGTCGCTCGTACGTACCGAGCCGGACAAGGCCAGGTCGCTGCTGATCGACTTTTCCAATTACTACCGTCAGACGCTTTCTGATTCCGATACCCTCACAACGCTCGAGCACGAGGTGGAACAGGGCACTCGCTATATCAATCTTATGCAGGCTCGTTATGGCGACGGCCGTCTGCGCGTCTCGGTCGATATCGACTTTGAGGTGCGCGATTGCATGGTGCCGCCGTTTATCTTGCAGCCGTTGCTCGAAAACTGCATCAAGCACGCGCAGCGCGAGACCGAGCCGCTTTCTATTCATGTTAGGGCTTTCGAGACCGATGACGGTTTGGAGATCATCGTCGAGGACGACGGCATCGGTATGAGCGAAGAAGTCTGCGCGCATCTGTTTGAGCAACATCGCCTGGAGGAGCCCGAGAGCATTACCGCCGACGGCTCCGTCAAGCGAGGTTGCGGCCTGGCGCTCTTCAACGTGCTTCAGCGCATCCATTTCTTTTACGGAGAAGATTCCGGCATGCGCGTGAAGTCCCAGGAGGGCGTGGGAACGCAGGTCATCGTCGAGCTGAACGGCGAGCCGCATGAGCCGGCGCCGTTGACGGCGTAGCACGCGGTTGGATTGAGAGAAAAAGAGGGGAAGCACATATGTCCGAAGGCTGGAACATCTTGGTGGTTGATGACGAACCTCCCATTAGGGCTGAGCTACGCTATCTGTTGGAAAAGGATACGCGTGTGGGCCAGATTGCCGAGGCGGGCAATGTCACCGAGGCCGTGGAGTCGATTCTCTCGAACAAGCCCAACGTGTTGTTTTTGGACATCACGATGCCCGGCCGCTCGGGAATTGAGCTTGCCGAGACGCTGCAGAACCTAAAGACGCCGCCGGTGGTTGTGTTTGTGACGGCGTTTGCCGAGTTTGCCGCCGATGCGTATAACCTCGATGCGGTCGACTATGTCGTCAAGCCGGTCGAGGACGCACGCCTGTCAAAGGCACTCGACAAGATCGAGGCAGCCTTGGGTGCCCGTCGTGTTATCCACGCTCCGCGCCAGCCTTTGCGTCTGACGGTGGACCGCGGGGGCAAAAAGGTGTTCATTCCCGCCGCAGACGTCTGCTACTTTGAGGCGCGCGCCGATTTTTGCAACGCCATCTGCGCCGAGGGAACGTACCTGATCAATGAGTCGATCTCTTCGCTCGAGCGTCGCTTGGTCTCCGAGGGCTTTATTCGCGTTCATCGCAGCTATCTGGTCAATTTGGAAGACGTGCACAATGTCGAGATCGGTTCCACGGGTCTTATGGAGCTCAGACTCGATCGCGTAACCTCGACGGTGCCCGTGTCCCGCCGTCGCGCTGCCGAGGTTAAAGCACACTTGGGGCTTGCGTAGACGGTCTGCGTGCCGTCGTTTACCATCGCAGGTTTGGCATGGGCGCGCGGTGGGCATAATGGGTGGCATCGAATGAAATCGAAAGGATCATTATGCCCGCGCTTATCACCCATCATCTGTTTGGCGAGGAAAGCATCGACCGTCTTCCGCAGGGCGTCATCACGTCCGACGAGGAGCGCATCGCCTTTATCCTGGGAAACCAAGGTCCCGACCCGTTCTTCTTCCACATGCTCACGCCGCGCATTTCCGACTGCATGTCGCTTGCTCAGGTCATGCACCGCTCGCGCATGTCGCGCCAGTTCTCGTGCCTGCGCGACGGCGTGTCGCACCTGCAGCCGCGCGATGCCAATCTGGGTCGCGCCTTTGCGCTGGGCCTGCTGTCGCACTATGTGCTCGATCGCAATGCCCATCCCTTTGTCTACGAGCAGCAGTTTGGCATTGTCGAGTCCGATCCCGAGCTCGAGGCTTCGGGCAGTCAAGTTCATGCCGTGCTCGAAAGCGACTTGGACGTGCTGATGCTGCAGCTCAAGCGCGATGGGGCTACGGTCGAGGATTATCCGCCGGCGGGCGAGATCGTCACCACCGACCGCATCAATCGCGTTGCCGGCGTGCTGATGAGCTACGTCGCCGGACGCGTGTACGGTATCGACATCCCGGCGGGGGAGTACGCCGGCGCCGTCTCGGACATGCAGCTGCTCTACCGCACTATCGAGCCGGCCGGTTCGGCCAAGACGCGCGCGATTGCCCTGCTCGAGGGCTTGGTGCACGATTATTCGCTGCTCGACGGCCTTGCGCACCGCGTGACGACCGAGCTGCCCGAGCGTACCGGAAATCTGGGCCACTTGGCATGGAAGAGCCCCTTTACCGATGAAGTCTCGACCGAGAGCTTCCCCGAGGTCTTTGACCGCGCACTGCTCGATTACGAGCTCACCGTCGCCCGCTTTATCGAGACCGGCGATATGGAAGCCGTGACCAACCACGTCAATTACAGCGGTCGCGTGCTCGGCGCCGACGAAGAGTTCGACCGCGAGGAGTAGGGCTCGTGCGTGCCCCTTTGCCGAATCCTTACCGGCGCCTCTGGACAATTGGGGTACGATGAACTAACTGCATATCGGGCGAATACGAAGGGGCCCTGTCCATGAAATACACCAAGCTCGAGCGTAACTGGGTTATGTACGATGTGGGCAACTCGGCCCTCGTGCTGCTCAATACCTCGGTGGTGCCCATCTACTTTAACGCCATCAATACCGGTGCTTCCTCGGCAGACCTGGTGGTCGCCTGGGGCAACGCGCAGACGATTGCCTCGCTGGTCATTGCCATGCTCATGCCCATTCTGGGCGCGCTTGCCGATTACGCCGGCAACAAGATTAAGTTCTTCTTGGGCTTCTTCCTCACGGGCCTGGTTCTTTGCCTGGCGCAGGCTATCCCCATGTCCGCCATGGCATTTTTGACCGTGTACGTGCTGTGCACTATCGGCCTTAACTCTTCTATGACATTCTACGACGCCATGCTGCCCGACATTACCACCGACGAGCGCATGGACGCCGTGTCCAGCTCGGGCTATGCCTGGGGCTACATCGGTTCCACCGTGCCGTTCATCATCTGCCTGGCGCTTATCATGGGTGGCCCCGCTCTTGGCGTCCCCACCATGCTGGCAACGCGTCTGTCGTTTGTCATCACTGGTGCCTGGTGGCTCATCTTTACCCTGCCGCTCATTCGCACCTATAAGCAAAAGTACGGTCGCGCGCGCGGTCCCCAGGATACCATCGGCCACATCGTGGGCGGCGTGTTCTCCGAGGTCGGACACACCATGCGCGAGATCGCCCACAACAAGCCCGTGCTGGTCTACATGATCGCGTTCTTCTTCTACATCGATGGTGTCCATACGGTCATCTCCATGGCAACCAGCTACGGATCGGCTCTGGGCATCGACTCGACCCAGCTGGTACTGGCACTGCTCGTTACGCAGTTCGTCGCTTTCCCGTCCGCCATCATCTACGGCAAGCTCGCCGGTCGCGTGGGCACGCTCAACATGATCATGGTGGCCGTCGCCGCCTACATGGGCATCGTGCTCTTTGCCGCGTTTTTCTTAAAGACCGCCTTTGAGTTTTGGGTGCTCGCCATTTTGGTCGGCTTGTTCCAAGGTGGCGTGCAGGCGCTCAGCCGCAGCTATTTTGGCCGCATCATCCCCAAGGAAAAGTCCAACGAGTACTACGGCTTCTTTGATATCTTTGGCCGCTACGCAAGCGTGATGGGCACCTTCCTGGTGTCGGTCGTCACCTCGCTGACCGGCAACCCGTCGCTGGGTGTCCTTTCCATCGGCGTGCTGCTGGTGCTTGGCTTTGCGCTGCTGGTCCGTCTGTCCCGCATGGCTCAGGCGGCGGCGTAAGGCAACCGGGCTCAGTACAGCAATTGGGCCTATCTGCAGTACTCTTTTGGAAGTAGCCGCATAAATCATTCTGACTTCCGAACAATGTTTAGCCCAAGTGGGTATGATGGAACCAGCTAGGTCGCGGGGCGTCGCCTGTGTTTGGCGGCGCCCCGTTTTTGTGTTGTAAGGAGGGCAAAGGTATGAACGCCACGGTTGTGATCCCAACATATTGGGCGGGCGATGATACCCAAGCAAACGCTCCCGGCACCTACGATCACTCGACGTCGCTCAATGCCGCCAACCCGGAGCTCGATCGCTGCCTGACTTCGCTCGAGCAGGTGCGCGACATTCCGCGCATCATTCTCTTGGTGGTCTGTCCGGTTTCTGCCACGTCCGACGTATCCCGTCGCGTGCGCGAAATCGTTAATGCGCATCCCACACTTAAGGTCACCATCGTTACCAATACTCAGGCTTCGCGTGTTGCCGACCGCGTGGCGCAGATTGCGCCCAAAGGCTCGGGCGAGTGCGTGAGCCTGCGCGGCTACGGCGCCATCCGCAACATGGGTCTTGCCTGCGCGGCGGTGCTGGGGCACGACGCGGTTGTGTTTTTGGATGACGACGAGACCGTCATCGATGCCGACTTTATGAAGCGTGCGACCTATGCACTGGGCCAACAGACGCGTCAGGGCCTGCCGATTTTAGTCAAGAGCGGATACTTTTACGATCGCGACGGGTCGCCGCTGGCTCCCACGGACAAAGCGGGCATTTGCCATCGCTGGTGGACCAAGCGTATCGAGTTCAATCGCTGGATGAAAAAGGCGCTCTCGGGCACCCGCATCTCGCGCTCCAATTACGTATGCGGCGGCCTGATGGCCCTGCACGCCCGCGCCTTTACACGCGTGGCCTTCGACCCGTTTATCACCCGCGGCGAGGATCTGGACTACCTGTTTAACATGCGCATGTTTGGCTACGACGTGTGGTTCGATAACGAGTGGACCGTGCGCCACCTGCCGCCCGAGTCCGAGAAGCGCTCGCCGCGCTTTATGCAGGACGTGTATCGTTGGTACTACGAGCGGGCCAAGCTGACGTTCGCTGCGCACCAAAAGGAGCTCATTCCGGTTACGGCCGCATCACTCATGCCCTATCCGGGTCCGTGGATCTCGCGCGAGCTCGACGACCGCGTGCGCAAGACTGCCATGGTCCGCAGCATGTTTACCCGCGAGCACGAGGGGTATCTGCGCATCTGGCGTCATGGTATTGACGAGGCCAAGACCTATGCCCGCCAAAACGCCGCAAGCTACTTGCGTTTTCAGAGTTTCTGGCCCAAGATCATGGACGAACTTTGGCGCGACGCACAGCTGATTAGCATCCTGGAGGGGGCTGAATGATCGACCGCCGCGCCCAGCGCGATAATTCAATTTCAATCTTTCGCATCATCGCCGTTGTCTGCGCCGTTTGCGTGTTGGTGTACTTTATCTTTGCCCTGGCGACTGGCATTGAGCCGATTGCCACGGTGATCGCCTGTGCGCTGCTGTGTATCTTCCTGTGCATCTTTATCTATTTGACGCTCAATCCCGATTCGGTGCGCTCCCAGTACACCGAGGAGACGCTCTCGGTTGCCTCGGCCATGCTCGAGGACATTAAGGGCGGCCTGACGCAGGAATCGGCGCTTTTGGTGTGCCGGCGTATTCTGCCCGAGACACGTGCCATGACCGTTGCCATCACCGATGAGAGCAACGTGCTGGCCTGCGCGGGCGAGTTCGAGGAAAAGCTGCTGCCCGATTCGCCCATCCATACGCTTGCCACGCGCTACGTCATTGAGCACGGCATCGTGCAGTCGTTCAACCGCGTGGTGGACGTGGTGGGTTCGGATGGCTCGCACAACCATGTTCCCGCCGGTATCATCGCGCCCATCAAGGTGGGCGACCGCACCGTCGGCACGCTCAAGTTCTACTACAAGACCCCGCGCGCCGTCGACCGTACCCAGTACGCGCTTGCCTCGGGCTTTGCCGAGATCTTGTCCACGCAGCTCGCCATCCACGAGCTCGAGGTGCAAAAGGAACTCACAGCGCGCGCCGAGGTGCGTGCGCTGCAGGCGCAGATTAACCCGCACTTCCTGTTCAACACGCTGAACACCATTGCATCGTTTACGCGCACCGATCCGCTGCGGGCCCGCGAACTGCTTCGTGAGTTCTCATCGTTCTATCGTGCCACGCTCGACAACTCGGGATCGCTTATTCCGGTCTCGCGCGAGGTTGCACAGACCAAGCGCTACCTTACCTTTGAGAAGGCCCGCTTTGGCGAGGACCGCGTGCTTGCGACGTTCGATGTGTCCGAGGACGTGGAAGATACGCTGGTGCCGGCGTTCGTGATCCAGCCGATTGTCGAGAACGCCGTACGTCATGGTATGGGCGATGACGACGCCCTGAGGATCGACGTGACCGTTCACCAAGACGGCGAGGATGCAATCTTGATTGCCGTGGCCGATAATGGCGTGGGCATGGATGAGGGTACCGCCGCCAGACTGTTTGACGAGCGCTCTGCCCGTCCCGACGCCAGCTCTCCCCAGGGTGGCGGCGCCGGTGTGGCCATGCACAATATTTCGGAGCGCATCCATCGCTTTTATGGGCCACACTCCTATACGCGTGTTGAATCGGCGCCGGGCAAGGGCACCAAAGTGCTTCTTCATCTTGATTTGTCAGAGAGCATCTTTGACATTCAAGAGTAAAATAAAAGGCTACGGGTTCAACGTCATGCGACGGATGCCCGGCGTAGTTAGTTGACGAAAGGTTTTATCCCTATGCTGCGTGCGATGATTGTGGATGATGAGGCGCCGGCTCGCTCGGAGCTTCGCTTCCTGCTCGAGCAAACGGGCAAGATCGGCACGATCACGGAGGCGTCGAGCGTCCGCTCCGCCATCGAGATGCTTATGGAAAGTCGCGTGGATGTCGTGTTTCTCGATATCTCGATGCCCGGTGCCTCGGGCCTGCAACTTGCCGAGGCGCTGCATAAGCTTAAAAATCCGCCGGCGATCGTGTTTGTGACTGCGTATAGCGACCATGCGGTCGAGGCATTCGACGTGGATGCCGTCGATTATCTGATGAAGCCGGTCGAGGAAGCTCGCTTGGATCGCGCGATTGAGAAGGTCATGCAGCGCGCCAAGCCGGTTACGGACAGCAAGGTGACCATCGAGCGTATCCCGGTGGAAAAGGGCGGCCGCAAGGTGCTCATTCCCGTGGACGACATTCGCTTTATCATGGCCAAGGACGATTACTCCTGCATCTATACCGTCGATGATCGCTTTTTGTCGACGACCTCGCTGGCGCAGTTTGAGGCCAAGCTCTGCGACTTTGGCTTCTTCCGTGTTCACCGCCGCTATATCGTCAACTTGGCGTGCGTCACGGACGTCGAGACGGTGCCCTCGGGCGCCATCCAGCTGGGCATTACGGGCGTCGACGAACGCGTGCCGGTTTCGCGCCGCCGCGTCGTGCCGCTTAAGAAGGCCCTGAGTCTCTAGCACACTGGCCCCGCAGCCCTGTAGACCTATCGTCTGCGGAGCCGTGGGGCCTTTTTGTATGTATCTGCCGAATCGTTTTTTTGCGGAAGGGATCCCATGAACAGTGCAAGCGCCAAGCGCATCGACATCATCTCGGACACCCACGGCTATCTTTCGCCTGCGCTCCTGGATGAGCTTGAGGGCGCAGACCTGATCATCCACGCTGGCGACCTCACGTCGGAGATGGACTACGAGCACCTATGCACCATCGCCCCCGTGCGGGCCGTACTGGGCAACAACGATTACTACCGCGACTACGGCCCCGATGTAGACCGTCTTGCACTCTTTACCTACGAAGGCCTCAAATTCGCCGTAGCCCACTACCGCGAAGACCTTCCGGTGGGATCCGTAGACGTAGCCATCAACGGCCACACCCACGTAACCAAAGAAGCCCAAGTGGGCCGTTGCTTAGTCCTCAACCCGGGCAGCGCCAGCTACCCCAGGGGCACCCGAGGCCCCACCATGGCCAGAATGCTAGTAAAAGACGGCAAGATCCTAAGCACCAAGTTTATTGATCTAGACTAACCGCAACAAAAGCGGGGGATGCACAATGCATCCCCCGCTTTCTTTAAGCCAAAGGCCGAAGTTCAACAAGATCCATCAGACCAACTCCGCCGAGGAGCACGCGGGCTAGCCGCGCAGCGGCGCACGTCCGCAAAACTGGTTGAATAATGTGACGGCAGGGAGGGTCTCCGGGGCTGAGGGCGGGGGTTAAGTTTGTCGCGAGTTCCGCACGCAAAGGAAAGCACTTAATGTGCTTTCCGTCTTGCGCAGGACTGTAGAGCAGTAAACTTAACCCCCGCCCTCAGCCCCGGAGACCCTCCCGGAGGGACCGAAAAATTTTTTTAAAAAAAGTTGTTGCGCGCCGGACAGACTTCTGTGTATACTAATCCCCGCAGCGCACGCGAGCGGAAACAAACGTGAACGTCTGCCTGGGGAGTTAGCTCAGTTTGGTTAGAGCGCCGGCCTGTCACGTCGGAGGTCGCGGGTTCGAGCCCCGTACTTCCCGCCAACGCAATTAAAGCCACGTCTTCGGACGTGGCTTTTTGCGTTTGATGCACTTTGTTTTGATAGAACGATCGCCCTGGTGCATCTTCGCCCAGAATCCCCGCGCCTTCGGGAACGCAAGTAAAATCTAATAAGTATATCTGTCTGAACAACAGCTTTGTTGCGCAACACCTGTTCTACGAGACAGGGGGTTAGGTTATACTAAATTGCACTGTGCGCCGCATTTGATGCATTTCGCTCCAAGCGCGGCACTCAGTGGATATCCGATTTACCATTTGGATGTCCTGGCGGTCATTTAGCGTCTCGACACAAGCTCGGCCCCGGAGCTCGTTCGAGCTGTTCGTATTCCTTGAAAGGGGAAAAATGGACATATCGAGGAAGACTGATTACGCCCTTCGTATGCTGGCGATGCTTGCTGAGGATCCGGAGTGTTTGCTTTCTGTTCGCACCGCTGCCGAAGAGGTCAATGTTCCGTATTCGTTTGCCCGCTCGATTCAGCACGGTTTGGTCCAGGCCGGTATTGTGGAGAGCCTGCGTGGCGCCCACGGTGGCATGCGTCTCAAGGTCAGTCCGGACGACGTCACTATCCGCCAGGTCGTCGAGGCCGTTCAGGGTCCTATGGTTATGAACGATTGCACCGCACCCGATGGCGACTGTGCACGCATGGGTATGTGCTGCTATCATCCCCTGTGGGCCGGAGCTCAAGCGTTGATGCGCGACTACCTCGATTCCGTTTCGCTGGGCGATATCGTTGCTCACCGCCAGTTCCCGGCCGTCGACCCCAAGTTTGCCGACCGCGATGCGTTTCCCGAGTACGCCGCCTGTGCGTGTGTTTGCCAGGAGAAATAACGCCGCATAAGGAGCATAGATATGATTCAGGACCCCTTTCGTTCGATGATTCGATCGGAAGGGGTCCTGCGCTATCGCGACCTTCCGTGGCGACGTACGCGTGACCCGTACATTATTTGGCTCTCCGAGGTCATGCTGCAGCAGACGCAGGTGCCGCGCGTGGAGACACGCATGCCGGCGTGGCTCGAGCGCTTTCCGACTGTGCAGGCACTTGCGCAGGCAGCACCCTCGGACGTTTTGGACGCTTGGCAGGGCATGGGCTACAACCGTCGTGCTCTGGCACTTCACAGGGCCGCACAGCAGCTTGTAGAGGACTGGGGCGGGGAGTTCCCGCGCGAGACGCGCGATCTGGTCGCCCTGCCCGGTATTGGGCCGGCGACGGCGCAGGGCATTCGGTCGTTCGCATTCGATCTTCCGGGCGTGTATCTGGAGACCAACGTGCGCACGGTCTTTCTGCACCATTTCTTTCCCGACGTGCCGGCTGTTCCCGATCGCGAGCTGGTGCCGCTGATTCAGGCGGCCTGCCCGGCGACTCCCGGTGCGACGGCGGACGAGATTGCCCCCTTTGCCATGCCTCAAGACGACGCCGACACGCCGCGTGCGTGGTATTACGCGCTGCTGGATTATGGCGCGTATCTTAAGAAGGCGTTGCCCAATCCGTCTAGGCGATCGGCGGGCTATAGTCGCCAGTCCAAGTTTGAGGGCTCGCGTCGTCAAAAGCGCGCCCACATCGTGCGTATGCTGTTGGCTGCGCGCGATGGACAGCCTGCGGGCATCACGCTCGATGCCGCCATGGCAGGCGTTAACGAGATGGAGGAGGCGGCGGGCCGCGCGCCGATCGGGCGTGATTTGATTGCAAGCATTCTTGCCGACCTGGAACGCGAGGGATTCTGCCGTGTCGAGGGCAATCGCTGGCTGAGCGTCTAGCTCGCTTGAATTTGAAGAACGGGATTGTAAGGTTTAGATTCTCGGCATGGGGGCATCCTAAAGATAGGGCCGCTCGAAGCCTACGGGCGGCATGTGATGAAGGGAAGTACACCTATGGATTTTGAGAATTCCCAAACCAAGAAGAACCTCGAGGCCGCTTTTGCCGGCGAGTCGCAGGCGCATACCAAGTATCGCTACTATGCATCCAAGGCCAAGAAGGACGGCTACGTTCAGATCTCGAATATCTTTGCCGAGACCGCGGGCAACGAGTCCGAGCACGCTAAGCTGTGGTTTAAGTATCTACACGACGGTGCCGTTCCCGACACCCTGGACAATCTGCGCGATGCCGCCGCAGGAGAGAACTACGAGTGGACCACGATGTACGACGAGTTCGCCAAGACCGCCGAGGAGGAGGGCTTTGTCGAGATCGCCGAGAAGTTCCGCGGTGTCGCCGCCGTCGAGAAGGCCCACGAGGAGCGCTACAACAAACTCGTCGAGCGCATCGAGTCGGGCGAGGTGTTTGAGCGTGAGGGCGTGAAGGTGTGGAAGTGCCTGAACTGCGGGCACCTGCACGTTGGTGCCGAGGCGCCTGAGGTGTGCCCGGTGTGTAACCATCCGAAGGCGTACTTTGAGGAGCAGGTGGTGAACTACTAGCGCTTGGCGCTAACGTGAGCTGGGCCGGGAGGGCCGGACTACCTTCCCTCCTCGCTCACGGCTTCGCAGGGTCGCGTTGAGGGAAGGTAGTCCGGCCCTCCCGGCCCGCTTTGGGTCGTCGCGTGCTCGCTACAGAAAAGCTGATAAAAAAGTTTGTGTGCCGCCCCTTATGGGGCGGCACGTTTTTGTGGGGGCCGGTTGGGGCGGTGACGTTGCTTAGAGGGTGCACTGGGTAGCGTTGGCTATTCGTTTCCTCTTGTGAGGTGTTGGTTATGGGTAAGAAGTCTCGGGCTCGGGTTGCTGCGGCGGGAACTCGCAAGGATCCTGGTCGTCGGGTTGCCGAGGGTAAAAAGGCCGATCGTGCCGAGAAGGACAAGAAAGTCGGCGCGCATGCTCATCCTGAGTGGGCGCCCCATTTGAATTCGGCTCGTGAGGATTTGACTGCCAAGTTGTTTACTCTGGTCGAGGTAATTTTGGGCGTGGTGCCCCTTGTGGTTATCGGTTTATTTTTGGCTTCGAAGGACGCTACGAGTGTCGATAAACTCACCGAGGTCTTTTCGCAAGAGCCCTCGATGGTGGTCACGTTTATTTCTGCGTGCTTGCAGCCGTTTGTGGCGTACATGCTGTATATGGTCTACCGCAAATACTGCGAGGGCGACGCTGGTTTTGTCGCCGGCAACCTGATCAGTCTTTTGTGCTCCGAGATCCTACTGCTCAATATCCCGGGCGTCATCGGTATGGGCATCTTGCTGTGGCGTGTTTGGCGCAACGTTGCCCCGCACTTTGAGAGCTGGCTGTTTGAGCGCCGTGCAATGGGCGTGCTGGCAGACATCGCGGGCTCGCTCGTGATTCTAGCCTTGGCGTTTATGTGCGCCACCGCCGCCCGAGGTCTCGCGGGCATGTAGTCTGTCCTCACCGACCACGGAGCGCAGGGCGGGGAAACCCCTCCCTTTTGCTCACGGCTTCGCAGGGTCGCGCGAGGCAAAGGTTTCCCCGCCCTGCGCTCCGGCGTTGAGTCGTCGCGTGCTCGTTACAGAAAAGCTGATAATAAGTTTGTGTGCCGCCCCTTTGGGGCGGCACTTTTTGTGTGGGGTTCCGGTCTCCACAATTTCCGTCAAGCTTTTGGTTAGGTTTTGGTCGGTTGGCGCAAGAGCGGAAGGGCAAAAGATTGCTGGCGAAAAAAGCTCAAAGAAAGTGCTGGTAGGCGAGTTGTTGAGCTTTTTGACAGTTTTCTGACAAAAGAATCTTTGCGGCTATTGCCGGCAATTGCGTTGTCGCGGTCATGGCGGTGCGGGATGCTGGTCGTAAGCGTCGAATGCTCCGATTTTGGAGGCCAGCATGGATCTGTTTCTTGAGACTCCGCAGCAACAAGCTGAGCGCATGCTGCGTCAGCAGCAACGACTCATGGAGATGCAAATGCAGGGGGCGGCAGCCCAGCCCCCTGCGCAAAATGCCACGCCTGCGGTTTCGCCTGCGGGCGAATCGGCACCAGAGGCCTATTCCGTACAGCAAGATTCATATGCGCAGGAGCTCGCGTTCGACAAGCGTCGTGCGCGTCGTCGCCGCGTGGGCCAGCACCTGCGCACATTGGCGATGATCGTGCTCATCCCGCTGGGGCTTGCGGTCATCTTTTTGGCGTCGTATGCCCTCACGTGCATCCTCAACGGCGCATCGCCCAACGAGGTGCTCCAACATCTAACGGCCCTGGGCCAGCGCCTAGGCGACGTCATAACAACCATCCGCGCCGGCTGGGAGAGTTAGCGTTTGTCGCATTAGGACTTCGAGGGTGTAGGGATTGTCGCCACGAGTAGAATCCTTGCATCCTGTTGGTCCTGTCGTGCGACTGAATAGTATTATTGAAGATGAATAATAATAGAAAATGCCATGTTAAGGTACTTAACGACATCCTTGGAGAATCTGGCGTCGTCGCCTTCGGAGCGAAGCTATCAAGAGATGGTCTGTGCATACAGGCAATACAAAAAGGAGGTACTCGGTTGAATCTGACCTTTGAGGGATTCTTAAAAGGCTATTGCCGAGAACTATCCGGACAGCAGTCGCTGAGTTTTAGAAAATTGGTTGAGCAGGCGACGACGGATGCGCCGCGCGTGGCGGAGCCTCTGTTTTTGCTCGCTTTGGCGCAAGGAAAAGCCGAATACGTTCTGGGCTTATCCGAGGGCTCGTGGATGGAACAGGATTACCGAGACGTTTTATCCTTGTACGGCCAAGCGGGTAGCATGACGTCTCTATGCGCTAAAAGTGAGCTCCCTAATCGTTATGCCAACGTTTGGCGTGCGTATAGAGCAGTGAAGGAAAAGCCGGCGGCCGATAGAAGGGTGAACGCCCTGATGAGAAAGAAAACGCTGGAAGCATTGGAGGAATCGGGTGTAACGCGCTATGGCCTTTGCCGTGCTCTGCGCCTGAATAAAGGAAACGTATACGCATACTTGGCCGGCGATGACTCAAAGGTGAGCAGGAAAACGGCGCGCCGCATTATGGAATATGCGGAGGGGAGGGGCACCCAAGAAGGGGCCGGGCACCCGGTGTGTGTGACGGGGTAAGATTGATCGCGGTTTTGATTGGTGCTCGATTGGGTTTGTTGGGCGGAGTTTATGTCTGCTATTGATATTGTGCTTGTTGTGATCGCCTTGGTGGCGGTGGGGGTTGCTGTGGCTTGCGCCCTCCAGCTCAAGAGCCTGCGTGCCGAATTGCGGGAGCGTGGCGACAGTAGCGCGGAAACGCTGGCAGCACTCGAGCAGGCCAACAACGCGCTCGATGCCCTGAACGTCGCGCTGGCCGAAACTCGCCGCACGGCCAATGCCATCGCGCGGCAGCAGACGACAGATGCGGCCGTGGAGCAGCAACGTTACCTGACCATCGCACGTGAGTTTTCGCAAGCTGGTGACCGGATGGATGACCTGCGTCGCGAGACGGCCCAACAGCTCGGTGCCAACCGCGAGGGCATCGAGCACCGCCTGGACAAGGTGCGCGAGACGGTCGATGCCCAGCTGGGTGCTATCCGCAAAGACAACAACGTGCAACTCGATCAGATGCGCGCGACGGTGGACGAGAAGCTTTCCCGCACGCTCAACGATCGCCTGTCGGCATCGTTTAAGCAGGTGAGCGACCAGCTCGAGGCCGTGTACAAGGGCCTGGGCGACATGCAGTCCATCGCCACCGGCGTGGGCGACCTTAAGCGCGTGCTGGGCAACGTGAAGGCGCGTGGCATTTTGGGCGAGGTGCAGCTGGGTGCAATTCTGGCGGACATCCTTACACCCGACCAGTATCTGGAAAGCGTCGCCACCAAGCCCGGCGCCTCGGAGCGCGTTGAGTTTGCCGTCAAGCTGCCGGTGGACGAGGGCGACCCCGTGCTGCTGCCGATTGACTCCAAGTTTCCGGGCGACGCGTACGAGCACTTGCTCGACGCGCAGGAGTCGGGTGACGCTGAGGCCGTCGCCGCAGCGCGCAAGACGCTCGACACCATGGTCAAGCGCGAGGCCAAGGATATCTGCGAAAAGTACCTGAGTGTGCCGGCAACGACCAACTTTGGCATCATGTTCGTGCCGTTTGAAGGACTGTACGCCGAGGTCGTCAGCCGCCCCGGGCTTATCGAGACCCTGGGCCGCGACTATCACGTCAACGTTGCCGGCCCCAGCACCATGGCAGCCATTCTCAACAGCCTGCAGATGAGTTACCAAACGTTTAAGCTGCAAAAACGCACCGACGATGTACTGCGAGTGCTCTCCGCCGTCAAGGCCGAGCTGCCGCGCTATCAAAAGGCGCTGCGCCGCGCCCAGCAGCAGATCGAGACCGCGGGCAAAACGGTCGAGGGCATTATCACCACGCGCACCAACGTCATGGAGCGCAAACTCAAGGATATCGACGCGCTGGAAGATGCCGAGGAGGCCGACGAGATCTTGGGGCCCACATCCGCGGAGCTGCTCGCAGACCAAAAAGACGAGGACTAATTGCATCTGACGGCGGAGCGCCTGCGCAAGCACGGCGCGGGCGCTTTTCGCATCGCGCTTGTCTGAAGCGTGCTCCAATGTGCAACAATGGCGTTTCGCCCTATCAGACGCGAAAGGAAGCCCATGTCTCAGAGAAGCACCAGCCCGCTCAGCCGCTCCACCGTGCGCCGCACGCTGCAGCGGTTTTGGGGTGTCACGCGCACGCAACCGCTGATCGTCTTTCTCTCGGTGTTCTCGTCGGCGGGCTACATCTTTTTGCTCACGTTTGCCAACACCTACGTGATGGCCCTTATCGTCGACCGCGTCCAGGCCGGTCCCGTGGCGGGCGACCGGGTGTTTGAGGTCTTTGGCCCCTACATTCTGGCACTCGTGCTCGTTAACCTAGTGGGCCAAATCCTCTCCAAGCTGCAGGACTACACCGTCTACAAGCTCGAGATTGCGGGCAACTATCACCTGGCACGCCTGTGCTTCGACACGCTCTCCAATCAATCCATGACATTCCACACCAGCCGTTTTGGCGGATCGCTTGTGAGCCAGACGAGCCGTTTTATGAGCGGCTACACGGGCTTGGTCGACGTGACGGTGTATTCGCTCATTCCCACCATCACCTCGGTTGTCTGCACCGTGGCCGCACTCGCCCCGGTGGTGCCGACGTTTACCGTGATCCTGGTGTGTATCATGGTCGTCTACATCGCGTTTGTCTGGCTTATGTACAAGCGCATCATGCCGCTTTCGGCCGCGACGTCCGCCGCGCAGAACAAGCTCTCGGGCGTGCTCTCCGACGCGGTCACGAACATCTTGGCCGTCAAGACCTGCGGGCGCGAGGACTTTGAACGCGATCTGTTCGACGCCGCCGATCGTGCCGCGCGCGACGCCGAGACGGTCTCGATGCATGCCATGATGCAGCGCAACTTTACGACCTCGGGCCTTATCGTCATCACTATGGCCGTGGTGAGCGTGTTCGTGGCGGGCGGCAACGCGTGGTTTGGCATCTCGGCCGGCTCGCTCGTCAGGATCTTTACCTACACCTATAACCTCACCATGCGCCTGAACTACGTAAGCTCCATGATGCAGCGCATCAACCGCGCGCTCGGCGATGCGGCCGAGATGACGCGCGTGCTGGACGAGCCATGTTTGGTGGCAGACGACCCGGACGCCCCTGAGCTCAAAGTGACCGAGGGCGCGATTGATTTTGAGCACCTGAGCTTTGCGTACCGTGACGCTGCGGCGGGCGAGAGCGTGTTCGATGACCTGACACTTCATGTGGCGGCGGGCCAGCGCGTGGGCCTGGTGGGCAAATCGGGCTCGGGTAAGACGACGCTCACCAAGTTGCTGCTGCGCCTGGACGATGTCCAGGGCGGCCGCGTGCTCGTGGACGGTCAGGATGTCTCGCGCTGCACGCAGCAGAGCCTGCGCCGCCAGGTTGCCTACGTGCCGCAGGAGGCGCTGCTGTTCCACCGCTCCATTCGCGAAAACATTGCCTACGGTCGTCCCAACGCCACTGATGAGCAGATTCGCGAGGCCGCGCGCCTGGCCAATGCCCTGGAGTTTATCGACCGCTTGCCACGTGGCTTTGACACCATGGTGGGCGAGCGCGGCGTCAAGCTCTCGGGCGGCCAGCGTCAGCGCGTGGCTATCGCCCGTGCCATCCTAACCGACGCGCCGATTCTAGTGCTCGACGAGGCGACGTCTGCCCTCGACAGCGAGTCCGAGGCGCTGGTGCAGGAGGCGCTCGAAAACCTGATGCGTGGACGCACCTCCATTGTGGTGGCACATCGCCTGTCCACCGTGGCGGCGCTCGACCGCATCGTGGTGCTGGCGGACGGCGAGATTGTCGAGGACGGTACGCATGCGCAGCTTGTCGAGGCGGGCGGCGAGTACGCAAGCCTGTGGGGCCGCCAGACCGGCGCATTTTTGGAGGCGTAGGCGTCTCGGACGTGGGACAATTGTGCCCATAAGTTTATTGTGCCGTTGAGCCGAGGAGTCGTTATGCCACGCGAGACCAATGCCGCCAAGCGCGAGCGCGCCGTTGAGGTGTGCGAGCGTCTCAACCGTCGCTATGGCCCGGTCGAGTGCTTTTTGGACCACGAGAATCCCTTCCGCCTGCTGATCGCGGTGCTGCTCTCGGCGCAAACGACCGATGCGCAGGTCAACAAGGTGACACCGCGGCTGTTTGCCCAGTGGCCCACGCCCGAGGCCATGGCCGGGGCGAGCGTGACTGACGTGGCAGACACCATCAAGTCGCTTGGCTTTTATAAGAGCAAGGCCAAGCATGCCGTGGAGGCAGCGCAGATGATCGTTGCCGATTACGGCGGCGAGGTACCTGCCGACATGAAGGAACTCGTCAAACTGCCGGGCGTGGGACGCAAAACGGCGAACATCGTGCTCAACGTGGGGTTTGGCATTGTCGAGGGCATCGCGGTCGATACGCACGTCAACCGCATCGCGCACCGCCTGATGCTGAGTCCCAAGACGCATGCCAAAGAGCCGCTCAAGACCGAGCAAGACCTGCTCAAGATTTTGCCGCGCGAGTATTGGGAATCGGTCAACCATCAGTGGATTACCTTCGGTCGCGAGATCTGCGACGCCCGCAAACCCAAGTGTGACGAGTGTCCGCTGGCAGATTTGTGCCCCAGCGTGCGCGTAGCGGGGTAGGGCGGAACGCATCTTCGTCTGGCGTTTTTTGCGGGGCTGGGTTTGCCCTTGAGTCGGAGTCCTCTCCATGCGCTACCATGACAGGCAATGAAATCCGCCGCATACCCGCCGAGCTTGCCCCGGCGGGCTTTTGGCGTTGCGATGCCGGAGGAACAGCATGCTCATTCACCGTATGGCCGCGCAGCTCTACACTGCCGAGGCACTGCAGACCGTCGAGGCCGGACTCGATGCCGGCGAGGACGTGACGTTGGCCGTGTCGCAGTCGGGTCGCACGCTTATGGCGGCAGCCCAGTTTGCGCGCCGTCCGCGTCCCACGGTCTATATCGTGAGCGGCGAGGACGCTGCCGATCGCGCCGCGCGCAGCCTGGCCGCCTATGTTGGCCTGGCGCACGTGTGCCGCTTTCCCGAGCGCAAGGACTATCCGTGGCGCGAGCAGGCGCCCGACGATGCCGTGGTGGCCCAGCGCTGCGAGGCTCTGGGGCGCATCGTGCGCGGGGACAACTGCATCATGGTTGCCTCGGCCCGTGCGCTGCTGCGCTGCGTGCCGCCGGTCGAGAGCCGCTATTGGGAGTCCACCACTTTTGCGGTGGGCGAGGAGATTCCTTTTGACGAGGTGCCGCATCGCCTGGTGGGCATGGGCTACACCAATGCCGGTGCCGCTGATGCGCCCGGTCTGTTCCGCGTTCACGGCGACACCGTCGAGGTGTTTCCCGCACAAGAGAAAGCGCCCGTGCGCATTGAGTTCTTTGGCGACGAGATTGACCGCATCCGCCGCATGGTGAGCTCAACGGGGCAGACCATCGGCAACGAGGACAGTATCGAGATCTTCCCGTGCCGTGAGCTGGCGCTTACCGACGAGGCCGTCCACAACATGCATGTGGCGCTCTATCGCGCCAGCCAGGACGACAGCAAACTGGCGGCGCTGCTCGAGATGGTGGATGCGCGTATCGTCACGCCCGAACTCGACCGCTTTTTGCCGGTGATGTACGGCCAGACCGTGAGCCCGCTGTCGCATGTGAGCGGCAAGGCACTCGTGGTGCTGTCCGAGCCGCGCTCGCTGTTCGACGATTGCCTGCGCGCCTACGAGGATATCGAGGCACGTGCCGGCGAGGCGGGGGTCGACCGCCTGGACGGCCTGTATGTGCGCGCCCAGCAGCTCGACTTTGGTGCCCAGCAGCGCCTGAATTACGTGAGCCTCATCCGTGCCGGCGGTGCGGTGACGGCCGAGCTCAAGATTGAGCAGCCTGCTATCGCGGGTTCGGACAACCGTTTTATGACGCGTATTCAGGAGGTCGTGGGCAAGCGCTATGCCTGCGTGTTTGCCATTCCCGACCGTGGTGCGCGCGAGTCGATGGAGCTCACCTTTGGCGATGAGGGCATTACGTTTGAGGAATCGCTGACCGCGGCGCCCGAAAACGCCGGCGCTATTGGCGACCGTGTGCGCGTGGCCGCGGCAGATTCTGCCGATCGCACCGCCCGCCAGGAGGCCCATGCCTCGATTCGCGAACGCAAGGCGGATGCGCTCAACGCCCGCTCTCTGGAGGCGGGCGCCGCACAGGCCGCCACCGGTGCCGCCGTGCCCACCATCTCGCGCGGACGCGTGACCTTTGTCGATGCCGCCCTGCCGCAGGGCGTGGTGGTGCCCGATGCCAACCTGGCCGTGTTCTCGATCGCCGACCTCAACGCCCGCATGGACGCCAACCGCGCGCGCAGCCGCCGCAAGGTGGACATTACGCAGATTACCTTCCCGTTTAAGCCGGGTGACTACGTGGTACATGCCACCCACGGCATCGCGCTCTTTAGCGAGATCGCGCGCCAGGAAGTGGGCGGCAAGGAGCGCGACTACTTTTTGCTGGAATACGCCGACGGCGACAAGCTCTACGTGCCGCTGGAGCAGGTCGACCGCATCACGCGCTACGTCGGCCCCGACGGCGACAAGCCGCGCCTGACCAGGCTCAACACCGCCGACTGGACGCGTGCCACCAACAAGGCGCGCAAGAATGCCAAAAAGCTGGCGTTTGACCTGGTCGACCTCTATACGCGCCGCTCGTCGATCACCGGTATCGCCTGTCCGCCCGATACGCCCGAGCAGATCGAGATGGAGCAGAGCTTTCCCTACGACGAGACGCGCGACCAGCTGGAGGCCATCGCCGACATCAAGGCCGACATGGAGGCGCCCAAGCCCATGGACCGCCTGCTGTGCGGCGACGTGGGCTTCGGCAAGACTGAGGTCGCCCTGCGCGCGGCGTTTAAGTGCGTGGACTCCGGCCGCCAGGTCATGGTGCTCTGCCCCACGACCATTTTGGCCCAGCAGCACTACGAGACGTTCTTTGAACGCTTTGCCCCGTTTGGCCTTGAGGTCGAGGTGCTCAGCCGCTTCCGCACGCCGGCGCAGCAAAAGCGCGCGCTCAAGGCGTTTGCCGAGGGCACGATCGACGTGCTCATCGGCACGCATCGTCTGCTTTCGGCCGATGTGAACCCCAAGAACTTGGGCCTGGTGATCATCGACGAGGAGCAGCGATTTGGCGTGCAGCACAAGGAGCAGCTCAAGAACCTGCGCGAGCAGATTGACGTGCTTACGCTTTCGGCAACGCCGATTCCGCGAACCATGCAGATGGCCACGAGCGGCGTGCGCGACATGAGCCTGATTACCACGCCGCCCACCGGGCGTCGTCCCGTGATCGTGCACGTGGGGGAGTACGACCCCGATGTGGTGAGCGCGGCGATTCGCCTGGAGGTGGGCCGCGGCGGTCAGGTGTACTACGTGTCCAACCGCGTCAAGACCATCGACGACGCCGTGGCGCGCGTGCACGAGGCCGCGCCCGAGGCGCGCGTGGGCGTGGCGCATGGCAAGATGAGCCCGCGCGAGGTCGAGGACGTGATGATCGAGTTCGCGACCAAGAAGATCGACGTGCTCATCGCCACGACCATCGTGGAGAGCGGCATCGACAACGCAACGGCCAACACGCTCATCATCGAGGACTCGCAGCGCCTGGGCCTGGCGCAGCTCTACCAGCTCAAGGGCCGCGTGGGTCGCTCTGCCACGCAGGCCTACGCGTACTTTATGTTCCCCGGCGAGCTGCCGCTTACCGAGGAGGCCACGGCGCGCCTGACCGCGCTTTCCGAGTTCCAGGACCTGGGCAGCGGCATGCGTATCGCCATGCGCGACCTGGAGATTCGCGGTGCCGGCTCGCTCATGGGTGCCGAGCAGCACGGTAACCTGTCGAGCGTGGGCTTTGACCTGTTTACGCAGATGCTGGGACAGGCCGTGGCCGAGGCGCGCGGCGATGACGATGCCGGCGTGGAGGCGGCGAGTGTGGGCATTAACCTGCCGGCCGATTACTTCTTGTCCGAGGAGTATATGCCGGCGGTGGACCAGCGCGTGCTCGTGTACCGAAAGCTCGCGGCGGCCGAGGACCTGGAGAGCATCGACGAGGTGCAGGAGGAGACCGAGGCTGCGCACGGCGAGCTGCCGTTGGCGGGACTCAACCTGTTCAACCGCGCACGCATCCGTATTCGCGGCGAGCGCCTGGGGCTCGAGAGCGTCACGCTCAGCGGCGGGCGCATCACCTTCTTGGGTGTTGACGTGCCCAAGAAGGTGGCGTTTGAGCTCAAGACGCGCTACGGCGCGGTGAACTTCCCCAAGAGCCGCAAGCTGTCGGTGCCCTACAAGGCGGGTGCCGGCGCGGGCAGCGGCCTGGGTCGAGGCCTCGACGCCAACGACGGCACCGGCCCGGTGGCCGCGGCACTCATGCTGCTGCAGCAGCTGGGCACCAGCGACGACGACTAGCGGGTCGATGCTGCAAACACCCCATTTGGGCACTCTGGTTCCATCGAAAGGAAAGCATGTTCGGATACATCTATAAGAAAGATGTCGCCATTATCGCGATTGTCCTGTGCCTTTGTCTGTGCGTGGGCAGCTTCTTCGATTATCAGATCTCGAGTGCGCTGTTCAACATCGGCAGCATGTACGGCCGCTTTATCGAGGCCGCCGGCGAGCTGCCGTTCGAGCTGACGGCAAGCGTCGCAGGCGTCATGCTCGTGCGCGCGGTGCGTCCCGACTCCAGGGGGAGCAAATGGCTCGCCGTGCTCGGCATCCTCGTCAACGTTGGCCTGGCCGGCTACGAGATCGTCTCGTCCCTGAAGGTTGGCGGCAAACTCATCGCGGTTCAGCTGGTACTGACGTTTGTGCTGGTCATCGCTGCCAACCTTATCGTCTGTCGCCTCACGCGCGCGACCGAGCCCGACGAACTCACACGCTGGGCGCTGATGGTACTTGCCGTGTGGGTCGCTCAGGCCATTATCCTCAACGTGATCGTCAAGCCGCTGTGGTCGCGCCCGCGCATGCGCGTGATCGAGGTCACGCCGGGGCTCAATTTTCAGCCGTGGTGGGTAATCGGCAATCCCGACAAGTGGGCCTTTATTGCCGCCGGCGTGATCAAGGACGGGTTCAAGTCGTTTGCGAGCGGACACACGGCGCATGCGGCGATCGGCCTTATGCTCGCCGGGCTTCCCGCGATGGCCTTTAAGGAAAAGCTGTCGCGCCGCCGGGTGGTCTTTTGGACGGCGGCTGTGGTCGCGGCGCTCGTCGCCTTTGGCCGTATCGTGATCGGGGCGCACTTTTTGAGTGACGTGAGCTGCGGCTTTGCCCTGGTGCTGGCGCTTGAGTGCCTTGCCGCGCACATTGCTTATCCGCACGGCGTACAATAGCCCCGTTTGAATCATCTGGCCGATCGCCCGGTAAGAGAGGATTGCCATGCTCGCGTTCAACAACGATTATTCCCACGGCGCACACCCGGCGGTGCTGCAGGCGCTCGTCGACACTAATATGGAGCCGCAGCCCGGCTACGGTACCGATGCACATACCGAGCGTGCCAAGCACCTTATTCGCGAGGCCTGCCAGGCCCCCGATGCCGACGTGTTTTTTCTGGTGGGCGGCACGCAGACCAACGCGACGGTGATCGACATGCTTCTCGCGCCGTACGAGGGCGTCGTTGCTGCCGAGACTGGCCACGTCGCCTGCCACGAGGCGGGCGCCATCGAGTTTGGCGGCCACAAGGTACTCACCATCCCCGGCTACGAGGGCAAGATGCACGCCGAGGACCTCGAGAACTATATCCAGGTGTTCTACGAAAACGAGAGCTACGAGCACACGGTGTTCCCGGGTGCCGTGTACGTGAGCCTATCGACCGAGTACGGCACGCTGTACTCCAAGGCCGAGCTCGCGGCGATTCACGCAGTGTGCCAGAAGCGCGAGATTCCGCTGTTTGTGGATGGCGCCCGCCTGGCCTATGCGCTGGCGGCCGATGAGTGCGACATTACCCTGCCCGAGCTGGCGCAGCTGTGCGACGTGTTCTACATCGGCGGCACCAAGTGCGGCGCGCTCTGCGGCGAGGCTGTGGTGTTCTGCGGCATGCGCGCCCCGGCGCATCCCATTCCGCGTATTAAGCAGCACGGCGCGCTGTTGGCCAAGGGCCGCCTGACGGGCGTGCAGTTTGAGGCACTCTTTACCGACGGCCTGTATTTTGAGATTGGCCGTCAGGCGATCGAAACCGCGCAGGCGCTTTGTCGCGTGCTGCACGAGCACGGCTACCGGTTCTTCTTGGAGACGCCGACTAACCAGCAGTTCGTGATTCTGCCCAACGAGGACATGGCGCGCATTCGCGAGCATGCGGCGATCGAGTACTGGGAAAAGTACGACGAGACCCACACGGTGGTGCGCTTTTGCACCAGCTGGGCCACGACGCAGGAGGATATCGACGCGTTGGCGGCTGTCCTGTAGCCTGATGTAATGACGGGGGGCCGCCTTGCGCTGGGTTTGGCGCAAGGCGGCCTCTGTTTTTGAGGGGGAAGGGTTGTATGACCGAGATGTCCGAGCCGACGATTCGCCTGGCGACGCCCGATGATGCGCCGGCGTTGCTTGCCATCTATGAGCCATATGTGCGCCAGACGGCGATTACCTGCGAATACGAGGTGCCGAGCGTTGAGGAGTTCGCCGGGCGCATCGAACACACGCTCAAACGCTATCCGTATCTGGTGATGGAGCTGGACGGGCGTCCGGTAGGCTATGCCTATGTGAGTCCGCTCAACAGCCGCGAGGCATACGACTGGTCGGTCGAGACGTCGATCTACCTGGCACGCGACGTGCGCCACGGCGGGCTGGGCCGCAAGCTGCACGATGCGCTCAAGCAATGTTTGATCGCGATGGGCATCACCAACATGTGCGCGCTCATCGCCGTGCCGCACGATAAGGACGACGAGTATCTGACGCACAACAGTCAGGATTTCCATGCCCATATGGGATATCGCCTGGTGGGCGCCTTTGACCGCTGCGCCCAAAAGTTCGGCCGCTGGTACGACATGTGTTGGATGGAGCTGGTCCTAGCCGAGCGCACGCCCAACCAACCCAAGCCAACCTGGTTCCCCGACCTCCCCAAACCTACCATTTAGGGACAGGTTTATTTTGGCAGGTTAGCCGATGGGCTCGGTGTATTTGGCGCGGTCGGTGCGTTGGATGCGCTTGGAGACATGGAGCGGGCGGCCGTCGGTGTCGTAGACGTAGTCGGTGATCAGGATCAGCGCCTGCCCGCGCTCAACGTTGAGCAAAAACGCCTCGTTTTGCGAGGCATAGCACACCTCAAAGGTCTTGTGCCCCTGCGCCGGCGCGCGATGGAATTCTTGGCGCAGCGTGGCGTAGAGCGAACCGTTGATATCGCGATCGATGAGTGCCCCAAAGCTCGGTGGTAGATAGGTGGTCTCCAGGCACAGCGGCGCATCGTCCAGATAACGCAGGCGGACAAGTTTGACGAGCTTGCTGCCCACGGCGGCATCAAAGAACTTAGCTATGCTGCCGGCCGCCTTGGCAAAGCCCGAGTCCACGGTGCGCGTGGTGGGCTTCATGCCCCGGCCTTCGACCTGCTTGGTATAGCTCGAAAATACCAGGTTGTTCTCGTGGAGTGCCGGCGTGTCGGCCACAAAGGCACCACGTCCGCGCTCGGTGCGAACCAGACCCTCATCAACGAGCACCTTAAGGGCATGACGCACGGTGCTGCGCGACAGCCCCGATTCGTCCATGAGCTCCATCTCGGACGGCAGCTTGTCTCCGCGAGCGTAGGTGCCGGAGGCGATGCGGTCGCGCAGCATGCCCGCCAAGCGCTCGTATTGGGTCAGTCTCTTTTTAGATGAAGCGTTCATGCGATCAACCTGTATCTAACCTGTATGCGTATCTAATCAAGCATGTATTCAATACAACAACAAAACCGCTGGTAGCAAGTTATCGAAAACCGTATCAGCAAATTATCTAAGACAAATATAGCATACAACTAGTCGACATAACCAAAACATGTATGTAACTTGTATGCCATCGAGAGCATCAAACGAGAAGAAAGGCTGATGTACGATGACTACTCAGGAACAGGTTAAGGACGTCGTCTCCCAGGTTTTGGCCGACAAGGCAGACAAGGGCGGCATCAAGCGCGTCGTGTGGATTGGCGCCGGCGGATCCAACGGCGGCAACTATCCTGCCCAGTACTTTATGGAGCACGAGGCCACGCAGGTCGTGAGCTCCAGCTACACCAGCAATGAGTTCGTGCACGCCACGCCCGCCTATGTCAACGAGAACACCCTGGCCGTCGTCGTATCCATGCGCGGCACCAAGGAGACCATCGTCGCCGCCCAGGTCGCCAAGGACCACGGCGCCAGCACCATCGCCATCTATGTCGACGAGTCCGGCCTCACCGAGGTCTGCGACTACAAGATTCAGTATGACAGCCTGGCCGTCGACGAGTCTTGCATGGGCCGTACCAACTCCGCCGTCGTGACCATGATCGCCATGGAGCTTACGCAGCAGACCGAGGGCTATGCCGAGTATGAGACCGCTATGGCCGCCTTCGACCTGGTTGACCCCATCTATCGCAAGGCCGTCGAGTACACCCGTCCGCTCGCCGCCAAGTGGGCCGAGCAAAACGCCGACAAGCCCTGCATCAACGTGATGGCTCAGGGTCCGCTCTTTGGTGCCGCCTACGTCTTTAGCATCTGCAACGTGCAGGAGATGCTGCAGATCGACTCCTGCACCATCAACACCTGTGACTTCTTCCACGGCCCCTTCGAGATCCTGGACAAGCGCACCTCGCTGTTCCAGCTCATCAGCGTCGGCCGCAGCCGCTGCAACGACGAGCGCGGTATCCGCTTCGTCAACCAGTACGGTGGCGAGCGCGTCTATCAGCTCGACGCCAAGGAGCTCGGCCTCAACGACATCAAGGACAGCGTGAGCGAGTACTTCAACCACCTGATCTTTGCCCCGATCCTCAACAACGTGTACATGCGTGCGCTCTCTGTCGTCACCCACAAGGACTACATGACGCGCCGCTACATGTGGAAGCTGGATTATTAGTTACGGCGTTTTACCAAACGCCGTAACGGCTCGACGCTGCAAACCCACCTGAGCGGCAATCTGCCTTTCAGCTTCAGCGGCATGACCAGAAGGTCAATGCCGCTTCGCTTCAAGGCACCTTGCTCGCTCAGGTGGGTTTTCGCTGGCGTTGCCAAAGCATCGGCGTCGCCTTGGCCCAGATGCGGCACTTGGAGACGTTCGGCACTTGGGGACAGTCCTAGTCATTGGGGACAGGTTACTTTACACCAAGTTGGCGCATATGAACCTGACCCCTTTGCACCAATGGGTTGTAGCGGTAGAGCAGATTTTTCCGTCCGCCGATTTGTGTCTTGAAAAATGTATATAACGACTATAACGTAGTGTGAAACATATTGGAAACAATACCGAGGAGGCTGCGTTGAAGAAAAGCAATCTGGGCTATGTGCTGGTGCTGATCGCCGCGCTTATGTGGGGCAGCATCGGAATCTTTGTAAACGGCATCTCGGCCATGGGCGTTTCGTCCCAGAGCATGGCTGCCTTTCGCTTGTTGGTCGGAGCGCTTATCTTGGCGCCGGTCCTGATGTTTATGGGCTGCCGTCCGGGTGAGGGGTCTACCGTGGCTCAGGGTCCGCTGGCACTGTTCAAGGCAAGCCCTAAAGAGCTTGTTCCCTGCGCGCTTGTCGGTATTGTCGGCCTGGCCGCCGCCAACACCTGCTATTACGAGTGCATGGGCGAGGTGGGCATGTCCACGGCCTCGGTGCTGCTCTATACCTCGCCGGTGTTTGGCGTCGTGCTCGGCCGCGTGCTTTATCGCGAGGACGTGACCCCCAACAAGCTCGTCGCCATTGTCTTTAACATCGTTGGCTGCGTGCTTGCAGTGACCAATGGCGACCTTTCCGGTTTTCATTTTTCGGTTTGGGGCGTCACGTCGGGCGTGATTGCAGGCCTTTGCGGTGCGTCGCTCGCGGTGTTTAGCCGGATAGCAACCAAGACAGTCCACCCGCTGGCTGTCACGTTTTGGGGCTTTGTTTTTGGCGGTGCGGTTATGGCGGCTATCGCGGCTCCGTGGCCGGATGTCGCCGCGGCAATGTCGCCACAGCTGCTGCTGCTGTTCCTTGGCTTTGGACTCATCCCCACAGCCGTGGCTTACATCTTATATATGCAGGGTCTGTCCATGGGGCTCGAGACGTCGAAAGTTCCCGTCGTAATGTCTTTCGAGACGGTCGTCACCGTACTGGTGGGCATTGGCATCTACGCTGAGCCCGCCGGCGCGATCAAGGTCCTGGGCATCGTGCTGGTGCTCGCGTCCATCCTGATCATGAACACCGACTTCTCCAAGCTGCGCAACAGTGTGTTTGTCGGTCATGTTGTTGAGAGCATGACCTTTAAGCCCAACGCGTGGTGGACGGAGAAATCGCAGGACATGGATCTGTTTAAGGAGCGCACCGGCATCGCGCTGGAGCCCACCGTGCAGGAAAGCCCCTGGTACTTTGTGCGATAGAGGATTGCGCGCAGGGTCTGACCTCGGGTTATCCAGCCAGCGCGGCCTACCCAGCCCCAACGTTTCAAATACGTTAAACCCGTCAACGGTCGATTTTCACCCGCGAACGGTCTTTATACTAATTAGCAATATAAGCAACGTATAAGACGTTATAATGACCATAACGAAAAGGAGGAGGCAAGATGAATCAGATCATTCTCGCATCTCATGGCGGCCTGGCCGCAGGCGCCAAAGACACGCTCGAGATGGTTCTCGGTGACGTGTCGAACGTCCACGTTGTGTCGCTTGCTCGTGACGACAAGGAGCCCATCACCAATAAGGTGGACGCCATGATCGCCACGTTCAACGCGGACGACACCGTCTATGTGCTGACCGATATGCTCGGCAGCTCGGTCAACAACAGCATGGTCGAGCTTTCCAAGAACGGCACGAAGTTCACGGTTGTCAGCGGTTTCAACATTCCGCTGGCACTGACGCTTGCTATGAGCCCCGTCCCCGTCAAGGGCGCCGAGCTCGCGGCCCTCATCAACGAGGCCCGCACCGGTCTGACCAACCCCAACGCACCGGTCGAGGTCGCCGCGGCTCCCGCCAAGAAGGCCAAGGCGTCCCGTCACAGCTCCGGTCCCGCCAAGATCGTCCTCGCACGTCTTGACTACCGTCTGCTGCACGGCCAGGTCGTCTTTACCTGGACCACCAAGGTTCAGGCCGAGCGCATCATCGTCGTCGACAACGCTGCCGCCAGCGATGACATCAAGAAGGGCGCTCTTAAGCTGGCCAAGCCCCAGGGCGTGCGCCTGAACGTCTTCACCGTCGAGCGTGCCCTCGCCAAGATGGACAAGCTCAACACCCTCGGTGAGCGCGTCATGTTCGTCTTTGGCAACACGGCCGAGATGCTGCAGTTCTGCCAGGGCTACAAGCTCGACGCCATCAACCTGGGCGCCACCGCCAACCACGACGGTGCCGATCAGATTGGCGGCAAGGACAGCTCCGTCTTCCTCGACGCCACCCAGAAGGCCGACGTCAACCAGCTGCTCGACATGGGCATCAAGCTCTATGTACAGCAGACCCCTACGTATCAGAGCGTCGACATCGACGCCAAGCTGTAATCAACCAGGCTTTTGCCTGACTGAAAGGAGAAGGGTATGAATACGTTCATCAGTGCGGTGCTCGTCGGCCTCGTCGGCGTGTTCTGCATGTGGGACTCCCGCCTGCTCGGTCGTCTTAACTTCGAGCAGCCCCTCGTTGGCGCTACGCTCGTCGGTCTGCTGCTGGGCGATGTGCCCACCGGCCTTGCCGTCGGTGCCGCCGTCGAGCTCGTGTCCATGGGCCTGGTGCAGGTCGGCGCCGCCGTTCCGCCCGATATGGTCCTGGGCGGCATCGTGGCCGCTGCCTTTGCGTGCCTGACCGATGCTTCCGCCGAGACCGCCATGACGATCGCCATCCCGGTCGCCGTCCTGGGTCAGCTCCTCGGCATCGTGTTCCGTTCCATCATCGCCGTCCTCACCCATGTGGCAGATAACGCGATCGATAACGGAAAGTTCAAGACCGCCTACCGTATGCACATCTGCGCCGGTTCCGGTCTGTACGCCATCATGTACTTCCTGCCGATCTTCCTCGCCGTCTTTGTTGGCACCGACCTGGTTCAGGCCATCGTCAACATGGTTCCCGAGTGGCTGTCCACTGGTCTTAACGTTTCGACCAAGATCATGACCGCCTACGGCTTGGCCCTGCTGCTCACCATGATGATCAAGAAGGGTATGACTCCGTTCCTGTTCATCGGTTTCCTGCTCGCCGCTTACCTCAACCTGTCCGTCATCGCGGTCGCTCTGATCGGTGTGTGCCTGGCTGTCGTCTTCATGGGCTTCAAGTTCAACGGTTCCCATGCAGCCGCCGGTGTCGATTCCGACTACGATCCGCTCGAAGACGACGAAGACTAAGGAGGAACACACTATGGCAACCGCAACCAAGGACGTGTCCCTGAACAAGAAGGTCAGCCAGTTCTTCTGGCGCTCCTGGGCCATCCAGGCCTCTTGGAACTACGAGCGTCAGATGAACATGGGCTTCCTCTACGGTATGGTTCCCACGCTCGACCGCCTCTATCCGGACGAGTCCGACCCCAAGCAGCTTGCTGCTAAGAAAGAGGCTTACCACCGTCACATGGCGTTCTACAACTGCACCCCGCAGACGAGCGCTTTCATCCTGGGCCTCGCCGCCTCCATGGAGGAGGAGTACGCCAAGGATCCCGAGAACTTCAACCCCGATTCGATCAACGCGGTCAAGACCTCCCTTATGGGCCCGCTTTCCGGCATCGGTGACTCCTTCTTCCAGGGCACCATCCGCGTTATCGCCTTTGGCTTGGGCGTTCAGCTGGCTCAGCAGGGCTCCATCATGGGCCCGATCCTGGCCCTTCTCATCTCCATCGTCCCCTCCGTGCTGATTACTTGGTTTGCAGCCAAGATGGGCTATCAGGGCGGCCACGAGTACCTGAGCAAGCTTCAGGGCGGCGACCTCATGGAGAAGCTCATGTATGTCTGCGGCATCGTGGGCCTTATGTCCGTGGGCGGCATGATCGCCACGCTGATCGGCGCCACCACCCCGCTGCAGTTCGCTGACGGCACCGTCGTTATCCAGGACATCCTGGACAGCATGATGCCCCAGATGATCTCCCTCGGCCTCACCGGCCTTATGTACTGGCTCATCAAGAAGAACGTCAACACCGGTTGGCTTCTCGTGATCGCCATTGTGGGCGGCATCGCCCTCTCCGCAGTCGGCATCTTGGCTTAGTCGCGACTAAGCGCCTAACCGCTTTCCCCCGGGGGCCTGCCTGGCATCCCATACCCCAGGCAGGCTTCCATCCCCAAAATGTGACAATGGGACAGTCCCCTTGTCGCATCCTCAACGGGCCGGCGACTCGGCCCAAACCACGGTAACCCTGCGAGCGCCCGGCAATGTGGCGCCGCAAAAATTGAAAGGAATGTGTCAGATGTACGAGATCGACCTTAACCTCCCTAAGCAGATCGTCGCTGACGTCCTGTCCAACCACGAGATTCACAGCGTCGCCTTCGTCGGCTGCGGTGCTTCCATGTCCGACCTTTACCCCGCCAAGTACTTCCTGGCCAACAACACGGACAAGCTGAACGTTCAGATCTTCACCGCTAACGAGTTCAACTACGACACGCCTTCCTGGGTCAACGAGCACACCTTCGTGATCACCTGCTCCCTCGGTGGCTCCACGCCCGAGACCGTCGAGGCCAACAAGACCGCCAAGAAGCACAACTGCCCGGTCGTCTCCCTCACCAACAAGGCTGGCTCCGCTCTGACCGTCGACGCTGACTACGTCATCGTTCACGGCTTCCACGCCAACTTCGCTGCCAAGTGCGAGAAGCCCGGCTACGCCATCGCTCTTGCTGTCGAGATCCTTCAGCAGACCGAGGGTTATGACCACTACGAGGACATGATCACCGGCCTCACCAACGTCTTCGAGCTCTGCGAGAACGCCGCTCAGTCCTGCAAGAAGCTCGCCAAGAAGTTCGCTCAGGACTTCAAGGACGACAAGATGATCTACTTCATGGCTTCCGGTGCCTCCGAGAAGATGGCTTATTCTCACGCCGCCTTCCTGTTCACCGAGATGCAGTGGATCGACGCCGCTGCCTACAACACCGGTGAGTACTTCCACGGCCCGTTCGAGGTTTCCACCGAGGGTAAGCCCTACGTCTTCTTCATGTCCGATGGCGCTACCCGTCCGATGGACGCCCGCGCCCTCACCTTCCTTAAGCGCATGGGCGCCAAGGTCGCTCTGATCGACTCCAAGGACTACGGCCTGGCTGACGCTGTGCCCGCGAGCGTCGTCACCTACTTCAACCCGCTGCTGCACCTCGCCGTTATGCGCGAGTACGGCAACCAGATCGCCGAGGCCCGTCAGCACCCGCTGACCATGCGTCGCTACATGTGGAAGCTTTCCTACTAATCACAAGTAAGTAAACCTTACGGGTTGATTGAAAGGGGATGGGGTTTGCGCCCCGTCCCCTTTTTTGCTATCGAAAGGAGATACGTATGATCAAGGCAGTGCTGTTTGACATGGACGGCGTGCTGGTCGATACCGAGTGGTTCTACAACCGTCGTCGCGTGGCGTTTATGGAAGAGAAGGGCTTTCACTTTGACGAGATCCCCGATCTTTCGGGGTCTAACGAGCCTGCCATTTGGGAGGCGCTGGTGCCCGACGATGTTGAGCTGCGCGAGCGTCTGCGCGTGGAGTACAAGCAGGTCTATAGCCCGGTCCACCCCGTTCCGTATGCCGAGCTGCTCAACGAGCAGACGGAGCCGGTGATGCGCGAGCTGCACGAGTGCGGCGTGAAGTGTGCCATCGCGAGCTCATCCTATCGCGAGCTGATCGACGAGCTGGTGGAGATTGCCGGCATCGCCGACGTGCTGGACTACACCATCAGCGGTCACGAGTGCGGTGCGTTTAAGCCCGACCCCGAGATCTACCTGCGTGCCATGGAGGCGCTGGGGGTGGAGCCTGCCGAGTGCCTGGTTATCGAGGATTCGCCTTTAGGGATCGAGGCTGGCAAACGCTCCGGCGCCCGCGTCCTGGCGCTGCGTCCACACGAGGGCGTCAACCTCGATCAATCGCAAGCCGATACCGTTATCGATTATTTGACCGACATTTTGGCCGCTTTGTAGTGTCAATCCGCCGCGAGAAGCACGGGTTCAAACGTTTTTTGCGGTGGACTGGCTCAATTTGGTTTCGATTTTGATCCGTATGGCTTCGATTCGGACTAAGTGAGTAGACTTTTTGGCGCTGGCCGAGCACAATGCATATCTTCCTTTGTAAAACCGCAGGTCACAGAGTTGGCGGTTTTGGGTGTGCTCTGCAGGTCGCGTAAAGTCTACTCACTTGTAATTTGGGCCTTTGGTCGTGGGGTTGCTGGTCCCGCTTTGGTTGTCGAGAGAGGGTGAATTGAAGCGCCCCCGCACGCTCCATGCTACAATCGCGGACATACCCCACAACTACATCTGCCTTCGAAAGGAGCCTGCGTGGCGAACGCCATCGATCAGCTCACGGACCGAGTGCTCGTACTCGGCCGCCTCACCATCGTCCGCCGCGCTATTACTGCCGTGGCGGTCACGATTTCCGCCGTTCTCCAGACATTCCTGATCCAGGCGTTCATTCAGCCCGCCGACTTGCTTCCGAGCGGCCTCACCGGCGTTGCGGTCCTGCTCGATCGCGTTACCTCGCTGGGCGGCGTTCACATCGACATCTCGCTCGGCATGCTTGCGCTCAACATTCCCGTGGCGCTCCTATGCTGGAGCGGCATTAGCAAGCGCTTCGTCATCTTCTCGATGATGCAGGTCGTGCTCTCGTCGCTGTTCCTCAACGTCTTTCACTTCGCTCCATTTTTGGGCGACAAGATTATGCTCATCATTTTTGGCGGCGTGGTCTCGGGTCTGGGCGCTGCCATCGCGCTAAAGTCCGGCGCATCTACCGGTGGCACCGACTTTATCGCGCTGTGGGTCTCCAACCACACGGGCAAGACCATCTGGGGCGTTATCTTTGGTTTCAATTGCTTTATCCTGGTGATCTTTGGCTTTATGTTTGGCTGGGACAACGCGGCGTACTCCATCGTGTTCCAGTTTATTTCGACCAAGACCATCGACAGTTTCTATCGTCGCTACGACCGCGTGACGCTGCAGATTACGACGCGCAAGGCAGACGAGGTCATGACTGCCTACGTAAACCATTTTCAGCACGGCATTAGCTGCGCCGAGGTCGTCGGCGGATACAGCCGCGAAAAGATGTACCTGCTGAACACCGTTGTTTCGACCTACGAGAGCCAGGACATTATCAAGTTGGTGTGCGACGTTGATCCCGGCGCCGTGATCAACGTGTTCCACACGCTCAACTTTGTGGGCGGCTGGTGGGGCGGTCATGTCGACGAGCCCATGCCCACGGCCGTTCCCGATCCCGACAAGCCCGCACGCATGGCCAGCAGGCAGGCGCGCCTCAGCGAACAGGACAGCCTGCAGCAGGATGACGGCAAGTAGGGTATTGGCATTTTGCCGGTCCTGCGCAACCCATCCGAACGAGCCCCCCGAAAGCCCCGTTGCTTTCGAGGGCTCTCGTTTGCCCAGATAAAACCTACCAAAATGAAGCTGTCGCTTTTTGGTAGGGAGGGTGTATCGTTTTATCATTATGAGGTAATATGAAACTAGACGTTATATACGTATTAGTTATTTCGATATTTCGATAAGAGTGATTAGATATGCCTGCGCCCAAAAATGCACCGCTTTACCAGCAGATTTACGACGAAATCAAGGATGCGATCGAGAAAGGTGTTTATGCGCCCAAGGAGCGTATTCCGTCCGAGCTGGAGCTAGCCGAGCAGTACGACGTGAGCCGCATTACGGTGCGCCGCGCCGTCGAGGAGCTGTGCTCCGATGGCTACCTGGTTAAGCAGCAGGGCCGTGGCACCTTTGTCTCCACGCCGCACATCAATCGCCAGTTTCACGCCTCGACGCTGCAGACGTTTACCGCGCTGTGTGCCGGCAACGGCATGAAGGCCGGTGCGCACGTGATCGATCGCCAGATCGTTCCGGCGCGCCAAAACGAGATGGAGTTCTTTGGCCTGCAGAAGGATGCGCTGCTGCTGCATATCAAGCGCGTGCGTACGGCCGACGGCGAGCCCATCTTTGAGGAGAACATCTTTGTGCCGTTTGACGCCTACCGTGAGCTGTTGACGGCCGATCTTGAGGACAAGTCGATTTTTGCCGAGGTCGAGCGTGTTGGCGGAACGCCGATTGTCTCGGTTGGCTACCGCACGGTCGAGGCCGTTCGTGCCAATACCGAGCAGGCGGCCGAGCTGGGCATTGCTCCGCACGATCCGCTGCTCAACCTGCGTGCCGGCTTCACGGGCCCCAATGGCGAGCCGGTCCTGATGGGTAAGCAGTACTACGTGGGATCGCGCTACGTTATGGTCATGTAAGTTACGCGGTTTTACCAAACCGCGTAACGGCTCGACGCTGCGCCTTTGGTTCCGCCGTTCTGCCGAACGACGGATTGGTCGACGCTGCAAGCCCGCCAGGGCGGCAATCTGCCTTTCAACTTCGGCGGCATGACCAGAAGGTCAATGCCGCCTCGTTTCAAGGCACCTTGCTCGCTCTGACGGGCTTTCGCTGTCGTTGCCAGAACATCGGCGTTGCCGCGGTCCAAAGTAGTCGTTGGGGACGTTCTTAAATGACTAGTCGTTGGGCGTTCTTGTATGACTAGTCGTTTAAGAACGTCCATCGACTAGTCTGGGCTGCGGTCGTGTGCTGCTGTCCCTGTGGCGGCGTATAATCGGCGGCAGATGACCTGGACGTTAGGAAACCATGATCGATAGCATGCAGCAGATGGCGCTCGACACGCTCGGCGCCTATTTTGGTTACACCTCGTTTCGCCCGGGGCAGGACCGCATGGTCGATGCGATCCTTGCCGGTCGCGACGCGCTGGGCGTTATGCCCACGGGCGCCGGCAAGTCCATTTGCTACCAGGTACCCGCGCTCATGCTGTCCGGCATCACCTTTGTGGTGAGTCCGCTGCTGTCGCTTATGGAGGATCAGACCCGCGCGTTGCTCGCGGCGGGTGCGCGACCCAGCTATCTCAACTCCAGCCTTACTCCGGCCCAGCAAAACACCGTGCTCAAGCGGGCGCGCGAGGGCCGCTACCAGCTTATGTACGTGGCACCCGAGCGCCTGCTCGAGCCGCGCTTTTTAGCCTTTGCGCAGGAGGCCGCGGCGGACGGCGGCCTTGGCGTGCCGCTCGTGGCCATTGACGAGGCCCACTGCGTAAGCCAATGGGGCCAGGATTTCCGTCCCGCCTACCTGCAGATTCGCGAGTTCATCGATTCCCTGCCGCAGCGCCCTATCGTGGCGGCCTTTACCGCCACGGCGACTGAGCGCGTGCGTGCGGATATTCAGCAGATGCTCGGCCTGCAAAACCCCGCGACGGTGGTGACGGGCTTCGATCGCAAGAACCTCTACTTTGGCTGCGAGGAGATGGGCGACAAGGCCAAGGCCGCGTGGGTGCGCGACTATGTGATCGCGCATTCGAGCGAGAGCGGCATCGTGTATTGTTCGACCCGCAAGACAGTCGATGCGCTGGCAGGTGAGCTTGCCGAGGCGCTGGGCCCCAGCGGCATTCGCGTTGGGCGCTACCATGCCGGCATGGGCAACGACGCCCGTCGTCAAAGTCAACGCGCCTTTATCGACGACGATATTCAGGTGATGGTTGCCACCAACGCCTTTGGCATGGGCATCGACAAGCCCAACGTGCGCTACGTGATCCACAACAACGTGCCCGAGAGCATCGAGGCCTACTACCAAGAGGCAGGCCGCGCCGGCCGCGATGGCGACCCGGCCAGCTGCTACCTGCTGTGGAACGGCAACGATTTTCGCATGCGTCGCTTTCTGATCGATCGCGGCGATGCCGCCGATGAGGCGCTCGACGACGAGCAGCGCGCGTGGGCGCTCCAGAATCGATATCGTCTGCTCAGCCAGATGGAGGGCTACTGCAATACCACCGGCTGCCTGCGCGAATACATGCTGCGCTACTTTGGCGACGAGGCCGCGGCCGAGCATGCGGCTGCGGCGGGTGCGGGCAGCGCCGCCATGGACGAGGCCGAGGGCTGCGGCAACTGCAGCAACTGCCTCACGCAGTTCGAGGTCGAGGACGTCACCGATATGGCCCGCGCCGCCGTGCGCTATGTGGCCACGCGTCCCATGCGTTTTGGCAAGTCGCTCATCGCCGACGTGCTCCACGGCGGCAACACCGAGCGCATTCGCCAGATGCATCTGGACGAGGACCGCGGCTACGGTGGGCTGTCGAGTGAATCGGTTGGGCGCATCAAGGATATTATCGGCCAGCTGTGCGGCCGCGGTTATCTGGCTACCTCGCAGGGGCAGTACCCGGTCGTGGGACTGGGCCCGCGTGCCGGCGAGGTCGAGGACGAGGCGTTTGCCTTTACCGTTAAGCGTCGCGCGTCCAAGCGCAAGGCCTCGGCCCGCGTCCGCCGTGCGGTGGATCTGCTGCGCGAGGAGGCCGAGCTGGATCAGCGTCCGCGCGTGGGCGACGATGCCGAGTTGTTCGAGCGCCTGCGTGCCCTGCGCAAGGAGATTTCGACCGAACTGGAGATGGCGCCGTACATGGTCTTTTCCGACAAGGCCCTGCGCGGTCTGTGCCGTCTACGCCCGCAGACGCGCGACGAGCTTGTCCAGGTCAACGGCATTGGCGAGAAAAAGGCCGACGCCTTTGGCGAGCAGTTTATGGCGGCGATTGAAGAGTTTGAGTCCGAGCATGCACGGAATGGAGCATAACGATGGCATCCGACGATAAAACCGAGCGCACTGAGGTGTCCGCTGTGCCGCTGTACCAGCAGGTTATGGACGACCTAAAGGGCGAGATCGCGCGTGGCGTGTACGCATCCGGCTCGCGCATTCCTTCCGAGATGGAGCTCGCGAAGTACTACGGCGTGGGACGCATCACCGTGCGCCGCGCCATCGAGGAGCTGTCGCGCGCGGGGTATCTCAACCGCCAGCAGGGGAGGGGCACGTTCGTGTGCGCGCCCAAGCTCAAGCGCAAGATTGTCCAGAAGGGTGACGTTCAGAGCTTTTCCGAGGGTTGCGCTGCCAACGACATGGTGGCCGGAGCACGCCTGGTGTCGCGCACGGTGGTTGCGGCGACGCGCGAGGATGCGGCGTTTTTTGGGGTGGAACCCGGCTGCGAGCTTATCGTGGTCGAGCGCGTGCGCACGGCCGACGGCATCCCCGTCATGCTCGAGAACAACGCCTTTCTGCTGGCTGACCATCCCTATCTGCAGACACTTGCCGATAAGGACCTCACCGATAACTCGATCTTTGCGCTCGTTGCCGAGCATTCGGGCCGCGCACCGCTCAAGTCCGACCCTTGCACCGTGGAGATTGCGCTTGCCGATGCTCAGGCGGCCCCGCTGTTGGAGGTGCCGGTCGGCGAGCCGCTCTTTTATATGGAGGCGTACTTTACCGATGAGGACGAGCGACCCTTGCTGCTCGGACGCCAAAAGATCGTGGGCTCGCGCTACGTGTTCGACATCTAACGTCCATAGATAGAACAACATAGAACAAGTTTGGTGAAATGACTTCACGAGCGTCGTCGTGCGTGCTATAAATAGGACAACATAGAACGACCGCAGGTACGAGCTGTCGTCGTTCAAAGCCGCCCCACAAGGAGGAGCATCAGCATGAACGCACATGATCTGGTTCAGGAAATCATCGAGCGCAAGGGCAAGATTGAGAACGTCTTTTGGATCGCTTGCGGCGGTTCGATGATCGACCTGATGCCGGCCAACGAGCTGCTCAAGCGCGAGGCCACCACGTTTACCTCGACGGTCTACACGGCGCGCGAGTTTTGCCTGATGGCTCCCAAGAGTCTTGGCGAGAAGTCGCTCGTCGTTGCCTGCAGCCACAGCGGTAACACGCAGGAGGTCGTCGACGGCTGCGAGATGGCGTTGGCTGCCGGCGCCGAGGTCGTCGCCCTCACCGACTGCGAGGGCTCCAAGATTGATAACGGCAAGTGGACCACCTGGGTCTATCCGTGGGGCGAAGGCGTGCCGCAGGCCGAGGTTCCGCAGGGAATCGGCGTCCTGATGGCTGCCGAGCTGCTCGACCAGCAGGAGGGTTACGAGGCGCTCGCCGACATGTACGCCGGCCTTAAGCAGATGGATGCGCTGTTGCCCGCTGCCCGCGAGAAGGTCAACGCCGAGCTGGGCGATCGCTTTGCCGGGCTCTGCCAGCAGCATAAGTTCTTCTATATCCTGGGTTCCGGCCCCAACTTTAGCCAGACCTACGCCATGGCCATCTGCTCGCTCATGGAGATGCAGTGGCAGCACTGCTGCTATATCCACTCCGGCGAGTATTTCCACGGCCCGTTTGAGGCCACCGAGCCCGGCGTGTTCTACTTTGTGCAGCTCGGATCGGGCGAGTGCCGCCCCATGGAGGAGCGCGCGCTCGCGTTCCTCAACACGCACACCGACACGATTATGGTGCTCGACGCGCTCGAGTACGGCGTGGGCGAGGTGCCTGCCAGCGTGCGTTCGTACCTGGAGCCGATCTTCTTCTACAACATGAGCTGCGAGCTGCGCGCCGCCCGCGGCAAGGTGTTTGACCACAGCCCCGAGGTTCGTCGCTACATGGGCATCGAGCAGTACTAGGTACCGGGAAAAGCATTCACCTTCGATTCGCAAGCGAACAGCGTGCGTAAAAAGCGGGCCGCGCCGGGGATTTCCGGCGCGGCCCGCTTGGTATCGCGCTTAGATTCGCAAGGTTGCGGCAGCCAGCGGCCTACTTTGCGTCGTAGGCCTCGGCGTCCCACCAGTCGAGCTGGGCGATGTTGTCGCGGATGTGCTGGCAGCTCTTGTGGAAGCCCTCGAGCTCGTACTCGGACAGGTCGAGCGTGTAGACCTCCTCGACGCCCTCGGCGCCGATCACGCACGGCAGGGATGTGAAGATGCCCTCCTCGCCATACTGGCCGGTCATGAGCGTGGAGGCGGAAAGCACGGCGTTCTCGTTGTGCAGAACGGCGGCGCAGACGCGCGCGGCGGAGTTGGCGACAGCGTACTCGGTGCACTGCTTGCCCTGGTAGGTCACATAGCCGCCCTTGCGCGCGAGCTCCTCGATCTCCATGTGGTCAAAGGCGTACTTGTCGGGGTTCTCGGCCTGAAGCTCGTTGAGGCTCTTGCCGGCGATGGTCGCGGCCTTAAAGGCGGCCAGCTGGCTAAAGCCGTGCTCGCCGATCATGTAGGCGTCGATGGACTTGGGGCTCACGCCGACCTTCTTGGAGATCTCGGTGCGCAGGCGGGCGGAATCCAGGCCGCAGCCCGAGCCGATGATCTTCTTGGGATCGTAGCCGGTCAGGTGCCACAGCTCGGTGCACACGACGTCGCAGGGGTTGGAGATGCTCACGAAGATGCCGTCGAAGCCGGCGTCGACGATGCGCTTGGCAAAGGAGCGGGCGGCGTCGGTGGTAAAGAACAGCTCGCCGTCGCGGTTGCCGGCGGCCAGCGCGACCTTACCGGCGGCGTTGACGATGACATCGCAGCAGGCAAGCTCCTCGTAGTGGTCGTAGCAGTTGACGATCTTGGTGTTGTACGGGACAAACGAAAGGGAGTCGCGCAGGTCCTGGACCTCGGACGTCACCTTGGCCTCGTTGATATCGCACAGGTACAGCTCATCGGCAATGCCCTGCATAAGCAGGCTGTTGGCGACATGTGCTCCTACGTGGCCCTGGCCGACCACACCGATCTTACGCGTCTGGTACATATGAGTATCCTTCCGGCCGAGTTTTTCGCGTCGAACCATTGTAGCGTCCTGCTACCACTTTGCTAGGCTAAAGCGCCGCAGATTTTTGGGACATGCCTTAATCTCTACTTTTGGAGTGATTTGGCCGCTGACGGCATCGCTGGGCGATGTGCTCGCGCGGATGGGGCCGCTCGTTGTACCATAGCTGCAACTGACTCGTAAGGAGCATCCATGCCCATTCGTATTCCCGACGCCCTCCCTGCCGCTGCGCAGCTCGAGAGCGAGAACATCTTTGTCATGACCGAGTACCGCGCGCTGCACCAGGACATCCGTCCGCTGCGCGTGCTCATTCTCAACCTCATGCCCACCAAGATTGCCACCGAGACGCAGATCATGCGCAAGCTCTCCAACACGCCGCTGCAGGTGGAGGTGGACCTGCTGCGCACCAAGACGCACGAGGCCACGCACGTAAGCGCCGGCCACCTGGAGACGTTCTACCGCACGTTCGACGACATCCGCGACATCCACTATGACGGCCTGATCATCACGGGCGCGCCGGTGGAGCAGATGCCGTTCGAAGAGGTCGACTACTGGCCCGAGCTCTGCCAGATTATGGATTGGTCCACCACGCACGTGCACTCTACGCTGCACATTTGTTGGGGCGCACAGGCCGGCCTGTACCATCATTACGGTATCCAGAAGCACGACCTGCCGGCAAAGGCGAGCGGCGTGTTCGAGCATTATCTGGTGAAGCCGCAAAGCCCGCTGGTCCGCGGCTTTGACGACCGTTTCTATGCCGTGCATTCGCGCAACACCGATGTGCGCCGCGAGGACGTGGAGGCCGAGCCGCAGCTCGAGGTCGTGGCCGTGTCTGACGAGGTGGGCCTGTACATCGTCAAGTCGACCGACAGCCGCCGCTTCTTTGTCTTTGGCCATCCCGAGTACGATACCGACACGCTGCGTCTGGAGTACGAGCGTGACGTGAAGCGCGGACTCAACCCCCAGGTGCCGGCGCATTACTTCCCAGGTGACGACCCCACTGCCGAGCCGCGCAACGTCTGGCGCAGCCAGGCTCAGCTGTTCTACACCAACTGGCTCAACTACTACGTCTACCAGACCACGCCCTACGACCTGGCCCGCGCCGGCGAGGAGCACTAGGCCGTCGGGAGGTGCGCCAGCCGTTAGGCGCTGATGATGTGGGGTAGCGGCAGGTCGTGGGCGTCGGTGGGAACGTGGTCGACACGCTGCTCGTCAAAGGCGATGCCGATGATTTGGCATGCGGGCGAGAGCGTGGGCAGGTAGCGGTCATAGCAGCCGCCGCCGTAGCCCAGGCGCGCGCCGGTGCGGTCGAAAGCCACGAGCGGCACGACAACCATGTCGGGCTCGGCGGCGGGCACGATGGGGAAGTGGTCGCTGTCGACGTCCGTGGCTGCGAAGGCCCGCGTGGGGTGGGCGATAAACGGGGCCTCGGATGCATCGCCGGCAGAGACTGCCCGCATGCACATGCGCTGGCCACAAGCCATGGCGTCTGTTGCCGAGAACATGCACGGATAGGCCACGCGCCAGCCGCGCGCGGCGGTCGCAGCGGCAAACGCGGCAGGGTCTGCCTCGGAACCCACCGCGGCATAGACGGCAACGGTGCGCGACACCGCGGCATCCAAGCGATCCGACAGCTCAACCAGCCGCGCACAGATAACGGCAGACTTTGCCGCCCGCACATCCAAATCAAGAGCATCGCGCCGAGCAATCACCGCCCGTCGCAACTCAGCCTTGTCCATCCCGGCCCTCTCTCCCAAACCTACCAAAAAGGGACAGGTTTATTTTGGCAGGCTTTATCTGGGCAAACGCGATAAAGACGGCAAAACCACCACGAAGGTGCTGTCTCCTTTGTGGTGGTTTTGATTGCCGTGCCTTAGCCCAGCAGGTCGACTACGTTAAAGCCGGCGTTGCTCTTGGCGATGACGTCTCGGCTGCCAAAGACGCAGGTGGGCGACTCGGCTGCGATGCGCGTCACATCGGCGCCGAGCGAGCGCAGCTCACCGGGCGTAGCGGCGAGCATCTGGGCGCGGCGCTCCTCGCGTGCATGTGGATCGAGCCCGGCCAGGTAGGTCGTGTTGCGGCGCTTGGTGAGCGCGTACGGCTTCACCGGCGCGTCCATGCCGCTCGCGCAGCTCACGATAAAGCCCTCAAAGGCGGCCTCGTCGGGCTCAAAGCTGCCGAGCCATTCGCCTGCGCGCGCCACGCGCTCAATCGAGGGGTCGATTGCCGGGTCGCGGTAGGTGTAGAACGCCGCCTGACGCTCGCCGGCCGCGCGGAATCCGCAGCCGTACGCACCACCCTTCACGCGGATCTCGTTCCACAGGTAGTCGTAGGAGAGCGCGTTGGCGGCAACCGCCCAAGCGCCCGTCACGTCAATGCCCAGACGACGCGGATCGCACGCACGCGCGGCAAAGCAGATGTCGCTGGGGATCACGAAAGCCTCGTGGCGGTCGCACGGCGCCGGCACCACGAGCGCGTCGCGGCCGGCATCGGCGCCGTCGCCAGCGTCCAGCCCCAGGTCGCCCGCGGCATCCCAGTACGCGTCAAAGTCCTCGTCGCTGCCGGTAAAGCTCGCCATGCAGCCGTCGGCCACAAAGATGCGGCCCGCAAGCTCGGTAAGCTTGGCGCGCAGGCCGTCCAGGCGCTCGTCAAAGTGGTCGAGCAGATCGCGCAGGAACAGATAGAAATCAACGCCCGAAAGCTGCTCGCGCACCACGGCCGAAGGCGAGCTGTAGCTCATCGCGCGACCGAGCGCCGCCGAGTGGCCGTTGTTGATAAAGCCCTGCTCAAGCCCAATGCGAATCTGCGTGAGCACGTCGCGCATGCGGTCGGCGTCGGCGTCCGCCAAAAGCGTGCTCGACCATACCTCGCGCGGCAGACTCGCCAGTGCATCGATCTTCTCGGACAGGGCGCCGGCGCTCACCAGCAGGTAGGGGCGCACGCCGTCTACTTCGGGCTGCGTCATGACTTCGGTCGTAAAGCTCAAAAAGCCGAGCTTGCCGGCGAGCAAGTTATCGAGTTCCTCGGCCGAGTGCTCGCGCGTGGGCAGCTGCTTAAGCAGGCGGCAGAGCAGTGTCACATAGGGCAGGTCCTCAAACGCGACGCAGCTCAGGTCGAAATACTGCATGGCGTAGGCCAGACGGTTGGTGGGGATGCCGTGGCGCAGGCAGGGGATGGGCGCGGTCGTGTCCACGACCAGTGGCGGCTCGGGGCGCGCCTCGCCAATGTCGGACACGCGCAGGCGCGGCAGCGTGGCCTTGGCCTCGGGTGTGTCTTCCGCCTCCTGCGCGGCACGCAGCGCGGCCGTGCGCTCGACCACGTCGGCCAGCTCGGCATCGGTCATGGCATCGCGCTTGGCTGCCAGCTCGGCAGCTTCGGCGCCCTCTGCGCCCTCGGCGGCGTCCACCGGCACCAGCTCGACCAGAGCCATGTGGTCGTTCTCCAGCACGAGCTCGCGCAACAGGTCCTCAAAGTAGCTGCCGTCCAGCTCGCCACGAAGCTCCTCGTACACCGGGCCGTACTTGAGCGCCAGCGTCGCAGCGTCGTCATCGTAGAGCCACGTGCTCAGCGCGTCGCACGCAATGGCCACGCCGTCGGCGATACCGTAGTCGCGCTGGCGCAGGTCGTATTCGTTGCTGCTGATGATGGCTTCCAGACGCTCGCGCGGAACGCCATGTTCGCATAAGTCGCGGCAGGCGTCCTGAAACACGCGGCGCAGCTCGCGCGCCACGCCGGGCTGCGCGTTTTGCAGCATGATGAGCTCGTAGGGCTGCAGGCTCTCGGCCGCCGTGTAGCTCACCACGTTGCCGCCCAGGTCGGCGGACAGAATGGCCTTCTTAACCGGCGCTTCGTTGGAGCCCAGCAGTGCTTCAAACAGGATATCCGCCGCGATCGTGCGTTTGCGGTCGAGCGCGTTGCCCAGCACCAGGCCCAGGCCCACCAGGGCGTTCTCGGGTGTGGTGGCCATCTCGACGCGCTTGTACTCGCAGGTCACGGGCGCCTGCACGCCCAGCGGATTGGGCGCCATCGTGGACGGGTCCTCGCCGGCGGCGACGGCAGCGTCCATGCGGCGGCTCGCGGCACTCGGCTGCGACAGATAGCGCTCGTCCAAAAAGGCCAGGGCGCGGTCCACGTCCAGGTCGCCGTAGAGCGTTATATAAGAGTTGGAAGGATTGTAGTGGCGCGCGTGCGTGTCCAGGAACTGCTCGTAGGTGAGCGCGGGAATCGCGCGCGGGTCGCCACCGCTCTCGTGTGCATAGGCGGTGTCGGGGTAGAGCGCGGCGTTGACGGCGTCGTCCAGCACACTCATGGGGTCGGACAGCGCACCCTTCATCTCGTTGAACACCACGCCGTTATAGCGCAGCGTGCCCTCGCGCAGGCTCGCGGAGCCGCCGTCGCCCTCGCCCTCGACGCTCTCCGGCAGGTCCAGCTCGTAGTGCCAGCCCTCCTGCTCAAAAATGGTCGGCTTGGTATAGATGGCCGGGTTGAACACCGCGTCCAGGTACACGTCCATCAGGTTGTACAGATCCCGCTCGTTGGTGGTGGCAACGGGGTAGATGGTCTTGTCGGGGTAGGTCATGGCGTTGAGAAACGTCTGCATGGAGCTCTTGATCAGGTCGACAAACGGCTCCTTGACGGGGAACTTAGCCGATCCGCACAGCACCGAGTGCTCAAGAATATGGAACACGCCGGTGGAATCGGCCGGCGGCGTCTTAAAGCCAATGGCAAAGGCCTTGTTTTCGTCGTCGCACGCCAGGTACAGCAGGCGAGCGCCCGAGGCGGTGTGGCGCAGCACGTAAGCGTCCGAGTCGAGCTCGGGCACGGTCTCACAGCGCTCGACGGCAAAGCCGTGGCAGGTGGTGCCGGGTACCAGCAGCGCGGCGGCAGCGGCGCGCGGGTCGGTTGAGGTGGTGGGCATATGCAGTCTCCTTTGACGCCCCAGCGGGGGCGAATCGAGTCGAATCCTCGAGAGTATACCCATATGGGGCCGCGGCTCTGCGGCGAACTGAAGACGATGCCGGCGGAATGGGTAAAGGCCCCGCGTGACCGCCGCGCGAGCGTGGAAATTCGGACACACGCCAAACGAGAGTGGATATTCGGACGGACGAGCGAGGATTTCCGGACACCTATCGAACGAGAGTGGATATTTGGACGGAATCTGCCGCAAAAGCCCCAAAAACCGTCCAAATATTCACTCTCGATATCCGACCGTCCGAAAATCCTCGCTCGTCCATCACTCGCGTATCTCTCGTCTCTCATTCGTCTCTAATATGAGAGATGACAGGAAGATGAGAGAAAAATATGAGAGATAACTGAGCAGCAAAGAGGTAGGCAATCATGGTATTGTCTCAATACCGATTGTTCTACCAGCAAAAATATGTATAAATGAAGCAAATGGTAGACATTCCATCTCTATCTATCTCTCTATCTCTAAGCCGAGAGATAGAGAGATAAATGAGAGATAATTACGAGAGATAACTGAGAGACGAGGGAAATCTATCCGCGGCATTCTCCGCAGGACCGAGCGAAAGGACGTGCAGATGAACGAAAACGAGCTGACCGGTCTGCTTGAGTCTTTAAGGCGTATGGGCTCGGATGATCTTAACGTCGAAGTGAAGGAGAGCGCCACGACGCTTTCCCGCGACGTATGGGAAACGGTGAGCGCATTCGCGAACACTGCCGGCGGAATCATCGTGCTCGGAGTGAGTGAGCGCGCAGGTTTTGTCCCGGTTGAGAACTTCGAGACCGAGAAAGTGCTCAACCAATTTGTGTCAGGCATGGGTGATGCGGGCGGTCGAGGAAAGCTGGCCAATCCGCCTAAATACACGATCGAGCGAGTGGAGCTTCAGGGCGTCATCGTTCTCGTCATTACGATTGAGGAGCTCGATCCGTCGAGCAAGCCCTGCTATGTCATAGAGCGGGGCGCCCAGGGCGGCAGCTACAAGCGCATCGATGACAAAGATGTGCCGCTTTCATCGACTGAGGTGCTCGCATTGGCGTCATACGGTCGAGCGACTCCGAGCGATCGCGACGCGGTGGCGGGTGCGGGCGCGGACAATCTCGACGAGACGCTGGTCGACCGTACGATAGATCGGGCTTTCTCGTTGACGCCCCGGGCAATGCGCGGCGCGCCGGACAAACAAACGAAGCTGGAGCGCCTAAATATCCTTGATTCCCAGGGCAATGTCACCAAGGCTGGACTCCTAGTTGTGGGCACCTACCCTCAGCAGTTCTATCCCAAGCTCTTCATTGACGTGGCTGTCCATGCGGGAACTCAGAAGGGCATGGCGGGGTCGCTGAGGTTCATGGACCGCACAATCTGTGAGGGAACGTTGGGCGAAATGATCTCGGATGCCGTCGCAGCCGTCGCCAAGAATTTGCGGCGAACCTCGACCGTCCAAGGCGTCTCGCGTGTCGACTCGCTTGAGATTCCCGAGGAGGTTCTGCGCGAGGCAATCGCCAACGCCGTAATCCATCGAGAATACGGGGATCGGTTCTGTGGACAATCGATTGCCGTCGACGTCTTTGATGATCGTGTCGAGGTGACAAATCCTGGCGGCCTTTACGGGGGAAAGACTCGCGAGAACTTGTTTGACGGCAGCTCCCGATGCCGTAACGCGACGCTTGTGAAGCTCATGTCGATTGTCCCGCTGCCGGATGGCGCAGGTTCGCCGGCTGAGGGCAATGGCTCGGGCATCCCGATGATGATCGATGCCATGCGCGCGCATGGTCTGGCCGGGCCCCTGTTCTGCCCGGGATTCGATCGGTTCAAGGTCGTACTTTACCGTTCAAAGATCGAGCCGGTCGATCATGGCGGGGGCTTAATTGTGACGGCACTCAAACACTACGGCGAGCTGGGGACGCGCGAGCTGGCAGAGCACACAGGGCTCACAATTTCCCAGGTTAGGTCGCGCGTCAACGCGCTCATTGCTCAAGGCGAGCTTGAGCCCACGGCGCCGGCGACGAGCCGCAACCGCAAGTATCGACTGTCGGAGCGCGTGGGATAGATGCGTTAGTGGACGAGGCGACCCAATAATCGACCCTCGATTGGCGTCCATTAAGGTAAAGCGGTTGTTGCCCAGTCGACGGTGATGCTAAAGACTCGGCTTACGCCGGCATGGCCCCGAACCCGTCTATCAGGAACAGCCTAAGAACCAGCTTGATGACATTTCCCGGTTTGACTTCTGCCGCGTCAAAGACGTGGCGCTCGGCGAGCTCGCTGCAGTATGCATAGATGTCGCGGATAAGGTCCGCGCCCGAGAGCGTAAACATGTAGCCTGCGTCCGAAAGCGTATTGGGCGCGGCGGGCAATTTGGTCATGCGACAAAAGGTCAACAGGTCGGGCGCCATAGCGTCCTGGTAGCCAAGATGGCTGCCGTCTTCTTGTGCGACGAGTTCCAGCTGGCGTACTCGATTCAGCGCCGCTGCCAGCACAAAGCTCGGTGTGGGAGCATTGACGTCCTCCGTGCTCGCCACGAGTCTGCCCGCCGCCTGCGTGACAAGCCAAGCGACCTCGCGCTGGCAACGCACGGCCTTGCGCGTAACCGGCTTGATGGACGAAGAAGAAACGCTTCCCTTAGGCGGATTCGAAACAGCCACAAGAACCTCCCATGAACGACCCGGCCCAACAAGCCCGGATGAAACACGTGCTACATCAGTATACAGGGAAGTGGGGTAGCGGGGTACAAGCGCGCCAGCGGCAAACCGGGAGCATCAACGATGTGCCGATCGCGGAATGAGATCTCGTAATAATTGACTCTCGGCCATATTATTGAGGGGCATGACTCGCGTTCGTATGGTTGTAGGTGCTGGCGATGAACGACATTGACCTTGCTGTTCCGTTGATGGATGGACCAAGCTATGACCGCGCCTGCAGTCTCGTGCCTTCCGAATACGTTGAGGCATGGGAGTGGTTTCTGGATGAGGAACAGCGCGGCGGCGTTTGGACCAGCCTTCCGCACCACACCAAGGAAGATAGCCCTCAGTATCAGTATCGTTTGAGAATTGGCTCGGACTTCTTTCCCGTAACGCGGGATTCAGGGATCTTCTGGCCGGGCCAGGATCGGGTGAAGCAAGATCCCAATAAGATCTTTGCGCTTTCGGTCCATAACTCTAAAAAGAGCTTCTACACCGATGTGCCTCCGCTCTATTTGGACGATGGTACGTGGGTCATTAAGTACTCGGTTCAAGCGCCGGGTACCGTTGGTTTTCGAGACCAGAATTACAACCGTAAAATGCTCAACTGCATGGAATGTGGCGTTCCGGTCGGAGTCATATTTGCAACCGAGGTGGGCTATAAGGTGCTCGGCCTTGCGTTTGTTGAGCGGTTCGAGCCCGAAAACGGATGGTTTGTTCTGCACGGTCCTGTTCATAAAGGCGGACCGGACCCTCGTTTTGCACCCGACATGAGTTATCTGAAGCACATGCCCGTCGATATTGAGTTTGCCGGACAGGGTGCGACCGACGACGAAAAGGTCCGCTATGCGTTAAGGCGCGAGCGATTGGGGCAGCAATGGTTCCGCAAGCAGCTCGTTGCCGCCTATGACGGACGTTGCGCGGTGTCGGACTGCGGCGTCAGCGAAGCTCTGGAGGCTGCACATATCGAGAATTACTCGGGACCCAAATCGCAGGTTGCCAGCAATGGCATTCTACTTCGGCGCGATCTTCATTCCCTATTTGATGCTCACCTGATTTCGTTTGAGCCTGTTTGCGGCGAATATCGGCTGTGCGGATCGTACCTGCTGGATAAGACCGGCTACGCTTCTTTTGCGGGTGCGACGCTAAGGCAGCCGAATGAGCGTCAGTGGCGACCCAATACGGTGTTTCTTGAGGCCCATCGCATTGAGTTCGATCGCTCGGAAAAGAAGCGTGAAAAGGCGGGGCTTCTGCCGTATTAGCGTATTTGGCTTTGGCATTCTTTGACGATCGTGTTGTTTGATCGGATCGCGTGGCGATGCAATCTCGCGCCCGCCCGCCGGTGCATGCTCTTCCTGTTTTGTATAGCGAGAGGGGAGCGTGTATGAGCTGGCGAGGCGATATTGCGATGGGGAAGTACGGAAAACTGCCGTGTGCCCTTATAGACAACAATATGTTTCCGAGCGTAGAGGTTGATTGCGGGTCGTTTGTCGTCACCTGCCCTTGCTGCGGCTTGCAAATACCGTGTCTCGACATTCGGTTCATCGATGCGCGCGACAGACTCAGCGACGAAGTGAGAAAACGGACAGGCGTTCATATGCCGGTGTATCCGGAGAAATGCCCTGTTTGTGGCCTCGATATCGTGTATGACGCCGGCGACGAGGGATAGGTGATGCGGAGGAGCTGGCTGTGAAGGCTTCTCCGTCTCTACAAATAAATCCCCTCACCGAGTTGCCTGTGGAACTCGGCGTGATGGTCGCGTGCCCAGGTAAAGAGCGCCTGGTCAAAGTCGGTACGCGCGGCCGGGACGCCAAAGACGCCGGCAACTTCGACGCGCACAAACTCCAGTGCCGGCAGCTTGTTGATGGCAGTGAGGGCAAATGGGGACGAGGGCTCCTCGAACAGATAGCGGCTGCCTTGCAGCGCGTCGCAACTGGTGCACGTGTTGCCGAGCGACGGGGCTTTGGAGGCTCGCGCGCCTACGGGCTTGTAGCCGCAGCGCTTATGAAGGTAGTCGCGGATCTCGCCTGGCACGCAGCCAAGAGCGGGCACGATGGCGAGCGCGTTGGCGTTGGCCGTGTCGATGGCAATGTGCCCGGCTTCGTTGGGCGCGTGCGCGATGACGATGCTCTCGTCGTTATCGGCTCGATAGGGAATGCCGAAGGCCGCGACCGAGGTCTCTTTGTGACACTTCCAGCACTCGCGCTTGCCCAGTACTAGATATATATACGGCGCTGAGGGGTCGGATCGGTCAACACCGGGCAGCCACTCGGCAAAGGGTTCGGGGTTGACGCCGCTGGGTACATACCAGATCTTCTTGGTCCGGTCCCATTTGGCGCCCAGCGCCTTGGCTTCTTCTTTGTGCGAAAAGGGGACATCGAGCTCGGTGCGCATGGCGGCTCCTTGGTGCTGCAGGTGCAAGTGGCTCAAGGATACCGCAGGGCACAGACATCGCGGCGTTTTGCTGAGAAGTTGCGGTGCGGACTGATTGGTTATGCCGATGGATAGATCGGCAAGTAGATGGTCGGCTTTTGGCTAGTTGGGCGGTTGGAACTGCCGGCGGATTTAGCGACATAAAACAAAACAGCCCAGAGGGCATAGCCTCTGAGCTGCGAACATTTGGTGGGCGTTAGAAGATTTGAACTTCTGACCTCTTCCGTGTCAGGGAAGCGCTCTCCCCCTGAGCTAAACGCCCGATCAAGGGTGCGCAAGCGCGCAAGGGATAATATAACGGAGCCTGAACTCGGTGGCAAGAACATTTTTAAAAATCGCTTACATTGTGGAATTCGGGGGCTTTGTCATATCCATCTCAAAAGTGCCTGCTGCCGCGATTTGGCTGTCGCATAATGCAAGGCCATTGCGGTATCGAGCTATGGAAAGACGCTTGCGGAATTGTCCTACCGATATGCGGACAAGCCTCCAGCTGGTGACTTCGCCGTGGTAAGGTAAGCCGAATTGTTTCCAGGCTGTTTCGGGGGAGTGGAATGAGCAAAGAGTGTGTCGAGCAGGTCGAAGGCGCAGGGGCTTCGGTGCCGATGACCGATATATCGAACATTGATGTGCCCGAGGGCACCGACGAGCTCAGCCGTAGCACCCGCCGCGCCTGGCGCGAGCGCCTTAACGATGCGTCGTCGCGCAAGATGATCACGGGCGTCTTGGCTACGCTGGTGGGCGGTTCGTTTTGGGGCTTCTCGGGCACCAGCGCGAGCTTTCTGTTCGATACCTACCACGTCGACACCTTGTGGCTTATGAGCGTGCGTCAGATTCTCGCCGGTCTACTCTTTATGGCCGTGGTTGTTACGCGCGACCGCGAGCGCCTGGTCAAGCTTTGGACGACGCCCGCCGATCGCAAGCAGCTGCTGCTCTTTACCGCCTTTGGCCTGCTGTTCAACCAGTTTTGCTATCTTTCGGCCGTGCGCCTGACGAACGCCGGAACCGCGACGGTGCTCCAGTGCCTGCAGCTCGTTATCATCATGGGCTACGCCTGCGTGACCGATCGCCGTATGCCGCGTACTCGCGAAGTCATCGGCATTGGCCTGGCTCTGGGTGGAACCTTTTTAATCGCCACCGGCGGCGACCCCACCAGCCTGAATATCTCGCCGCTTGGCCTGGCAGCAGGTCTTATGTGTGCGGTCAGCGCCGCGTGTATGGCGGTGATTCCCGCCAAGATCCTGCCCGAATACGGCAGCCCCATCGTCACGGGCTCGGCAATGCTCACGGCGGGCGTGGTCTCGTGCGTCTTCGTGCAGCCCTGGGCGCATATGCCGGCGCTCGACGCTGCCGGCATCGAGGCGCTCGCGGTGTTCGTGGTTATCGGCTCGTTTTTTGCTTACATGCTTTATATGCAGGGCGTTAAGGACATCGGCTCGGTGCGCGCGAGCCTCATCGGAACTGTGGAGCCGGTTTCGGCGACCATCACCAGCGCCGTTATGCTGGGCACGGTGTTTTTGCCGACCGACCTTATCGGCTTTGCCATGATCATCGTGATGATGTTCCTCACGGTGTAGTTGACGCCGCCGCCAAGACAGAAAAGGTGTTGTGCCGCATTTTCGCCAATTGATGTCCGTGTCTGGAGTTTAGCTGTCGATGCTCAAAATGCCATAAACTAGTAACGTTATGGACTTTTTCATTGCGACTCAATTGCGAGGATTTCTTTATGGCTGGTAATCACTTTAAGGGCAGCGATAGCGGCCGTCCTGCAGTTCCGCCGCGTCCGAACGGGGCTGGTAAGGCCGGCACGCCGGGCGACGCTGGACAGGGCGGCTCCGGTAAGCGCGTGTCCCCGGGCGAGACGGCGATGTTTACCGCTCTGTACGAGCAGTCTCAAAAGGCAAAAAAGACCGGCCGTGCAAGAGGGAATGTCTTTGCGGGCGGTGCAACCTCCGCGTCGCAGCCGAGCGGGGCTCCTTCGGTACCTGCGAACAACGCAGGTGCTGCCAACGCCGCGAATGCCGCCGGCAACGTTAATGCCGGCAAGGCCGACAACAATACTCCCTCTGCCGGTGGCGCGGGGCTTACGGGTAACCTTGGCACGATCTACACCGGCGCCTCCGAGACTGGCACGTTCGCCCGCCTGGATGATAGCGGTGCCGAGTTTGCGGGCTCGGGTTCCAAGGAAGATTATTACGATTTTGGCTTGAACTACGGTAGCGACGCTTCGTCGAGTTCGACCTCTGACGGTCTGGTCCGTCATCGCCATCGCAAGGGCGAGCGCAAAAAGCGTCACACCGGCGCCATTATTGCCGCTGTAGTCGCGGTGCTTCTCGTTGCGCTTGGCGCAAGCGGCTTTATGCTGCTTAACTCGGCAAAGACCGTAAAGAGCGAAGCGAAGGAGGCTGTCGAGATCGTCGGTGGCCTTAAGGACAAGGTCACGTCGGGCGATTTTTCGACGCTGCCTGACGACGCGAAGAAGATCGATGAGCTCTGTAACAGCATGAAGGCGAAGACCTCGAGCCCGCTGTGGGCGGCGGCTTCGTTTATCCCGGTGTATGGCAGCGATATCAATGCGGCCCGCACCATGATTGACGCCCTGTCCGATGTCTCGAGCAATGCGCTGGTTCCCATGGCCGACAACCTCTCGCAGGCTACGCCCGGCAAGCTGTTCCAGGACGGCATGATTAACGTGTCCGCGCTACAGGCGGTCGCCGATTCGCTTTCCAATAGCTCGAAGGTGTTCAAGAGCGCCAACGAGAAGGTCCAGGGCATTGGCGATACTCATATTTCCCAGGTGACCGAGCTGGTCGATAAGGCCAAGGACGGCTTTGCCACCCTCAACGGCGCGGTTGACGCGGCGGAGAAGGTCGCCCCCGTCCTTCCCCAGATGCTCGGCGCCAACGGCCAGACGCGCAACTACCTTATGTACGCCATGAACAACGTCGAGATTCGTGCCTGCGGCGGCTTTGGCGGTTCGCAGGGCCTGATTTCGGTCACCGACGGTCAGATGTCGATTGGCGAGTTTGTTCCCCGCATTGGACTCAGCGAGGATGAGGCGGTCGAGAGCGTCGACGAAGAGGATGAGGCGCTGTTCGGCAACCACAGCAACCTGTACAACTCGGGCAATACCTATTCGCCTGATTGGCCCCGCAACTCGCAGCGTGTCGCCGCGCTGTGGAAGTCCCAGTATGGACAGGACGTTGATGGCGTCATCGGTATCGACCCGGTGTTCCTGCAGTATCTGCTGGGCCTGGTCGGTAACGTGTCACTGCCCGACGGAACGGTTGTCGACGGCACCAACGCCGCAAAGGTCCTCATGCACGATGTGTACTGGAACTATCCGGTCGAGGAGTCGGACGGCATCTTTGCATCCGTCGCCAGCGCTGCCTTCGACAAGATCCTTGGCGGTATCGGCGATGTCGATGTTACGAAGCTTGTCAGCGCCGTTGAGCGCGGTGCCGAAGAGGGCCGCCTGATCGCGTGGATGAGAAACGATGATGAGCAGAATGCCATCAAAGAGACGGGCATTGACGCTTCGCTGCCCGATCCGGATGATCCGAGTGCCGATCCCGTTGCCGGCGTTTACTTTAACAACCTGAGCTTCTCCAAGCTCGACTGGTATCTGAACGCCGACACTCAGATTGGTCAGGGCGTGAAGAACGGCGACGGCACGTGCTCCTATCGCATCACCGTTACCCTGACGAACATCATGACGCAGGAGGAGGCTGGCAAGCTGCCCGACTACGTTGCGGCGAGCGCACCCGATGCCGCGCGTGACGACGAGCGTCTGAATGTCTCGTTGTTTGCCCCGACGGGCGGCAACATTACTGATCTGACCGTCGAGGGCACCCAGTTTGGTCTTGGCGCCGCTACGTGGCATGGAATCCCCTTCTATTCGGGCACCGTTGACCTGCATGCTGGCGAGACGACGACGATCACGTATACGCTGACCACGTCGGCCGAGGCGGGGGACAAGCCGCTTACGCTGCGTCAGACTCCTACATGCCAGGCGGCTCGCGGGTTGATTTCCGATCTCAGCCGAACACATTGAGCTGATGGCTCGCTCCCGCAGTTAGCCGAACGCCCCCGCGGCCCC
>NZ_JBCOIL010000009.1:0-85817 GCF_040926265.1 Collinsella aerofaciens | reverse complement strand
CGACCTTCTCCCTGCTGTACATGCGAACCTCCAGTCCGGACCGCCCCGCGGTCCAACTTTCTGTCCGCACCCCCAAACAGGAACTATTTCACCGCAACTGCTGGGGGGGATAGACTGCGGCGGCAGAGGCAACGGCAGCGGCGTTGGCAGCTGTGGTAGTGGCAACGGCAGCTGGCAGGGTGTTTTCCGTCTACTTGCTACAGCAGCTCGCCGTGGCGGGCAATGTAGCGGCACTTCGCCAGCTGGGTGAGCGCGATATAGGCGGTAACGATGCCAATGAGCAGCCCAAAAAAGCTCGTGGGCAGCGGCATGAGGCCGAGCGCATCGGCGATGGGGCTTGCCGGCAGCCAGGTGACGAGCGCCAGGCCCAGCACGGTAAGAACGCACAATGCGGGCGCGGCGTGGTCGCGCGGGCTCGGCAGATGCGGGGAGCGCAACATGTGGACCACGAGTGTCTGCGACCACATGGACTCGACAAACCATCCGCTCTGGAAGAGCGCAGCAAAGGTCGCCATACCCGCGACGTCGCCCGCGGCGGCAAGCTCGGACCAGCTTGCGTCCACGGCGGCGGGGCACACGACAAAGAAGAGCGCGGCGAAGGTCACGATGTCAAACAGCGAGCTCACGGGGCCCAGCTCGAGCATAAAGCCCTTGATGGACGCGGCGTCCCAGGCGCGCGGACGGGCGGTCCAGGCGTCATCGACGGTGTCCCACGGCAGCGCGATGCACACGATCTCGTAGACCAGCGACAGCAGTACCAGCTGCAGGGCGCTCATGGGCAAAAACGGCAAGAACAGGCTCGCGACGGTCACGGACAGCACATTGCCAAAGTTGGAGCTCACCGTGGTCTTGAGGTACTTGAGCAGGTTGCCGTAGGTGCGGCGGCCTTCGATGATGCCGCGCTCGAGCACGCCCAGGTCCTTCTGAAGCAAGATGATATCGGCGGATTCCTTGGCAATGTCGACGGCCGAATCGACCGAGATGCCGCAATCGCTCGCACGCATGGCGGCGGCGTCGTTGATGCCGTCGCCCATAAAGCCCACGGTGTGGCCGAGCAACTCGCGCATGACGCGCACCAGGCGCGCCTTCTGCAGCGGCGAGAGCTTGGCGAAGAGGTGGGTTTTCTCGGCGCGCTCGGCAAGCTCGGTGTCGTCGAGTGCATCGATCTCGGAGCCCAGCAAGACGTTGCTCGCGTCGATGCCAATCTGCTCGCAGACGGTGGCGGCGACGCGGTCGTTGTCGCCGGTCAGGACCTTGACCGCCACGCCTTTGGCCTCGAGCGTGGCGACGGCGCCCGCGGCACTCGCTTTGGGCGGATCGAGGAAGGCCAAAAAGCCCATCAGCACCATGTCGCACTCGTCGGCGATGCCAAACTCGCCCACGCAGCGCGGATCGGTCTTCTGCGCCACGGCAATCACGCGCAGGCCCTCGGCGTTAAGATTGGCGACCTGCTTGCGAATCTGGGCGAGCTTGTCTTCGGCGAGCGGCCGGGCGATACCGTTGACCTCGACAAAAGAGCAGATCTCGAGCATTTCCTCGGCAGCTCCCTTGGTAACCATCTGGGTTTTGCCTTGGGCGTCGGAGACAACTACGCTCAGGCGACGGCGCGAGAAATCGAAGGGAACCTCGTCGACCTTGGTGTAGCGGTCGCGCAGGCTCTGGCCCAGCATGGAATCGGGTGCGACGGTCGAGGGTGTCACATCGGCACGGTCGATTACGGCCAGGTCGATAAGATTTTTGAGGCCGGTCTGGAAGAAGCTGTTCAAAAACGCATGGCGCAGCACGCGTGCGTCCTCGTTGCCGTCGGTGTTGAGGTAGCGCTCGAGTACGATGCGGTCTTCGGTGAGGGTGCCGGTCTTGTCGCAGCACAGGACGTCCATGGCGCCCAGGTTTTGAATCGCCGGCAGCTCCTTGACGATAACCTGGCGACGGGCGAGGTCCTTGGCGCCCTGCGACAGACTCGTGGTCACGATGACGGGGAGCATCTGCGGCGTGATGCCCACGGCCACGCTCGTGGCGAACAGCAGCGCGTCGATGACGTTGCCCTTGGTCGCGGCATTGATGGCAAAGACGGCCGGCGCCATAACGAGCATGAGGCGTACGAGCAACATGGAGACGCTGGAGACGCCGCGGTCAAACGCGCTCTTCTCGCCACGCCCGTTGAGCATCTTGGCGATGCCGCCCAGGTAGGTGTCCGAGCCGGTGGCAACGACAAGCGCCATGGCGGTGCCGTTTTGCACGGAGGTGCCGGTAAAGACGATGTTCTTGCAGGCAGAGAGCGGCAGTGCGGAGCCGTCGGCACCCTCGACGATAGTGACGGCGGTGGTCTTCTCGACGGCCTCGCTCTCGCCGGTGAGCGCGGACTCGACCACAAACAGATCGCGCGCGGTGATGATACGGGCATCTGCCGGAACCATATCGCCGGCAGAGAGGCGGATCACATCGCCGGGGACGAGCTCGTCGAAGGGGATCTCGATGCGCTCGCCGTCGCGCAGGGCGGTGCAAGTGTTGGAGACCAGGTCCTTGAGGGCCTCTGCCGCATTGCCGCTGCGGGCTTCCTGGATAAACTTCATGCCGCCCGATACCAGCAGCATGATGCCGATGACGATGACCGTGGAGGGGTCGCGCTGCGGCTCGGGCACGGCGAGCACGTCGATATAGAGCGAGACCAGCGCAAGTGCGGCGAGGATGCCGGCGAAGGGATCGATGAAGGCGTCGGCGATGCGGCGGGCGAGCGTCTTGGTCGGTGCCTCGATGGTGTTGGGGCCGGAGGCGTACAGGCGCTCGGTTGCCTGCTCGGCGGTGAGGCCGTTTGCCGTGGCGTCAAGCAGTACGAGAGCGTCATCGGCACTATGGGTGGTGGCGAATATGGTGTTCTTGGACAGGCCGGTGTGAGCGGCAGGGCGTGCCGTGCGGCGGCGCTTGGAGATGGCTTCGAGAACCGTGGCGGTTTTGAGCATCAGCATAGGGTCCTCCTTGTTGAAGGGAGTTAGCGTACGTGTCGTATTGAATTGCAAAAAACCTAGATGTCGCTCACGTCATGCTCGCGAACCACCACAAAGGGGACAGGCACCTTTGTGGGGGGGGTTGACGATCTGCCGGTGGCGTTTATGCGTGTGCGGAGTCCTCGCGGCGTGCCGAGGGCGACATGCAGGTTTTTCGACTAGGACTGCCTTCCATGGCACACCTCCTTAAGGCCGGGCGCAGCGCGCTTTGGGTATCTCGTACCCCTTTTTAATCCGCTCGTATTCTTGATGAGGGGGTTTGACATGTCAACCCCATTGTTCGGAAAACCATTCCCTCTGACAAAGCCTTTACAGAATGCCGTGGCCCCAAAGCGCGCCCGCATCTACGCTTCGCCTGCGCTAAACTGGAAGGCACGTACGCGATTACGAGAGGAGCCCGCATGGAGGCTTACAAGCAAGAGTTCATCAAGTTTATGGTCGAGTCCGACGTCCTTAAGTTCGGCAGCTTTACGCTCAAGAGCGGCCGTCAGTCCCCGTTCTTTATGAACGCCGGTGCTTACGTGACGGGCTACCAGCTCAAGAAGCTGGGCGAGTATTACGCCCAGGCCATCCACGATAACTTTGGCGACGACTTTGACGTGCTGTTTGGGCCGGCCTACAAGGGCATTCCCCTGGCCGTCGTGACCGCGATTGCCTACCACGAGCTGTACGGCAAGGAGGTCAAGTACTGCTGCGACCGCAAGGAGGCCAAGGACCACGGTGCCGATAAGGGCAACCTGCTGGGTTATGAGCCCCAGGACGGCGACCGCGTGGTCATGGTCGAGGACGTCACCACCAGCGGCAAGTCCATCGACGAGACCTATCCCAAGGTTAAGGCTGCTGCCGACGTCGAAATCAAGGGCCTCATCGTGTCCCTCAACCGCATGGAGGTCGGCAAGGGCGGCGTGACCACCGCGCAGAAGGAGATCGAGGCCAAGTACGGTTTCCCCGTCGCGAGCATCGTTTCCATGGCCGAGGTCGTCGAGACCCTCTACAACCACGAGATCGACGGCAAGGTCGTCATCGATGACGAGCTCAAGGCCGCCATCGACGCCTACTACGAGCAGTACGGAGCTCGGGAGTAGTTACGGCGTTTTACCAAACGCCGTACCAGCTCGACGCTGCGCGGGCCGCATTTGGACAATCTGACGTTCAACTTCAAGGGCGCGACCAGAAGGTCAGCGCCCTTTCGTTTCACGTCACCTTGTCACAAATGCGACCCGCTCGCTGGCGTTGCCAAAACATCGGCGTTGCCGTGGTAGTCATTGGGTAGTCATTGGGGACGTTCATAAATGACTACTCAGGAATGAGCGTGGATAATCTCCCGTTTTTGGCCTGTGTGCAGGCTCAAAGTGGGAGATTATCCACGCTCGCTTTAATTTGCCTGGGTTGCGATGCCTATCTAATCGGCTCGGCGTCTTCCCTGAGAATCGAAAGATACTCTTCATACCCGTACTGCCGGTATCTCTGTCTTGACTCGTCGAGCGGACGGAGGATACCCAATTCTTCAAATGATTTGACGAGCGAGCTCGCGGTACTCCTGCCGATATCGAGTTGGGCAGCGATGAATGCGGTGTCGACGATGGGGTGCTCTTCAAGAATGCCCAACAGCCTTTGCCCGTTTGCAGCAGTCCTTCCGAGATTTTCGGTAATGGTTGCTGTGGAACGGTTATGGAGGTCAACAAGGTTTTTTAAAGACCCTACCGAGTCCTTCGCACTTTCGAGAAGACTGTTGCAGAAAAACTCTATCCATTCCTCGTAAGTGCCTCTCTCCCTTACGGATGTGAGTTGCCGGTAGTACTCGCTTCGATTTTTCTTGAACTGGAACGATGGATAGAACAAGCAAGAATGAAGAACGCCATCATTGATGAGCATAAGTGTAATGAGAAGCCTGCCCAGGCGACCGTTTCCGTCTAGGAATGGATGGGCAGTTTCAAATTGGTAATGGACGAGCGCCGCCCGCACAATCGGATCCATTTCGACTTGAGGCTCATTGATAAAGCGTTCGAGGTCCTGGAGCGTGTTACTCAAATCTTCAATGTTTGGAGGGACAAACGATGCGGTTGCAATGGTGCAGCCTGAGGGGCCAATCCAGTTTTGTGAGGAGCGCAGCTCGCCTGGATTCTTCTCCGTTCCGCGCACTCCGTCCAGCAGGACCGCATGAACTTGCCTAAGAAGTCTCGTGCACAAGGGCATCTTTTTGAGCAGTTCTACGCCGCGGTCGACAGCACGGACGTAATTCACGACGTCTGCGACATCTTTATGATGGAGTTGTGTTTGCGATGGACTAAGTAGGTCGTCAAACGTGCACTGGGTTCCCTCAATTTGCGAAGAAAGGAGTGCTTCTTTGCGCACGTACATTGTCAGATACATATCGGCGTTGGGAACAAAGTAGAGCATGCCTTCAAGCTCTCCAAGCTTTCGTGAGCATGCGGAAAGCGTGCGATAGGTTTCCTCGGTGAGGTTTAGCTGCCTCAATGATTGCAAGGGCGTTGGAAAAAACGAATAGTAAGCCAATTTCCCCGATAGATTATTGCGGAGCGTTCCCTGGCCGTTCTCCTCGATTTGCATCGCGCCCTCCATATCTTTAGTGCCGGAAACTCGTTATTAGGCCAATCATATCAATTCTAATAACGAGTTTAAGGATTAAATAGTTATTAGAATTGATGTAAACAATCTAATGATGAGAAGTCGTTATTACTTGACCATGGAGCTCGGCTTGGTACAAGGGGGGTTATCCAAAATGAGAGCGGATAATCTCCCGTTTTTGGCTCGGTGACGGCCTCAAAGTGGGAGATTATCCACGCTCGTTAGTTAAGCGTCCGAAAATCCACACTCGCCAAACCTACCAAAAAGGGACAGGTTTATTTTGGCACGTTTCGGTCGGTATCAGGAAGTGCCAGGGACGGGGCGGCGGCAGGACTCGAGAGCGAAAAGAAGTATCGGGTTTGGTGCGCCCGCTTCTGCCCGTCCCGTGCGCAGACGATACTCGGCTTATCGACCCGCGATGCAAAGGAGATGCTCGTCCCACGAGCACTACCGGGAAAGGCTCGCGATTCGAGTCCCCACCTTAGCATTTGAACCATTTGGCACTATAATTACCGTAGGCATGCGCACAACGTTGCGCTTAATCAAGAGGAGAAAACGTATGGGTCTGTTTGACATGTTCAAGAAGAAGGCTGAGCCCGCGGCTGCCGCTGCTCCGGCCTCCATCTCTGCTTCTGCTGGCGCCGACGTGCTGTGCTCGCCCGTCAAGGGCAAGGTCATCAAGATGGCTGACGTGCCCGATCCCGTCTTTGGTGGCGAGGTTCTGGGCAAGGGCTGTGCCGTGTGGCCCGAGGACGATCTGGTCTACGCTCCCTGCGACGGTAAGGTGACCGTCACCATGGGTCACGCCGTGGGTCTGCAGTCCGATAGCGGCATCGAGGTTCTGGTGCACGTTGGCGTCGATACCGTCAACATGAACGGCGATGGCTTCGAGGGCTTCGTCAAGGCCGACGACGTTGTGAAGGCCGGCCAGCCCATACTCAAGATCGACCGCGCCAAGATCGCCGCTGCCGGTTACAAGGACTGCGTCGTGGTGGCCGTGTCCAACACCGCCGAGTTTGCCGATGTCGAGCTTACCGTCGAGGCCGACTCCGCCGTCGCCGCCGGTGACGCCATCGTTAAGGTCGTTCGCAAGTAAACTGCGGCGTCCAAAGGATGTGCAAGGGTGGTCGGGTTTTCCGGCCACCTTTTTTATTGCACCGTGGGGAAGCGTTTTATTGCACGTTGGGCGGGCTTGCAAACCGTTCGGACGCTAAAACGAACCGACCACGCCTTCGCGTTGCCGAGGGTGTTCATAAGTGGATAGTATGGGCTTACTTATTACAACGTGCGCCGTGTCTGGGAAGCACGGTGCCGCTTATTGGGAGGAACAACATGAAAAAGAAGCTGCTGCTTGCGCCCCTCATGGCCGTCTTGGTTGCATGCGTGGTCTTGCTTTCCGGTTGCGGAGGCCCTTCGATCGAGGAACTCATTACCGAGGATCTTACGACTCAGTTTGACGAGGTCAAGAACGGTGGCGACGACTTCCTTTCTGGTCTGGAGGAAGCTTCGGGCGACGAGTTCGAGCAGCTGGGTATCGATCCCAAGGAGTATGCCAAGACCTATCTCGAGGGCTTTGACTACAAGATCGGCGACGTGACGGTCGACGAGGACAAGGGTGTCGCGACCGCCGAGGTCTCTATCACCTGCAAGTCTATGAACAAGATCGTCGAGGACTTCTCCACCCAGTATCAGGAGAAGGTCGCCGCGCTTGACACGGTTCCTTCCGATGACGAGCTGTACAAGATGGCCGGTCAGGTTATGGTCGATGTGACCAAGGCCACCGAGCCCAGGAAGACCACGGTTATCTTCAAGTACACCTGCAACGACGACGGCGAGTGGTCTGCCGACGACTCCGTCAACTCCGAGATGATGGATGCAATGCTGAGCTAGTTCGTTGCGGCGTTTTACCAAACGCCGCAACTGCTCGACGCTGCGCGGGCACCAGAGCGACAACTTGTCATTCAAAGAGGACGGTATGACCAGAAGGTCTATGCCGTCCTCTTTTCATGCCAATTTGTTCGTTCTGGTGTCCGCTCGCTGTCCGTCCTCTACCTGCGTCGTTGCCATGGTGCGGCACTTGTAGTCATTGGGGACGTTCTTAAATGACCAGGCGGCAGTTGGGGACACTCCTTGTGCCAGCGTTGCATCGAGTGCTTGGGAAACCGCGACCCGGTTTTTGGCCGAATAGTGGGTCGCATTTTCCGGATGGGGTGGGTTACGGAAAGTGCGACCCGGAATATTACTCTGAAACGGGATGCGGTTTCCCTGATGCGCCTCAAACGGAAAGCGCATCCCATTCCGGAGCTCCAAAACGGGATGCGCTTTCCGCGCGGAAGAATTGTCGCAGCTGCGTTAAGCAGTGTCGCTCGTTACTCGCCCAGGATCAGCGCTGCGAGCTCGCCCTGGGTGTCCACCACGTAGTCGGCGCCGGCGGCCTCCAGCTCTGCGCGGCCGCGGAAGCCCCAGCTGACGCCCGCGCTCTTAAGGCCGGCGTTGTGACCGGTCAGGATATCGACATTGGAATCGCCTACGTAGAGCGTGGTCGACGGATCGGCGCCTAGCTCCTCCATCACATGCAGCGTGACGGGTGCTTCGGGCTTGGGCGGAAACGCATCGACACGGCCCTGCACCAGCGCAAAGCGCTCGGAACCAAAATACTTTTCGATAAGCGGAGCCGCCGAGACGTGGTCCTTGTTAGTGAGCACGGCAAGCTGAACGCCCGCGGCGCGCAAGCGGTCGAGCATCTCGATCGTGCCGGCATAGGGAGCGGTGTGGTCTTCCTTGTGCTCGCCGTAGTAAGCCCTAAACTCGGCAAGCGTCTGCTCAAACATGCGGCCGTCGCCTGCGTACTCGGCGGGCATAAAGCGCTCAACCAGCTTGAGCATGCCGTTTCCCACCTTGTAGCGGTACTCGTCAACGGCAAACGTGGGCCAGCCGTGCGCCTCGCAGGTATGGTTGCCGGCGGCCGCCAGGTCCTCGAGCGTGTTGAGAATGGTGCCGTCCAGGTCAAAGATCACATGGGAAAAAGCTGCTGCCATGGGTGCTCCTGCCGCTTGAGTTGTAAAACGCACCCCATGATACTGGGCATGCGTGCCGGGCATGTTTGGAATCTGAATATCTTTAATAGCCCTGAGCCTTTGTCGTTAGCAAATTCTCGGCAGCTGCTCTCCTACGAGCATGTCGAGGATGCGGGTCGAGCCCCAGCCGGTGCGCACGCGCACGGCGGGATGGGCGCCCTCGGCAAGTGGCAGCACGCGGCCGATGATGGCGGCATTCTCGCCGTAGCGGGCGGCGCGCATGGCGCTCAGCGCGGCATCGGCTTGCTCGGCCGGCACGACGGCAACCATCTTGCCCTCGTTTGCCACCTGCAGCACATCGTAGCCGAGCATCTCGCAGGCGGCCTGCACGTCGGGACGCACGGGCACGGCATCCTCGTCGATCTCCATGGCAACGCCGCTGGCCTGCGCAAACTCGTTGAGCGTCGAGGCCAGGCCACCGCGCGTGGGGTCGCGGAAGCAGCGTGTGTCGGGTGCTGCGGAAAGCACATCGGCAATCAGGTGGTTGAGCGGCGCGGCGTCGCTTTCGATGGTGCTCGAAAACGCCAGACCCTCGCGTTGGCTCATGATAGCGATGCCGTGGTCGCCCAGTGTACCCGAGACCAGGATGACATCGCCGGGCTGGCAGTTTGCGCCGCTGAGCGCCACGCCCGCAGGCACCTCGCCCACGCCGGCGGTATTGATATAGACGCCGTCGGCCCCGCCGCGCTCGACCACCTTGGTGTCGCCCGTGATTATGGACACGCCCGCCTCGTGCGCCGTCTCGGCCATCGTCTGCACAATCTGGCGGAGCCTATCCATGGGATAGCCCTCTTCGAGGATAAAGCCGCACGACAGGTAGCGCACGTTGGCGCCCGAGGTCGCGACGTCGTTGACGGTTCCGCACACGGCGAGGCGGCCGATGTTGCCACCGGGGAAGAACTGCGGCGAGACTACAAAGCTGTCGGTCGACATGGCGATGCGCCCGCTCGCGGGCAGCGCGGCGACGCCGGCATCGTTGCCTTCGAGCAGCTCGGGCGACCCAAAGGCATCCAAAAAGACCTCATCGATGATGCGTTTCATCATCTGGCCGCCGGAGCCGTGGCCCAGCAGGACGGTGCTATCGGTAACGCTATGGGACATATCGAAAACTCCAATCGTGGGTGGTGCCGGTGTGCGGGTGTGCCCGGGCTAGTCGCGGTAGCGGTAGTACGCCGCGCAGCTGCCCTCGGAGCTCACCATGCACGGGCCGACGGGGTGCTCGGGCGTGCAGGTGCGGCCAAAGAGCGGGCAGTCGCTCGGCGCAATGGCCCCGCGCAGCACGTCGCCGCAGCGGCACCCGCGCGGCTCGACCGTCGCCTCAACGGGCACGTCAAAGCGAGCGCGGGCATCAAAGCGCGAGAACTCGGGGCGGATGGAAAGGCCCGAGTTGGCAATCAGCCCCAGCCCGCGCCATGTGGTATCGCACGGCTCAAATACCTGCTCGACCAGCTGGCGCGCCACGGGATTGCCGTCGGCATTGACGCCGCGACGGTAGGCGTTGTCGATCGCGGGTTGCCCCTCAACAACCATCTGGACCAGCATGCAGATACCCTGCAAGATGTCGACCGGCTCAAATCCCGTTACCACGCCTGGAGTCTTAAACTCGTCGACCAAAAAGCCAAAGGGGGCCAAGCCCGTGATGGTGGCGACGTGGCCCGGCAGGATAAAGCCGTCGATGGCGGTCTCGGGGTCGTTGGCGATGGCGCGCAACGCCGGCGGCGTGGTCTTGTGGGCGCAATAGACCGAGAAATTCAAAAGCCCGCGCGCCTCGGCCTCCAAGATGGCGGCGGCGATGGTGGGCGTCGTAGTCTCAAAGCCCGCGCCCATAAAAATGACCGGGCGATCGGGGTTTTGCTCGGCAATGTCGAGCGCGTCGAGCGGGGAATAGACGATGCGGATGTCGCGTCCTGCCGCCTTTTGCGCAGCGAGCGAGGTGGATGATCCGGGCACGCGCATCATGTCGCCAAAGGTGGTGATGATGGCGCCGTCTATGTTGGCGAGCGCGATTGCGTGGTCGATGTCGCGGTTGGCGGTGACGCAGACGGGGCAGCCCGGGCCGCTCAGCAGCTTGAGCCCGGCCGGCATAATGGAGCGAAAGCCATAGCGCCCGATGCTCACGGTATGCGTGCCGCAGACTTCCATAAGGTTGATGGCGCGGTCGCCGACAAGCTCATGAATGCGCTCGATGAGCTCGCGAGCCAGCTTGGGATCGCGGAATGCCGAGAAATCGATACCGGAGCGAGCCGGCTGCTCGGGCGCCACTAGTAAGCCTCCGCCGGGTTGGTGGCCAGCTGGTCTTCTTCGACCAGCTCGGACATGGCATTAACAAGCTCGAGCGTTTCCTGTGCTTCCTGCTCGTCGACAATCTGGATGCCAAAGCCGGCGTGTACGAGAATATAGTCGCCAACCTGCGCCGTCGGCACGAGTCTCAGCGAAACAGGGCGCTCGATGCCCATCATGTCGACGGTGGCCTTGAGGTCATCGTCGCGTTTGACTACTTTACCGGGAACGGCAAGGCACATAATGTTCCTCTTTTATACGCTTTGCGCTGGATGGGCGCTGGATAATCCATCGTTTGATGGTAGCGCTCGCGGGGGCTGCGGGCAAACGCGCTACACCTGTGAGACGGCGGCTTGCGGGTTGGCCAAACAGCCTATTGCGGTGCGACCTGTGCGAGGCGAGTGCGTGCGACTGCCGCCTGACCGTAGGCGATGCAGCCGTCGTTAACGGGCACGGTTTGGGGAACCAAGACCGTAAGGCCTGCGTCTTTAAGCTCGCGGATGAGGAGCTGAAGCAAAAGTTGGTTCATGAACACGCCGCCCGAGAGCGCGACGGTATCGATGTCTTCGCGCGCGCAGATTTCGCGTGCGATTCGTGCCGAAGAGCGCGCGACGGCGACATGGAAGTCGAGTGCGAGCCTGTCGGCGGGCGCTCCGGCTTCAATTCCTCCCAAAAGTGCCTCAAAGAGTGCTTTCTGGTCCAGAACATAGGGGCCGTCCAGCCACGATGGGCCAGATGCGAAATAGCCGGCGTTGTCGTCGGGAAAATGGGCGATTTCGTTGTCGAGCGCGCGCCAGGCGGCAGCCTCAAGCTCGATGGCGGGTTCGCCCTCGTAGGTTGCCTTGTCGCAGATGCCCAGAATTGCTGCCGCGGCATCAAAGAGACGCCCCATGCTGCTGGTACGCGGGCTGTTGATGCCGCGCTCGATCATGGTGGCTGTCACGCTGCGCGTTTGCTCGTCGAGGCTGTCCAAAAGCCGAGCGGCGCCTGGGTGCTCGAGCAGGCCGAGCCCACTGAGCAGGGCAAAGGCGTTGCGGCGGGCGTCGCGCACGGAGGCCGCCCCACCGGGGAGCGCCCAGGTGCGCAAATGCGCGGCGCGCTCAAAGCCGCCAAGGCTGGCAACAAGAAACTCGCCGCCCCAAATGGTCCCATCGGTGCCGGCGCCGGTGCCGTCAAAGGCGATGCCAAGGACGCGCGCGTCGGTTGTAAGCTGGCCCGCGGCGATGGCCTCGGCCATTACGCTCGCGATATGCGCATGATGGTGCTGCACCTCGACGAGCGGCAGATTGCATTTTCGCGCCTGCTCGCGCGCCCACTGGCCCGATAGATAGCTGGGGTGTACATCGCAGGCCAAGGCGGCGGGCGCCAAATCAAAGAGATCTTCCAAGCGCGTGCGCGCGGCGTTCCAGGCATCGAAGGTCCCGCCGTTTTCAACATCGCCGATATGTTGCGACACAAAACAGGTTGCCTTGCCGTTCGTCCCTTCACGCGTGAGCGCAATCGTGGCCTTTTGTTGTGGCCCGCAGGCAAGCACGCAGGACGGAGCGCGGTCGAGCGCCGGCAACGGTAGCGGCTGGGGTGCATATCCGCGAGCGCGGCGCACGGGCATAACGGTGCCGTCAACCACGCGCACCACGGAATCGTCATAGCGCGAGAGGATCGCGCGGTCGTTACCGAGCAACGCGTCGGCGATGCCGGCGGCAACGAGGCGCTCCCAGGCAAGATCGTCATCGGTCTCGATGGGCTCTTCGCTCAGGTTTCCGCTGGTCATGACGAGCGCGTGCATACCGCAGGCTTCTGCCGCGGCAAGCAACAGATGTTGAAGCGGGGTGTAGGGGAGCATAACACCGAGCTCAGGAAGGTCGCGCGTGACGGACGGCGTGAGCGCGAGGATGTCGGGGGAGCCGCCGTTGCCCTCGCCAACAGTGCGCCGGCGCAGCAGCACGATGGGGCGGATACTGCCAGCGAGCAGATTGCGTTCAGCATCGTCGATATGACACAGGCGCCCGGCATCGGCAAGACTGCGCACCATGACGGCAAGCGGCTTGTTGCTGCGACGCTTGCGACGGCGCAGCTCGGCCACCGCCTGCTCGTTGGCAGCGTCACAGGATAGATGGAATCCGCCCAGGCCCTTGATGGCGACGATGCCACCGCTGGCCAGCAGCTCAACGCAGCGCTCGATGATAGCGTCGCTGGCCTCGCGTGTGGTGCCGACGGCCGGTGTCGCGGACGAATTCCCGCACGCATCGCCGTTCACAGCCTCGCGCCACGTAATATGCGGCCCGCAATCAAAACAGGCATCGGGCTGTGCGTGAAAGCGACGGTCGAGTGGATCGGCATACTCTGCGGCGCAGGCGGGGCACATGGGGAAACGGTCCATCGATGTGGCCGCTCGGTCATAAGGCAGCGATCGGATGATGGTAAAGCGTGGGCCGCAGTTAGTGCAGTTGATAAAGGGGTAGTGATAGCGTCGGTCGGCGGGATCGAACAACTCGCGCAGGCAATCGTCACAGGTGGCGATATCGGGCGAGACGAGCGTCGTGTGCGCGGTCTGGTCCTGCGACGCCACAATGTGAAAGCCCTGCTCATCGGCAGCGCTCCAGCCGCCAGGCTCCAAATCCGCAATATCGACTCGCTCAACGCGGGCTGCTGCAGCTGCATGCTCAGAAAGCGCGGCAACAAAAGCATCGAGCGCATCGGCCGGAGCGTGCGCCTCGATATGCACGCCGTCGCCCGCATTGAGCACCCATCCGCAAATGCCATGCGCCATGGCCTCGCGATACACAAACGGTCGCATGCCAACGCCCTGCACAATGCCCGTCACATGAATATGCACATGCCGCATGCGACACCCCTCATCAAAACCGACCAAAAAAAGACAGGTTTATTTTGGTCGGTAAAACTTCTAAACCTGCCAAAACAAACCTGTCCCTATTTGGCAGGTGCGCTGCGGGAAATCCCGCTACAGCCCCAGGCTCTGCTTGGTGGCGGCGCACGTGAGCTCGCCGTGCTTAACGCCGCGCAGGCCCAGCAGACGGTCGGCTAGTTCGTAGACGCGCTCGCCGCGACCCTTGAGCGCCAGAATCTCCAAGCAGTTGTGGTGATCCAGATGCACGTGCATGGTCGATACGATCTCGTCGGTGTAGTCGTGCTGCACCTCGTCCAGGCGGCGCGTCAGGTCGCCGGTATGGTGGTCGTAGATCATGGTGAGCGACCCGATAACGTGCTCATCGGGCGTGCGCATCTGCTCCTTGGCGATCGAGGCGCGAATCAGGTCGCGCACGGCCTCGGATCGGTTGGCCACGTCGCCGCGGCGTGCGATCAGCTCGTCAAAACGGCGCAGCAGGTCGTCGGGTGCGGTAACCGAAAAACGGACCAGCTCGGAGCCGGAGCCACTACAGTGGCAGCCCGCGTCACCGTCCGCCCCGTGCGGATGCTCGTGCTCGTACCCGCAGCCGTGCTCGTGTTCGGCCACCTTACACCAGCTTCACGGAGCCGACGGAGTTGTGGTCGGCCTCGATGGCTTCCTCGTAGCCCTCGAGTGCGTCGTGGGCCTCGTGCAGCGCGGCCATGGCGGCCTCGAGCTTGGCGCCGATGCGCTCCATGTCAAAATTCTCGGTCGCATGCAGCAGCTGATGGCTCCACTCGTGAGCGAGCTCGATGGTGTCGTCGACCTGCTTGACGCTCATGGCAAGCTGGCTCATGTTCATTCCAACATCATGCATGGGAAATCTCCTTTTGTATGGGGCAGTTCAGTGGTTCAGATTTTACTACGCCCGCTCTGCGCGCAGTTACATAAGAAAACGGGTACGAGTCTGTGCGACCCGCACCCGTTCACTGGGGGCTGTTTGTGACTACCATACTATCCGTGGTTGCACTCGGTGCATTCAGAAGTCCGGCGAGCGGCGTAAAAGCGCTCATGGACGGCAGACAGACGGCAACATGTAACAAGCGTATTACAGATGCTTTTCCAGCAGCGCCTGCAGCCTCGCCTTGGGCAGAGCGCCAACCGAGCGGTCAATCTCCTCGCCGTTCTTAAACACAATCAGCGTGGGGATGCTCATGACGCCATACTTCATGGCCAGGTCCTGGTTGTCGTCGACGTTGCACTTGGCAACGGCGAGCTTGCCCGCCAGCTCATCGGCAACCTCGTCAACGATGGGCGAGAGGGATCGACAGGGCCCGCACCACGGTGCCCAAAAATCGACCAGCACGGGCAGGCTGTCGTTAACGATGGAATCGAAGTTCTCGGGGGTAATCTGATTAATGTCAGCCATGGTGACCTCCATAATGCGACGCGGCTCGGCCGCGTAAAACTCAGTACGACCGTGCTTATACCCAGCCGCCCGCAAAGCAACCACTCGCGGGCAGCTCTTTTATATAATGGTGGGCACGCAAACGATTGGAGAGCGCATGTCCACGTCACAAAGCCAGAAAAAAGAAGCCATCGCCCAGGCGGCCGAGCAGGAGCTCACATCGCTTGCGGTCCGTGGCGTGCGTATCGCGGGCAACGCGTGCTCGCCGATCGTGCTGGTCAAAGGCGATTTGGATGAGGCCGAGCGCTCGGGCGGCGAGCTTGCCGCAGGCGCGGATGGCGCGGCGCTGCGTAAGGCGCTCGGGGCCATCGGTTATGCGCCCGAGGATTTTTGCGTGCTGGCAAGCGTCGCCGGTGCGGGCGACGGAACGGTGGCGGTGGGCCATGCCCTGCCGTGCGAGCTGTTCCGCGAGGCGCTCGAGGCGCTGGACCCCGAGGCGGTGCTGTTGCTGGATGATCGTGCGGCCGATACCATGCGCGAGACCTATGCCGATATGCTCGTGGCGATCGATGACTTCGACACCGCCATGCTCAAGCCCGGCCTGGTCGCCCATGTGCAAGGGCGCCGCGTGCTCGCGCTCGACGGCTTTGAGGCGGCGCTCACCGACAAGGCCGCCAAGCAGCGCATGTGGGCCTACATTAAACAGCTGACTCCGGCCGCCGCGCCGCTGTAGCGGACCGGCGCTGGCAAGGTGGCCCAGCGGGCCGAGCATGCCGGCAGCTTGTCGCGTCCCTACATCACGGCACGCAGCTCAAATCGGTCGCCGTGAATGCGGAACTGGCAGTTGCCGTTCATGCGCTCGACGGCGAGCTTAATGCTCTTGGTGCCAAAGCCGTGGCCGGCGTGCTGGGCCACGGGCATGCCGTCAACCATACGCGGCGGGCGGTCAAACGTGTTGGAAACTAACAGCAGCAGCTGGGCGTCCTCTAATCGCAGGTCCAGATCGACGAATCGTTTGCCCTGGGGAGCGGCGCTCGCGGCGGTGATAGCGTTTTCCAAGGCATTTGAGAGCACGCTAAACAGGTCGGCGTCACCTACGTGGATGGTTTCGGGTACGGCGGCGCGCAGGTTGGCGGTAATGCCGTTTCTATTGATATCCGAGTTAAATGACGAAAGCGCGATGTTTACGGTCTCGTTGGCGCAGAAGCGGCGTACGGCGGTGCGGTCGCCGGCTTCGCAGAGTTCGTCGATGCGATCGAGCGCCTCGTCGGTGTGGCCCTCCTCAATTAAAGCGGCCAGGCCGCGCAGGAAGTGCCGCATGTCATGGCGCAGAACCGAAAGCTCGCGTCCAGATTGACGCCAGGCTTCGAGCTCTTTGATAGCTGCGCTATCGCGGGTCTCGAGCATCCAACGCTCGCGCTCGGCGGTTTCCTTTTCTTCGTATTCACGCAGGTAGACGGCGAGGAGCATAAGGTAGAAAGCGCAAAGCGCAAACGCCAAAAACTCAACGGTCACAACCGAGCCCGAGTGGAACAACGTGGTGTAGACGTTGGTGGCGTAGTCAAAGATGTAATAGACGAGCGGCAGGATGAGCAGAATCTCGAGCTCGGTAGGGCTTTTGACTGCCAAGCGCGGACCGATGTCGCCGGCCCAGTGCAGCAGGAGCGCAAAGACGGCGACCGTGGTGATAATGCGTGTCGCGTAGTACGCGATTTGCGAGCCGCAGGCGGCGAGCGCGGCGATGCCCATCCAGTTGCTAAATTGGCAGCTCAGGTATGCGCTGGTGACGCCGAGCATAACGAGCAAAGGGCTCAGCCGATAGCGCGCGCACAGATAGATGACGAGCGGCAGATGCACGACGAGCGGATACACCTGTCGAGCGAAAAGTTCGCCGCCAAAGACATTGGCGAGCGCAAAGGCGGTACCGGTGAGCACGTCAACCGCGATCAGCTCAAGCGCATGACGGCGGTTGATCTCGACCCCGCACAGCGCTGCCGAGGCGAAAACGCCAAAGAGCAGGGTCGTTGCGTGGTGGATTGCCCAAAGCAGCATTTCGGCTGTGGGGAGCATCAGTGCCTCCCGCCCTCAAAGCGCGCCGCAAAGTAGGCATCTTGGAACCCCTGCTTGCAACTGCGTGCCAACGGGATACAGGCGCCCGATCTCATGAAGATCTCCGTGCGGTCAAAGTGATCGATGTTGCGCAGGTTGACCTGGTAGCTGCGATGGCATTTAAAGAAGACCGCGTTTTGCGCCAAGCGGTCCTCGACGCTGCGGAACGATTCGAGCGCCTCGATATCGCGTCCGTCGCGCAGGTGGAAAACCACGTGCTTGTTGCGTGCCTCGGCATATTCGATGTCGGACAGGCGCAGGGCATGGTAACCAAAGGACGTTTTGATGACGAACTCGTCGGTCGCCGACGGGCGCATGCTCGAAAGCTCGTCGAGCAGCTGCGCCAGGCGTTCGTATGCCACGGGCTTGAGCAGGTAGTCGAAGGCGCGGACTTCGTAGGACTCCAGCGCAAACTCGGGCGACGAGGTGAGGAACACCAGGCGCACGGCGGTATCGGACTGGCGCAGCTCGCGCGCGGTGTCCATGCCGTTGACGAGCGGCATGATCATGTCGAGCAGGATGATGTCGGCGCGCGACGCGGCATGGCGCGCCAGCAGGTCCTCGCCGCGCGTAACGAGCGCAACATCGACCGCCGTGCCCTTCTCGGTCGACCAACGGTCGATCATCCGGTGCAGTCTATCTAGAAAAGCGACGTCATCGTCGCAGGCAATAATCTTGAGCATTCGGGCCCCCTTAGTAGTTCGATTTTGCCACATTGGGCGCGTGCCGCTCGCGGGGGAGCGCCCGTTCGTGCCTCATGGTGCGCAACTCGCGCCGAGCGGTATTGCGGTGGCGAAAGATGCCTCCTGCGCTATCGAGAGCTCGGCTATCCTCAGCTTGCCAGTTCGAAAATGGACCTGCCGCATGATTGAATCTTTATTTCAACTTTACACCTAGGTTTACAGCTGTCTTGTCAGCTGTAAACCTAGGTGTCATACTAAAGCCCCAAGATTCGCCAAAAGAGAGGGGCCTTGATGGCACAGAGCGCGAACATGGATGCATCGGAGCTTGCACGCGACATTGCGGCCGGCCTGGCATCGGCAACGACGGCAACGGAGCGCGCGGCATTGGTGCCCGCAGAGCTCGTCGAGGCCATTCAGCAACTTAAAACCCAACGCGACGCGGTGATCCTGGCACACTATTACGTGGCACCCGAGGTCCAGGCTGTGGCCGATTACGTCGGCGACAGCTTCTACCTGGCTAAGCTCGCCAAGAGCCTGCCGCAGCAGACCATCGTGCTGTGCGGCGTGGAGTTTATGGGCGAGAGCGCCAAGCTGCTCAACCCCACCAAGACCGTGCTGCTGCCCGAGCCGGGCGCGGACTGCCCCATGGCTCATATGGTCAAGCGCGAGACGGTCGACGCGGCGCGCGCCGAGTACGGCGACGACCTGGCCGTGGTCTGCTACGTCAACTCCACGGTCGAGATCAAGAGCTGGAGCGACGTGTGCGTCACCAGCTCCAACGCCGTCAAGATCGTGTCCGAGCTGCCGCAGCAGCATATCCTGTTCATTCCCGACCAAAACCTCGGCCGCTTCGTAGCCGAGCAGGTGCCGCAAAAGCACGTCATTCTCAACAACGGCTACTGCCCGCGCCATCACATCATCACCGTCGAGCAGATTGTCGACGCGACGGAGGCCCACCCCGACGCGCTCGTGCTGGCGCATCCTGAGTGCAAGGCCGACGTCCTTGCCGAGGCCGACTACATCGGCTCCACCGCCGGCATCATCAAGTATGCCGAGGAGTCCGACGCGAGCGAGTTTATTATCGTGACGGTCCGCGGCGTGCTCTACGAGCTCGAGCGCCGCTGCCAGGGCACCGGCAAGAAGTTCTACTTCCCCGCGGTGCAGCCCACCTGCGTCAACATGGATCTCATCACGCTCGAGAAGCTCGTGCACTGCCTGGAGACAGGCGAGGGCGAGGTGCAGATCGGCGTGTCGGGCGAGGCTGCCGATCAGGCCAAGCTCACGCTCGACCGCATGCTCGAGTACGCAGCGCGTTAGAACGATGTGGCATGAGGGACGGTCCCTTATGTCACATTCAAGGGAGAGGATTCCTGTGGAAACCAAGCAATACCCCGATATGGAGTGCGACGTCGTCATTGCCGGCTGCGGCGTAGCGGGCCTGTACGCGGCTCTCAACCTGCCGACGAGCACGCGCGTGATCATGCTCTCCAAGGGCGCGGTCGACGAGTGCGATTCGATGCTCGCGCAGGGCGGCATCTGCGTACTGCCCGAAGGCTCGGACTACGATGCCTTCTTTGAGGACACCATGCACGCCGGCCATTACGAGAACCGCCGCGAGAGTGTTGACATCATGATTCGCTCGAGCCGCTCGGTCATCAACGACCTGCTGGCCATGGGCGTGGATTTTGAGCGCAAGGCCGACGGCAGCCTCGACTTTACCCGCGAGGGCGCGCACAGCCGCCCGCGTATCGCCTTCCATGCCGACATCACCGGCAAGGAGATCACGACTAAGCTGCTCCAGGCCGTCCGCAAGCTGGACAACGTGCAGATTTTGGAGCACGTGGCCATGACCGACATCCTGACGGTCGTGCGCGATGGGGCCACGGTGTGCACTGGTGTCGTTGCCGTTTCCGTGGACGAGGACAACTCGGTTCGTCCCGCCGACGAGCTGACAAATGCCGCCGAGGGCGTGCATGCCGGCGAGCCGTTTAAGATCCATGCCTGCCACACGCTGTGGGCAACGGGCGGCATCGGCGGCGTATATGACCACTCGACCAACTACCCGCAGCTCACGGGTGATGCCTGCTACATCGCTCAGGAGCATGGTATTAAGATGGAGCACCTGGACTACGTGCAGATTCACCCCACGGGACTGTTCTCGCCGCAGCCGGGCCGCACCTTCCTGATCAGCGAGAGCTGCCGCGGCGAGGGCGCGATTTTGCTCAACGCCGCCGGCGAGCGCTTTACCGACGAGCTTCAGCCGCGCGATGTGGTCGCCGCCGCCATTCGCGAGCAGATGAAGCAGGACGGTACCGAGCACGAGTGGCTGAGCTTTGCCCCTGTCGAGCGCGACGTGGTGACTGGGCACTTTGCCAACATTCGCGCACGCTGCCTGGAGGACGGCCGCGATATCTTGGACGAGCCCATTCCCGTTACGCCCACGCAGCACTACTTTATGGGCGGCGTGTGGGTCGACAAGGACGGTCGCACCTCGATGCCCGAGCTCTACGCCGCCGGCGAGACGGCCTGCAATGGCGTGCACGGCAAGAACCGCCTAGCTTCTAACAGCCTGCTCGAGGCGCTGGTCTGGGGTCGTCGCGCCGCGTGGTATATGCGTACCGGCGAGTCGCTGGCCGTGGAGCAGGCCGGTGAGCCCGCGCTCGATGGACGCCATCGCGCCCTGAGTTCCGATATCCTTGCAATCGATGATTTGGCCCGTGCTGCCGGCATGCAGGCCGTGGAGGAGTAGAACATGAATCCCATTACCATGAAGCTCGTCGTCGATGATCTGATTTTGCAGGCTCTGCGCGAGGACATTACCTTTGAGGACGTGAGCACAGCGAGCGTGTGTCCCACGGCGCGTCCCGCCACGGTGGAGCTTATCGCCAAGGCCGATGGCATCATCGCGGGCTTGGATGTGTTCGCCCGCACCTTTGAGCTGCTGGATCCGCAGAGCTCCGTGTTGTTTGATGTCGCGGACGGCGACGAGGTGCACGCTGGCGATCACGTGGGCCAGGTGCGCGGAGACGCGCGCGTGCTGCTTTCGGGCGAGCGTGTGGCGCTCAACTACCTGCAGCGCATGAGCGGCATCGCTACTTACACGCATCGGATGGCGGCTGCGCTCGAGGGCACCAAGACCGTGCTTGTCGACACGCGCAAGACCACGCCGGGCATGCGCGTCTTCGAGAAGGCCGCGGTCGAGATTGGCGGCGGCAGCAATCACCGTTACAACCTGTCGACGGCCGTTATGCTCAAGGACAACCACATCGATGCCGCCGGCGGCGTGACGCGTGCGATCGAGATGGCGCGCGCCCATGCATCGTTTACCACGACGGTCGAGATCGAGTGCGAGAACCTGGACATGGTGCGCGAGGCCGTGGAGGCCGGCGCCGACATCATCATGTTCGACAACATGACCCACGACGACATGGCTGCTGCGATTGAGCTTATCGCCGGTCGCGCCAAGACCGAGTGCTCGGGCAACGTGGACGCCAACAATATCCGCGCCCTGGCTGATCTGGGTGTCGACTACATTAGCTCGGGCGCCCTGACGCACTCCGCGCCGATCCTCGACCTCTCGCTTAAGCACCTGCGTCTGTTGGACGGTAAATAATGGACGCCCGCGAGCGTCGCCGTGCCATTATGGGCGTGCTCGAGGAAGCCAAGGAACCCGTTTCGGGCAGCGCACTTGCCCGCGAGGTGGGTGTGAGCCGCCAAGTCGTGGTGCAAGACATCGCCCTGCTGCGCGCCGACGGGCACGATATCGTCGCCACCAATCGCGGCTATGTACTACAGGAGGCGGCGAGCAGCCCAGCTGTGCCCACGCGTCTGGTCAAGGTGCGCCACGGCGTGGAGCAGGCGGGCGATGAGCTCACGAGCATCGTCGACGCCGGTGGCGCCGTGCTCAACGTGATCGTTAATCACCGCGTGTACGGCAAGATCACGGCCGACCTGGACATCCGCAATCGTCGCGATGTTGAGCGCTACCTGCACGATATCGAGAGCGGCAAGAGCTTTCCGCTACTAACGGTGACGAGCGGCTATCACTTCCATCGCATTGCGGCAGAAGACGAGCAAACTCTCGACGAGATCGAGGCCATACTCAAGGAGAAGGGCTACCTTGCCGATTTAATGCCCTACGAGGATGATCTCTCGTAGCCGACGCTGCATCTATAAGTTGCGGTGAAATAGTTCCTAAAATCGGCATCCAAGCCATAAAACAGGAACTATTCCACCGCAACTGCCAAGGGTCCCCCCTCCAAATTAGCTGCCCATATAAGCAAAAGGAGGCCTCCGCGGCGATGCGGAGGCCTCCTTTTTTGTGCACGGTGTACTTTTGAGTGTGCAAGTGGGGGAGTTGTTACTCCTCGACGATCTCGGTGATCGCGCCGGCGGGGCAAGCGTCCTGGCAAGCGCCACAGGCGACGCAGGAGTCCTCGTCAGCGACGGTAGCGACGTCCTGGAGCTCCAGAACGCCAGCGGGGCAGGAGTCGACGCAAACGCCACAAGCGATGCACTCGTCGGCATCAATTACGGGATGAGCCATGGTAGTTTCCTCTCTGTTGACCGACGCTACAGACGATGCGCGCCGGTTTGATTCGGGCAAAAACATACCACGGGAGCGACCGTTTGCAATACCCTCTGGCCGGCATCTTCATACCGTTCGCCGAGTATGCCAAGGTTTACTAAAAAACGCGCAGGTGGGGCCGTTGAGCTGCGTAAATGTTAGCTAAAGGTGACTTGAAATATAGGGCGATTGAGCGTGCTTGCGGAAAGGGCATCCCGTTATTTGGCCGAAACCCGGGTCGCAGTTTCCGGTTGGGCCCGCTAGCGGAAACTGCGACCCGGTATCAGCTCTCAAAACGGGATACGGTTTCCGGTTGAGTCTTCAGACGGAAACTGCGACCCGGAATCCACGCTCAAACCGGGACGAGCTTTCCACAAGACGGCCCCCAGGCACCCCCGGACGCAAACCTCAGCCATCTCTACATAGATCTCGATAGATTTGCCGAGAACTCAAACAGTGCGTCTACCTGCGTATTTGCGAACCTAAACTCTCGGCAATAAGAAATCTTATATGAATTGACTTAGATTTTGTATATTCCGGCCCATAAGGGGATACACTACATCCTGAAAGACAAGCCGAAACACCGCTCGGCAGACCGCCGAGTCGGTGCAAACGCACAAGAGAGAGGGAATTTCTAATGGGCAAGATTCTTGGTATCGACCTTGGTACTACTAACTCCGCTATGGCCGTCCTCGAGGGCGGTTCTCCGACCATTATCGTGAACGCCGAGGGCGACCGCACCACCCCGTCCGTCGTGGGCTTCCGTGCCGACGGCGACCGCGTCGTGGGTAAGGCCGCTAAGAACCAGGCTGTCACCAACCCCAAGAACACCGTGTTCTCCATCAAGCGCTTCATGGGCCGCAAGTACTCCGAGTGCACCTCCGAGATCAAGACCGTGCCGTATGAGGTCAAGGAGGGCCAGGGTGGCCGTGCCGTCGTCGACATTGAGGGCAAGGATTACACCGCCGAGCAGGTAAGCGCCATGACGCTCGCCAAGATGAAGGCTGACGCCGAGAAGTATCTGGGCGAGACCGTCACCGACGCCGTCATCACCGTCCCGGCCTACTTCAACGACGCCCAGCGTCAGGCCACCAAGGATGCCGGCAAGATCGCCGGCCTCAACGTTAAGCGTATCGTCAACGAGCCGACCGCTGCTGCTCTGGCTTATGGCCTGGACAAGCAGGGCACCGACCAGCGCATTCTGGTCTTCGACCTGGGCGGCGGCACCTTCGACGTCTCCATCCTCGACCTCGCTGACGGCGTGTTTGAGGTTCTGTCCACCTCGGGCGACAACCACCTGGGTGGCGATGACTGGGATCAGCGCGTCATCGACTGGATGGCCGATAAGTTCCAGCAGGAGAACGGTGTCGACCTGCGTCAGGACCCCATGGCCCTGCAGCGTCTGAAGGAGGCCGCCGAGAACGCCAAGAAGGAGCTCTCCGCCGCCCAGCAGACCACCATCAACCTGCCGTTCATTACCATGAACCAGTCCGGCCCGCTGCACCTCAACTACACGCTGACCCGCGCCGAGTTCGAGAAGATCACCCGCGACCTGCTCGAGCGCTGCAAGCAGCCTGTCACCAACGCCCTGCGCGACGCCAAGCTTAAGCTCTCCGATCTGACCGAGGTCATCCTCGTCGGCGGCTCCACCCGTATGCCCGCCGTCCAGGAGCTCGTCAAGACCATGACCGGCAAGCAGCCCAACATGTCCGTGAACCCCGACGAGGTCGTTGCCGACGGCGCTGCCGTCCAGGGCGGCGTGCTCACCGGCGACGTCGAGGGCATCCTGCTGCTCGACGTTACCCCGCTGTCGCTGGGCGTCGAGACCATGGGCGGCATCATGACCAAGATGATCGACCGCAACACCACGATCCCGACCTCCAAGACCGAGGTTTACTCCACCGCTGCCGACAACCAGACCAGCGTCGAGATCAACGTGCTCCAGGGCGAGCGCGAGCTTGCCCGCGACAACAAGTCGCTCGGTAAGTTCCAGCTGACCGGTATCCCGGCTGCCCGCCGCGGCGTGCCGCAGATCGAGGTTACCTTCGACATTGACGCCAACGGCATCGTCAAGGTCTCTGCTAAGGACAAGGGCACCGGCAAGGAGCAGCAGATCACCATCTCCGGCTCCACCGCGCTTTCCGACGACGAAGTCGATCGTATGGTCAAGGACGCCGAGGCTCATGCCGAGGAGGACAAGAAGCAGAAGGAAGAGGTCGAGGTCCGCAACCAGACCGACAGCCTGTGCTACTCCACCGAGCAGACCCTCAACGAGCTGGGCGACAAGGTTTCCGCCGACGTGAAGTCCAAGGCCGAGGCCGCTATCGCCGACGCCAAGAAGGCGCTCGAGGGCTCTGACGTCGAGGCCATCAAGGCCGCCGGCGAGTCCCTGCAGTCTGTGGCCTACGAGCTGGCCCAGGTTGTCTACGCCGACGCTCAGCAGCAGACCGACGGTGCCGCCGGCGCCCAGCCTGCCGACGATGACGTCGTCGACGCCGACTACGAGGTTGTGGACGACGAGGACAAGTAATCATGTCCGCCCGTAAAGCTCGCACGGAGGTGGCTGCCGCTGGCGCCGCCCCCGTTGACTCTGAGGAGAAGGACGTGAAGATTCCCGTAGAGGCCGCAGACGATACCGAGGTTAATGAGGCCCCGGCCGCCGAGGCTGCCGAGAACCAGGTAGAGGATTCCAACAAGGAGGCGACGATGACCGAGGACGAGATGGTGGAAGCCGCTATCCGCGCCGGTGAGGAAGCCGCCGACAACGACTTTAAGCTCAAGTTCGAGCAGGCCCAGAAGGAGCTTGCCGACGTGCGCAATGAGCTCGATGCTGCGGCAGAGGCTCAGAAGGCCGCCGAGGACAAGGCAAAGGACGCTACCGAGCGCACCGCCCGCCTGCAGGCCGACTGGGAGAACTTCCGTCGCCGCACCGCCAACGAGCGCATCGCCGAGCGCGAGCGCGCGACCGAGAAGCTCGTTACCGCGCTGTTGCCGGTGATCGACGATATCGAGCGCGCGATCGACCATGCCCGCAGCCAAGAGCTTTCCGACGACTTTAAGCAGTTCGTCGACGGCGTCGATGCGGTTCATGCCAAGCTGCTTGATGTGTTTGCGCACGAGGGCGTTGAGCCCATCGACCCCAAGGGCGAGGCGTTCGATCCGCTCGAGCACCAGGCCGTGGGCCGCGTCGAGGACGCATCGCAGTACGACGAGACCGTCAACGACGTGTACCAGAAGGGCTACCGCATGGCGGATCGCATCCTGCGTTCCGCCATGGTGACGGTGACCTACGGTGGCGAGAAGCGCCCCGCACCGGAGCCCGAAGCGGCGCCCGAGGATGCTACGGCCGATACGGCCGAGAGCACCGAGGAGTAATTGAAAAGGGCCCCGGGGCAACACCCGGGGCCCTTTCTGACCAAGTGCCATATGACAGCATGAGCCGCCGTCCGCAGGGGCGGCGGATGTAACAGGAGAGGAGCTACGATGGCTGCAGGCAAAACCTTCTATGACATCCTGGGCGTATCCAAGAGCGCCTCCGACAAAGAGATCAAGAGCGCGTTTCGCAAGCTCGCGCAAAAATATCACCCCGATGCCGGCGGCGACGAGGCCAAGTTCAAGGAGATCAGCGAGGCCTACGAGACGCTTTCGGACGAGAAGAAGCGCAAAGAGTACGACCAGATGCTCATGTTTGGCGGCATGCCGGGCGCAGGCGGCGCGTATGGCGGCGGCTACGGTGCCGGCGCGGGTGCCAGCGGCTGGGGCGACATCTTCGACAGCATCTTTAGCGGCAACGGTGCCTGGGGTAGCGATTGGGGCTCGGGCTTTGCCGGGGCTGCGGGCGCTGCCGGTGCCGGTGCGGGTCGCAACCGCGCGCGCAAGGGCGGCGACCTGTCGCTGACCGTCGATGTGACGGCCGAGGACGCGTTTCGCGGCGTGACGCACAAAGTCACCTATCGCATTCCCTCGACAGGCGAGCAGCAGACCATTACGGTCTCGGTCCCCGCGGGCGCGGTCGACGGCGGCAAGCTACGCTACAAGCGTCGCGGCGAGTATGGCGTTGCGGGTGGCGAGCGCGGCGACCTGGTCGTGACCACGCATGTGGAGGAGCACCCGCTGTTTAAGCGCAAAGGCGCCGACGTGACCATGGAGGTACCGGTCTCGGTCTACGAGGCGGCGCTCGGCTGCACGGTGGACGTGCCCACGCCCGGCGGCGCGACGGTCCGTTTGAAAGTGCCCGCGGGTACCCAGACGGGCAAGAAGTTCCGCTTTAAGGAGATGGGAGCGCCCGACGTTAAGCACCGTGGCCGTACGGGCGCGCTGCTCGTCGAGATCAAGGTGCAGGTCCCCACGAACCTATCCGATGACGAGCGCGATGCCATGACCAAGCTGCGCGAGGCCGACACACGCGACTATCGCGAGAAGGTCAACCGTTACAAGGCGACGTACTAGGGCGGTCGCGGCGCACGACCACGCCCGCGGGCTTATGATGGACGATAACGAGACGGAAAGGGGTCAGGTAGCATGGCCGAGGACAATAGGAACAAACCGCTGTACATGATCAGCGTGGCGGCCGAGCTGACCGGCATGCATCCGCAGACTCTGCGCGTCTACGAGTCCAAGGGCCTGGTGAACCCCCAGCGCTCGGGCGGCAACACGCGCCTGTATTCGCGTGCAGATATCGAGCGCCTGGAGCTCATCAACCAGCTGACCGACGAGGGCATCAACCTTGCCGGCGTGGTGCGCATCCTCGATATGAAGGAGCGTGCCGAGGAGCGCGAGCGCGAGAACGAAAAACTCCGTGCCCGCGTGCGCCAGCTCGAGGACGAGCTGCACGAGTACAAGATGCAGAAGAAGATCACCGCCCTGGCCCCGCGCGATGGCTCAGTCAACCCCGAGCAAGTCATGCGCAAGCTGCTGGGCGCCGGCGGAGATCTCTAGGTTACGCCGTTCTGCCGAACGGCGTAACGGCTCGACGCTGCGCGGGTCGCATTTGGACAATCTGACGTTCAACTTCAAGGGCGCGACCAGAAGGTCAGCGCCCTTTCGTTTCACGTCACCTTGTCTCAAATGCGGCCCGCTCGCTGTCCGTCCTCTACCTGCGGCGTTGCTTTCTCCGGATACGGTAGGGTAGTCATTGGGGACGTTCTTAAATGACTAGTCGAAAGGGACACTCTTGCACCAAATCTGCCGGTCCTGCACCGGGTTCGTCCTTTGCTTTACCGAGATAAAGTGAACGTGCAGATTCGTAACCCACTCGCAACCGTTCTATGGCACGATATTGAACGAATGTATGCTATGCGCCCGAGCCTTTCGGGCAGAGTGGGAGACAGTATGGTCAAGCTGTACGAGGGCGGCATCTACTTGCGTAACGGCAGCGAGGTTGTGCCTGCGGCCGAGGCTGCCGAGCGCGGTATTACGCAGACGCCCGAGGATGCCAAGCGTGGCACCATCGCGTATTCGATCCTTCAGGCACACAACACGTCCGGCGACCCCGAGGCGCTCAAGATTCGCTTCGATGCCATGGCGAGCCACGACATCACCTTTGTTGGCATCATCCAGACGGCGCGCGCCTCGGGCATGGAGCAGTTCCCGCTGCCCTACGTGCTCACCAACTGCCATAACTCGCTGTGCGCCGTGGGCGGCACCATCAACGAGGACGACCACGTCTTTGGCCTCTCGGCTGCCAAGAAGTACGGCGGCATTTTCGTCCCGCCGCATATCGCCGTCATCCACTCCTTTATGCGTGAGAACTTCGCCGGTTGCGGCAAGATGATTCTGGGTTCCGACTCGCACACCCGCTATGGCGCCCTGGGCACCATGGCCGTGGGTGAGGGCGGCGGCGAGTTGGCCAAACAGCTGCTGCGCGACACCTACGACGTCGCCTATCCCGGTGTCGTTGCCATCTACCTCACGGGCGCCCCGCGCCCCGGCGTCGGCCCGCACGACGTGGCGCTCGCCATCATCCGCGCCGTCTTTGCCAAGGGCTACGTTAAGAACAGGGTCATGGAGTTTGTGGGCCCGGGCATCGCGAGCATGACGACCGATTACCGCAACGGCGTTGACGTCATGACCACCGAGACCACCTGCCTGTCGAGCATCTGGGCCACCGACGAGGACACGCACGCGTTTTTGACCATGCACGGCCGCGGCGAGGACTACCGCGAGCTCAAGCCCGCCGATGTTGCCTACTACGACGGCTGCGTCGAAGTCGATCTGTCGAGCATCAAGCCCATGATCGCGCTGCCGTTCCATCCTTCTAACGGCTTTGAGATCGACGAGCTCAACGAGAGCCTCGAGGACATCCTGCACGAGGTGGAGCTCGAGGCTGCCAAGATCGGCGAGGGCAAGACGCACTTTAGCCTGCTCGACAAGATCGTCGACGGCAAGCTGTACGTGCAGCAGGGCGTTATCGCCGGCTGCTCGGGCGGCAACTACGACTCCGTGGTCCAGGCTGCCCGCGTGCTCAAGGGCGCCAACACCGGCTGCGGCGAGTTCTCGCTGTCGGTCTATCCCACGAGCCAGCCCGTGACACTCGAGCTTACACGCCGCGGCTACATCTACGACCTTATGGAGGCCGGCGCGATCGTTCGCACGGCGTTCTGCGGTCCGTGCTTTGGCGCCGGCGACACGCCTGCCAACAACGGCCTGTCCATCCGCCACACCACGCGCAATTTCCCCAACCGCGAGGGCTCCAAGCCGGGTAATGGCCAGCTGAGCGCCGTGGCCCTGATGGACGCCCGCTCCATTGCGGCGACGGCTGCCAACGGCGGCGTCCTGACGCCGGCGACCGACCTGCCCGAGGAGACTTGGGACGAGGCCTGCGAGTACACCTTTGACGACGCACCGTACAAAAAGCGCGTGTACTGGGGCTTTGGCAAGGCGGAGCCTGCCGACGAGCTGGTCGAAGGCCCCAACATCAAGCCGTGGCCCGCGATGGAGCCCCTCGGCGACGATATCCTGCTCAAGGTGTGCTCCAAGATCATGGACCCGGTCACCACGACCGACGAGCTCATCCCCTCGGGCGAGACGAGCTCCTTCCGCTCCAACCCGCTGGGCCTGGCCGAGTTTACGCTCAGCCGCCGCGACCCGGCCTACGTGGGCCGCTCCAAGGAGGTCGACGCGGTGGAAAAGCGCCGTGTGGCCGGTGAGGCCGCGGGCGACCTGGCGGCGCTCGATGCCGAGCTTGCCGGTGTGTTTGAGGCACTGGCCGGCGCGGGTGTCGCGGCCGATGCCAAGGCGACCGAGTGTGGCTCCATGCTCTATGCCAAGAAGCCTGGTGACGGTTCTGCCCGCGAGCAGGCCGCGAGCTGCCAGCGCGTGATTGGCGGCTTGGCCAATATCGTTCACGAGTACGCCACCAAGCGCTATCGCTCCAACGTGATGAACTGGGGCATGGTGCCCTTCCAGATGGAGGCTGAGCCCAACTTTGAGGTGGGCGACTATGTCTTTGTGCCGGGTATCCGCGCTGCGCTCGATGGTGACCTGAAGAACATCGCCGCCTACGTGGTGCGCGCCGACGGCACGGTCGAGCAGATTGAGCTCTATATTGCCGATATGACGGCAGAGGAGCGTGCCATCGTCAAGGCCGGCTGCCTGATCAACTACAACAAGTTCAAGGCCGCTGCCGAGTAACGCACATACTTGTCCGCCCCGGTTATACCTTTCCCTGCCGCTCACGCGCTTCGCGAGGGTCGCGTCAGAGAAAGGTATAACCGGGGCTACTTGTTAAGTGCTGCTCGTTGGGTCTTGAGGGCGCTAAAATCGAGGTTGCAACTCTCCTCTATGGGGGAGTGCGCCTTTGTTCATATGCTATCTAGAATTGACAGTATGAAGTTGGCGCTTTAAAGTGAGCTCAAAACACTCTCGTTTGTGGAGTTGAAGATGAAGCGTTGCACTTCTGTTTTGTTGCTGTTGGTGGCTTGCGTCGTCGCTGCTGCGGGCGTGGTCCTATTTGGCTCGCTTATCTTCTATGGGCCGAGTGGGGTTGAGCAGACGGTTGAGATGGCGTCCCTTGTTGCATCGATGCCCGGGCAAATGATTTCGGACGTTACAAAGCCCGATGAGATAACGCTCGATATCGAGGAAACGCCGGGCATTCTAAGCATAAGCAACTACCCCATGATTGAACTTGGCTCGTCTCGCTATACCAAGGACGAGAAGTTGTCCCGACAGGCGCTGGACTTGCTAAACGGGCGTTCGTTCAAACGCTGGGACGGTTGGGATGCCTATGAGCGCCGACGTGGTTCTGTGAACGGTGGCTACTATACAACGCTGAAGTTGTATTCATCTGATGGCAAACTGATGCGCACCGTTAACTACAATCCGGAATACGCAAAAGCCGGAGGTGGGGACGGCGTCTATATCCAAGATGGCGGCGTGACCTACATTCTTGAAGGCGACCAGCAGCAGGTGATCGATTTTTTGGATCGTTGCGTGATGGACGCGTACGACCAGACCTGCCTGCCCGACCCGCAGACTGCACGCGATGGTGGATCTGCTCGTACATGGCTATTCGAGGATGAGATGCCCTGGACCGCCGAATCGGGAAGCACGGGCTCGTCAAAAGAGTAGAGAACGCGACCACCACAAAGGTGCCCCTTTGCGGTGGTTTTCAGTCTGTCTCGATCTGTAACATCTGGGCCGTTAAAAGTGGGCTTGGTGTTGCAGATTTAGATTATCGATTCGGGTGTCTTCTGTTTATCTCGATCTGTAACAGGTGGACCCTTATTTGCCGAGTAGTTGTTACAGATTTAGACAAACGGGCGCTGCCGATCATTTCATCTCGATCTGTAACATCTGGACCCAAAAACGGCTGCTAGATGTTACAGATCGAGACGGTTGGTCGTCGGGGATGCAGTGGGTCGGCGTCTCAGTACCCTATCCTTCAATCACTCAGAAAATCTTATATATAGAGACTTAGATTTGTGTATAAGAACGCGCAAAGCTGGCAACAATACTTCTCGAACAACGTGAAGCCGCCCCGTAGGGCGGCCGCCCCAAGAGAGGTGATTCCATGAGAATCGATAAGCTAGCAATGACGTCGCGCGAGGCGCTGCAGACCGCCATGAGCACGGCTGCCGACGCGCAGGCCGGCGCGGTGGAGCCGATCCACCTGCTGTCTGCCCTGCTCGGCGCCGGCGAGCGTAACATCTCCGTGATCATCGAGCGCATCGGCGCCGATCCCGCTCAGCTCGCGCGTTCCACGCAGGATGCCATCGACCACGCGCCCAAGGTTTCGGGCGAGGGCCAGCAGATGGGTCTTTCCAACGAGCTCGTTCGCGTCATCGAGAAGGCTGAGAAGAAGGCCACCAAGATGGGCGACAGCTTTGTGGTGACCGAGCATCTGCTCATGGCGCTTGCCGAGGACAAGGGCGAGGCTGGCCGCGTGCTGCGCGACGCTGGCGTTACCAAGGAGCGCATCGAGCAGGTCTACGAGGAGCTGCGCGGTGATGACCGCGTGACGTCTGCCGAGGACAAGACCCAGTTTGAGGCGCTGGAGCAGTACGGCCGCAATATCTGCGACCTCGCCCGCGCCGGCAAACTCGACCCGGTCATCGGCCGTACCGACGAGATCCGCCGCACCATCCAGGTCCTGTCCCGCCGCACCAAGAACAATCCCGTGCTCATCGGCGAGCCGGGCGTCGGCAAGACGGCCATCGTCGAGGGTATCGCCCAGCGTATCGTGGCCGGCGACGTGCCGAGTACCCTGCGCGACCGCGACCTCATCGAGCTCGATATGAGCGCGCTGGTCGCCGGCGCCAAGTACCGCGGCGAGTTCGAGGACCGTTTGAAGGCCGTGCTCAAGGAAGTCCAGAAGTCCGAAGGCAAGGTCATCCTGTTTATCGACGAACTCCACACCATCGTGGGCGCGGGTGCCACCGAGGGTTCTATGGACGCCGGCAACATCCTCAAGCCGGCGCTCGCCCGTGGCGACCTGCACGCGATCGGCGCGACCACGCTCGACGAGTATCGCAAGTACATCGAGAAGGACGCGGCGCTCGCACGCCGTTTCCAGACCGTTCTGGTGAGCGAGCCCACCGTCGAGGACACCATCTCGATCCTGCGTGGCCTCAAGGAGAAGTACGAGATCTTCCACGGCGTGCACATCACCGACGGCGCGCTCGTGGCGGCCGCAGACCTCTCCGATCGCTACATCGCCGACCGCTTCCTGCCCGACAAGGCTATCGACCTGGTCGATGAGGCCGCAAGCCGCCTGCGCATGGAGCTCGACAGCATGCCGGTCGAGATCGACGCCACCACGCGTCAGCTCACCCAGCTACAGATCGAGGAGCAGGCGCTCATGAAGGAGACCGACGACGCCTCCAAGGAGCGTCTGGGGGCCCTGCGCCAGGAGATTGCCGAGATCCAGGAAAAGCTCAACGTGCAAAAGGCCGGCTGGCTCAACCAAAAGAACGCCATCGACCGCGTGCAGGAGCTCAAGGGCCAGCTCGACGAGGCCAAGAGCGAGGAGGAGCGGGCGACGCGTAACGGCGATCTGGGCCGTGCGTCCGAGCTGCGCTACGCTGTGATTCCGGGCCTACAGCAGCAGATTCAGGAGTCCGAGGCCGCGCTCGAGGCGCAGAAGGAGCAAAACGGCGAAGGCCTGAACGAGCAGGTGACCTCCGATGAGATCGCCGAGGTCGTGAGCGCCTGGACCGGCGTGCCCGTTTCCAAGATGATGCAGGGCGAGCTCGACAAGCTCAAGGGCCTGGAAGGCGAGCTGCATAAGCGTGTCATCGGCCAGGACGAGGCCGTCTCCGCCGTCGCCGCGGCCGTGCGCCGCAGCCGCGCGGGTCTCTCCGATCCGGACAAGCCCATCGGCAGCTTCTTCTTTCTCGGTCCCACTGGCGTGGGCAAGACCGAGCTCGCCAAGGCGCTGGCCGAGTGCCTGTTCGACGACGAGCGCGCGCTCGTACGTATCGACATGTCCGAGTACATGGAGAAATTCAGCGTCCAGCGTCTGATCGGTGCGCCTCCGGGATACGTGGGCTACGACGAGGGCGGCCAGCTCACCGAGGCCGTGCGCCGTCGTCCGTACTCCGTGATCTTGCTCGACGAGATGGAGAAGGCTCATCCGGACGTCTTCAACGTGCTGCTGCAGGTGCTTGATGACGGTCGTCTGACCGATGGTCAGGGTCGTCAGGTGTCCTTCAAGAACACGATCATCATCATGACGTCCAACGTGGGCTCCAAGGCCATCGCCGACCTGTCCGGTAAGGACGAGGAGGAGATGCGCCATCAGGTCGACGCGGCCATGGCTCAGACCTTCCGCCCCGAGTTCCTCAACCGTATCGACGACATCGTGGTGTTCCATCCGCTCGGCATGGCGCAGATCGAGAAGATCGTCGACATCCAGCTTGCCGACGTCCGCGCACGCCTGGCCAAGGAGCGCATGACGCTTGCCATCACCCCAGCGGCCAAGCAGATGCTCGCCGTGGGCGGCCTGGACCCGGTCTTTGGCGCCCGTCCGCTCAAGCGCCTGGTGCAGCGCGAGGTCGTGGACGCCATCGCCGCCGCCATCATCGATGGTACGGTGCGCGAGGGCGATCAGGTGACGGTCGATGTCGACAAGGACGGCGGCTTTACCGTCGTGTGCGACAACACGCCGTCGGCCACCTACGAGGTCCCCGACGCCGAGTAGATTTTTGGGACATGCCTTAAAATCTACCAGCTCGTCTCTAAACGCCAAGGGCGACGGATCCAATTGGGTCCGTCGCCCTTTTTCGTGCGACAATCGATGATGTTGAACGTGAGTACATGGCAAGGAGATATGCAGATGAAAGACGAGAACAAGACGAACGCGCCGGCCCCCAAGCCTGCACCCGCCGTGCCTAAGCCGGCGCCCAAACCGCGCGACCCCTTCATTCGTGCCGAGAACGAGGACGACGACGGCTACGATCCCTACAGCGATCGCCGCCCCGAGCGCGAGCCCCTGTTCGAAGCCGATCCGTGGAACTAGGAAATGTCCTCTAGCTGACGGAACCGCGCGTTTCTGTCGGCTCGAGGCGTTCGTGTTAGGTCCCCTCAACTGTTCGGCATCCTTCGGGACAATGATAGAAAACTTGCTTAAGCATTAATCAAGTGAAATCTTGCTCTCTAGCTAATCAAGAAACAGTATAATCTTGATTAGCTAGAGAGCAAGATTGGAGAATCATGGCATTCAACGACTTGATCGCCCAGAAAATAAAGGACTTTGAACAGCAGGGGGTTCCGCAGGTCTTTGAGCGAGACCTTGATCTAGGAAACCCACAGGAGCCAAAGCGCGACAACATCGTAAATGTGATTGTGGGGGCCCGCCGTTGTGGAAAGACGTATCGCCTGTATCAGGAGATGCGGCGGCTTCAGAGCCGGGGCGTCGAGCTTGACCGGATGCTTTACTTCAATTTTGAGGATGAGCGCTTGCGCCCGTATGAGCCATCGTTGCTGGCGGACGTGCTCGACACGTTCTATGCGCTGTATCCTGCTGCTCGAATCGAGGGCGCTTACATTTTCTTTGACGAGATCCAGGAAATTCCCGAATGGGGTGCGTTTCTGCGGCGTGTAGTCGATACGGAGAAAGCGACCGTCTATGTGACGGGATCTTCTTCTAAGATGCTGTCCTCAGAACTTAAGAGCGAGTTCAGGGGTCGTTCTCTTGTGCGAGAGCTTTTTCCGTTGAGTTTTTCGGAATACGTTCGATATAAGACGGGGAGCGTTCCCGAGCCAGATGCGACCCTTTCCCCAAGCGATGCAGCGCTGCTTCGACATCATCTGATCGGATATCTTGAACGAGGGGGATTCATCGCGACGCTTGAGCAGACGCCCGCAGACGCGATTCAGCTGCTACAGGAATATGCTTCGCGAACGGTCGCTATGGACGTCATTGAGCGTTACGACGTCAAGAACCCTCGCCTGGCATCGCTGTTCCTAACGCGGTGTATGGCATCTTCGGGACGAGAGCTGTCAGTGAACAAAGTGTACAACGAGTTCAAGAGCAGGCAGATACCCGTCAGTCGTAATTCGCTCAGCGACTTACTTGAGTATTACGAGGATGCCTATCTGCTGTTCTCCGTGCCGGAGTTCACGCGTTCACTGGCAAATAACATGCGGTCTGCGTCTAAGGTCTACGCTGTCGATCCTGCGATGTTTGGAGCATTCTCTCCCGCATCGGCATTGGATCAGGGTCAGAGGCTCGAGACCGCAGTGTTCAACGCGCTAAGAAGAAGGACTCCCGCGGTGAGGGTCGGCTCGGTCTGCCGCCTGCTGATCAAAGAGAAGAGCAAAAGCCATGAGGTGGACTTTGTGGCTGGGGACGCGCTTCTCATGCGGGCTTATAGCCTGATTCAGGTGAGTGTGGATATGGCAAGTGAGAAAACGCGCGAGCGCGAAATTGCCGCGCTTGATGCCTCGATGGCCCAGTTCGATCTTGGCGAGTCGGCAATCGTTACCATGGATGAACAGACCGATATTCCATGCGAGCACGGTGTGGTACACGTTATGCCCGCATGGAAGTGGCTCCTTGCCTAATCATCTATGGACCTGTGGGGTCAAGACCTCCTGGCTCCTTCATCACGGTTGGGGAGCACCTTGCTGCGCCAGGCTAGTCCTGGGCTTTGATACTCGGCAGGAGAATCTGGGCGAGGTAGTCGGTCTCGAGTTTGGTCGCGGCGTCGGCTTTGCCGTCTTTACCGACCAGTACGTTCTTGATCTGGCTATAGGTGTAGCGGTTGCCGGTCGTAAGCTCGACAAGCTCAATGGCCGTGTCCATGGGGTAGGTTGACACGGGGTTCTGTGTCCGTCCGTTGATGGTCTGGGGCACCACGTACGGATAGACGGGGCCGCTGGCGTAGACGGTATAACCGTTGCCTAGATTGGCCGCACCCAAAACCGTATCGCCTTCATCGGGCGTAAAGCTCTCGCCCTCGCGCACCGCGACGAGCGTCACGAGCGGCGTATTGGCGTCGTCGCCCAGATAGATGCATAGCGTGCTTCCGTTTTGCCAAGTTGCGACCTTGCCGTACCACTCGACGGGAATATCGAGCTGGTAGAGGTCGGTTGCCTTGTGGCGAGCGTCAGCATCACGGGACGCCTGTGCCTTTTGCGCGCTCACGGCATTGACGGCGGCGTCGCGCCGCGCGGTTGCTGCCTGCTGGAGCACTTTGGCAGCCGCGGCGGAGCTCGCACCGCCCTCCTCGGCATACTTGGCGGCGGCATCGATCTGGTCGTCAGTCACCGTGTCGGCCGAAGGCACCTTGATCTTAAAGGTGGCCTGGGCACTTAAATCCTGTCCATCGCTCTTAATGGTGACCTGCGCCTTGGTGGTCGGGACGGTGTAGACGGTGCCGTCGGCCGCGATGGGGGAGGCGGCGATGGAGAGCGTGTAATCGCCAGGCAGCAGCTTAATACCGCGACCATGCTCGTCAACGTAGAGCGTCTCGCTCACAGAAGAGCCGTCAGAATCCTGCCCGCTCACCTGCACGGGAATCTTGGAGCCAGTTGAGCAGTCGAGGCCCGCGGCATGCACGCCAATCTGCACCGACATCATCGTGTGGGCATTGGCGGCGACAGCGGCAGCCTGCTCTTGCTGATATCCGTTCCAGGCAGCATAGCCTGCACCGCCGGCGACGAGCGCGACGGCCACGACACCGGCGACCATCAGATTGCGGCGCTTGGGCGACATCTTGCGATGGCGAACCTCGGCCTCGCGTGCTGAGGGAACGGACGGTAGGGGGATATCGCCCATGGCGATGGTCTCGTCCACGGCAGGCGCAGAGCCCAGGCCGGGAAGCTCGCGGGTCAGGGAATCTTCGGCCGGCAAGCTGTCGAGCAAGATGGTTTCCTCGCTCGTGTCGGATTCGGGCTGGTCGTCGGCCTCGCTTTTGGTGCCTTCGTGATCTGCCTCATCCTCGGCAGGCTCAACGTCGCCTGCATCCTGATCATCGGATTGCGCCTCGGTTTCCGGCTCATCCTGCACATCAACGCCCGAATCGTCAAACGCAATCTCATCGAGTGAAATCCGGTCTAAGCTCTCCAAGGCCTCAGCGCAAGCTTCTGCATCTTGGGCCGCATCCTCTTGGCCCATCGTCTCATCTTTCATATATCCCCCAAGCTCAATATCGGGACAACACTGTACCCAAAAATGGAGCCATATAAAGCGCGTGCGAAATATAAGATCCGATTTAACTCGAGCGCATCGTTCGGCCGCATCCTCGCGGCAGCAAAAGGCCCCCGGAACGCGAACGAATCACATTCCGGGGGCTCTGCAATGCGTTGAGTTACGCGGAGCCGGCTATGCTGCTTCGTGCTCAAGCGATGTTTGCGTCAGGCGCGTTACTCGGCGTGCGCGTAATCAACCTTGCCGCGGCGAGCAGTAGCCTTCTCCCAATCGCTGGTGCCCTCAAAGACATCCTGCTTGTAGGGATTGCGGCCGAGCTTCTTGGCGCGGTAGGCGATGTAGATGATCGCGGCGACGTTGGCGACCAGAGCGGCGATCGAGACCGCGGTAGCGGCGCCGGGGTCGAGCGTGGAGTGGGTCACAAAGATGGACTCCTCCTGGAAGTACGGGAACACCTGGGCAAACATACACCAAATGGCCAGCGTAAAGGCGCGGTTCTGGATCCAGCCGCCCTTGTTCCAGATAAAGGCGGCGACGGTGGGCGCCAGCAGCAGTGCAAAGCCGCAGAACCAGGAGTGGGTGGGCAGGCAGTTGTAGGTGTAGCAGAAGTTCCAGATATCGTAGGCGATGATGTAGACCCAGGTCATATCGGGCCACAGCATGTCGGTCTTGTCCTCGGAGGCGTAGACGCTCCACCAACCGGTCATGCAGAAGATGTTGATGATACCGGCGATGCCGTTGAACACGTTGTTCCAGCCGGCCAGCTGCGTAGCACCTTCGGAGGTGACCCAGGTGGACTCGCCCAGGACAAAGAAGTGATAGGCGCTCTCAAAGTCGGACACGACGGCAATCATGATGTTGATGGCGACGATCACAAACGGCCATGCGCGGAACCAATGCGCCTTGCCGATCTTTCCCCACTGGTACTTAATGGCAATGAAGCCCCAGCAACCGGCGAGCGCCGCGTATACCTTGGCGTAGTGGAACCAGCTGTTCTGGTACACATGGGTGGGGTTGGTGAGCGCCCACTCAGCACCCTGCGAAACGCCCACGGCGATGGCGACGCAGTAGATGGTCATGGCCAGCGGAGCCACGCCAAAGATGATTGCCGCGCCCAGCTTGGTGCGGCGGCCGACCTCGTTGAGCACGATCAGGCCAATAAAGACCATGGCCCAGCCGGCCCAGTGGATAAGGGTATCGCTACCCCAAACATCGAACAGCATGCTGCTCTCCTTTCACACGCCCGCGGCCCCTCTTCTGATCGCGGGCAGTTTGGCCAAATGTCGTCAGTTCTGGGGCTTGCGCTCCGGATACTTGGCGGTATAGCCCTCGATGTGGAGTGTCGAGGCGATGATTTCCTTGACCGTCTCGTCGGGCACATCGGGGTGCGTGCGGATATACATCAACAACCCCATGATGAGGGTGTAGAACGTCTCGTAGACATGGTCGATGCGTAGCTCATGATGGGCGGCAAAATCCACCACGGTGGTGTCGCAGATATACTGCGCCACACGCTGGACCACGTTGTGCAAAAAGCCGCCGTAGAGCGCGCCGCTGCTTGAGGTGAGCGTACTCGGCAGCTCGTGGCCGCTGACGACCAGGCGCTTAAAGAGCGGGGCGACGGTGTCGAGTGCGCCCTCGATATCACCGACGGTGCGGTTGGCATTCCACTGCTCGAGCTCGGAGATAAAACCGTCGATCGCCTCGTCCATGACGGCGGTGACAGCGGCGTCCATGTCGGCAAAGTAGTGGTAGAACAATGAGCGCGTGCAGCCGGCTCGCTTGGTCACGGCCGAGACGGATAGATGCGACACGCCTAGCTCAGAGCTCACGGTGCGCACGGCGGCGAGGATCTCGCGACGGCGTTCGTCGCCCGTCAAGCGCTTTGCCGCGCTATCGGATGCGGGGACGGCATCGACCACAGAGGTATCTGCTGTGTTGTTGCTCATGTTTTGCCGCCTTTCATCCTCTTTTGCCTGACCGTTCGCCTAACAGTCTTGAATATTGTTGACGGTTCGTCAATACTATTTTTGACACAATGTCAACTAATGGCGGGTGAACGGCATGGGGGCATGCCCGGCCTGCAAAAAAGAGGGGTGCCGCGGTCTCGCCGGGCTGTGGCAAGAGAAGGGACAACCATGATTCTCAACGGACCGGGGATTAGCTACACCGAGCCCGACATCGGTTCGGAGTTCGTGCCGCCGCTGCCGGAGCATCCGCGCGAGGCCATCGTCAAGCTGTGCGAGCACTGCACCAACCGTCTGCTGCATCGCGATGAGCTGCTGGGCTACGAGTACTGGTCGTTTGCCGAGGCCGCAACCGACGAGCAGGCCGAAGTGCTCTGCAAGATGAAGATGCGCCGTCCCTATACGCTGCCCGAGATGGTCAAGCTCACCGGCATGCCCGAAGCCGATATCGAGAAGATGCTCGACGACATGAGCTACACGGGTCTGCTCGAGTACAACTGGGAAAACCCCGAGCGCGCCAAGCAGTGGGTGCTGCCCATGCTGGTGCCGGGTTCCGCCGAGTTCCTCAACATGCGCGTGAGCCAGCTCGAGGAGCACCCGGTCTATGCCAAGTTCTTTGAGCAGGCGTCCAAGGGACCGCTGTCGAAGGCCACGCCGATGGTGCCGCCCGGAGGCGCCGGTATCGGCATGCATGTCATTCCGGTCGAGAAGGCTATCGACGCCGCGAGCACCTCGGTACCGATTGAGCATATCGAGCATTGGCTCGACAAATACGATGGCAAATATGCCGCTAGCACCTGCAGCTGCCGCGCGAGCCGTCGCGTGATGGGTGAGGGCTGCGCCGACGACCCGGCCGATTGGTGCATCGCCGTGGGCGATATGGCCGACTACGTGGTCGAGACCGACCGCGGCCATTACGTGACGCGCGACGAGGTCTACGACATCCTGCGCCAGGCCGAGGACAACGGCTTTGTGCACCAGATCACCAACATCGACGGCGAGAACAAGATCTTCGCTATCTGCAACTGCAACGTCAACGTGTGCTACGCCCTGCGCACCTCGCAGCTGTTCAACACGCCCAACCTGTCGCGCTCGGCCTATGTCGCCAAGGTCGAGAAGGATAAGTGCGTGGCCTGTGGTCGCTGCGTTGAGGTGTGTCCGGCCGGTGCCGCCAAGCTCGGCCAGAAGCTCTGCAGCAAAAAGGCGGGCGGACAGGTGCCCGAGTATCCGCGCCAGGAGCTGCCCGATGCCACCAAGTGGGACCACACCAAGTGGTCGCCCAACTACCGCAACGATAACCGTATCGAGACGCACGAGTCCGGCACCGCGCCTTGCAAGACGGCTTGCCCCGCTCACGTTGCCGTTCAGGGCTATCTGAAGCTCGCGGCGCAGGGTCGCTATGACGAGGCGCTGGCGCTCATCAAGCGCGAGAACCCGCTGCCCGCTATCTGCGGCCGTGTGTGCAACCGCCGCTGCGAGGACGCCTGCACCCGCGGCCGCGTGGACGCCGCCGTGGCCATCGACGAGGTCAAGAAGTTTATCGCCCAGCGCGATCTGGACGCCGCGACCCGCTATGTCCCACCTGTGGTGACCCCGACGCGTGCCGGCGGCTTCGACCAGAAGATCGCCATTATCGGTGCCGGACCGGCCGGTCTGTCCTGCGCTTTTTATCTGGCCGAGAAGGGCTACAAGCCCGTCGTGTTCGAGAAGAACGAGCGCCCGGGCGGCATGCTCACCTACGGTATTCCCAGCTTTAAGCTGCAGAAGGATGTTATCGAGGCCGAGGTCGAGATTATTCGCCTGATGGGTGCCGTGTTCCGCTATGGCGTGGAGGTCGGTCGCGATGTGACGCTCGACGAGCTACGCGAGCAGGGCTTTAAGGCCTTTTATGTGGCTATTGGCTGCCAGGGTGGCCGCCTTGCCGGTATTCCGGGCGAGGATGCCGAGGACGTGACCGTAGCCGTCGACTTCTTGCGCGAGGTCAACAGTGGCAAGATCGACGCGTTGCCCGGCCGCACCATCGTGGTGGGCGGCGGCAACGTGGCCATCGACGTGGCCCGCAACGCCTGCCGCCTGGGCTCCGAGCACGTTGAGATGTTCTGCCTGGAGAGCGAGGCCCAGATGCCCGCGAGCGAGGAGGAACGTCGCGAGGCCGTTGAGGACGGCGCTCACATCAGCTGCGGCTGGGGCCCCAAGGAGATTCACCTGGACGAGGCCGGTCGTGTGTGCGGTATCACCTTCAAGCGCTGCACGCGTGTCTTTGACGACGAGGGCCGTTTTGCGCCCGAGTACGACGAGAACGATCTGCGCCGTGTCGATGCCGACCGTGTCGTCATGTCGATTGGCCAGTCCATTGTGTGGGGCGACCTGCTGGCTGGCTCCAAGGTGGAGCTCGGCCGCGGCCAGGGTGCCCTTGCCGATCCCCAGACCTACCAGACCGCCGAGCCAGACATCTTTGTGGGCGGCGACGTCTACACCGGCCCCAGCTTTGCCATCGACGCTATCGCCGCCGGCCACGAGGCTGCGGTGTCCATCCATCGCTTTGTGCAGCCGGGCTCCACGCTCACCATCGGCCGCAACCAGCGCCGCTACACCGCGCTTGACCGCGATGACGTTGTGCTCGAGAGCTATGACAACGCGAGCCGCGAGGTTGCGCATGTGGACCGCGAACGCGAGAAGGCTGCGCCGTTTAGCGAGTATGTTGAGACCTTTACCGAGGAGCAGGTGCGCGCCGAGACCGCCCGTTGCCTGGGTTGCGGTGCCTCGATCGTCGACCCCAACAAGTGCATCGGCTGCGGCCTGTGCACCACCAAGTGCGCGTTCGACGCCATCCATCTGGATCGCGACCGCCCCGAGTGCTCCACGATGGTCAAATACGAGCAAAAGCTTCCAAGCCTGGGCAAGTACGCGCTCAAGCGCGCCATCAAGATCAAATTCGGGAAGAAGTAAGAAACGCAACAAGCAGGAGAACGGCGCAGAGAGCGGTTGGACAGCGAGCGAGTCCCAGGCGTGGCGAGGTGCCTTGAAAGAGGAGGGCATAGGGCTTTTGCCCATGCCCGACGATTGAAAGGCAGATCGCCCGTCTGGGGCTCGCGCAGCGTCAAGCCGACCGCCGTTCGGTAGAACGGCGGAAGGAATTAAAAGTGCACGAGCTCGGAATCGTTTACCACATTATCCGCGATGTTGAGAACGTGGCGCGTGCCAATGGCGTGCGTCGCGTCTCGAGCGTTACGCTGCTGCTGGGTGAGGTCTCGGGCGTCGTTCCCGACTTGCTGCTCGACGCTTGGCGCTGGGCGGCAGATAAAAAGTCCATCACCGAGGGTGCGGAGCTTATTGTGGAGCCTGTCGAGGCCGTGACGCATTGCGAGGCGTGCGGCTGCGACTACGCGACGGTCGAGCACGGCAAGACCTGCCCCCATTGCGGCAGCGGCGAGACATACCTGCTGCAGGGCCAGGAGGTCATGATCAAGCAGATCGAGACCCCCGACGAGGACCCGGCAGGCGCTGCCCCCGATGGCCCTTCTGAAGCCCCCGATGCCGTCGACGCCGCCAACCCCCTCCACATCGCCTAACTTGGTCGTTGGGGACGTTCTTAAACGACTAGTCAATCAAGAACGTCCCCAATGACTACTTGCGCAGAGCATAAGTCACGCTAATAGTCAAGTTATGTCTGTTTAAACAAAATAGCGGCAGTACAAGCGCATTCGCGCTTGCCTAAAATCGATATTAATGAACAGCCTGCTTGTATCTGTAAAATGCGCGGCTTGATGAGCGGCGCATTGGCGGGTAATGAGTGAAAAACCAGCAACGTAATCAACTTGTAACAAACCTAGACGTTTAAACAAATAATGCAACCTTTTGCAAATTTAGCGATAATTCCACAAACTAAACAGGTATACTTCCTTAATGTCGTGTAGGGAATACGTAGACAAAAAGGAGGTTATGTGATGGTAAGTATTGTTCTTGCTAGCCACGGGGACTTGGCAGCTGGAATCAAGCAGACGGGCTCGATGGTCTTTGGCGATCAGCCGTCTGTTGCCGTGGTCTCGCTCGAGCCGAGCATGGGCCCCGACGACTTCCGTGCCAAGGTCGAGGAAGCAATCGCTTCCTTCGAGGACCAGGAGCAGGTGCTCTTCCTCGTTGATCTGTGGGGCGGCACGCCGTTCAACCAGATCAGCGGGCTCATCGAGGGCCACGATTCCTGGGCTATCGTCACCGGCGTCAACCTGCCTATGCTCATCGAGGCATATTCGCAGCGCTTTGACGCAAAGAACACTGCACATGCGATCGCAAAACATCTCGTGACTGAGGCTAAGGCTGGCGTGCGCGTCAAGCCCGAGTCTCTGGAGCCCGAGGAGAAGAAGCCGGCTGCGGCCGCCGCTGCTCCTGCAGGCGCCATCCCTCCGGGAACGGTCATCGGCGACGGGCACATCAAGATTGCCCACGTCCGTATCGACACCCGTCTGCTGCATGGTCAGGTGGCCACCACGTGGACCAAGCAGATCAACCCCAACCGCATCATCGTGGTTTCCGACGGCGTTGCTCACGACGAGCTCCGCAAGACCATGATCGAGCAGGCTGCCCCTCCGGGAGTCCATGCCAACGTCGTGCCCATCAAGAAGATGGCCGAGGTCGTCAAGGACACGCGCTTTGGTGACACCAAGGCCATGCTGCTCTTTGAGAACCCGCAGGATCTGCTCAAGGCCATCGAGGCCGGCGTCGACATCAAGGAAGTCAACATCGGTTCCATGGCTCACTCCAAGGGCAAGGTCGTCGTCACCAACGCCGTCGCTATGGGCGATGACGACGTCAAGACTCTCGAGGCCCTCAAGGCCAAGGGCGTCAAGTTCGAGGTCCGCAAGGTTCCTTCGGATTCCTCCGAGGATCTCGACGCCATGTTGAAGAAAGCTAAGGCCGAACTGGCCGCTCAAGCATAGTAAAGGAGGGTCCGATACATGTCTGCAATCACTATTCTGCTTGTTGCGATTGTCGCGTTGCTTGCCGGTATGGAAGGCATTCTGGATGAGTTCCAGTTCCATCAGCCGCTCGTGGCATGCACGCTTATCGGTCTCGTAACCGGTCACCTTCAGGAGGGCATCCTCCTGGGCGGTTCGCTCCAGATGATGGCCCTTGGCTGGGCTAACGTCGGCGCCGCTGTCGCGCCTGACGCCGCTCTGGCCTCGGTCGCTTCTTCGATCATCATGGTGCTCGCCCTCAACGGTGGCGCCACCGATTCGGCCAAGGCCGTTACCACCGCTATCGCCGTCGCCGTTCCGCTGTCGGTCGCTGGTCTGTTCCTGACCATGATCTGCCGTACCATTGCTACCGCTATCGCTCACGCCATGGACGGTTGCGCCGAGAAGGGCGACTTCTCCGGCATCGAGCGCTGGCAGTATGCTGCCATCCTCATGCAGGGCCTTCGTATCGCCATCCCGGCAGTGCTTCTGTGCGTCATCCCGGCCGAGGCCGTTACCAACGCGCTTAACGCTATGCCCGACTGGCTGTCCGGCGGCATGGCTGTCGGCGGCGGCATGGTCGCTTCCGTCGGTTACGCCATGGTCATCAACATGATGGCCACCAAGGAGACCTGGCCGTTCTTCGTCCTCGGCTTTGTCCTTGCTGCCATCCCTCAGCTCACGCTGATCGCCCTTGGTCTCATCGGCATCTCCCTTGCCCTCATCTACCTTGGCCTTAAGGATCTGGCCAAGCAGGGTGGCGGCATGGGCGGTGGCTCCGGCGACCCGCTCGGCGACATTCTGAACGATTACGAGTAGGAGGGGAGTGATACATATGGCAGAGAACAAGATTCAGCTCACCAAGGCTGACCGCAAGAAGGTTTGCTTCCGTCATCAGTTCCTTCAGGGCTCGTGGAACTACGAGCGTATGCAGAACGGCGGCTGGTGCTTCGCAATGATCCCTGCGATCAAGAAGCTCTACACCAGCAAGGATGACCAGATTGCCGCTCTTAAGCGCCACCTGGAGTTCTATAACACCCACCCCTATGTTTCCGCCCCCGTCATTGGCGTTACCCTCGCCCTCGAGGAGGAGCGCGCCAACGGTGCCCCGATTGACGACGTCGCCATTCAGGGCGTCAAGGTCGGTATGATGGGCCCGCTCGCCGGCGTCGGTGACCCCGTCTTCTGGTTCACCCTTCGCCCGATTCTGGGCGCTCTGGGCGCTTCCCTGGCCATGTCCGGCAGCATCGTCGGTCCGCTGCTGTTCTTCTTCGCGTGGAACATCATCCGTTACGCTTTCCTGTGGTACACGCAGGAGTTTGGCTACAAGGTCGGCTCCTCCATCGCCAAGGACCTCTCCGGTGGTCTGATGGGCAAGGTCACCGAGGGCGCTTCCATCCTGGGTATGTTCATCATCGGCGCCCTGGTCGAGCGCTGGGTGTCCATTTCCTTCACCCCGATCGTCTCCACGGTCAAGCAGTCTGCTGGCGCCTTTATCGACTGGGCTAGCCTGCCCTCCGGTTCCGAGGGTATCAAGGAAGCGCTGACGATGTACAACTCCGTCGGTGCTACCGCCCTTGATCAGATGAAGGTCACCACGCTTCAGGCCAACCTCGATCAGCTCATCCCCGGCCTTGCCGCCGTGTGCCTGACCCTGCTGGTCTGCAAGCTCCTCAAGAAGAAGGTCAGCCCGATCGTCATCATCCTGGCTCTCTTCGCCGTCGGCATCATCGGTCGCTTCTGCGGCTTCATGTAAGCACGCTTCGGCTTAAGACCGAGAATTGCTAGGCAAGGGCTTTTGAGCCATTGAAACGGACCGCACCCGGTGGGTACACTGGATGCGGTCCGATTGTTTTTATTGGAGGGCGAGGCGCGTATGGCGCAATCTCAGAACAGCACGGTCGATCTGGCAACGCCGGCAACCTGCCTGATGGGGCTTACCAGCCACGGTAACGTGATGGTGGGCAATAAGGCGTTTGAGTACTATAACGAGCGCAATCCCGAGGATTATATTCAAATCCCGTGGGACGAGGTCGACTATATTGCCGCCGAGGTCTTGCGCGGCACCAAGAAGATTACGCGTTTTGCCATCTTCACCAAGGACAACGGTCACTTTACGTTTTCGACGCGCGACGACAAAGAGACGCTGCGCGCTGTGCGCAAGTACGTGGACGAGGATAAGCTTGTGCGTTCGCCCGATTTTATCGATGTGACGGCCAAGGGCGCCAAGAGCATCCCCTCCGTTATCAAAAACCTCTTCCACAAAGGCAACTAGCCCCTCATAAGTTGCGGTGGAATAGTTCCTAAATGCGGCTTTAGATGCTTTAGGCAGGAACTATTCCACCGCAACTTTGAAGTCTGGTCATGGGGTGTATGGCGATGCAGTAAATCTGCTACACTAGTGCAACATGCCTCCGTAGCTCAGGGGATAGAGCACCGCTCTCCTAAAGCGGGTGTCGACGGTTCGAATCCGCCCGGGGGCACCAGAAGTAAATGCAGGTCAGACGGTATAAATCGTCTGACCTGCTTTCTTATATAAGGGCATCGTTAACGTCAGTTGGGTAGAATTTGGGTAGAAAGTTTTTTTGTGAAGGGCTATGCCCAAAGTCCGGTTTCCAACCCTTCCCACAGCCTACGGGCTTATAAGAAGCCCTTCGGCCATGGAAAGCGTTGAAAACCTAGGGTGACGCTGCTGTGAGATGGGCGAGTTTCCAACAGCCCCCGGCATCTTCGGGTTTCGCCTGGGACCCTGCGGCACCGTGGACCGTTGAAAACTCGCCCTTCCGCTTGGAAGAGGGCTTTTACCCCTTAAAATTGTCCGAAAGTGACAACGACGCAGGAGGTCCGGTATGCCTGCCAGCAAGAAAGAGGCAAAAGAGTTCGTCAAGCGGTGGCAGAAGCGCCTTGCCGCCATCCCCGCGGGCTCCAACAACGAGCAGCAGGACACGCAAAAGTTCTGGGTAGATCTGCTCATCAACGTCCTGGGCATCCCGTCCAACACCATAGACAGCTTCGTCGACTTCGAGCGGAAGGTGAGAGGCCGCCGCATCGACGTGTTCGTCTCCGACCACAACTTCCTGTGCGAGCAGAAGTCGTGGGGTATCGACCTCGACAAGCCCGAGCCCAGAAACGGCGGCATGGAGACGCCGCTCCAGCAGGCCATGTGGTACGCGCGGCACCTGCCATACTCCGAGCGCCCCCGCTGGGTGATGACGTGCAACTTCGGGACCTTTCGCCTTTACGACCTCGACAACGAGCGGCCCGAGGATACCGTGCAGGAGTTCTCCCTCGAAGAGCTCCCGGACAGCCTGTATCTTCTGTCCTTCCTGACCTCCAACGAGACGAGCCGCCTGCACAAGGAGCAGCAGCTTTCCATCGAGGCTGGGGCCTACGTCTCCAGGCTCTACGATGCCCTCGCCAAGCAGTACCACCACATTGAGGAGAAGGACGAGCGGGCGCAAGAGGAGCAGCGCTCCCTCAACGTGCTCATCACCCGAATCATCTTCCTGCTCTACGCCGAGGACGCCGACCTCCTGCAATCGCACCAGGCGTTCGGCAGGTACTGCGAGGGAGACCCCGCGAAGCTCCGCCGAAAACTGGTCGATTTGTTTGAGACGATCGACACGCCCCTAGAGCAGAGGGATGAGTACATGGACGAGGACCTCGCGGCCTTCCCCTGCGTGAACGGCGGTCTGTTCGCCGACTCCTCCATCATCGTCCCGCAGATGACCTCGGAGATCCTCGAGGCCATCGCTGACGCGTCCCAGGACTTTGACTGGCGCGAGATCTCGGGCGTCATCTTCGGCGGCGTGTTCGAGGGCACGCTGAACCCCGAGACGCGCCACGCCGGGGGCATGCACTACACGAGCGTCGAGAATATCGAGCGCTGCCTCAGGCCACTCTTCCTCGACGAGCTGTGGGATGAACTGCACGAGGCCGAGGGCGAGAAGACAGCTGCCAAGCGCAAGCAGGCCCTGGCGAGGCTACACGACAAGGTGGCCTCCATCACCATCGGTGACCCCGCGTGCGGCTCGGGCAACTTCCTTACCGAGGCGTACCGGCAGCTGCGCACCATCGAGAATCGAATCATCGAGGACGAGCTCAGCGAGGAGACCGGCAACGCGGGGCAGACATCCCTCGTCGTTGCGCAGGACAGCCCTGTCCGCGTGTCTCTGGACCAGCTGTACGGCATCGAGATAAACGACTTCGCCGTCTCGGTCGCTAAGACCGCCCTTTGGATCACCGAGGAGCAGATGCTCCGAAAGACGCAGGAGATATACGTCGGTTATGACTTCGACTTCCTGCCGCTCAGGAGCCTCAGCAACCTCCATGAGGGCAACGCCCTCAAGACCGATTGGTCCGAGGTGTTCCCCGATGACCTCACGTACCTCGTGGGCAATCCGCCTTTCCTTGGGGCCCGCAACCAGTCCAAGGAGCAGAAGGCCGAACTCCTTGAGGTCTTCGACGGCGCGAAGAACGCGGGCAACATCGACTACTGCGGGGCCTGGTACATGAAGGCCGCGAGGTTCACGCAAGGGAAGCGCACGCGCTGCGCCCTGGTCTCGACCAACTCGATATGTCAGGGCGAGCAGGTCGCCAACCTCTGGAAACCCCTGCACGACCTGGGTATCCACATCGACTTCGCGCACAACACGTTCAGGTGGGACAACGAGGCTGCGGACAAGGCGCACGTGTTCTGTGTCATCGTCGGGTTCTCCCGCGAGTCGGGGACCAAGACGCTCTTCTACCACGCGACCCCGGACAGCGACGAAGAACAGATTCCCACGGCTCGAATCAATGCGTATCTGAAAGACGCCCCTGATGTATTCATCTACAGCCGCAGCAAGCCTATTTGTGATGTTCCGGAAATGGGCATCGGAAATAAACCTATTGATGGGGGATTCTACCTGTTTACCGATGAGGAGAAAGACGATTTCCTGAAGAAAGAGCCAAAGGCCGAAGGCTTCTTCCATCCATGGCTTGGATCAAAAGAGTTCATTCATGGCTATCATCGCTGGTGCCTGTGGCTTGGGGAGGCAACCTTCTCGGATTTAAAGCAGCTTCCTGAGTGCAGAAAGAGAGTAGAACAGGTTCGTGAATACAGGCTTGCAAGTAAAAGCGCTGGAACCCGAAAAATAGCAGATAAGCCAACGAGATTTCACGTTGAGAACATGCCCGAGGGAAGTTCCATCATCATCCCAGAGGTGTCTTCAAGCAGACGGAAACGTGTTCCAATGGGCTTTGTTGGTCCAGAGATATTTTGCAGCAACAAGGTTAGATTGATACCCAATGCTTCTCTCTATCACTATGGCATTCTGCAATCTCAATTCCATAATGCATGGGTTGGGATCGTAACCGGAAGATTGAAGGACGATTACCAGTATTCGGCCATTATTGATTACAACAACTTCGTCTGGCCCGAGCCCACGGAATCCCAACGCGAGGAAGTCGAGCGTTGCGCCCAAGCCGTGCTCGACGCCCGGGATGCCCAGGAAGGTGCGACGCTCGCGGACATGTACGATCCCAAGAACGAGCCGTTCTTCCCCGAGCTGATGACAGCGCACAAGGCGCTCGACGCCGCCGTCGAAGCCGCCTATGGCGTCGACTTCGGCGGGGACGAGGAGAAGATAGTCGCCCATCTTTTCAACCTGTACGCCAAGAAGGTCGGTGAACTATAGTGCCCAACTCTATCTACAATCCCATATCGCTGGAGGTCGGTAACATCCTGAAGGATGTTCAGACGGGCAAGATTGGCCTGCCTGATCTGCAACGGCCTTTCGTGTGGGGCAATGAAAAGGTTCGCGATCTGCTTGATTCCATGCTTCGCGGATACCCTATCGGCTATGTGATGCTGTGGGACTCTCCGAGCGATGATGCGGGCAAGAAGTCTGCCATAGGCTCGAACCAAAAGGTGTATGCCGTCCCCAAGTCCCTTGTCATCGACGGACAGCAGAGGCTCACTGCCCTCTTGAGCTCTCTGTACGGCGTACCCGTGCGAGACAAGAACTTCAGGGAGCGAACGGTGAAGATCGCCTACGACCCCATCGCACGCTCATTCAAGAATGCCGATGCCTCGACCGAGAAGGATTCGCGCTATGTGCCCGACGTATCCGAGGCCTTCGCGGCGAACCACGACAACAAGCTGAGCGCCTATCGCAGGGCGTTCATCAAGCGCCTTAACGAGGCGAATGCCAAAAAGGGAGAACCCGAACTCGACGACGGCGGCGAGGACGCCGTCGAGAGCGGGCTCAACGCATTACTCGGGCTTGAGCGCTATCTTCTGCCGACGCTGGAGATTTCCGAATCGGCTGACGAGGAGACCGTATCGGACATCTTCGTGCGTGTGAACTCGCAAGGGCAGGCGCTTAAGCAGGATGACTTCATCATGACCCTGCTTTCGGTCTACGAACCTGCCATGAGGGAGCGCATAGAGGAGTTCTGCGCCATGAGTCATGCGCCCGCAAAGGGCACCTCGTACAACCCGCTCATGACCGTCTCGCCGACGCATATCATTCGCGCCACGGTGGGCGTGGGGTTCAAGAGGGGTCGCCTGCGTTATGCCTACCAGATTCTTCGCGGGCGAGATCTCAAGACAAAGGAAACGACGCCCGAGACGCGGGCCGAGAACTTTGCCACGTTCGGTCGCGCCCTCGATCTCGTGCTCGACTAGAACAACTGGCATGCCTTCATCAACACGCTGGCGGAGGCGGGCTATGTCTGTTCCGACCAGGTGGGGTCGGGCAATGCGCTCATGTTCTGTTATGCGTTTTACCTTATCGGGCGCTACGAGTTCGGTATGGAGCCGTTGGCTGTGCGCAGGCTCGTGCGGCGCTGGTATTTCGCCGCAGCCATAACGGGGCTCTATGTGGGGTCCTTCGAATCCGAGTTCGAGCAGCAGCTTAACGACGTCTCGCGCCTTGAGACCGCCGATGAGTTCCGGGCGTACTTCGACCGTAGGCTCGCCGCCATCATGACGGACGATTACTTCTCCATCACGCTGCCCAGCTCCCTCGACGCAAACGAGGCGGCGGGCCCGACCTGGTGGGGCTTCGTCGCGGCTCAGGTCGTGCTCGGTGCCAAGGTGCTGTTCAGCACGGCCCCGCTGTCCCAGCTCCTGCTCATGGGCTCGTCGGGCTCGAAGAAGGCACTGGACAAACACCACCTGTTCCCGGACAACTACCTGAAGTCCAGGGGCTACCTCTCGCAGCGCAGCAACAGGGGCAACTTCACCCTCGTAGACTACCAGAACAACATCTACATCTCGGACGACGCCCCGAGCGAGTACGTCAGGAAGTACCGCGACTCGCTGGGGGAGGACGAGTATCGCCGCAACTGCGAGGAGCATGCCCTGCCTGTTGGGTTTGAGGACCTCGATTATGAGGAGTTCCTAGGCAAGCGAAGGCAGCTTATGGGCGAGCTGGTGAAGAGGGCCTACGAGCGGCTTTAGGTCTCCATTGTGGATCGGGGAGAGGTTACTGCCGACTCCTCCCCGACGCGCAGGTCGAGAGGGCCGAGGCGTGGCAATCGGCCTTGCGGCCGATGGGTCCCGCTTATGGGCGGGACCCCCGCGACGCACGGCATCGCTCTCGCTGCGGCTCCCTGGCAACGCTCCCCAGGGTCGCGTTTCGTCCGCCTCCGCTCACGCCGGCCCAGCCCGCCGAACGGCTGCGCTCGATGGCTTCCAGAAGTCGCCATCGCTCCGCCGTGGTCGCCGGGCTGGGCCTCTCGCGCCGGGTCGCCGAGCGCCGTCGTGCGACGCTCCCCAGGGTCGCGTCTCCTCGGCGCCGGTTCAACCGGCGCTCACCTGCCCGGGCTCGCGTTGCCTTGGGCAACCGGCTCGCTCCGTGCAGGCAAGATATGGATTCCGTTGCACGGAATCATCTTGCCCGCCTGCGGCGGGACGGCGAACCGCTCCGAGGTCGCTCTCACCGAAGGGCAAAAGAAGGGGCCGGAACGCCTGTTGCGTCCCGGCCCAAATGCTCAGTCGTCTCGGCCGTTCTGGTTCTCCAGCGCCCTGCGCTCAAGCTCCCAGAACGCCCGCATCGCCGTCGCTATCCCGCGCAGCGTGAAGCGGACGGCGATGCCAGTCGAGCGGTCGACGGCAAAGCCGAGCCTTCCGCCGTTGACCTTCCTCATGCCCCCGAGAGACTTCGAGGGGAAGCGGTACTGGAGGCTCCCGCCCTTCGACCTGGCGAGCTCGATGCCGTCCCGCTTGAGCCGCCGCTCAAGCTCGCCCATCCGGTCGGGGCAGTCGCGCATGCGCCCGACCTCCTCGATTCGGCGAGCGACCGCGACGCGGATGCGGGCGTTCTCCGAGCGCGCGGCCTGCCCCTTTCGGGCCATGTCGCGCTCTTCCGTGCCGGGTTGCCTCGCGTGGACGCGCGAGTTGGCCTTGCCGCGCTCAAGCTGCCTGAGGCCGTACCTTTCGTCCAGGGTACGGACGGTCTTCACGCGTGATGCCGCCGCCTTTCGGGCGGGGCCCTCGTCGAGCCTTCGGCCGGTTTCCAGATCACTGCGGTTGATGCCGAGGTGCACGGCGTAGCGGTCGGTGGCGTCCGCGCGGCAGCGCTCGCGGTGCAGCACCATCACGACTTCCTGGTTGGGGTAGCGCTCGGCCACGTACTCCCTCGCATAGCGCATGCACAGCTCCGGCGTCATCTTCCCGCCGTTGAGGTCGCACTCGTCTGGGAGGAACCCGAGTATCTGGTGCTGCATGTAGGTACACTTGGCACCGGCCTTGCCGGGCCTGTCGTGACCCATGGCCGCCCTCGTGTCTGCCATCTCCTGAAACCAGCGGTCATCGTCGATGATGTTCTGCGTGCCGTGGGCGAGCGCCTTGTCGCGGTCCCAGGAGAGGTAATCCCTGAGTCTCGCGAGGTGCTTCTCGCTGCAGACGCTCGTCTGCTTTATCGCCGTCATGGTCGCCTCCCTAGTCGAGCGAGAGCCCGCTGAATTTGCCGCCCGGCTTGCTCCCGTTCTTCTTCTCCGGCTCGGGCCACTTTGGGCACCAGGTCGAGGCCTCCTCGCGCATCTTCCCAGCAGCTGACTCGTCGAGGCGGCGCTGGTAGGCGCGACGGTTCTCCGCCTCGTGCTCGGGGGTCCCGAGGTCGAAGTGCTCCCTTGTGGGCGTGTTGGTGCAGTCGGTGACGGGGGAGCGGAAGACGCCGGCTCGACATGCGGGCATACCGTTGTCCGCGTGCTTCACGACGATGATCCCGTCCCGGTCCGGGGCCATGTCGCGCCACTCCCAGGGGTGTATCACGTCGTCGGCGCTCTCGCTGTAGGACGTCGAGGAGGACGTGCCTGACGCGGCCCTGCCGTTGCTCGTGCCCTGCGTGTGGCGCGTGGTCTTGCCGATGAGCTCGGTGAAGTACCGGCGATCCTCCTCCTCTGCGAGCTTCATGGCGACCTTCACACCGCAGTTCGCGAGGATCTTCCTGCGGCCGTCTCTCTCGCCATACTTATTGAGCTGGGATGCGTCCTGCGTCGCTCCGACCCAGAACGTCCCGTAACTGCGCCCGAGACTGAGGAGGGCGGGCAGGCACTCGACGCGGGGCAGGTTGCCCCACTCGTCGCCGAGTATCTGCACGGGGCGGGGGAGCCTGCCGCCGTTCACGTCCGCGACCGCCTGGACCGAAGCCCAGAGCTGCGAGAGAAATATCGCCGCGATGCAGTTGTAGGGTGAGCCCTCGTCGAGCACGTGGAGGAAGACGGCGCTCTTCTCCGTGAGTACCGTGCGCGGGTCGATGTCGGAGCCGGAGGTCATCCAGGCGACCGGGGCGGACGAGAACGGGCGGAGTGCCACCTTGAGCGTCGAGAGGATGCTCCTGAGCTCGTTGCCGCCCGAGGAGATGAACTGCGACGCCCTTCCCTTGGCGGGGTGGCCGCTCGGCAGGGAGCGGAAGACGGCCTTCAGGGGCTCGGATGGGTCGTCGCCCTCTGCCTCGGTACCGCGGTCCAGGACTTCGCAGACGGTCGCGAGGTGCTTTGATCCCTCCGGGCACTCGTCGGACATTGAGACCAGCAGGACCAGGGCCGAGAGCAGGCCCCTGGCCGATGCCGTCCAGTGCGAACCCTTGCCCCTCTCGTCGTCCTGGACCACGAGCTCCGCGATGGCGTCCGCTGCCTGCTCAGCCTCCTGGTCGCGCTCCTCGGCATGGAGGTCGAGAACCTGCTTGAGCGGGTTGAACCTATGGCCGCGATAGGGGTGCTGCGTGTCGAGCAGGAGGACGCGGTAGCCACGACGGGCAAGCTCATCGCCCGTGAGCTCTATGAGCTCGTTCTTCACGTCGGAGACGACGAGGGTCGCGGGCTCGGAGCCGTTGGAGGCGTCGCCGTAGCTGAGCAGGTCGATTGAGGGGAGGTAGAGGAAGCGTGACTTACCTGACCCAGTGGCCCCTGATACGAAAATCATTTTCTTCGGCTCGTAGAGATAACAGGGCTTACCGCGATATTTGGTGAAACCGTAGACGAACCCGCGCGACGATGGGATCGTCGAGCCGTCCCAGGTCACGGACCCCTTCACGACCTCGCGACCTGTCTTGACGTGGGCGTCGCCGAGCACGCCGCCGTCCTCGGCTCGTGATTTGAGGGCGCTTGAGTAGGCGATGAGGGCGCAGGTGCAGAGTGCAAGGAGGAAGACGAACAAGGCCCCGAGGGGATGGGTGACGAACCCGTCCGAGAGCCACCAGCCGAGGACGGTCTTCGCGTCGAACGTTGTGGGAATTGCCGATGCGTCGAGTCCGTACCCGGCGACGAGCATGTCGATGGGGGCGGCGAGTACGGGGCATGCGAGGATCGCTAGGAAAAGGGATGATAGGAGCGCTGTGAGCATCTTGGTTTTCATGATAGTTCTCGATTCTTGGAGATGAGGTTTGAAAGCTGCGAGGCCGTGCTCGACACCAGTCGGACGGCCTCCGTGAGCTGTCGGGCCGTCTGCGCATCCACGCCATAGGCGTTTGCGGCATGGACGGCCTGGTTGAGGTTTCCGCCCTGCTTCTTCATCTGGTGGAGGATTTGCCGCAAGGTCGCCTCGTCGGCGACCTTGACGGGCTTCTGCCCGATGCGGAGGGCAGCTTCGCGCATGAACGTCGATGGGGCCATGTCAAAAGAGGAAGAGCGCGCCATGATGGCGGCACGCTCCTCCTCGGTCATGCGGACGTTGATATGCGCGGTCTTGCTGTTGCCGCGCATGGCCTAGCCCTCCTGGTCATAGAAGGTGGCATGGGGCGCGTCGAAGGTGAGCTTGGCGCTCCCAAGCGTGCCATAGCGTGCCTTAAGGACGCGAACGAGCAGGGGACGAACATCTAGCTCTGAGTTGTACTTCCGCTCCTTCTTGTCCCTGCCGTCGACCTGCAGGAAGAGAGCGTTGTCGGAGCCGTAGTCGATACCCTGCGAGCCAGCGAAGACGTTGAGCTCGGTGTTCGCATCGTTGTACTTATCGCGCGCGACGCTGCTTATCAGGAAAACGGGGACGTCATACGTCCGGGCGATGTTGCCCAGGGCTTGGACGCAAGCGGTGATGACAACGCGTTCTTCCGCGCGAACATTGAAATTGGTTGCTGCAATGAGTTGAAGGTAATCCACAAAAACGGCAGGGCGCTGCCCACGTTCGTGAATGCAATCACCGATGCAACGCCCGAGATCTTCCATGGACGTTTGGCTGTCCATGATGCACGAGTTAGGTGCTACGGTCTCGGCGTAGATGGCGCAGGCGTGCTCAAATGCCTCCCTCTTCTCGGGGATAGCCCCGGTCGCTTCGGAAAGGCTGAAGTCTCCGTTGCCGAGGCGCGTGATGCCCTTCTGAGCAATGCGATACGCGGGGAGTTCCGCGGAGTAGAAGACGGTGGGCACGCCTTGGGAGGCAAGGTCGTCGGAGATAACCTTGAGGAGCGTCGTTTTGCCGGCAGCGGGTGCCGCTCCGACTATGGTCAGGATTCCGGGTACGACGCCTCCGATGAGCTTGTCGAGAGAGGGGAGGCTGCGTATATGAGCCATGGGCTTACGCCCGTTCATTTCCTCGATATAGGTCTTGAGCTGATCGGCTTCGACGTTGAATGAGCTATTGGCTACAGGCTGCACGGATCCGACACCTCCAACTCGTGAAGGTACTCAAAAAAGCTGGACTCGATGACGAAGAGGCGGCTATGAAGCTTGAGGCAGCGACCGCTCTCTTTCATGAGCGATGCGGCGGCAACCTCCCCAAGCCCGGTCAGCTCACGAATCTCGGTGACGCCGAGCAGACGCTCGCGTCCCAGAACGACGCGAGGAGGAGCGGGTACGATACCCGCTTTGGGAACAACGGAATCTACCATGGTAGAATCTCCTTTGGTCTGCTCACTCCTCCCCACCTCAGTTTGGCGACTAGAGGGGAGGGGTGGGCGGCTTTTTGTTTCTATGGCCTTCTTTGGGCACCCCCATTCCGGCATTCGCTTATCTGTGCAATTTGATGATACTGCTTCTGGCAATCGAGGCGCTGAAGATTCAGAAAAAGTTCCGAAAAGTTTCGGATAAGCACTTTTACCTCGAAAAACAGGGTTATACTTACAATGAAAATCGATTGGAGGATGAAATGGAACGCTCCAGGAAACCGAAAAAACGAAAGTTTGGGACGACCGTCCTTGAACAGACCGATGACAACATCAGCATGTTCAAGGAACAACATCCGCAAGAGTTTAAGACTCCGGGGGAAGTGGTCGACCTTCTCGCGAGTCTATGTCTCCGCGTCAACAAGGGTGCGGCTGCAGAGCTGAGCGCTTTTTGTGCGCAACGGGTCAAGTCTATTCAGGATGAGCTTAGTGGATATGGCGATGCTGAGTCCCTGTCGCTCGCTGCCGACGATTTAAACGACAAGCTCTCTTATTACAAGGCTCTTCGTAACCATATGCTGCGATTTGTTCCGCAAGACAGCCTTGTTGATAAGGGGCCGTCAATGAAACGCGTGGACCTGCGAGGTGGCTCGTATCTCGTTGTCCCCGACGATTGGCCGGTGGTCAATGAGTCGAATGCTGCGTCATGCGACTATGCTTTCGTTCTTGAAGTGCGGAATGCAAGCGATGCAATTCCGCACTATGTTTATCTTTCCTCAAAGGAAGTCTGCCCTACGGATGAGGTGCTTGATGCGATAGCTGATATATGGCCGGGAATTCGTGATGTCCAGACTTCTCAGGTTGAGCCAATCTATGACAAGGACGGCGCGATTCTGAATACCGACGAATGGACGAAGGCACCCATAATCGGCGTCTTCCCCATTCGCGACGCCTCATCGTTTTCCTGGGAGGATAAAGCTCCATATGGAGCGATGGTCTATCGCCATTAGTCCATCTATGTTCAAAGCAAGGGAAGGGCCGGGTATATCTCGGCCCTTCCCTTATGAATTGCTCTCTTGGGAAATGAGCTCGCCGAAGGCATCTGCTGCCTTACGATCGTTTGCCTCGATGGCGTGGGAGTAGATGGAGAGCGTCGTACTTGGAGATGCGTGTCCAAGTCTTGCCTGGACAGTCTTCACGTCTGCGCCTTCTCCGATTAGGAGCGTCGCTTGCGTGTGCCGCAGGGCGTGGGGGACGAGCCCACTGTATCCCGTACCCCTCACGTGCTCTTTGCCGTTTCGCTGGAATCTTCTGGTGATATTGTTGTAGCTCCCAAAGCCGTTATCGACGCAGAAGTCGCGGAACCATCGGTCGAAGTTGTGTCCGTCTACGTTGACGACTGTGGCGTATATGCCATCCTCGGTCGTAACGACCTCTATGCCGTTAACGATAGGCGTCTTGTCGTCCTGATCGAGAGTGTATCGGTTGAGCTGCGCCCGCTGTTCCAGCTCCCATTTGCTGAGATAGCAGGCCAGGGAGTCGTTGATTGCTATGGTGCGTCGGCTCATCTTCGATTTTGGCGGTCGGAGAGTCTTGTCATTGGTGAACTGCTTCGACACGCTCAACGTGCGCTGCCCAAGATCGATGTCGCCCCAAGTCAAGCCGAGCATTTCGCCGCGTCGGAGACCACATTGGAGCAAGAGCATGGTGCCCGTTGCCTTGGCCGACAGTGGTTCATCCATGAGGCAAGACAGAAATCGTGAAGCCTCGTCTGCCGTAAGCGGAGTTCTTTCCCTGTAAGTTGGTTTGGGAAGCTTGATTGGCGTGCATGGGTTACGAAGGATGAGCTCGTTGTCTACGGCGTCTTGGAGAATCTGTCGCAGTTTGACATGTGTCCCGTGTAGCTCGGCTTCGGACATTCCCTTTTTGCGGGCGTTTGCGTAGATGTGCCGTATATCGTCAGGGTGGAGGTCAGTAAGTCGAATATGGCCGAACATCTCTTGAATGTGGCTAATATAGTTGCCCTCACGGGCATAGGCGAGCGGTGACTTGAAGCCGCCCTCTTCCCTTAGGCTGTGGAAGTTCTCGGCGTACTTTGCGACGGTGAGGTTTCCGCTGTCATGAACGATACCGGAGTTCAACTCCTCCTTGTATTCTTCCATGGCTTTGCGGAGCATTGCCTGTTGCGTGCGTCTGCTCAGACCTTCGCAGTGTAGCGTTCTCTTGGATGAGTAGGCGTATTTGCCCGTCTTGGGGTCCTTGCCGAGGTTGAAGCGGTATTGGAATACCCCTTCTTTAACTTGATATACGCTGCCGTTTCCGACGACTCGTGGTCTGGTGCTCATGGTGGGATTCCTTGGGATTAGGCTAGGGGCAAGCCCTTAAAGGCTTGCCCCTAGCCTAATCCCAAAATTCTACCCAGGCAAGAGTATCTGGGTAGAATTAGGGTAGAAAGTTTTTGAAGCCTATATCTCGCGATTCATGAAACATGCCGTCTTACATGCGGTTATATGAAGTTGTATAAAATTATAAAACACCAGCTCAAATAGAAATACAAGACCTCCTAAAGCGGGTGTCGACGGTTCGAATCCGCCCGGGGGCACCAGAGGAATATCGAGCCCGGTACCGCTGTGGTGCCGGGCTCTTCTGGTCTAAGGGCGGGATTCGGACCGTCGGCACCCGCGTCACTCATTTCCCCGCGGGGGGAGTTTTCGAATCCACCCGGGGGCACCAGAGGAATATCGAGCCCGGTACCGCTATGGTGCCGGGCTCTTCTGGTTCATGTCATGTCAAAAACGAAGCGCCCGCTTGCTGGGGGGAGCAAGCGGGCGCCTGTGAGCGAATATGTTTGCGGCGAAAGCCGCGATGAGCGGTGGGGTGGCGACTAGTTGGTCGTACCGGAATCGTCGCCCGTGCTCGTGCCCGAGCCCGAGCCCGAACCAGAAAGTGCGACCGTCAGCGTAATCGTGCTGTCGGTGGACTGCTTTCCAGTGGGGGAGACGCCCGTAACGGTGGCATCCTCGTTACCGCTTACGGGATTGCCGTTCTGGTCACAGAAGCCAATGTTATAGAAACCGGCGTTGTTGAGCGCGGTAACGGCGGCGGAAATGCTCTTGCCGTACAGGTTGCCCGGGACGGTGGCCTTGCCGGACTTCTTGGCGATGACGACGGTAATCGTGGCGCCGGGCTTCTGCTTGCCGCTGGGGTTCCAGCTGATCACGGTGCCCTCGGTAACCGAGTCGTTCTCCTGGTAGCTCACGTCGACACCAAAGCCTGCCATATCGAGGGCGTTGCGCGCCTGGGCCTCGGTCATGTCGGTCAGGTCGGGGACGGACGTGGTATCCGGGCCGCTCGAGACCTTGTACGAGATGGTCGTGCCCTTCGCGACTTCCTTACCGGCTTCGGTGCCCTGCTCAAAGACCTGGCCCTCATCAGCCTCGTTGGCCTCCTCGGAGGCGTTGCCCTTCAGGCCAACGCTTGCCAGTGCGGCTTCTGCTTGGTCCTTGGTCAGGCCGACAAGTTTGGGAACCTCAACCTTTTCGGAGGGCTTGGGGCCCTTGGAGATTACCAGGTTCACCTTGGTGCCCTTGGTCTTCTTGGTGTTGCCGTTGGGCGTCTGCTCGGCGACCTTGCCCTCGTCGACATCGTCGTTGTAGCTTTGGTCGATGGTGCCGACCTCGAGGCCGGCTTCCTTGATCAGCTCGACGGCAGTCTGCTGGTCCTTGCCCAGCACATCGGGCACGGTGACCTGCTCGCCGCCAAAGAGTCCTGTGGCAAAGGCCACCACGATGCCGATGACGGCAACGGCTGCCACCACGGCGGCGATGATCTTGTTCTTGTTGGATTTGGGCTTTTCGACCTCGTAGGCGCCGGTGGAGCCCGAAACCGAGCTGCGGGCGGTATTTTGGCCGCTCACGCCCGAGACGGGACGCACCATGGCGCGCGTCTGATCGGAAAGCTCGCGAGTCTTGGTGGCGCCCAGCTCACCGGGGGCACCGATGATGCGCGTGGGCTCCGAGACGTTGACGGCACGGCCCGACAGGTAGCTGTTGAGCACCTGACGCAGCTCGTCGGCGGTCTGGAAGCGGTTTGCGGGGTCCTTCTCCATGCACTTGAGGATGATGCGCTCAAGGTCGGCGTCGACACCGGAGTTGATCTGGCTCGGCGGAATAGGCAGCTCGTTGACCTGCTTGAGTGCGACCGAGATAGCGTCGTCACCGTCAAAGGGGACGCGGCCGGTGGCGCACTCGTACATCACGACGCCCAGCGAGTAGATATCCGAGGTGGGGCCGAGGTCCTGACCACGGGTCTGCTCGGGGCTGACGTAGTGGGCGGTTCCCAGCACGTTGTTGTCTTGCGTGAGGTGGCTGTTCTTGGCGCGCGCGATGCCAAAGTCCATCACCTTGATGTTGCCGTCGGGCAGCACCATGATGTTCTGCGGCTTAATGTCGCGGTGGATGATCTCGTGCTTGTGGGCGACCGAAAGCGCGGAGCTGATCTGCGAGCCGATCTGGGCGACCTTCTTGGGGTCGAGGGCGCCGTGGCTCTTGATGCCGCTCTTAAGGTCGGTGCCGCGCAGGTACTCCATGACGATGTAATAGGTGTCGCCGTCCTTGCCCCAATCGTAGACGCCCACGATATAGGGTGAGGAGAGACCGGCTGCTGCCTGGGCCTCCTGCTTAAAGCGTGCGGCGAAGGTCGCGTCGCCAGCATACTGCGGCAGCATGATCTTGACGGCTACCGTGCGGTCGAGAACCTGGTCCTGTGCACGGTAGACGGTCGCCATGCCGCCTGTTCCCACCTTATCCTTGAGGAGGTATCTTCCCCCGAGGACCCTCTGTTCCATTCCTGCTCCTAACATAACTATTCGCTCAACGATGTGTGTAGTACCTACGATGTGGCCGCTGGGGCCGTGTGACGCGTTGCCGCTAACCCTTAGGCCGCGGCGCGCCTCGGGTGTCCGATTCGATCATGGGCATCACGCTCCCTGTGCGGCAAGCGCCGCGGTCAGGACGATACCGGCGATCTTGGCGGCCTTGACGTCATGCTTGTCGAAATCCTCCAAGGCCACCGAGATGGCGACCGTGGGTGAATCGTAAGGTGCAAAGCCAACGAACATCGAGTTGACGTTGGTGCCGCCAGTCTCGGCCGAGCCGGTCTTGCCGGCGACCTTGACGCCGGGGATTTGGGCATCGGTGCCGGTGCCGGACTGGACGACGGCAAGCATGGCCTGCTTGACCTGGTCGGCCGTGGCGGAGCTGACGGCCTGACCAAGCGAGCGGGACTGCGTGGTCTTGACCACGGTTCCGTCCGGGGCGAGTACCTGGGCTACAAAGTACGGGTCCATGACCACGCCACTGTTGGCGATGGCGGCGGCAATCACGGCGTTTTGCATGACGGTGGTCTGCGGGCCGGGCGTGTGGTCCATGCCGACAGGCTGGCCGGCGCCGGCCCAGGCGGTCTCCCACTCGGTCATGAGCGACGGGTCGGCCATGATGGAGGCCGCGGAGGTCAGGTCCTGGCCGAGCTTTTGGCCGTAGCCAAAGGCGTTGGCAAACTGCACGAGCGTGTTTGCGCCAACTTCGTTTGCCACCTGGCCAAAGACGACGTTGGAGGACACGGCAAAGGCCTGCTGCAGGCTGATGGTGCCGTAGCTCTCGTTGGCATCGTTGGTGACCGGTGCGTTGCCGATGTCCATGGAGCCGGGCGCCTGGTAGGTGCTGGTAAGGCTGGCGGTACCGGTCTCGAGTGCCGCGGAAAGCGTAACGACCTTAAACGTTGAGCCCGGCGTGTACAGCGCGTCCATGGCGCGATTGTACATGGAGCCGTCCTCGCCGCCGCCCGTCTGCAGCAGGGCATCGATGTTGGTGTTGTCGTAGGTGGGCGAGCTGGCACATGCGAGCACCGCGCCGGTACGCGGGTCGATGACCACTACAGCGCCCTTAAAGCCCTTGAGCGCCTGCTCAGCAGCCGTCTGGATGCGCGAGTCGATGGTGAGCTTGGCGGTGTTGCCCGGCTGGGTCTGGCCCGCGAGCGACGCGATGGCGTTGTTCCAGCTGGAGTAATCCTTAGAGCCGGTGAGCGTGTCGTTCATGACGCTCTCGATGGCGGTGGTGCCATACTGCTGGCTCACGTAGCCAACCACGTGCGCTGCCAGGTTACCGTTGGGGTAGGAGCGTACGTAGGTGCCGTCCTCCTGCTGCAGCGACTCGGCCAGCGTCACGCCGTCGGACGTGATGATGGAACCGCGCTGGATGTACTTGGAGCGGGCGATGGTGTGGTTGTTGGTCGGCATGTCCTGATAGTCCTTGGCCTTGATGACCTGGACATAGGTGAGGTTGCCGATAAGGATGGCGAACAGCGCCGTAAAGGCGAGCACCGCACGGGTTAGACGGTTGGCGAGCGCAACGCGGCCGAGCACACCGGATTCAGGCGTGTCGAGCAGGCGACGGCGCATACGCGAGCCGATGGAATGGCTGCCGCTGCCGTAGGAAGACGAGGTGGCAAAGCGCGTGCCCGTCGGGGCGGCGGCAGATGCGACCTGATCATCGGTGATGGCGGCCATGGTGCCGGTGCCGGTAAGCTCGGCCTCGCGTCCGGTCGCCTCGTCACCGGCGCGCAGCAGGAGCGCGACGATGATAAAGCTCGCCAGCAGAGAGGAGCCGCCCTGGCTCATAAAGGGCAGGGTGACGCCGGTCAGCGGGATCAGGCGGGTGACGCCGCCCACGATCAAGAAGGCCTGGAAGCTGATGGCGGCCGTAAGGCCCGTGGCGCTAAAGGCGGCGAGGTCGGATTTAGCGCGGGCAGCCGTGGTGAGGCCACGCACGGCAAAGAGCATAAACAGGATGAGCACGGCGCCGCCGCCCAAAAGGCCCATCTCCTCGCCGATAGCCGAGAAGATAAAGTCGGACTCGACGACAGGGATGTTGTTGGCCATGCCGTTGCCGATGCCAACACCGACCAGACCGCCATCGGCAAGCGAGAAGAGCGACTGGACGATCTGGTAGCCCTGGCCCTGGGCGTCCTTAAACGGATCGACCCAAACCTGGAAACGCACCTGAACGTGCGACAGGAACTTGTAGGCGCCCACGGCTCCAACGGCTAAGAGCGCAAGGCCGATAACGACATACGAAAAGCGCCCCGTGGCAACGTAGAGCATCAGCAAGAAGATGGTGTAGAACAGCACGGCCGAACCTAGGTCGCGTTCGAAGACGACGACGAGCAGGCACACACCCCACACGGCAAACAGCGGCAGCAGCAGTCGCAGGCGAGGGATCTTAAAGCCCAGAATCTTGCGGTTGGAGATGGAGAGCAGCTCGCGGTTCTCGGCCAGGTAGCCGGCCAGGAACAGGACGATAAAGACCTTGGCGAACTCGCCGGGCTGGATGGTAAAGCCCGCGATGCGAATCCACAGCTTGGAGCCCGAGATCGTGGTGCCGATAAAGATAGGCAGCATCAGCAGAATGATGCCGATGATGCCAAAGGTGTACTTGTAGCGCATGACCACGCCGAGGTTTTTGACTAGTGCAAGCGTTCCCACCATGAGCGCCACCGAGACAAACAGGATGATGAGCTGTGAGATGGCGAGAGCGGGGGCGAGACGCGTCACGAACGTGATGCCGATGCCCGAAAGTATAAATACGATGGGCAGGATGGCGGGGTCGGCACCGGGCGCCAAGATGCGCACGGCAATGTGGGCCGCGGCAAAGGCGGCAAAGAGGCCGATCGGTACGGCGAGCGTCTCAAAGGAGATGGCAGCGCCCGCGGTGAGGACGTACATCGCATACAGCAGGATGACGGGGAACGCCGAGGCGATGAGCAAGAGCAGCTCGGTGTTGCGGCGACTCATAAGCGGCACTCCCTTTCTAATTCTTATCGGAGGCTTCGGCCTCGGCGGACTGTTCGGCGGTTTTCTCGGAATCTGATTCGGAGGTCGATCCCTGATTGGTGTTGTCGCGAATCGTTTGCGCGTCGATCACCTGGCGGGTCTGCTCCTCGTCGATCTGGTGGCGGTACTTGGATATCGTGTCCTGCGCATCGTCGACACTTGTTTGCGGAATGCCCGCCTTGAGGCGGTTTTGCGTGTCTTCGGGCAGGTCGGACAGCTTGATGCTGGTTTCGCTTTCGAGCCAGTGGAGCTTGAGTCCGAGTGGCTTGCCGGGCAGGCCGCGCCAGACGGCGACATTGCCCTGGTAGGTACCCAGGTAGTACGAGCCGGTGACACCCGTGTAGGCCCAGATGCCAGCTGCCAGCACAAAGACGAGGGCCAGGATGGCGGCGATAGTAACGTTGCGGCGACGCACGCGTTGCGCCTCGCGCATAACGCCATCGTCAACCAGGTCAACGACTACTACGGTCACGTTGTCGTGGCCGCCGGCGGCAAGCGCCGCGTCCACTAGGTTGTCGACGCAGATTTGCGCGGTTGAGGACTGCGTGGCGATGTTCTCGATATCGCTATCGGGAATCATGCTCGAGAGGCCGTCGGAGCACAGGATCAGGCGGTCGCCTTCCTCGATATGCAGAGTGAAGTGGTCGGCATACATGGCGGGGTCCGAGCCCAGTGCGCGGGTGATGACCGAACGGTTGGGGTGGACGCGAGCCTCGTCTGCCGTGATCTCGCCGGCGTCCACGAGCTCCTCCACGTAGGAGTGGTCGCGGGTCACGCGGATGAGCGTGCCCTCGTGGAGCAGGTAGGCGCGCGAGTCGCCCACGTGGGCGATGGCGAGCGTGTCGTTTTCGATATAGGCGCAAGTGGCCGTGCAGCCCATGCCGGGCTTGCCCAGGCCGTTCAGGGCCGCCTCGATTACGGCGGCGTTGGCTGCCTCGACGGCTGCGGCCAGGCGTGCTGCGTCGGCGGACTGTGGGGCCGTCTTGGCAATAGTCTCGACGGCGATGGAAGAGGCTACCTCGCCGGCAGCGTGACCACCCATGCCGTCGCATACGCAAAAGAGCGGCGACTGCACCAGGTAGGAATCCTCATTGTGCGGGCGCACGCAGCCAACGTCGGAGCGGGCGCCCCACATGAGTTGCGTGGTGGTGCCGGCATCATAGGTCGAGTCGGTCTCGATGCGCTCCTCGGTCAGGGGCTCAAAGCTCATGGTCGAGCCGGGGTCTTTGAGCTTGGCCTCAACGGCGGCAACGTCGATCTCTGCTGTGTCACCGGGAGAGACGGTGTCGGTCTCGGCGTTTGATTCGGAATCGCCGGTGTCCGGGGAGTCGGGCTCCTCGGAAACGCGGGCGGTCGACTCGTCATCTTGCGGGCTGACGTCTATAGGCTCGGGCGCCGGCGTAGACGCGGGCGCAACCTCGGATGCCGGGGCTATGGGAAACGCCGGCGCGGCGGGCTCGGGTGCCGCAAACACCGCAGCGCTCTCGTTGATTGCCGCGGCGACGGGCTCTGCAAAGTGAGCCGGCGCCGGGGTTGCTTCGGGCGCTGTGGGCTGTTCCGCAGCATGTGCGCCGATGGGCGCCGCTGCGGCATCCTCTTCGTCCTCGTTATCGGCGAGATCCGAAATATCATGCGTTACATGCGAAAGAGGCAGGGAGAACACGGTGTCCTCGGGCTCCACGGGTGCGGAGCCCGCCGGAGCGGCGTGGGCCGGCGCAGCTGTGGCGGCAGCCGGTGCCTCGGTCATAGTTGCGGACTTGTTCTCCTCGTCGATCATCGACGGTTCACCTTCATGACCACGTCGCCAATCTGGACTTCGTCGCCCTCGCGCAGCGTTGCGGGCTCCACGAGCTGGCGGCCGTTGACGAGCGTGCCGTTAAGCGAGTTGAGGTCCTCGATGATGAGCGCCGGGCCCTGCAGCGAAAAGCGCGCATGCGAGGCCGAGACGAACGGTTCGTTGATGCAGATGTCCGAAGATGGCGAGCGACCGACGATGACGGGGCCGAGCATGTCTACGTGGATGCCGCGGATACCGCGCGGACCCTTGTCCACATCAATCGTCCAGATAGCCGAGTCGCGGCGCTGCCCGCGCACAAGTCCCACGCCGGTCTTCATGACGGCGAACAGGAAGATATAGAGCAGGGCGACCAGGACGATGCGGCCTGCAAAAAGGACGATATCGATGTTCATAAGCGACTATCCCCTAAATTCAAAGGTGCTCAGGCCAAACGTCAGCAGATCGCCGTTGCGCAGCGGGCAGCGCGTAATGCGGCGGTTGTTGACGAGCGTGCCGTTGGTGGAATTGAGGTCCTCGATCGACCAATCCGAGCCCGTAAAGGTGAGCTGGGCGTGGCGGCGCGACACGTTGGGGTCGCGCAGGGCAATGTCGGAAACTGAGCGCTCGCGACCGATGGTTACCTGTGCGGAGGTGATGCTATGGCTCTCGCCGCTCACGACGTCGACGAGCTGGGCGAGCGGGCGCTGCGGGGCGCGAGTGCTCGCCATGTTGGAGGCGATGCCGGCTGCGGCGCCTAGGCCCACGGCGGCACCGGTCGCGGCGGCTCCGCCCATGCCGGCAAGCGCGTCGCGCGAGACGGTCTGCGGCACCGGGATGGGTGCTGCGGCGGGGTCGGGGACGCTAGGCGCGAAGGGGTCTGCCACGGCAAGCGGGTCGGGAGCGGCGGCGCGAGGCGTCGGCTGCTGCTGGGGCATGGCGGCGGGGCGCTGCTGCTGCGGGGCAGCAAACTGCTGCTGGCCGGCGCGCGGGGCGCTGGCGGCACGGCTTGCCGCGGAGTTGTTCTGGCCCAGGCCGTTTTGATAGGCGCGCTCTTCTTCGTACAGGCGGCCGAGCGTGGGGGCATCGACGTTCTCGGCAAAGACCGAGAACTTGCCGGCGCGCAGCTGCGGATCGATCATAAAGCGCACGAGGGGCTCGCCGACAAAGACATAGCGGCGCTTTTCGGCCTGCGCCTTCACAAACTCGCGGACCTCGCGCGAAAGCTCGGGGTAGAACGGGGCGAGCATGGGATCGTCGTCGGCGGCGATAAGGATGGTATAGAGTGCCGGCGCCGTGTTGACGCCGTTGATCACCAGAGTCTGATCCTCCATGTCGCGAGCGGCCTGCTTGGCAAGCTTCTTAAAGGAGAACGGGGCACGGGTGGCACCGAAGATGCCGGCCACGTGGTCCTCGAAGATGTTCAGGAAGTTCACGAAAGATCACTCTCCGTATAGGTTCTTTGGTATCCGAGCAAATATAGGCATATCCCAACGATTATAGAGGATAGGGTTCCCGCAACCGCCGCCTTGGCGACGACCGCGGCTGCAAGGCTGGCAATTTCCATATGGTGTGCAAGACAGGACGCCGCTGCGCAGCCGATGCCGGTGACAGCGATGGCGGCGATTGCGGCAAGGTTTGAGCCCTGATTGGCACGCTTGGCATGGGCATTGAGCAGCGCAGATGACGCCGCGGCAGTTGCCGCGACCAGCACAAAGGCAGCCCAAAGGAGCGGGTCTCCCAGCGCTGCGGCAACGTTACCGAGCCCCAGTACGCCTCCGGCTGAAAGCGCGACCGTGGCCAGACGGGCAAAAAGCGCGCCCATGCCCGTTGCCGCGGCGGCGCTTGCCGGGCCGAGCCAAAATGACGCGACGCCGGCGGCGACCCCAGCTGCCAGGAAGGTATTGCCGGTCAGACAGCCAAGCGCGAGTGCACAGGTGAGTGCGGCGCTCGCGGCAGCCTCGGTGCGACCCCAGGCGATCCACCAACCGGACATGGCGGCGGCAAAGATCACCGCGACGGGCAACATCGACAGGATGCCCTGCGCCTGCATGGTGGCGTTGGCCATGAGCACCAAAAAGCCCACAGCCGAGATGGCCGAGCCAATCTGGGGGGCCAGGCCAGCCGCCGCTCCGATTGCGATAGCCGCAATGACCAGGCCGGGAAGCGCCGCGACCCCGGCCGTTTGCATCAGCAAAAAGCTAAAGGTGCCGCACGTTAGCGCCGAGATAATGTGCATGGTGTAGTCGCGCGCATGGCTCCAGCGCGTGCCTGCCCAGCCGAGTGCGGGGTCGACCTCGATGGCGTCGTCCTCGTAGTGCGACGGCTCGATACCGTCGAGCTCCTGCTCGTCATCCGAAAGCTCGCCAACCATTTGCTCCAGGCTGCGACGGCCCTCGCGCACGCTGCCCAGACCGGCAAGGAGCTGGTCGCAAAATGCCTCGATGCTGTTGGGGCGGTTCTGCGGCATGGGGGAGAGCGCGCTCATGAGCGCGCTCTCGGCTCCCGGGGGAAAGTGTGGTATCAGCTCGCTGGGATAGGTGGCGCCGCCGATGATGCGGTCGAGCGAGTCGGCGGGCGTGGCCGCCATAAAGGGAGCGCTGCCGCACAGGCCCTCGTAGATCACACAGGCGAGGGCGAAGACATCGGCGCGCTCGTCGACCGTGCCGGTCTCGATATCGAGCTGCTCGGGCGGCATGTAGCCGATGGTGCCGCCGCGCGAGCCGCCAAAGCCACCGGCGGACGACAGTCGCGCCATGCCAAAGTCGGTGAGCTTTACATTGCCCGAGTGGTCGATGAGCACGTTGGCGGGCTTAATGTCCAGGTGGAGTACGCCATTACTATGGGCGAAGGTGAGCGCCTGGCCCAGGGCATCGGCAATGGCCGCGGCCTCGTCAAAGGTAAGTGAGTGGCCGTCCACGCGGTGCAAAAACTCGGCCAGCGACATGCCATCGACATATTCCATAACCAGGTAGGCATAGGCTGTGTCGTGCGTAAAGTCGATGACCTGCACGATATTGGGATGTTGAAGCATGGCGGCAGTGTGCGCCTCGCGCAGGACATCCATGATGTCGCTGGCGGGCATGCCGGCACCGTTGATAAGGGGGATGCGTTTAATGGCGACGCGGCGGCGCAGGTGCGTGTCGCGGCAGATCTCGATGGAGCCGAAACCGCCGGTCGCAAGTGTCTCGAGCGGCTGGTACCGCTTGAGCAGCTCGCGAGAGCTGGTGCCCTCCAAGGGAACGTCCGGCGAGAACCGGGCGGTATGTTGCGAGAAAAGCGGCATGGCCAACCCTCGTGCGTTTAAAGTTCGTTTGCGAGTGGCGGGCGCGGAGCCGAGCCGTTCGCGGTGGCATAGATGCTGCTAGTGTAGCACGCTCGGGTGCATGGGGAGGATAGCGGGATGCGAGGCTGCCTGTCTGGCTTGGCCTTAGCGCTTCTTCTTGTTCTTCTTCTGCTTGCGCTTGGTCTCCTGGGGCTTGTCGCCCTGCTTGGCCTCGGCGGCGGCCTTCTCGGCCTTCATTTTCTTCTTCTTGGTCTCGATGCGGAGTTTTTTGTTGATGCGCGCCTTAAGGAAGGGACCGAACTGCTCGGCATCGCCGCGGACAAAGGTGTCCTTAGGGATCGTCACGCCCTGGTCGGCGAACATGGCCACAAAGATGCGCTCGCCGTCGAGCACGTGGTCGAGCTTTTCAAACGGGAAGAACTGTGACTTGCCGCTCTTGCCCCAAACCATCAGGCCGTCCTCGTTGGCGGCGACGCGGCGATAGCGGCCACCCATGGACTCGTCGGCCTCAACGGCGTCGATAAAGTCGCGGGCGAGGGTGTGGTGCAGGTTTTTGCTCCACCAGGCCAAAAAGGCGCCGAACACGATCAGGACGACGCCAAACTTGATCCAGTTGCCGCCGGCCACCAGCATGCCGATGCCGATGAGCGCGGCAATTGCCGCGGCGACATACAGCGAGCCGCGACGCCTGGGCGAGGCGACCAGGCGGGCGAAGTCGGTGACCAGGTCGTTTTCGTACTGGTACTCGTTGAGGTACAGGATGCCGTCGTCGGCTGCGGCCTGCTCCTCGAGCGCGACCTCGACCTGGTCGGCTGCTTCGGAGGGGACGAGGTTGCTCTCTGCGTCTGCCATGCTCTTTGGACTCCTATCGCGGCGGGCTCGCCGTACGGGTATTATGGAATGCAGTATGCCGTGCGACCGCATGGCCGCCGCGGCAACAAGACTCAGTATACCCGGGGGAGCACCCATGGAATCGTTGTACCGAAAGTATCGCCCGCTCACCTTTGACTCCGTGGTGGGCCAGCAGCATATCGTCTCGACGCTCGAGCACGCCATCACCGAGGGGCGCCTGTCCCACGCGTACCTATTCTGCGGACCGCGCGGCACGGGCAAGACCACCATGGCGCGCATTCTGGCCAAGGCGCTGCTGTGCCGCAATGCCGAGGCGGCGCGCGCCGAGGGTGCAAGCGGCTGCATGCCCGACGGTACTTGCGAGGAGTGCGAGCTCATCGCCGAGGGCAACCACCCGGATGTCTACGAGCTCGATGCCGCAAGCCGTACTGGCGTGGACAACGTGCGCGAGGAGATCATCAACTCCGTCAACTTTGCCCCGGTGCGCGGCAAGTACAAGATTTATATCATCGACGAGGTCCACATGCTCACGACGGCGGCGTTCAACGCGCTGCTCAAGACGCTTGAGGAGCCGCCGGCACACGTGATCTTTGTGCTGTGCACCACCGACCCGCAAAAGATTCTGGAGACCATCCTCTCGCGCTGCCAGCGCTTCGATTTCCATCGTATCGGCAACGAGGATATTGAGCATCGCCTGGCATACGTGTGCGAGCAGGAGGGCTTCGATTACGACGACGAGGCGCTGGCTATCGTGGCACGCCATGCCAAGGGCGGCATGCGCGACGCGTTGTCCACGCTGGAGCAGCTGAGCGTTTTTGGCAACGGCGCCGTGCATGCGGACGATGCCCGCTCGCTTTTGGGCGAGGTTTCGGACCAGATCCTGGGCGAGTTTGCCCGCGCCATTGCCGATCGCGATGTTGCCGAGCTCTATGGACTGATCCGTGCGCAGGTCGAGGAAGGAAACGACCTGCTGGAGCTGACGCGCGACCTGGTGGCGCATGTGCGTGACGTGTACGTTGCCTGCGTTGCCGGTGCCCGTGCCGAGCTGTTTGAGGGCGGTGCCGAGCAGGCCGAGGCGCTTGCTGCCGAGGCCGCTGCCTTTGGCGAGCATCCTGCCGACCGCCTGGCCCGTGTGCTGACGGTGCTCGACGATGCCGCACTGGAGATGAGGGGCGCGAGCGACGTGCGCCTGGTGCTCGAGATCGCCTGCACGCGCCTGGCACGTCCCGAGGCCGATTTAACGATTGAGGCATTGGCCGAGCGCGTGGCACGTCTGGAGGCCATGGTTGCCAACGGCGCCGTGCCGGCGAGCGTGGCCGCTGCTCAGGCCGCCGCGCCTGCAGCATCCGTACCCGCTGCTGCCCAACAGCCGACGCTCATTTCGGGCGCCCGTGCTGCCGCTCCGGCGGCATCCGCTGCCCCCGCTGCTACGTCCGCGCATCAGGGTGGCATGCCTTGGGACCGCGGCGCTGCTGTTCCGGCTGCCCAGCCTGCTCCCCGTTCTGCGTCCGTGTCAGCTTCCAAGTCTGCAGCGCCTGCACCTCAGCCTGCGCCGACTTCGACGCCTCAGCCCGTTGCTGCCCCCGCGCCTGCCACCGCTCCGGCACCTAAGCCCCAGTCCAACAATGCCGCCCAGGTTGCCGCCGCCGGTGCTGCCGAGACGCCCGCGGTCGAGGATGCCGGAGAGCTGCAGCGCAAATGGGCCGAGGTCGTCGAGCGTGTCAAGGCGCGTCAGGCTTCCTACGCAGGGCTTTTGCTCAACGCCCGCGCCACGGCCGACGACGGCTCCAAGCTCACCGTCTCGTTCCCCGCGGGCTCGACCTTTGCCATCAAGATGCTCGGTCGCGCCGATACGCAATCGGTGGTCCTGCCGACGGTCTGCGCAGTCTTCGGTCGTCGTACCGTCGACTATGTCTTGGATGGGGGTGGCACGCCGGCTCCTCAACATGAGGAGCATTCTCCATCTGCACGGGCTGCGGCATCTGCGGACCCGCAACCCGTGTCCTCGGCGGCCCCTGCATCCTCGAGCGCCAGCGCGCCGCAGCGGCAAGCGACACCGGTAGCGGCGTCGACCCCGTCGGCGCCTAAGCCCGCGGCGCCCAAACCGGCTGCTCCGATACCCGTGTCCAAGCCCGCCTCGCCCGCGCCCAAGTCGTCTGACCTAGGCAAAGCCCCCTGGCTACGCTCCGACAACCCCGCCGGCGCTCCTGCCACGGGTAAGCTCCCGACCGAGCCCGCACCCCGTGCGCCCGAGCGCTCGGCTGCCCCCAAGGCTCAGTCTGTCGCGCAGTCCGCGCCGTGGGAATCCGAGCAGGTGCCCTACGACGACGCCATGGTCGGCGGCTTTGCCGGCGATGCGAGCGGGGACGATCTGCCTCCGTTCGACGTGCCGGGTGCGGCGTCCGCGCCCAAGTCCGCTGCAACTGCCCCCAAAGAGGAGGGCGCTCCTGCAGCTCCCTGGGAGTCCAACCCCGGTGCGGGCAGCCCCTTCGGCCATCAGGGTGCAGCCCCGAGCATCCCGCAGACCGAGGACGAGGCCAAAGCCCTCATCCGCAGCGTCTTCGGCCAGTCCACCATCTTCAAGCCGGTGGAGTAGCTGTACGGGCGGGTATACTGCTCAAGAAGAGATCTCTTTGTCCGGGCGCATCTGTATTTCGGACATGTGTAGTGTGGTGCCGCGTATATCGCATTCGAGCAGACAGGTGCGTGACGGTCGCCCTAGGATGCTGAGGTCGATACGATACGTCGCATGGCTGTCCGTGTACTTGACTTGCTCGGCGTTGAGGGTTGCTCCGATTGTCAAGAAAGCGCCTAGTTCGGCATCGACAATCTTGGAGTCCTTTATCTTGACCTTGAACTCTTGGTAGAGGGACGGGCTGTTGTAGTAAATGGTTCGAGTTCCGTCGGTGCACTCATCGGTCGCTTCCCATTTGACGATGGGCTGGTCCGAACTGGCTATCAGCAGTTCTGCTCCAAAGGCTATGGCATGGGTGATGACAACCAGCAATGCCCAGCCGACAAAGAGATAGAGAACCACATATGCAACGGGGTGTTTTGAGCGGATGTTTTGGAGCGCGTTGGGGGCATTCATGGGGCACCTCCAAATTACTATCTATGGCAATCAAATTATACCCTGCCGCCATGTGCGCCGCCTCGAGCAGCGGTTCGGCATTTAGCTATTTAGTGGCGCACATGAAATGCCGGATTCGGCTCTACTAGATTGAGTGTGCGATATTATGCAACCTTGCATAATTCGACCTTGCATAATCTTTGAGTGCGGTTTGTATTGGAGGACATGTATATCGACTGAGGTAACACGTCCGCCCCGCTCTCTCGCCGCGCGCCGTGGTACGATTTTTGAGTTTGAAAGTCCCGCCGTGCTCCGGCTGCCCTTGCAGCTCGGCGTGCGGCCGCACGTAAAGGAGCCATCATGGCCGGTATGAACATGCAGCAGATGATGAAGCAGGCTCGCAAGATGCAGGAGCAGCTTGCCGCCGCGCAGGAGAACCTCAAGTCCCAGACCGTCGACGCCTCTGCCGGCGGCGGCATGGTCAAGGTGACCGTTAACGGCGAGATGGAGCTCGTCAACCTCACCATCGATCCCGATGCGCTCGATCCCGAGGACGTCGATATGCTGCAGGATATGATCATGGCTGCCGTCAACGAGGCCGTCCGCGGCGTCAACGAGCTCGCCAACAAGCAGATGGGCGCCATCACCGGCGGCCTCAACATCCCGGGCATGCCGTTCTAAGACACGCATATATATGAGTGCCAACCACAGTCTGCAAAAACTGCTCGATGAGCTGGGCCGTCTGCCGGGCATTGGTCCCAAGTCGGCCCAGCGCATCGCCTATTACCTGTTGGAGGCCGACGCCGAGGAGGCGCGCCGCCTGGCCGAGGCCATCCTGGAGGTCAAGCAGGAGGTCCACTTTTGCAGCCGCTGCTTTAACTACGCCACGGCCGACGAGTGCTCCATCTGCCAGGACCCGATGCGCGATACCACTCGCATTTGCGTGGTGGGCGAGCCGCGCGATGTCCAGGCGATCGAGCGCACGGGCAGCTACCACGGCCTCTACCACGTATTGGGCGGCGTGATCAGTCCCATGGACAAGATTGGCCCCGAGCAGCTGCACATTCGAGAGCTGCTGGCACGCTTGGGCCACGAGGACATCCACGAGGTCATCATCGCCACCAACCCCAATATTGAGGGCGAGACCACGGCGAGCTATCTGGCCCGTACCATCAAGCCGTTGGGCGTCGAGGTGTCGCGTCTGGCAAGCGGCCTTCCCGTGGGCGGCGACTTGGAGTATGCCGACGAGCTTACGCTTGGCCGCGCCATCGAGGCCCGCCGCGCGATTTAGGTGGCGAGCCTGCTCCTGCCGTATGTTTTCCTCGCGACGCACGGGGTAGTCATAATTTCCCCGTGCGACTGTGAGTTTGTTGTGCAACAAAGATGCTTCGTATCCGCTTATCGCATGGACGCTTCCGCTCGCATCCTTAATTTGTCCATTCGTTGCGCAGCCTTTTTGGTTCGCTGATACACTCAAATATGGATTCGAATGAATGCGCCGCTCCCGAGCGGCGTGTTTTTGTTGGAGGAGAACGCATGCGGCCCGGTGGCACTCAGACAAAGCGCGGCGCCGCGGTGCGCATACGACGCCGACTGGGCTTGGCGCCGCGGGCGTACGCACTGCTATCGTGCTCGCTGGTGCTGGTCATAGCTGGCGTTTCTGCCTATGGCATGACCGTGCCGTCCATGATGCAGGCGCATGCCGCACGCGAACCGCGCGTGGGGCATGAGGTCAAAAGCGATCTGGGCACCACGACTGGATATGCTTGGGCAAGTGTGGTCGGGCATATTGTGTTTGGCACCGACGATGCGGACGGCGCCGAGGCCCCGGACAACGAAGTCACGCTTGCCAATGGCAAAACCATCGTGCTCACCAACACCAAGATCATCGATCGATTGTCCAACAATAGCGTGGCGGCAACGGTGAATAAGGTCGAGCAGCAAAAGGAGCAGGACGCCCAGCAGTCCGGAAAGCCCGGTAGCTCGGATACTTCTGGCTCCGGCTCGGATTCATCGAGTTCGGGCGGCGGCTCTGGGTCGGGTTCCTCTACCGGAGGGCCTGGAAACGGCGGCTCGACGGGCGGCAACACTGACAACGATGCAAACTCCGGCGGCCTTTCCGCTGCTGAGGAAGAGAGCATTCACAGTTGGCTTGTGACCAAGTACAACATGCTCGACGGCTATGTTTCTCGTGCCAATGACGTGGTCTCGACCTATAACTCTACGGGAGATCCCAGGCCGTGCGACAGCCTGGTCGGGGAGATGTTTGTCATTCGAGCCGAGTTCGGTCGTCAGACATTCTCGCCCCGGTCAAGGTGGTATCAGCAGTATGCCAATCTGTGGGGCTGTTACACCAACCTATGTCAATGGGTCGGCCATTACGGCGATGATGACGTCGCGCTCGGTAACTTCAACAATAGCGTGGCGGCGCTTGCCCTATGATGACCGATCTTGCATCCACCACACCACAATCGCTCGGTCGCGATCCCATGGTCGGCCTGCGCCTGGCGCGTGTCGACGGGTTTGAGCCGGCCATTGCGCTCGGTCAGGACGAACTGCCTACCTATCTGCGTCGTTTTACGATGCTGTTTGCCGACGATGCCACCATGCGCCGTGGCGGTTTCGGCCGCGTGACGCGTGCCGTCAACGCCCAAGGCGAGGCAGTGGCACTCAAGTAGCTCATCTTGCCGACGCGCGATGAGTTTGATGACGATGCCGCTCACGAGGCGCTGGTCGCCAAGTTCAAGGCGGCGTTTCGCGAGGAATACGAATGCCATCGCGCCCTTTCGGGCCTTAAGGGCTTTCCCCGCCTCTATGGCTGGGGCGAGGTCGACGGTGTGCCTGCAATTGTCATGGAATGGGTCGAGGGCGAGACACTTGCCCGCTTGCGTTCGCGACTCGCCGTGGACGATGCCGGACGCCTGTCGCCGCTTGTGGCGGCGCGTCTGGGTCGCGACCTGTTCGATCTGCTCTGCCGTATGAGCCTGGTGGGCGAGGGCTTTGTCCATCGCGATATCTCGCCCGCTAATATTATGGTGCGTACGGCGCGTCTACCGCTTGACCGGCAGCTTGCCGAGGGCACCTTTGACCTGTGCCTGATCGACTTTGGCTCGTCGCTGGCGCTCGAGCCTGCGTCGGCCGTGGCCGGTACCGGCGGCAAGGCGTCGTTTACGGAGCGCTATGCCACGCTGCGTCGCGCGACGGTTGCCTATGCCCCGCCCGAGATGCTCACCGACGATATTCCCGACCTGCGCGCTTTGCGTATGTCGCCGGCGATTGACGTATACGCCGCGGCAAGCACGGTTTACGAGCTCATTGCCGGCGTCGCGCCATACGAAGCCGCGCCGAGTACTTCGGGTGCCTCGGGTTCGCGCAAAAAGACGCGCGACATCGCGAGCCCCTACCGTCTCAAGATGGACACGCGGCCCGACTATCCCATTGGTGCCCATGCGCCCGGTTGTGATTTGACTCAGTTGCTTCGTCGTGAGCCCGATGTGGCGCTCGCCGCGGCCGAGCAGGCCCAGCAGCTAGGGCTTGAGCCGGATTCCGAAGAGCTACGCGATGCGCTGGCGTTTGTCGATGCCCAGCTGTTCGACGTGGTGATGGCCTGTCTGTCCAGCCATCAAAAAGATCGTCCCGAGCCGGCGGCGGTCGAGGCGGCGCTCTCGGCGTTTTGTGACCACTATGCGCAAAATGTCGGTCGTTCGCTTCGCGGCGAGCCGCTCACGCCGTGCCCCATGGATGCGTCTGGCCGCGCGGTTCGTCGCGCGCTGATGGTCGGCGCGACGGTCGTCTGTGGCGTGGTTTGGGCTGTGGTCGTGGTTTCGGCCGCGCTGCTGGCGTCGGGCGCTCGCGTGACGGCGACTTTGGGATCGCTCGTGTGGTCTGGGTCGCTACCGGGTATTATTGCCGCACTGGCGTTGGCGCTGCCAGGCATAGCCGGCGTTGCCGCGGGGGCACTTGCGCGCGATCGGCGCTCGGGCTTCCTGCAGGGTGTGCTTGCGCTTTCTGCCTGCGAGGTTCCGGTGCTGGTTGTGGCTGCATGTAGCGTTTTTTCCCAACGCGCCGTGATGGGCGGCCTTGTTGCCGCTCTGGTTGCAACCTATACGCTTACGTGGTTTTTGCTTGCGATGGGCTTTGCCTTTGAACTTCCCGTTTCGGCACCGCGACGCACAAAAGCCCAGATGGCGACTCCGCTTGCCGGTGGAGCCGCAGCTGTCCGTACTTTTGGCGGACCTGTCGAAGTATCGTCCGATTCTATTTCTACGACCAAGGAGGCCTAGGTCATGGCATCTCAAGTTGAGCTCACCCCATGCGGGGCCATGTTTGACATCTTTAAGCGCGCAGCGCATCTGAGCCATATCGAGCTGTGCGGCTTGGTGCTTTCGTCCCGTCCGCTCGCCGACGGCCGCAGCCCGCAGAGCCGAGCCGCCGATCGCTCTTGGGTTTCCCGCTTTATCGTTCGCGCGCCGGTCGGCACGCTTCAGCAGCGCTACTTTGCCGAATACGGTACCTCGGCTGCGCGTATTATGTCGCAACTGGCCCTGCGCCAGCGCAATCCCATGGACTCCACGGCTGTGATCAATATGGTGTGCGGTCCTGCAGGTGAACCGATGGTACGCGCGCTCGAAGAGTGTCACCAGGACACGAATCTCTATCGCAACGCGCTCGATCGCCTGTCCCAGGCGGCAGAACTCATGCCCGCCGAGCGCGCCGAGGCCGTGCTGGTGCTGTTTGTCGCCGTCGGTTGTTCGGCGGATGTGCGGTCCTCGGTGAACTATGCCATCGACTACGCGCACGCGACCTGTGGCGGAGGCACATCCACGCCTCGTTCGCTTGGCATGTCGATGACCGCGGGCGAACGCGAACCCGCCCCGGCGCACCCCTTGGGCTTGCTGCGCATACAAAACAGTTTTGTCGTGAGCGCCCCGCGCTGGATTCAGCCGAGTGAGCAGGGTGTTGAGATTGGCGCGCTGGCCACTGGTGAGGGCGATATTACCGACGTCGGCGACGATGTCTCGGCCCGCCATGCCCATATCTGGTGCGATGCTCAAAATATCTGGCACGTCGAGGACTTGTCGTCCACCAACGGAACCGTGGTGGTAAACGGGGCCACGCGCGTCTGCATTCAGGTCGAGCCCGGCCGTTCCGCCCAACTCAATCCCGGCGACGAGCTCAAGCTCGGCGAATCCACTACCTACGCCATTCTCTTCGGTGCCCTCTAGCCGGCAGATAGGGACGTTTCTTTTCTGCCGGCACTTGGGGACACTCCTCGGCGCGCCAGAGCCGGTCGCCTGGGGGTGGAGAGGCCATTTTGGCCCTTGGCGGTCAGTCGGGGCGAAACTAGAAGATCTTTCCGATTCGCGGCTGTTCATGCTTGTAGAGCATCTAAAACAATAGGATGTTATTCTGGAATATGCCGGGTGCGTGAACTTGCCTGTCTTAGCCTTAATAAGGTATAGGGGAGTTTGGCTCAGGGGTTCCGTCTTGTTCTTCAGCGCAGTATTGTGGGACAGATTTGCTGAGATTGGCGCCTTACACCGCAGAGCGCACGGAAGGCTCTCGATTTGTGTTCTGGCCCCAGAATACAGGGCCTGATACTTACCAACTGTGGCATGGATGTAACATCTGTAGAAATCAACCCTTTTGTTGTCGACCTTTGTAAGAAAAACACTGCCATCAACTCTTTGGATGACGAAACTAGGGTGCTTGAGGGGAGCCTTTACTCCCCTCTGAGAGATGACTCATGTTTTTCGCTTGTCGTTGTGAATCCTCCGTTACTGCCGATTCCGGATGAGATTCCTTATCCCTTCGTTTGAGATGGAGGACAATCGGGTCTGGATAAAACACTTCGTATTCTTAAGGGTGGCGATACGCATTTAGAGAAAAACGGTAAATACTGCTAATAGGGGTGACGACGATGGTGCAGGGGCGACCCGCGATGCTCTCATCAATACGTCGGATACTTGGGAAATCAGGTCTAGATGCATGTATGATGATGCTGTGTGGCTATTCAATTAATCCGCGTTCCGAATGGGTGCAGGGTATAGCTGCGACATCGTATGCTTTTGACCCGGCGCGATACTCAGATATTTCTGAGGCGGTTGACGAAGTTTATACGCACTATGCCGCGCAAGGCGTTTCGGAAGTTTGCACATCTACGTTACGGGCTTAGGTTTCTTCAAGCGAGCAGGCCGGTTGCGTTATTTCGAGCGATTTTTCTAGTCTAGACGACAAAAGGCAAAGGATTTGATGGGTATAAAACGCGGACGTTTGTGGGCGGATGCTCAAATCTATTGTGACAATCGGGCGGTTGAAAAAGATATTTCAACCGCCCGATTGCCAGGTTCGTCGGAGGAGATGTCCGATTCCGACTCTCTTGTAGGAAGAGCTTGAGATCGTATTGGCCCAAGGCAATCTTAAAGCAGTCTCATTGGCAAATCTTCGCTCCTGTTGTGTTGAGGTGTAAGGTATCAGTGATTGATGTTTTGTGGCGGGTAGATTGGGGCCTTCCTTGATTCGATGCGTTCTCTCGAGGTTCATCAGAGCAAAAGGGGCTTTCGTCTTCATTGCTATCACGGTGATTGGAACCGCTCTCTCCTATGCCATGCCATACGTGAACGGGAAATTCTTAGATTTTCTTCTCGGTAACCGCAGCGAAAGAGACGCCGTACTCTTCGCGCTCCTGGTTGCGTCAATAGGAGTTTTCTCCACCCTCTTTACTTATTTTGCAGGAACACTTTCCATTCGCATAACCACGAGACTTTCCTTTGATCTTCTCAGGGAGGCCGTCTTGCGTTTTGAAAGAGACGATTACTTGGTGAGTCGGACCATCGATCCAGCCTATACAACGCAACGGATTATTTCCGACTCCAGCGTGGTCTCATCCTTCGTTTTGGCGAATTTTATCAGTGCGCCGCTGTCCATTGTAGCCATTCCCATCGTATTGCTTATCATATGGTCAATTGATTCAACTCTCGCGGTGTTTTCCATCATTCTCCTCATCGTGTATTTCTGTGTAATTACTGGGTTGAGGAAACTTTTGTATAGGGTCACGTATGAGAAGAAAGAGGCGGACAGCGCCTTTTACGCCGCAATTGCATCGCAGCTTAATCAGATTCTCAACATTCAACTGACATCTTCGTACGGCAAGAGCGAACAAGCGCTCGACGCTGGGTTTAAGAGCTATTTTCCCAAAGTTTTGCGCTCCGGAAAGCTATCATATTCTCTGACATCGCTCGATGGTCTTTTCGCAGCGTTGTTTCAAGCGGTGATACTTGTTGTTTCCGGAGTACGAATCATTAACGGAACTATGTCAATAGGCGAGTACACTATCATCGGTACATACTTCGCGGTTCTCTTTAAGACTTTGAAAAGTATGATGTCATTGTTCAAATCCTATCAAGATGCCAAAGCATCATGGGATAGGACGGCTATCGCGACGAGAGAAAAGGAGAGATCGGGGTGGAATCGGACCGATTTAGCTAAACTCGATGAAATAAATGACATTTCGGTATCTGATTTGGAATTCTCGGTTGCCCTTCCAGACGGATCTGTCCGAGAGGTCCTCGGCGGGTTTTCTTTCAAGTTTTCCGGTCCTGGTACATATTGCATAGTTGGGGAAAACGGAAGAGGCAAGACGTCACTTCTTTACTTGATGCTCGGGCTATACTCATCGAAAGGCAAAGTAAAATACAACGGCGTGCCAATCGAAGAATGCGACTTGGATTACATACGTGCGAGAGAGATATCGTGCTGCCCACAGTCGTGCTTCGCGCCGGACGAAACGGTGAAAGAGCTGTTAGAGTATTTCGACACGCCCTTTTCTTCCTATCACCGGGGTGTAGATGGCCTACTTTCGCTGGAAAACAGCGTGAAGGAGTTGCTCGGGAAACGTTGCTCCGCGCTTTCGGGCGGTGAGCTGCGCCGAGTGTACTTATGGTCGGCGATTTCACGCAAGTCGTCAGTTTTGGTACTCGACGAGCCCACGACTGGGTTAGACGCTGTAAGCCGCGCCGAGCTTGCGGCCTATGTTAAGCGCAACAAGCAAAGCCAGCTGATCATCGTTGTCTCTCACGATGACGAGATGGTCGGCGCGGTAGAAGGGGTAGTGGATTTAGGCAGCATGTACCAGGGTAAATGATGACAAGTGTAGTGCTACCCAACTGGCAGAGATAACAAAAAGGCGATGCAGATGCACGTAGCATTCAGGCGGTTCGGACTCGGTGCCTTCACGCCATCGCAACGCTTTCAGATATAGTTCTCGTTCTCTTACTAAAGGAAACTTTAGTCTACGTCATCTTGTCGAGACAGAGGTGAAGCGAAGTGTTGTCGCGACGTATCTTATTCCAGGTGGCTCAGTATCAGCGTGAGAATCGCACCAAAGTGTACTTACGATTCTCGTGTCCCACGGACAACATGAGCTGAGCATTGAGGTTCCACCCTTTGCTGCAACTACACGGGGTTGGACGGCAATGAATATGCCGGGCCGCATACCACGCGCAGCGGGGGTCCATGTCCCAGTATGTTGCCTACAGCAGCCTCGATGTCCACGCACACATCATCTCTGCCTTCGCGTTCAATCCATTTGCCGGAGAGTGCGAGGGCTGCCAGGCCGTAGAATTCGAGCCGAACAAATGAAATGCGGTATCAGCGCATAGGATTAAACTGACGATTGCTTTGCACTGAGAATACGCTTGGAAAGCCGCTATGGGTGGCGGCCCGGGTTAAATAGAGAAGCCCGTCCGATCACTTTCATGTGGCGAACGGTCGGGCTTCTTATTCCACTTGCCAATGCTCGGCTCATATTGGAAGAAAGCTACGCTAATGTTTGCGTGACACTCCTATTTTCTCCGAAGAAAGAGTCGGATAATGAAGAATAGAATTAAAAAAGGTGCCAGATATAACGCAAGTATAAAGGCTAATCCAACGAGACCTTGCAATAATGGCATAACTCCTCCCAGACACGAGATTTTGGTATTTGTTCCCATCTTATTCTGAATTGGACCAAATAGTTCCTAGCCACAAAACTACTCGTCAACTGGATCGCACCAATCTGCTGGCAAAACACAGCTTGATTCTTTATCGACATAGCACCAATCCGCAACAGGGCACTCGGCGATGTCGTAAAAATTGCATATATCAACTCCAAGACAACAAGGCTCAACGGGAGGATGTTCATTTGAACCAACAGGATGGATATGCTTCATAACAGCTCCTCACCTTAATCCAATTAGAGACTACGTTTGATCAATGCCACAGTGATCTACAACGCAGATGCTGCCGCCATCCATGTCATAGTCGCAGTAATCGTATGCACCACAGCCATCTGCTTTATCATAAACAGTACAGATGTCAGTAATGCCCAAGAGGCAGTCAAAAGACATCGGCTTCACGCCTGCCTCGTCGCCACTTCCTGGATTAATCGGATGAATATGCTTCACGACTACCTCCCTTTGAGTGCAGAAAAACCTCAATATTGTGTATAACAAACCAAGATGTCTAGTTCACCATATTTCTAGAATGGTTTCGGCGAACGTAGCAATAAGCTTCGCAGACGGTAATCAGAAGAACGAACACCTCCACAATGGTGACAGCAATGCGCTGAACCGCTTATTCCGATACAGTAGCTTCTCGTTGATTTTTCTCCTGCGAAGATGAGTGGCGGGAAATAAGGTCAAAAGCCATCTCGTAGCACATTTTTCTATATTCACATGATGCAGGGTGTAGACTCTTGGGCAAGTAGCCGTGCTCGTCTGCAGCCTCCCAGCTACAGCCCCCACCACAGAAAGACCGAGCCCAACAGTCCGTACAGTCAATTCTTTTTTCGACACCCTGACTCCAGTTTTCAATATACCTAGTTTCGTCAATTCCGGTGACGATGTTGCCCATTTTGAATCGCATCATCCCGACAAACCTGTGACAGGGGTATACGTCCCCTTCGGGAGTCACGGAAATAAAACGCCTGCCAGCCCCGCATCCGACAAAGGCGATCCTGTTGCCCATAATCAAATCAACTGCAGTTTTCAATGTTCTAAACAAGGGCTTTTCCCCTTGATCAATCTGTTTGAGATATTGATCCGCCAAATCTATTAGGCCCGCCCTGATTTTGTTTAATGAGTGTTCGTCGAGTTTGATATTCTCATCGAATGAGCTCACGGGCGAGAAGTAAATCCTTCTGAAGCCCATCTCTTTAAACTGAAGATAGTCTTCAACAAGGTTACAGTTATTATTTGTTAAGGTCGCTCTTGCGCCGAAGGGGAACGACTCGGAAAAACGACGAACGTTTTTGTCGATATCGGAGAAAGAGCCGCCTCCCGTCTTGTACGGGCGCGATGCATCGTGCTTGCATCCTGTACCATCGAGACTAATCAGAACAGAAAACCCGTGCTCCTTGAAAGAATTCACAGCAGTGTCACTCAAAAGCGTTCCGTTGGTCGTAATAGAATAGGTAAAGTTTCTATTGGGGTATATTCTTTTTGAATAGTCGACCGTTTTCCATATCAGCGGCTCGTTAATCATGGGTTCCCCACCAAAAAAGACGATCGCAAGCGTTTCGTTTTCCGATGAACTTGCGACGAGGTAGTCGACCGCCTTGAAGGCTATCTCGTCTGTCATCAGCAGAGGAGACGTTCCATAATCTCCTTTACCGGCAAAACAGTAACTACAACCAAGGTTGCATGCATGTGAAACGTGGAGTTCGATGGATCTAAGTTTTCGAGGCGTGTCTTTTGTTAAGAAAGTCCGCTCAGACAATCGTTGATACTCATCAATGTCGTCTTCAAGTTCTGCTATGGTCGTTTGGTCGTAGCCTTTCGCAGCAAGTGACTTTGTTAGCAACTTCGAGTTGACCGTTCTTCCCGATGCTTCAAATATGCGAAGCGCATCTTCTGATGCTTGGTCAACCTGAAAGCAATTGCGAGTGACCTCATCGAAGCAGTAACGACGATCACTTACTGAGAAAAAATGCATACGTTCCTCAATTTCATGCTGGACTGGCACTAACCTTGTTTATTGTTGCGCAGCTATAAAAAACCACCAGCGGGGATTCGGTGTGCGGCCCAATCGGACTCCCAAAAGGTTCTATTTGAGACTGGCAAGCTTTGTGTTGTTGGCACTTCGACAGCGCTCTTTATTCCAACATGGAGCCTCGCAGTTTGAGTCGACTTGCCTCTGGAAGGTCCGATCTTAACTTGATTTAGGATGAAAACAGATTACAGGCGCGCTCCTCTAGAAAGAAAGGAAACCAATCGCCGCCTTTCACCAGGAAAGTTTTTATAGCCCACCTCGAGCAAAATGAAAGATGCGAGAGCGATTGGGGAACAACGCGAATCTCCCCTTTTGGGTGGGAGCGAGCCTTCAGCCACCGGCGAACGACTCGCCCTGGTCAGAATCTGGAAGTGGTGCCGGGCCGCTTGGGCCTCCCCGGTGACTTCGTGGGGCTTACCTGCCTGACGTCGAGGAGTACATCCGCAAGATTCGTTCCCTATGCCGTTTGCTCTCACGCCCGCCTTAGTTCCAAGTCGGGCGAGCCGCCGCGCTCATGCGACCCGTGGCGGCGACACGTCGACGCCGCGCTCGCTGAGCACATCTTCGGTCGCGGGCGAGCACGAGGTCGCGCCGGCGCATCCGCTGGGACTGCTGTGCGTGCAAAACGGCTACGTGGTGAGCGTCCCGCGCTGGATTCAGCCGAGTGAGCAGGGTGTTGAGATTGGCGCGCTGGCCACTGGTGAGGGCGATATTACCGACGTCGGCGACGATGTCTCGGCCCGCCATGCCCATATCTGGTGCGATGCTCAAAATATCTGGCACGTCGAGGACTTGTCGTCCACCAACGGAACCGTGGTGGTAAACGGGGCCACGCGCGTCTGCATTCAGGTCGAGCCCGGCCGTTCCGCCCAACTCAATCCCGGCGACGAGCTCAAGCTCGGCGAATCCACTACCTACGCCATTCTCTTCGGTGCCCTCTAGCCGGCAGTTAGGGACGTTCCTTTTAATATGAGCAGGACATTGTCAAGAGGCAAAATCGGGCCTGGCCCCAACGATATGGGGTCAGGC
>NZ_JBCOIL010000008.1:41708-86849 GCF_040926265.1 Collinsella aerofaciens | reverse complement strand
GCGCCTTTAGACGCGAGCCCGGGGCCCGTGGGTTATACCCTAAGAGCAAACCACCCTTTTTAAGGGTGGTTCTGATTAGCATGATGGGATTGGACCGCCGGATAAGGCTGCCGAGCGGCTGGCTGTGGCGCCCTATTCGCTCGCGGGTCGCAGCGATGCCTCCTCAAAATGGAAGGATCGCAAACCGCCTTCCGTTTCGATACACGCGCGACCAAAGCCATCGACGGTTTTAAAGATGCCGCGTGCCAGCTCGTCGCCGGCAGGGGAACGGGCGATAACGTGCTCCCCAATCCAATTGAGGTGAGTGACATATTCGCCGTGGACGGGCGCGAGCGGTCCGCCGTCTTCTTCCATGGCGTTAAGACGCTCTGCCCACGCATCTACAGCGTCTATAACTGCGTGATAGACCTCATCGAGGAGCATGTTGACGGTGGGAACGCTCTCGTTAAGGTCCGAGAGGCCAATTGCCGCCAGACCGCCATCGGGTACCTCTTGGGGCGTGTAGTTTACGTTGACGCCAATGCCGCAGACGGCGAAGGGCTTGCCTTCGTTATCGCGTGCGGCCTCGACCAGAATGCCGCCGAGCTTGCGTCCTCGCGCGACAAGGTCGTTGGGCCATTTAAGGCGAATCTCGTTTGCAAGACCCTGCTTTTCGAGTGCTTCAAGCACCGCAAGGCCGCTGACGGCGGCAAGACCAGAGAACTTTGCAGGATTAACGCATGGGCGCAGGACAATCGAAAGCAATAAGTTGCCGGCGGTTGAATCCCACTTGTGGCCGCGCCGGCCGCGTCCTGCCGTTTGCGCGCGGGCGGCAAGTCCTGTGCCGTGCGGCGCACCCTGTTTTCCTGCCTCGAGCAGGTCATCGTTGGTCGATCCGGTTACGTCGACAATCGTTAATTGGGCATCCATAGCGGCTGCTACCTCCTTATTGAATAAGTGAATGACGCAATGGTGTCGAGAGATAGACACAATGTGAAGCCTTTGTCGCATTTGGACAATTTAATGTTAACACGTCAACAAAGACTGAAATGCGTTATCCTCTCTTGGTCGATGTAAACACGTCAACAACTCAAAGGAGGTTAGTGATGGGTTTCACGATTCTTGGAACAGGTTCGGCACTTCCTGAGCGCAGTGTTTCCAATGACGAGCTGTCTGAGTTCCTCGATACCTCGGATGAGTGGATTTTTACTCGCACCGGTATCAAGAGCCGCCACGTCTGCACCACCGAGTCACTTGACGACCTTGCCGTAGCGGCGAGCGAGCGGGCACTCCAGGTGTCCGGAATCGACGCGAGCCAGCTGGATCTGATCGTCTGCTCGACGACGACGGGTGACCACCTTGTTCCCGCTGAGGCGTGTGCCGTTGCTGAGCGACTAGGCGCGACGTGCCCTGCCTTCGATGTCTCGGCGGCTTGTGCCGGCTTCGTATTTGCGCTCGATGTCGCCGAGGGCTATATCGCCCGCAGCCGTGCCGAGCGCGTGCTTGTTGTTGCTGCCGAGCAGATGACGCGCGCGCTCGACTGGACCGACCGTGCCACCTGCGTGCTTTTTGGCGATGGGGCAGGCGCCGCAGTGATTGAAGCTGGGGGAGACAACCCCCTTGCCGTTGAGCTTTCGACGGCGCCCGACGTCGAGACGTTGCGCGTTCCCGGTCTGGTCGGTACCTCGCCGTTTAAGGCTTCCGCAGATAGCGTGAGCGTGCTGTCCATGAATGGCCGCCGCGTGTTCAAGTTCGGCGTCAACGCCATCTGCGACACGGTCCATAAGCTTGCGATCGATGCGGGCATTTTGGTCGAAGACATCGATCATTTTGTATTCCATCAGGCTAACGAACGAATCCTGAGCCAGGCGGTCAAGCGCCTGGGCGTGCCGGACGAGCGCGTGGTTCGCACGTTGCGCGAGACCGGCAACATTTCGAGCGCATGCATTCCGCTTGCCCTCGACCGGCTGGCAAACGCCGGCGCACTTCACACAGGCGACACCATCGCCTTGGTTGGATTTGGCGCCGGTCTGGATATAGGTGGCTATCTGCTTCGTTGGAAGTAGTCGCACATAGGAAATAAAAACGCCCTAGGGCACAACCAAAGGAGAACTACCATGGCAGATCAGAAGACCTTCGAGCGCGTTTGCGACGTTATCCGCGAGACCGCCGGTCTTGACGATGTCGAGATGAAGCCCGAGTCCACGCTCGAGGAGATTGGTCTCGACAGCCTGGGCACCGTCGAGATCCTCGTTGCCGTCGAGGACGAGTTTGGCATCCAGCTCGATACCGAGGAGAACCCCAAGACGGTCGGCGAGTTCGCCGATACGGTCGAGGCGGCATTGGAGAAGTAGAGATGCTCAAGACTCCTCTCTGCGATCTGCTCGGCATCGAAAAGCCCGTGTTCCAGGGCGGTATGGCCTGGATTGCCGATGCCTCGCTGGCGTCCGCAGTGTCCGAGGCGGGTGGCTTAGGCATCATCGCGGCCATGAACGCCGACGCCAACTGGCTTCGCGACCAGATTCATGAGCTGCGCGCCAAGACGGATAAGCCCTTTGGCGTCAACGTCATGCTCATGAGCCCGTTTGCCGACGAGGTTGCACAGGTCGTGATTGACGAGCGAGTGCCGGTCGTCGTGACGGGCGCCGGCAATCCCGCCAAGTACATGAAGGCGTGGAACGAGGCGAGCATCAAGGTCATCCCGGTCGTTGCCTCGGTGGCGCTGGCGCGCCTCGTGGCACGTCGTGGAGCCACGGCGGTTGTTGCCGAGGGTACCGAATCGGGCGGCCATATTGGCGAGACCTCGACGATGGCACTGGTGCCGCAGGTCGTCGATGCGGTCGACATTCCCGTTGTGGCCGCCGGCGGTATTGCCGACGGCCGCGGCGTGGCGGCTGCCTTTATGCTGGGCGCAGCCGGCGTCCAGGTGGGTACGCGCTTTCTCGTTGCGAATGAGTGCACCGTCTCGGAGCAGTACAAAGAGATGGTCCTGAAGGCCAACGACACTTCGACGCGTGCGACCGGTCGCTCGACGGGGCATCCAGTGCGCGCCCTCAAGAGCCCCTTCACCAACGCCTATGCCAAGAGCGAGGGTTCCGGTGCGAGTGCCGAGGAGCTCGGTGCTATGGGAACCGGTGCGCTGCGTAAGGCCGCCAAGGACGGCAACTACGAAGAGGGTTCGTTTTTGTGTGGACAGATTGCCGGCATGGTCAACGAGCGCAAGAGCGCACGCGAAATCGTTGACGACCTGGTCGATGGCGCCGAGCACGTCCTGAAGGGTGCGTGCGCATGGGTGGCGTAGCGTTTTTGTTTGCCGGCCAGGGTGCCCAGCACCCCGCGATGGGCGTCGACTTGATTGAGACATCGCCGGCGGCCGCCGAGGTGTTCGTCATTGCCGATGAGGTGCGCCCGGGGACGAGCGAGCAGTGCCGGAGCGCCTCCAAGGAGGAGCTCTCGCAGACCGAGAACACGCAGCCTTGCGTGTTCGTGCACGACTTGGCTGTCGCCGTCGCCCTGCGCGAGCGCGGCGTGGTGCCTGCCGCCTGTGCGGGATTCTCGCTGGGCGAGGTCGCTGCGCTCAGCTTTGCGGGGGCATTCGATACGCAAGCGGGTTTTGAGCTCGTGTGTGAGCGCGCGGCATTGATGGCCACGGCGGCCGAGCGTCACCCTGGCGGCATGCGCGCCGTCATCAAACTTGATGCTGCGCAAGTCGAGAACCTGGCTGCGCAGGCCGGCGAGGACTGCTGGCCGGTCAACTACAACAGTCCCCAGCAGACGGTTGTGGCCGGAGCGCCCGATGCGCTGCAGACCCTCGACGTCCTAGTAAAAGAGGCTGGCGGCCGCGCCATGAAGGTCGCGGTGTCGGGTGCATTTCATAGCCCCTATATGGCCGAGGCGACCTGTGGCCTTGCCGCATATATTGAGGCCGGTCACGCGCCGTCCCCGTTGCTCATTCCTGTTTTGGCAAATATGACAGCGGCGCCCTATCCGGCGGACCCCCAGACGGCATCGGATGTCTTGGCCAATCAGGTGAGCAATGCCGTGCGCTGGGTCGATACGCTGCATGCTCTGCAGGATCAAGGCATCGACACATTTATTGAGGTCGGCCCCGGCAAAACGCTGTCCGGCCTGATCAAGCGTACGTTGAGCGACGTTCGTGTGTATTCGTGCGAGACGGCCGAGCAGGTCGCAGCTATTGCCGACGAGCTCGCATAGTCCACAGGGCTGTAACCCGAAAGGAATGACATGGGCAACTTGAACAATGGCGCGCTCGAGCGCAACGACTCACGTCGCGTGGCACTGGTCACGGGCGGCTCGCGGGGTATCGGCCGCGCCTGCGCTATCGGTCTGGCGGAGGATGGCTACGATATCGCCGTCGTCTATGCCGGCAGCGTCGATGCGGCGCGCGAGACGTGCGACGCCTGCGAGGCGGCTGGCGCCACGGCGCGCTCATATCAATGTGACGTGGCCGACCCCGCTGCCGTCAACGCGTGCGTGGAAGCGGTCCTCAACGACTTTGGCTCCATTTGGGCGCTCGTCAACAACGCTGGCATCACCCGCGATGGCCTGCTCATGCGCATGGGCGATGACGCCTTCGATCGCGTGCTCGATGTCAATCTTAAAGGAACGTTTAACACGACGCGTGCGCTCACCAAGACCTTTATGCGCCAGCGCGGCGGCTGCGTCGTCAACATGAGCTCGGTTGTGGGCCTGATGGGCAATGCCGGGCAGGCCAACTACGCTGCCTCCAAGGCGGGCGTGATCGGCCTGACCAAGGCGGTGGCGCGCGAGCTTGCGCCCCGCGGTGTACGAGTGAACGCGGTCGCACCCGGGTTTGTCGAGACAGATATGACGGCAAAGCTCTCGGAGAAGGTGTGTACGGTAACCGAGGAGCAGATTCCCCTTAAGCGTATGGCGCAGCCCGAAGAGGTGGCCGGTGTGGTGCGATTTTTAGTGAGCGATGCGGCTGCCTACATTACGGGCGAAGTCATACGCGTCGACGGCGGAATGGCGATGTAGAAACCAGGGCCGAAGAACGGCTTGGATGAGGAGACCATGATGGAACAGAGAGTTGCAATCACCGGCATAGGTGCCGTATCGCCGCTCGGCAACACCGCGCTTGCCACCTGGGCGGCAATGTGCGCTGGCACGTGCGGCATCGGCCCGATTACGCACTTCGATACCGATGCGTTTGCCGTCAAGGTAGCGGCAGAGGTCAAGGGCTTTGACGGCAACGAGTACTTTGGCAAGCGTGATGCAAAGCATCTGGACCCCTGCGTTCAGTTTGCGATGGCGGCTTCGGACGAGGCCATGCGCGATGCGGGCTTTGATGTCGAAGGCGCCATCGATCGAGAGCGCCTGGGCGTCTACGTGGGCTCGGGCGTGGGCGGCATGACGACGCTCGTCGACAACGTCCATACGATTGCCGAACGTGGGCCCCGCCGCGCATCGCCCTATATGATCGCGATGATGATCCCCAACATGGCATCGGGCAATATCGCAATCCGCCACAAGGCAAAGGGCCCGACCCTGCCCGTGGTGACCGCGTGCGCAACCTCGGCCCATGCGGTGGGCGAGGCGTTCCGCGCCATCAAGCACGGCTATGCCGACGCGATCCTCGCGGGCGGCGCCGAGGCTGCAATTATCCCCGATGCCGTTGCGGGCTTTACGTCCTGCCGTGCATTGACCACCAACCCCGATCCCGCGACGGCCTGCCGTCCGTTCGATGCAGACCGCGACGGCTTTGTGATGGGCGAGGGCGCCTGCGTGCTCGTGCTCGAGAGCATGGAACATGCGCAGGCGCGCGGTGCGCACATTTATGCCGAGGTCGTGGGCTACGGCAACACCGATGATGCCTATCACATCACGAGTCCTGATCCCGAGGCTGCCGGCATTGCCCGCGCGATATCGCTGGCGGTGACCGAGGGCGACGTCAGGCCTTCCGAGGGTCTCTACATCAATGCTCACGGCACATCGACCAAGCTCAACGATTCGTCCGAGACGGCGGGCATTAAGCGTGCGCTCGGCGAGGACGCGGCGCGCGCCGCGCACGTCTCGTCGACTAAGTCGATGACCGGCCACATGATCGGTGCCACGGGCGCCATCGAGGTCATGGCCTGCGCCATGGCGCTCGAGCAGGGCGTGGTGCCGCCGACCATTAACTACCGCACGCCCGATCCCGCCTGCGATCTTGACTACACGCCCAATCGCGCAGTTCGCGCCGACCTTACCTGGGCGCTTTCGACCAACCTAGGCTTTGGCGGGCACAACGCCGCCATCGCGCTGCGTAGATATACGAGGAGCTAGAGCATGGATTCCAAAAGACTTGCCGAGATAGCCGATGTTATGGAGGACCGCGGCCTCACGCGCGTGCGCGTTGAGGAGCCCGATGGCACCGCGGTCGAACTCGAGCGCGCGAGCGCCGCACAGCCGGTTGCCGTGCCCATGCCCATGCCGAGCGCTATGGCCGCTCCAGTTGCAGCTCCCACAGTCGCGCCTGCCGCACCGGAGCCCGCCGCGCAGACACCTGCCGCCGCACCGGAGCCCAAGGGCACCGAGGTGACCGCTCCCATGGTCGGCGTTTTCTATGCTGCCCCGGCGCCGGGCGACGAGCCGTTTGTGCACGTGGGCTCTAAGGTCAAGGCCGGCGAGACCCTCTGCATTATCGAGGCCATGAAGGTTCTCAACGAGGTGACGGCCGAGGCAGACGGCGAGGTGCTCGAGATCTGCGTGGCCGACGGCGACCTCGTGGAGTTTGGCAGCTGCCTCATGAGGATCGGATAGGTGATATCCATGAACAAAGAAGAGCTCAAGAAGCTGTTACCGCATCGCGAGCCGATGCTTTTGCTCGACGAAGCCGAGCTGGTGGGCGACGAGGCCCACGGCAAGATCACGATTACGGGCGACGAATACTTTTTGCAGGGGCATTTTCCGGGAAACCCGGTGGTCCCCGGCGTGATCCAGTGCGAGATGCTCGCCCAAAACTGCTGCGTGTTGCTGATGGGCGATGAGGAGGCGCGCGGCGCGACGCCGTTCTACGCGAGTCTGGACAAGGTGCGCTTTAAGCGTCCGGTGCGCCCGGGCGATACGGTGGATCTGGTGTGCTCCATCACGCGTGCGCGCGGGCCGTTCCGCTTTGCGACGGGTACTGCAAGCGTCAACGGTGAGGTCTGTTGCCGCGCCGACATGTCTTTTGCGCTCATGCACGAAAGTTAAGGAAGGCTTCATGTTCGACAAAGTGCTCATCGCCAACCGCGGCGAAGTCGCGGTCCGTGTTATCCGCGCGTGCCGCGATATGGGCATCAAGACCGTCGCCGTTTATTCCACGGCCGATGCGGACGCGCTGCACGTGCAGCTTGCCGACGAGGCGTATTGCATCGGCGGTCCGCGTCTTGCCGAGAGCTACCTCAACGACGATGCTGTGCTCACCTGTGCCGTAAAGTCGGGAGCTAAGGCAATTCATCCCGGCTATGGCTTCTTTTCCGAGAAGGCGAGCTTTGTACGCGACTGCGACAAGTATGGCCTGGCTTTTGTCGGTCCTTCGGCCGAGGTGATCGACAGCATGGGCGACAAGGACGCCGCACGCCGAACGGCTGCCGCGGCGGGCGTGCCCATCGTGCCGGGCTGCGATTTGCTCAAAAGTCCCGAGGAGGCGACGGCCGAGGCCGAGCGCATTGGCTGTCCCGTGCTCATTAAGGCGCGCGCGGGCGGTGGCGGTCGCGGCATTCGCAAGGTCGAGCGCGTGGAAGATGCGGCAAAGGCGTTCATCGAGGCGCGTGCCGAGGGCGAGGCCGTTTTTGGCGACGGCGAGTGCTACATGGAGAAGTTCGTCGCGCCGGCGCACCACGTTGAGGTGCAGATTATGGCCGATAAGCAGGGCCATGTATTTTCGCTCGGCGAGCGCGAGTGCTCGGTGCAGCGTCGCAACCAAAAGCTGATCGAAGAGAGTCCCGCGCCGTGCCTCGACGGACACAACGACATTCGTGCTCGCATGCACAAGGCAGCGCGTGACCTGGCTCGTGCCGTCGGCTACGAAGGAGCCGGTACCATCGAGTTTCTGTATTCGGACGACGGCAATTTCTACTTTATGGAAATGAACACGCGCTTGCAGGTGGAGCATCCGGTTACAGAGTTTGTGACCGATACCGACTTGGTCAAGTGGCAGCTGCGCGTGGCAGCCGGCCAGCCTCTGCCCTTTGAGCAGGAGGACATGCCGGTCCGCAACCACGCCATGGAGTGCCGCATCAATGCCGAAACGCCGGACTTTCTGCCGTCATGCGGAACGGTCACCGCGTTGCGTGTGCCGGGTGGTCCGCGCGTGCGCTGGGATTCCGCCATGTTTACCGGTGCGAAAGTTCCGCCGTACTACGACTCCATGCTCGGCAAGCTCATCGTGTGTGCGCCCACGCGTGACGGTGCCATTCGCAAGATGCGCTCGGCCCTGGGCGAGCTCGTGATTGAGGGCGTGAGCGAAAACAGCGAGCTTCAGCTCGACGTGCTGGCAAACGACGAGTTCTTGTCGGGCATGTACCACACCGATCTGATGGGGCATCTCTATGCTGATGAATAGAAAAGCAAAGACGGTCAACGTCCTCGAGGGGCCGATGACCGAGTCGTGCGCCGAGTTTCCCGCGCGCCACGTGTTTATCAAGTGCCCGGAGTGTCGCCGCGTGATCGATGAAGCACGCCTGCACGACAACCTCGAGGTCTGCCCCCGTTGCGGCAAACACTTTCGCGTGAGCGGTCGCGCGCGCATGCGCATGACGGTCGACGAGGGCACGTTTGAGGAATGGGATGCCAATCTGGCGTCGGAGGACTTCCTCTCGTTTCCCGGCTATGCCGATAAGCTCAAGAGCGTGAGCGAGCGTTCGGGCGAGCGCGATGCCGTTGTGTGCGGCAGGGGCAAAATCTGCGGTTGCGATACGGCGCTCTTCTTTATGGACGCTAACTTTATGATGGGCTCGATGGGCTCCGTGGTGGGCGAGAAGATCTGTCGCGCATTTGAGCGTGCGACCGAGCTGGGATTGCCAGTTGTCGGCTTTACCGTTTCGGGCGGTGCGCGCATGCAAGAGGGCGTGACCTCGCTTATGCAGATGGCCAAGATTTCTGCGGCGGTTAGGCGCCACAGCGAGGCGGGCGGCCTGTATATCACGGTGCTCACCGACCCCACGACCGGAGGTGTAACCGCGAGCTTTGCCATGGAGGGTGACATTATCCTGGCCGAGCCCGATGCCCTGACGGCATTTGCCGGCCCGCGCGTGATCGAGCAGAACATGCACAAGCGACTGCCCAAGGGATTCCAGCGCTCCGAGTTTTTGATGGAGCACGGCTTTTGCGATGCCGTTGTTCCGCGTGGCGAGATTGCGCTCACGGTAGGCGAGCTGCTGGCGCTGCACGAAGGGCACGCGCCCGGCCTGGGGGCACCGCATGAAATCGTGCATACGGGTCGCCGCGGCAAAAAGCTGGGACACTTGTTTAAGCGCTCGGCGCCACCAAAAACCGCGCTCGAGATTGTCAAGCAGACCCGCTCGGCAGATCGTGCCACGGCGGGCGAGATGATCTCGCTGGGCTTGGACGGATTTGTGGAGCTGCATGGCGACCGTTACTTTGGTGATGACGCCGCCGTGGTGGGTGGCATTGGCTGGAAAGACGGACGTCCTGTGACGGTTATCGCCATCGAGCGCGGCACCACGACCAAAGAGCGCATGCGTCGCAACTTTGGTATGGCACATCCCGAGGGCTACCGCAAGGCGCGTCGCCTTATGCGCCAGGCCGAAAAGTTTGGTCGACCGGTTCTGTGCCTGGTCGATACTTCGGGCGCGTTTTGCGGCATCGGTGCCGAGGAGCGCGGCCAGGGCGAGGCGATTGCCCGGAATCTCATGGAGATGAGCGGCCTTAAGACGCCGATTGTCTCGGTGGTGACAGGCGAGGGCGGCTCTGGTGGCGCGTTGGCGCTGTCCGTGGCCGACCGCATCCTGATGCTCTCGAGCTCGGCCTATTCGGTCGTGAGCCCCGAGGCCTGTGCGTCGATTCTGTGGAAGGATACCGAGCGCGCGAATGAGGCCGCCGAGGCGCTTAAGCTCACGGCCCCCGATTTGTTGGCGCTCGGCATCATCGACGGCATTGTTGACGATAGGGGCCTGTCGCATGAGGAGATCGCCGGTGCCGTCATGTCCTCGGCATTTGATGCCTTCGATACGCTTGGGCGGCTCGACGACGCGACCCTCACAAACCTCCGCTACGAAAAGTACCGCGCAATCGGTCAGTATCGCACGATGTGACAAAGGGACAGCCCGCATGTCATATTGGGAAAGGCGTTCCATGCTACAAGTTTCTAACACCTCGTTTACAACGACGGTCTCATCAAACGCCATGGCCGTGGTGGACTATCTGTCCAAAAGCATGATGTCGGCGCTGCCGTTTATTGTCTGCGCGGCGTTGTTCCGCACCGTCGCCGTCATTATGGGTGAAGGCATGCTGGGCCTGTGGTCTGCCGATTCCGAAATCTATCGCCTGTTCTACAGTTGGCTCTATAACGCCGGCTACTACTTTTTGCCCGTTTATCTTGGTTGGGCGGCTGCCCGCCAGCTCGGTTGCTCGGAGCAGCTGGGCATGATGCTGGGCGGCGTATTGATTGCGCCCGATCTGCTTAAGCTCGTCGATGCCGCATCGACGACGGGGGCATCGATGACTTCCGTGTATGGCCTGCTTCCCGCGCCGGTCAACGATTACACGACGACTGTTATTCCGGTTCTCATTTCGGTGCCCGTGCTTTGGCAAGTGGAGTGTTTCTTTCGGCGCGTTATCCCTAAGGCCGTGGCTTTTTCGTTCGTTCCGTTTGCGACCATGCTTGTCATGGTTCCGGTTTCGCTGTGTATTACGGCGCCGGCGGGTAGCTATTTGGGCATGCTGTTGGGCCAGCTTATGTTTATGCTTGGCAATTCCGGTGGCATCGTGTCGCTGCTCACGCTCATGGGGCTTGCCGCGGGCTGGGAGTTCCTTAAGATCGCGGGCGTCAGTAACGTCGTCCTATCGCTCGCCTATGCGCAGTTTATGAGTGTGGGAACGGATTCGTGCATCCTGATCGCCGCGACGATGGCAACGTTCGCCGTTTGGGGCATGCCTTTTGGCGCGTCGCTCCGCGTTGCGGATAAGGACGAGAAGGCTCTCATGCTGGGCTATTCGATCTCGGGTGTTCTTGGCGGCGTAAGCGAGCCGGCGCTGTACGGTTGCGGCTTTAAATATGGCAGGTGCCTGACGTGCATGGCCATTGGCGGCGCCGTCGGAGGTCTTGTTGCGGCCGTGGGCCACGTTACGGCCTATACCATCGGCATGACGAATGTCCTCATGGTCATTGGTTTTGCCACGGGCGGCATCCCGAACCTGCTGTGGTGCTGCGCTGCCGGCGGCACGGCATTTGCGGTGTCTGCGGCGCTGAGCTACTGCTTTGGCGTGGTGCCGGCGAAGGGGCGGGCGACGGGGGACGGAGCCGATTTGCCCGAAACCTCGAAGAGCGTGGCCGAGGCAAGCGCATAAATCGATCGACAAAGGGGCAGTCCCGTATGTCACATTCCAAGGCCGTGGCCCGTGCGGGCTGCGGCCTTTTGTATCTTGAGGACAAAGTGGCTACACTACAATCCGTTTGAGCAATAGATATATAGGTAGTACCGTGGGGGCGGATGTAGATGGTCGAGTGGATTGTTAAGCGTGCGCAGGGCGACCGTGCGCGCGTGGGCACGTTGACGGGCGTGGTGTGTATTCTCGCCAATGTGGCACTATGCGCTGCGAAGGGCGTAATTGGCGTGCTGTCGGGATCGGTTTCGATCGTGGCGGACGCCATGAACAACCTGTCCGATGCCAGCTCGAATATCGTGAGCGTGCTGGGCTTTAAGCTGGCGAGCAAGCCGGCCGACCCCGAGCATCCTTACGGACACGGTCGCTACGAGTATCTCTCGGGTCTGGTCGTGGCGGCGCTCGTGCTGTTGATTGGCGTTGAGCTGGTGAAGTCCTCGGTTGAGCGCGTCATCCACCCCGAACCTGTCGAGTTCTCGCTTGCCCTGGTGGCGGTTCTCGTGCTTTCGATGGTCGTAAAGCTCTGGATGGCGGCCCTCAACCAAAAGCTCGGCGACCGCATTGAGTCCGAGACGCTGCACGCGACCGCGCAAGATTCCAAGAACGATGTTCTTGCCACAGGCGCCGTGTTAGCGTGCGCAATTGTTTCGCAGGTGACGCACATCAATCTTGACGCATGGGTCGGCCTTGCCGTTGGCGCCTATATTGGCTGGAGCGGTTTTGAACTCATCCAGGATACGGTGAGCCCGCTTTTGGGCCAGACGCCCGATCCTAAGCTGGTCAAGCACATTCGAGACAAGATCATGAGCTATCCCGGCGTTTTGGGCGTTCACGATCTGATGGTTCACGATTACGGCCCGGGCAGGAAGTTCGCAAGCGCTCATGCCGAGATGGCGGCCGAAGCCGATCCGCTGGAGAGTCATGACACGCTCGACAACATTGAGCAGGCGTTTAGGAAAGATGACGGCATGATCGTCACGCTTCATTACGACCCCATCGTGACCGACGATCCAAAGGTGGCAGATATGCGCCTCCGCATCAACGCGATGGCCAAACAGATCGACGGCCGTATTTCGATCCACGACCTGCGCTGCGTGCCGGGCCCTACGCACACTAACGTGATTTTTGACTGCGTGCGTCCTTCGGATTTAACGATGGGCGCCGATGACCTTAGGCGCACGCTGGCGCAGCAGGTGGAGTCCGAATATCCCAAGTCGATAGCCAAGATTACGGTCGATGAAGACTACGTCGGCGCGGCACGCGAGTAGGGCTGTATCGCTAGGGCCATTCGCGCAAAAGGGGAGACCATGAAGAAACTGTATCTGCCCCGTCACGGTCAGACGGAGTTCAATGTCAAAAAGCTCGTCCAGGGCCGCTGCGATTCACCGCTAACGGACTTGGGCCGTCAGCAGGCCGCAAAGGCCGCCGCATGGCTTAAAGCCCGCGACGTCACCCCCGACAAGGTAGTCTCGTCTCCTTTAAGCCGAGCCATGGCCACGGCTCGGCTCGTCGCAGGCGAGCTCCTCGGCCCGGACGCCGCCGTCGAGCCCTGCGAAGGCATCATCGAACGCTGCTATGGCTCCTTTGAAGGGGGCCCGCACGACGCACTGCCTACCGACGTCTGGGATCCGGGCGAGGACTTAATCCCCTTCGGAGGGGAGGGAAGTCAGGCGCTGCAAGAGCGTATGGTAAGCACGCTCGCTAATCTCATGAGCGCCGATGATGTTGAAACCGTCCTGGCAGTAAGCCATGGCAGCGCCAGCCGCCAATTCATCAAAGCCGCCGCCCCAGAGGGCTTCGAACTCCCAGCAAAGCTCCCCAACTGCGCCATCATGATCTTTGATTTTGAGGATTCGCAAGAAGAATGCGACACGTCCCAATGTAAGTTCACCTTGCAGCAGATCATCGATCCTCAACAAAGTCTTTAGCCTGAGCGAGCAGAGTTAAGCAGGCATCAACGTGTCGTCTCCCGAGCTTTGGCTTGACACGCTGAACATCTACAAGGATAACCTTGAGGCCGTCGAGGCGTTCCTGGCCGACGCCCGCGCCATGGGCGACGGTCGCCTCAATGTGGTGCTCACCGGTGCCGGCACCTCCGATTACGTGGGTGAGGTTGTCGTCCTCAACCCCGACCTATCCCTCGTCGAGACCTATCTCGGTGGCGAGAGCGTCTACACTGAGAAGTAGCTGCTGACCTATTTGCGATTTGATGCGAATAATGAGACCCCGATTCGGCTTTATCGAATCGGGGTCTTTGCTGTGGTGTCCAGCTAAATCAAAACAGGCCTATTCTGCGACGATGATGCGAGTTGATTCGAGAACCATGGAACGCTGTTTGTCGTTGACATTTGCATCGGTGATGAGTGCGTCCATTTGATCGAGATTGAAGAAGCCGAAGAAGTCCATCTGTCCGATCTTGCTTGAATCGCAGACAAGGTAACGCTTGGCGGCGCGATCGCAAGCGAGCGCCTGTAAGCGTCCTTCCTCAAGGTTAGAACAGGAGATGGATTGGGCGAGTACGCCGTTGGTGCCGATAAAGCAAGTGTCGATACCGAGCGGGGCGAGAGCATCTTCGGCGATGGGCCCGACGAAAGAACCCGATCGTTTGCGATACTGTCCTCCCAGGGCCCAGATCTCCACATCGTTACGCGTCTGGAGCATGTTCAGCACGATGATGCTGTTTGTGATGACGCGCAGCCGCATGCGCGGCAGCGCACGGGCGATGAGAGCGCAAGTCGAACCGGGTCCGAGGAAGATGGTGTCGCGCTCTCTGATGAGGTTGACAGCGGTGCGTGCGATATGCTCTTTTTCAGGGGAGCGGATTGAGAGCTTTTCAAAAAACGGGACCTCTTCGGCAATGGGGGAGCCGCTTGAAAGTCGGATGCCACCGTACTCGCGGATGACGCCAGCGCGTCGCGAGAGCTCATCGAAGTCTCTTCGAGCGGTCATTTCAGATATACCAAAGATTGTTGCGGCTTGGGCAACAGTGACCATTCCGCGCTGAGCGCACAGCTCAAGTAATTGTTCGTGACGTTCGGGTTTAAGCATGGCTTGCCAATTGGATTATGCGGTAATGACGGAGGTATAGGCGCGGAGGGCCTCGATGGTCCGGGGGTCTGCGTCCTCGTTAATGAATGCCGCGGTCATATCCTCCAGTGTGGTGAAAAGGCAGAAGTCGCGCCTTCCGACTTTTTCGGCATCTACAACAAGATAACGCTCCTGAGCTCGAGAAAGAGCGTCTGAGAGGACCATGGCTGCATCGGGACGAGAGCCAAAGACCTCGTTTCCAAAAATACCGGTTGCCGAGACGTAGGCCTTGGGAGCGGATAGACCGTAGGGGCCGCGGCCGTTGTATGGCATGGTGAAAACTCGCGTGTCGTGACGCATCATGCCACCAACAAAGAATAGATCTATATGTGGATTGTCGGCTAGCAGGTTCAGCACGGGAAGACTGTTGGTGACGACGCGTATGTCCTCCTGGGGCAAATACGAACACATGAGCTCGAGAGTGGAGCCTCCACCGAGAAAGATCGTATCGCCGGCTGAGACGGTTTGGGCGGCGGCTATAGCAGCGGCACGTTTCTGATCAACTTGAAAACGACGTTTCTCCTCATGCGGGGTCAAACGTGAAAGGGCTGTTCCGTGGGCGGAGTGTGGAAGCTGAGCCCCTCCGTGTACGCGCACAAGAAGGCCCTTGTCGGCAAGCTCGGCCAGGTCACGCCTGATGGTCATATCCGAAACAGATAGGGTATTAGATATCTCGTTTACCGATACCGAATGATGTTGATCGAGCAAGTCGAGAATGGCCTGCTGGCGTTCGGATTTCATGAGTGCCGACTCCCTCATCGAGCGTTTGTTCTTATTTCAATGTAAACGAACAACATAAATAAACGCAAACCGTTCACGAAGGCACATTACCTTTCACCGGTCAAAACATAACGCTCACGGAAAAAACCATCAAATAGGAGGTAAATAGAGCTCATTCCAAAAATCATCTCTTGACCAATAAACAAATATAGACGAACATAAACGAACAGAACGAACAGAACGAACAGAACGAAGAGAATTAATAAGTATGAAAGGACAGAAGATGCGTATCGGTGTCATCCTTGCAAGTCACGGAGAGTTCGCTCAGGCCGCCCTCGGCGCCGTCGAGATGATTGCGGGCAAGCAGCCTGATGTCATCGCTCTTGGTCTCACCGCCGAGAAGAGCCTGGAGTCTTTCGAGTCCGAGATGCGCGAGGCTTACGAGACCCTCAGCGCCGAGTGCGAACTCGTCGTCACCCTATGCGACATCTACGGCGGCACCCCATTCAACGTGACTACCCGCTGCCTGCTCAACGGCATGAACATGGTTGCCTACACTGGCCTGTCCATGCCCGTTGCGGTCGAGCTCCTGCTCACCCGCGATGGCCTCGATTCCGCCGACGCGGTCCGTGCCCAGCTCACTGCCGCTCACGCCGGGGCCCAGCAGGAGATCAAGGCTCCCGCTCCGGCCGTGGAGGCAGACGAGGACGATTTGGACCTCTAGGCTCGTTAGCCCGTCGATTCGAGTGGCGCTCACCCGTATCCCCCGAGTGGGCGCCTCGATCGAGCAGAGCATTCGTAAACGGTACTGAAGGAACGTACAAACGAAAAGGAGAACATCATGGCACTCAAACTCGTCGACATCGATGACCGCCTGATCCACGGTCAGGTCGCCACCACTTGGATTCCCGACTTCGGCATCGAATCGGCAATCATTGTCTCGGATAAGGTCGCCAACGACCCCGTCCAGAAGTCCGTCGCCGGCCTCGCCGCCCCCGACATCAAGGTCTCCGTCTTCGGTGTCGAGAAGTTCATTGAGGTCCTCAAGAAGACCGAGCTCAAGAAGGCCACGATGGTGCTCTTCACCAACCCCATCGACGCCCTCAAGCTGCACGAGAACGGCTTGCCGTTCGACTACCTGAACGTCTCCGGCATGCGCTTCAACGAGCAGCGTCATCGCCTGCACAAGAACATGTCCGTCACCGCCGAGGAAAAGGCCGCCTTCGAGGAGCTCATTGGCCTCGGCGTCGACTGCTGGATGCAGACCACCACGCGCGATTCCAAGGAGCCCGTGTCCGAGCTCCTCAAGAACTACTAAGTAAGTAACCATCTCCGGGCATGTGAACCCGGGGCGTGCCCATCGGAGGGAACGATGGGCGAATAGGGAAGGAGAGGCTTATGCTTCAGGCACTTCTGCTCGCCATCTGGGCGGGTCTGTGCACTTGGGACCAGTTCGGTCCCCACCTGGGCTTCCGCAAGCCCCTGCTGGCATCCGTCGGCGTCGGCATCATCCTCGGTGACATGACGACCGCCATCATGATCGGCGCGACCATGGAGCTCATGTGGCTCGGCGTCAACAACATCGGCGCTTATGTTCCGCCGGATGTCATCTCCGGCACCATCGTCGGTGCCGCCCTGGGCATCATGGGTTCCACCGACACCGCCAGCGCCATCGCCCTGGCAGTCGCCATCGGCATCCCCACCGCCACCTTGGTTCAGCAGCTGAACATCTTGGTCATGACCACTAACGTCTCGCTTGTCCACGGTGCCGACAAGGCCATCGAGTCCGGTAAGTTCAACGCCGTCAACAAGTTCTTCTGGACCGGCGCCCTGTGCTTCTTCCTGACCCGCGCCGTTCCCGTCTTCATCGCCACGGGCATCGGCTCCTTCGTGATCGAGGACATCATGGCCTTCCTGCAGAACCAGGTTCCGTGGGTCCTCACCGGCTTCTCCACCGCCGGTGGCATGATGCCCGCCGTCGGTCTGGCCATGCTCCTCACCATGATGATGAAGAAGAACATGTGGATCTTCCTGCTGCTCGGCTTTATCATGGCCGCCTTCCTCAACGTCCCGACCGTGGGCATCGCGCTCGCCGCTTGCGCCGCCGCCGGCGTGTGGGACGTCATTACCGAGGGCCAGAAGAATCAACCCGCCCCTGCCGCCGCCTCTGCCGCCGGCTCCGATGATGACGAGGAGTACGATCTCTAATGGGTAAGATCTCCAACTCCACCCTGAACAAGGTCCTGCTGCGCACCCAGGGTTGCCAATTCGCGCACAACTACGAGCGCATGCAGTCGCTGTCCCTGACCTACTGCTTTGCCCCTGTCCTCGAGGAGCTCTACAAGGACGCCCCCAAGGAGGAGCGCGTTAACGCCATGAAGCGCCACCTCGAGTACTTCAACACCCACCCGCTCGCGATCCCCTTCATCCTTGGCATCACCGCCGCCCTGGAGGAGACCACGGATGAGGATCAGAAGGACACCGTCGTCGGCATCAAGACCTCCCTCATGGGTCCCTTCGCCGGCCTTGGTGACTCCCTGCTGAACCTCACCTGGTTCCCGATCGCCGGCTCCATCGGCGCATCTATGTGCGTCGACAACGGCTCCATTGTGGGTCCGCTCGTGATGTTCTTGCTCATCAACCTGCTGTACTGGCCGCTGAAGTACTTCGGCCTGCACAAGGGTTACGAGATGGGCATGGAGCTCGTCGAGAAGGCGGGCGTCCAGGTCTTCGACCGTCTGGGCAACCTCGCCAACGTGCTGGGCGTCATGGTCACCGGCGGCCTGATCGCCACGACCGTTAAGCTCAAGCTTGCCGTGCAGTTCGCCTTCGGTGAGGGTGACCCGCTGGTGCTCCAGGACCAGCTCGATAAGGTGTTGCCCTTCCTGCTGCCTGTCGTTCTGACTTTCATCTGCTATCGCCTGCTCAAGAAGGGCCAGGGCAAGAACTCCGCCCAGATCATTATCGGTCTGATTGTGTTCTCCCTTGTGTTCGCCGCTATCGGTTTCTACTTCCCGGCGTTCAAGATCTTCGCCTAATCGCGAGCTTATCAAAAGGCAAATCGTTTGATGCCCGCGCCCCGCATGCCGGGCGCGGGCATCGTTGTCTCATGTGCTCTCCATCGTGCGCGATCGGGGTGCGCTCCATTATGCCCATGTGCCTTTGGCGTATCGCCATCTGGCAAATCCAACTATCGAAAGGATGCCAATGAGAACCGTCCTCGTGCTCATGGATACTCTGCGTCGCGACGTCCTGTCGTGCTACAACCCCGCAACCGACGTCCAGACCCCCAATCTCGATGCCTTTGCCGAGCGTTCCTGCGTGTTCGACAACCACTGGATCGGCTCGGCTCCCTGCATGCCTGCCCGCCGCGACATCCTCACCGGTCGCTACAACTTCCTCGAGCGCCCCTGGGGCCCCATCGAGCCCTTCGATGTGACGCTGCCGGCCTGCCTGCGCGCGAACGGCAACTTCTGCCACATCACCACCGACCACTGCCACTACCTACGCACCGGTGGCGAGGGCTACCTCCAGGAGTTCAACACCTGGGATTACTACCGCGGCCAGGAGGGCGACCCGTGGGTCAGCCGCATCGATGAGCCGAATAACATGCCCGAGACCTTCTACGGGCGCGTGCGCGAGCAGTACCAGAAGAACCGTCAGCTCTGGCCCAACGAAGAGGACATGCCGAGCCCCAAGACCTTCCAGTCCGCCTGCGACTGGATCGACGGCAATGCTGGGGCCGACGACTTCTTCCTTATGGTTGAGGCCTTCGACCCGCACGAGCCCTTCGATGTGCCCGACAAGTACATGGAGATGTACGGCGGCACTGGCGAGCTCGACCGCGACTACTTCGAGATTCCTGAGTACAAGCGCGTCTCCGCCACCGACGTCAACAAGGGCGCGGAGGACTACCTGCAGCGCCGCTACAAGGCCCTCGTCACCATGACCGACCGCTGGTTTGGTAGGCTCATCGACAAGCTCGAGGAGCGCGGGATGCTGGACGATACCATGGTCATGGTCACCACCGACCACGGCTATTTCCTGGGCGAGCGCGACTACATGGGCAAAAACTACATGCACCTGTATAACGAGCTCGCGCATCTGCCGTTCATTGTGCACTTCCCGGGTAACGCCCGCGCCGGCGAGCATGCCCGCCAGCTCACTCAGGCAATCGACATCATGCCCACGGTGCTTGAGGCCCACGGCTGCGAGATTCCCGCAGATGTGTGCGGCACCTCCCTCGTGCCGCTCATGACGGATGCTGACGCGCCCACGCGTGGCTACGCCCTGTACGGCGTGCACGCCATGACCGTCAACGTCACCGACGGCCGCTACACCTACTTCCGCGCGCCGGTCGCCGGCAACCAGCCGTGCTTCGAGTACACCGCACTGCCGCACACCATCCGCAAAAAGATGGGTTCGGACTGCCCGGAGGAGATTGAGTGTGGCCGCTACTTCAAACGCACCAAGTACCCGCTGTTCAAGATCCCCTGTAAGAAGCCGGCCCAGATCGAGGGAGCCACGCCGCTCGCCGAGGTCGAGCAGACGATGCTGTTCGACCTTGAGAGTGACTACGGCCAGGTTAATAATCTCGCCGGCAAGGACGACCACGCCGAACAGCGCATGATTGACCTGCTGCTGCGCGGCCTGGAGGAGCATGAGTCCCCGGCCGAGCAAAAGGAGCGCCTGGGCTTGGCCTAAGATTCATGCGGTGATTGTGCGGGCCGGATGCGCCGCCTCGGGTAAGGAGGTGGTTTCCGGCCCGATGAGTGAGGGCTAGCCTGTGCGAAGGGGGGTATGTGCCATGTGCGCGAAGCATATTGGCTTTTTGATAAAACCGGCATCGAGTGCTTGCAACATGCGGTGCAGGTACTGCTTTTACTGCGATGTCGCTGCTCATCGCGAGGAGCGGAGCGCCCGCGTCATGGGCGAAGACGTGGCAAGTGCCATCATCGACCGTGCACTCGCCGTGGCGAGTGATGCGCACATTTCTTTCGCCTTCCAGGGCGGCGAGCCCACCCTGGCCGGCCTTGACTTCTTCCATTCGTTCGTCGCGCGGGTGGAGGAGCGCCGTGAGAACCAGCGGGTGAGCTGGGCGTTGCAGACCAACGGCTACCTGATCGAAGAGGAATGGGCCGAGTTCTTCCGCGAGCACGGGTTCCTCATCGGAGTCTCGGTTGACGCTTATCGCGACCTGCACGATTCGATGCGTCCCGATGCGCACGGTGCCGCTACGTACGCGCGCGTCATGAGCGGCGTTCGCCTGCTGCGCGAGCGCGGCGTGGACGTCAACATACTCTCGGTCCTCACCTCGCAGATGGCGGCGCATCCACAGCGCGTCTTCTCCTTCATCAAGCAGGAGAAGATCACCCATATCCAGTTCATCCCGTGCCTGCCGGGCCTCGACGATGAGCGGGACACGTTTTCGCTCGACCCGCGTGCCTTCTCCTCGTTCTACCGCCGCTTGTTCGACTTGTGGTGGCGCGAGCTCGGTGCTGGGCGCTATGTGAGCATCTGGCTGTTCGAGAACGTCATGCAGATGGCGCTCGGGCAGTTTCCGTCGCAGTGCGGTATGCTCGGCCGCTGCGCTCCGCAGTTCGTGGTGGAAAGCGACGGTTCGGTGTATCCGTGCGACTTCTATGCGCTGGATGAGTACCGCGTGGGCGATATTCGCGTCGATTCCCTTGAGGCAATGGCGACCTGTGAGACCATGCGCATGTTTTTGAACGAGCCGCGTCGCGATTGCGCGCGGTGCGCCGATTGCCCCTTTGAGGGCATTTGCCATCGCAACTGCAAGCGCCTGAACATCGCCTATTACGATGCGGGCTACTGCGGGCTGCGTGAGTTTTTGGAGTACGCCTATCCCGGCCTGCAGCGCGTGGCTCGCATGTTCACGCGGCGCTGATCCTGCCCGGGTTTTGCCTCGTCGTAGTTGTGTGGGGCTCTGCGCCCCTCCCGCCTTGACCACTCAATCTTCATCCCGTTCCCGTGAGTTTGGAGTTCCCTATGCCCCAGCAACCCAACGTTCTCCTTATCATGTGCGACCAGATGCGCGGCGACTGCCTGGGTATCGACGGCCATCCGGACGTGCAGACGCCCTACTTGGACACGCTCGCCGCCGACGGCATGCTGTTCGAGAACGCCTACTCCGCCTGCCCGAGTTGCATCCCGGCGCGCGCCGCCCTCTTTTGCGGCAAGACGCCCGCGGGCACGGGCCGCGTGGGTTACCAGGACGGTATCGCGTGGGAGTACGACCATATGCTCGCGCAGGAGATGCGCGACGGCGGCTACCAGACCGCCGTGGTAGGCAAGATGCACGTGCATCCGCCGCGTTTGGGCTGCGGCTTCGAGCACATGCGCCTGCATGACGGCTACATCGGCCACTACCGCAAGGCGAACCTGCCGTACTGGATGCACCAGAACGTCTCCGACGACTACATGCGCTTCCTCAAAAATGAACTGGGCGAATTCGCCGACGTGAACGGTTCGGGCGTTGAGAACAACTCCTGGATCACCCATCCCTGGGCCTACGAGGAGCGCCTGCACCCCACCAACTGGGTGGTGGACGAGTCCATCCGCTTTTTGGAGACCCGCGATCGCACGCGCCCGTTCTTCCTCATGACGAGCTTCGTGCGGCCCCACCCGCCCTTCGACGCGCCGCAGACCTACTTCGATCTGTACCGCGACATGGAGCTGCGCGCGCCTGCCGCTGGCGATTGGGATGACGCCGATGCCACCGAGCGCGATGGCATGATCTTGGACAGCGTGCACGGCTGCCGCGACGCCGAGCTGCGCCGCGAGGCCATGGCGGGCTATTATGCCTGCATCACACATATGGACCACCAGATCGGCCGGCTCATCACGGCGCTCGAGAACGACGAGACCTACCACGACACCGTGATCGTGTTCTGCTCCGACCACGGCGAGATGCTCTTTGACCACAGTCTCTTTCGCAAGGTGTTGCCCTACGAGGGCTCCGCGCGCATCCCCTTCATCGTGCACGTGGGCAAAAACGTCGATGTGCCGGGCGGCGAGCGCGTTCGCGGCGTGAGCGAGAGCACGGTGGAACTCATGGACCTTATGCCCACCATCCTCGAGGCGTGCGACCTGCCCGTGCCCGAGGGCGTGGAGGGCGCCTCGCTCATGGGCGAGCTTACCGGCGCCGCGCCGCTGAACCGTGCATACCTGCACGGCGAGCACAGCGGCAGCCGCGAGCAGTCCAACCAGTGGATCGTGACCCCGCATGACAAGTACATCTGGTTCACACGGACCGGGGTGGAGCAGTATTTCGACCTGGACGCCGATCCGCGTGAGGAGCACGACCTCATCGACGCTCCGGAGCGCGCCGCGCGCATCGCCGTGCTCCGTGCCTGCCTGATTGAGGAGCTCGCTGGTCGCGAAGAGGGATATGTTCGTGACGGCGAGTTGGTGGCGGGACGTGCGCCCGCCGTTATGCTTGAGCGCCCCCGGCCCTCGCGCCTCCAACGTTAAGAGAAAGGCCTATCCATGGATATGAAGACGATCGGCATTGTGGTCGTAGTGGTTGCGGTCGGGTTCACCATTTACATGGAGGTCCAAAAGCGCACAACCTTCGCCAAGCTCGAGGCGTACCTGCGCGAGGGCGACCTCAACAACTACCTCAAGGTCCTGAACCGCCCGCTCACTAGCGTGCTGTACCCCAAGTACAACGTGCTTTTCATGCGCTTGAACGCAGCTCTTGCCATGGATGACGTCGAGGCATCCGAGCGCATCATCCGCGAGATGGGTTCGCTCAAGATGAGCGAGGAGCAGACACTCGCGCTGGCGGCAAAGGCGTTCTCCTTCTACGTGGAGATCGGGGATGAGCCCCACGCACGCGAGGTGCTCTCCTACCTCGAGGAGCACGGTGATCGCGAGGCTGCGCGTGCCGACCGTCGCACCTATGACGTCTTCCTCAAGGGCTCGTATGCCTATATCGACGAGATGGAGCGCGCGTTGTCGGAGGCGGCTGGCATGGAAGAGGCCCTGCTCTGCCAGATGCTCTCGGTTCAGTACGAGAACAAGGGTGACGAGGGGCGCGCCGCGTCCTATTGCGAGCGCGCTGAGCGGACGCTCGCAGCAGCCATGCCTGACAAGTAGGGAAGAGTCTAGGCGCTTCATATGCTAGCAATCGTATTCGCCATTGCGTTTTTCGCCTCTACCATCAGTGCCATCTGCGGTGTCGGCGGGGCATCATCATTAAGCCCGTGATGGACGCCGTGGGTGTCGCCGACGTGGCGACCATCAACTTCCTGTCCGGATGCACCGCGAGGACAACATCGGGCACTTCGCCATGAGCGTTTCCACCGCGCTGCTGCTCGACGTCGTCTACGCGTGCATCTTCAACCAGGATTACTTCGCTAACTACTAGCGGCGTGTCGAGACGGTGCGCGGGCCATTGATGGACTCGGCAGGCAGATTGGCGGGGACGCCTAGCCCTTGGCGCAACGGTGCTCCGCATGAGCGGCGTAAATAGGGACATATCGCGCAGCAGCGTTCGAGATATGTAAAAGTCCACAACCATACGCTGCGGTTTTGAATGATACGAACGCTTGCAATTCGTTGCATAGGGTGTTGCTCGATCGATAGGAGCTTGTTCGGATGGGTCCTCAATACATCTTGGTCTTCGCGGTATGCTTCCTGGCGTCGCTTCTGGGGCCGCTCTGTGGCATCGGCGGCGGCGTGATCATCAAGCCCGTGGTCGACGCGATGAACGCCATGAGCGTGAGCACGGTGAGCTTCCTCTCGAGCATGTCGGTGCTCATCATGTCGCTCTCCACGCTCGCGCAGAACGCGGCGAGCGGGCAGTCTGATATCGACGCGCGGGCGATGTCGCCCATCGCCGTCAGCTCCGCGGTGGGCGGCGTGATCGGCAAGATGTTGTTCAACCGGCTGGGGTCCGTGTTCCCCGACGCCGAGCTCGTCGGCGCGGTCCAGGCCGCCGTGCTCATCGTGCTCGCCGTCCTCGTGCTGGCCTACACGCTCAACAAGGCGCGCATCAAGGGCCTCAAGCTCGAGAATGCGTGGGCGCAGGCGCTCATAGGGTTCTGCGCCGGGGCGTGCTGGTCCTTCCTCGGCATCGGCGGCGGCCCCTTCAACCTGGCCATCCTCGTCTTCTTCTTCGCCATGGAGAGCAAGCCCGCCGCGCAGGCGTCGCTGTTCATCATCGCGTTCTCGCAGACGGCGAGCCTCATCTACACGCTGGCCACGGGCAGCGTGCCCGCGTTCCTCCCCGTGGTCCTGCTGGGCATGGCGGCGATGGCGGTGCTTGGGTCGGTCGTGGGGCGCCGCCTGCTGCGCCGGATGGACTCGGCGGCGGTCGATAAGCTCTACGTGTTCGCCCTCGTGCTCATCATCGTGATCTGCACGTACAATTTCATCCGGTTCTCGGTGCTCTAGTTCTTCGCCCCGAAACGGGATGCCGCGATAATGGAGCTGGAGCGCGGGCCTTCCTCTTCTGCCTTGAGGAGGTCGCCGTGTCCCGCTCGTCTCATGAGCGCCGATGGTGTTGAAGTCCTCTTGGCAATAAGTCGCGGCAGCGTCAGCCGCCAATTCAAAAAAGCCACAGGCGGAAGGCAAACCGCTTCAAAGCAAATTCACCCTCCAACAAATAGTGGATCCCCAACAAAGTCTTTAGCCTGAGCGAGCAGAGTTAAGCAGGCGTCAACGTGTCGTCTCCCAAGCCCGGCAGAGCAGCAACCTTAATATATTTCGCCGCCGCTCTGCCGGCCCCAGGCGACTCCGCGCGCTTTACCTGCGTAAACAATGTGAGTGAAATATGAATCTCGATGGATACGCCCGCAGCCGTGTATACTAAACAGCTGTGTGAAACCAGGGGAGTATTCTGGCTGGACAAAATGCCTGCTTAATAGGGTTGTCAGGTAGTCCGGGCGAAATACAAGGCTGGGGAGCACGTCGTGTAAGTAGTGGTCCTCTAGGGGCGTACGCTCGGTGGTGTACGCATTGTCCCAAGACCACGCGAGAGTTGGGATCATATCTTGATCAGCATGATTCTCGGCCGCAAGATTGGCATGACCCAGGTTTGGGACGAGGACGACAACGTCGTTCCCGTCACGGTCATCCAGGCTGGCCCCTGCGCTGTCTCGCAGGTTAAAACTCAGGCAACCGACGGCTATGACGCCGTCCAGATCGGTTTCGGCGACATCAAGGCCAAGAACGTGAACAAGCCCATGGCTGGTCACTTCGCCAAGGCTGGCGTCGAGCCTGTCCGCTTCCTTCGTGAGGTCCGCGTCGAGAACGGCGAGGAGCACAAGGTCGGCGAGGTCGTCACCGTCGCTGATTTCGCTGATGTCGAGAAGGTCGACGTCATCGGTACCTCCAAGGGTAAGGGCTTCCAGGGTCGCATCAAGCGCTGGGGTCAGCGCCGCGGTCCTATGACGCATGGTTCTCACTTCCAGCGTCACCCCGGTTCTATCGGTCAGTGCGCCTATCCTGCGCGCGTCCTCAAGGGCGTCAAGATGGCCGGTCACATGGGTAACGAGCGCGTTACCGTCAAGAACCTTTCCGTTGTCCGCATCGATGCCGAGCAGAACCTCATCTTGGTCAAGGGCGCTGTCCCGGGTGCCAAGAATGGTCTCGTCGCCATCCGTATGGCCTAAGGGCCCAGCCCATTTAGCCCAGCGTCATACCAAGGAGAACACTTAAATGGCAAAGTTTGAAGTAAAGAACAGCGAGGGCAAGAAGGTCGCCGAGGCCGAGCTCGCCGCTGAGGTGTACGGCATCGAGCCGAACATCCACGTTATGCACCACATCGTCAAGTGCCAGATGGCCTCTTGGCGTCAGGGCACCCAGTCCGCTAAGGGTCGCTCTGAGGTTTCCGGTGGCGGCAAGAAGCCTTGGCGTCAGAAGGGCACCGGCCGTGCCCGCCAGGGTTCCATCCGTGCTGCCCAGTGGCGTCACGGTGGCGTCGTCTTCGCCCCCAAGCCCCGTTCCTACGCTAAGCGTATGAACAACAAGGAGGTCAAGCTGGCCATGCGCTCCGCGCTGTCCGCCAAGCTGGCCGATGGCGAGCTCGTGCTCGTCGACGACTACGGCTTCGAGAAGCCTTCCACCAAGGCTGCCGTCGCCATGCTCAAGGCTCTCGGCCTTGAGGGCAAGCGTCTGACCATCATCGTTCGCGATGAGGACGTCAACGCCTACCTGTCGTTCCGCAACATTCCCAAGACGTTCATCATCACCGCTGACGAGGCCAACACCTACGATCTCGTCAACAACAACGCCGTGCTGATGCCCGCCGACATCGCCGCTCACTTCGGGGAGGTGCTTGCATAAATGACCGCCCACGAGATCATCATCCGTCCGATCGTGTCCGAGCGTTCCTTCTCCGGCATGGAGCTGAACAAGTACACGTTCGAGGTCGCCAAGGATGCTAACAAGTATCAGATCAAGGACGCTGTCGAGGAGATCTTCGGCGTCAAGGTCGTTCGCGTGAACACCCTGACGGTCAAGCCCAAGACCAAGCGCGTGCGCTATGTCGCCGGCAAGACCCGTTCTTGGAAGAAGGCCATCGTCACGCTGGCCGAGGGCGACACCATCGAGGTCTTTGGCAACCAGGCCTAAGACTCGCTGCTGTTGAGTGAGCTCATGCCTCCCAAATAGGGGAGGCGGGAGCTCAAGGTTTTGGGCGTATAAAATGGACACGCCCGGAACCGTGTATACGTCCGGTGTCATCGCACCCGAGGCAGAACCTCGAATCCCTGTCTGCGATGGCTAACGGATTCCTATTGAAAGGGATTGTAATGGCTGTAAAGCACCTTAAGCCGACCTCCGCTGGTAGGCGTTGGCAGACGATCTCCGACTTCTCCGAGATCACCTGCACCAAGCCCGAGAAGTCTCTTCTCGAGCCCCTGCCCAAGAAGGCCGGTCGTAACAACAACGGCCGCATCACCACCCGCCACCAGGGCGGCGGCGTGAAGCGTCGTTACCGCGTGATCGACTTCAAGCGCAACAAGGACGGCGTGCCCGCCAAGGTTGCCACGATCGAATACGATCCGAACCGTTCCGCTCGCATCGCTCTGCTGCACTACGCTGACGGTGAGAAGCGCTACATCCTGGCCCCCAAGGGCCTCGAGGTCGGTCAGACCATCATGTCCGGTTCTGACGCCGACATCAAGCCGGGCAACGCTCTGCCCCTCGCCGACATTCCCGTCGGTACGCTCATCCACGCCGTCGAGTTCCAGCCGGGCAAGGGCGCTGCTATCGCCCGTTCCGCCGGTAACTCCTGCCAGCTGATGGGTAAGGAGGGCAAGTACGCTATCGTCCGTATGCCTTCCTCCGAGATGCGCCGCATCCTCGTTACCTGCCGCGCCACCGTCGGTGAGGTCGGCAACGCCGATCACTCCAACATCGTCATCGGCAAGGCCGGCCGTAAGCGTCACATGAACGTGCGCCCGACCGTCCGCGGTACCGTCATGAACCCTGTCGACCACCCGCACGGCGGTGGCGAGGGCAAGAACCACACCTCTGGTCGTCCCTCCGTTACCCCCTGGGGTAAGCCGACGAAGGGCCTTCGTACGCGCAAGAAGAAGAAGGTCTCGAACCAGCACATCATTCGTCGCCGTAAGAAGTAATTTCGGATACCGAGTTTTAGGAGAAAGCACTTATGAGCAGAAGTCTCAAAAAGGGCCCGTTCGTGGAGACTCGCCTTCTCTCGCGTATCACCGCGATGAACGAGGCTGGCAAGAAGGACGTCGTGAAGACCTGGTCCCGCGCGTCCACCATCTTCCCCGAGATGGTTGGTCACACCATCGCCGTCCACGACGGCCGCAAGCATGTGCCCGTGTATGTTACCGAGTCCATGGTTGGTCACAAGCTCGGCGAGTTCGCGCCGACTCGTACGTTCCGTGGCCACAAGGCCAAATAGGGGGTTAACCGTAAATGGCAACTAAGTCTATTGAAACTGAGGCCACCGAGGTTCGCGCCGTCGCTAAGTACGTGCGTGTTTCCCCCAGCAAGGCCCGCCTGGTGGTCGATCTGATCCGCCGCAAGCCTGTCGCTCAGGCCTTCGACATCCTCCACTTCTGCGACCGCGCCGTCGCCGTGGATGTCGAGAAGGTTCTCCGTTCCGCCGTTGCGAACGCCGAGAACAACAACGGTCTGCGTGCCGACAACCTGGTTGTCGCCGCTGCCTATGTTGACGAGGGTCCGACGCTTAAGCGCATCCGTCCCCGCGCCAAGGGTTCCGCTTCTCGCATTCTGAAGCGTACTTCCCACATCACCGTCGTCGTTGCTCCTCGAAAGGAGGCGTAAAGCTGTATGGGTCAGAAAGTCTACCCCACCGGCTTCCGTCTTGGCATCACCGAGAACTGGCGCTCCCGCTGGTTCGCAGAGAAGGATTACGCTAAGACCCTCGGTAACGATCTCGAGATTCGTAAGTACCTCGAGAAGCGTCTTTCCCGCGCAGCTGTCTCCCGCGTCGAGATCGAGCGCGCTGGCGACAAGGTGAAGGTCATCATCCTCACTGCTCGCCCCGGCGTTGTCATCGGTAAGAAGGGTGCCGAGATCGATACCCTCCGTACCGAGCTCGAGAAGGTCGCTGGCGTTTCCAAGGGCCAGCTCTCCGTCGACGTTGTCGAGATCAAGCGCCCCGAGCTCGACGCCAACCTCGTTGCTCAGTCTATCGCCGAGCAGCTCGAGGGCCGCGTTGCCTTCCGTCGCGCTATGCGCAAGGCTGTCCAGTCCGCCCGCAAGGCCGGCGCTAAGGGCATCCGTATCCAGTGCTCCGGTCGTCTCGGCGGTGCCGAGATGGGCCGTCGTGAGTGGTACCGCGAGGGTCGCGTGCCTCTGCACACCCTCCGTGCCAAGATCGACTACGGCACGGCTGTCGCCAGCACCACCATGGGCGCTTGCGGCGTGAAGGTCTGGATCTACCTGGGCGAGAAGCTCCCGGGCCAGCCTGTTCCCAACCCTGCACTCGAGGGCTCTTCCCGTCCTCGTCGTCGTAACTCCGAGAGGAGGGGTCAGTAGTGCTTGCCCCTAAGCGTATTCTTCACCGCAAGGTGCAGCGTGGCTCCATGAAGGGCCAGGCCAAGGGTAATACCGAGCTGCATTTCGGCGAGTTTGGTATCCAGGCTCTCGAGGCCCATTGGATCACCAACCGTCAGATCGAGGCCGCTCGTATTGCCATGACCCGCTACATGAAGCGTGGCGGTCGTGTCTACATCACGATCTTCCCCGATAAGCCCATCACCAAGAAGCCCGCCGAGACTCGCATGGGTTCTGGTAAGGGTAATCCCGAGGAGTGGGTGGCCGTCGTCAAGCCCGGCCGCATCATGTTCGAGGTCAAGGGTGTTCCCGAGGAGGTCGCTCGCGAGGCTCTGCGTCTTGCGCAGCACAAGCTCCCCATCAAGACCAAGATTGTTGCTGCCAAGAACGCTGAGCAGCGCATCGAGAAGGAGATGGCTGAGGAGGCCGCTCTCGAGGCCAAGTGGGCTGCTGAGGACGCCGCCGCCGCCAAGGAGGAGAACTAATGAAGCCCGCAGAGATTCGTGAGCTCTCGGACGCTCAGCTCGTTGAGAAGCTGAAGGAAATGCGCGCCGAGCTCTTTAACCTTCGTTTCCAGATGGCCACCAGCCAGCTGGACAACACCGCTCGCGTCAACACCGTGAAGAAGGACATCGCTCGCGTCCTCACGGAGCAGCGCGCCCGCGAGATCGCAGCGGAGAAGTCCGCTGTCGCCGAGTAGGACCTAAGGAGAGAACATGACTGATTCGCGTAACTCGCGTAAGGTCCGTACGGGTGTCGTTACCTCCGTCTCCGGTGCCAAGACCATTGTTGTCACCATCACCGAGCGCAAGCGTCACCCCAAGTACGGCAAGATGATGACCAGCTCCAAGAAGCTGCACGCTCACGACGAGGAGTGCACGGCTGGCGTGGGCGATACCGTCCGCGTTATGGAGACCCGTCCTATGTCCAAGATGAAGCGTTGGCGCCTCATCGAGGTCGTCGAGCGCGCTAAATAAGCAGTCGCTCTTACGACTTGTACGTTTCCGAAGATGTGCGTATGCCTGGCTTGCATACCACGGGCCGTATAAAGGCTGCGCACCTCTCTTCGGTTCTTAGTTCGGAGGAACATCTACCATGATTCAGATGCAAACCATGCTGAACGTCGCCGACAACTCCGGCGCTCGCAAGATTCGCTGCATCAAGGTGCTTGGCGGTTCCAAGCGTCGTTATGCAGGCATCGGCGATGTGTTCATCGGTGCTGTCCAGGAGGCTACCCCTGGCGCCAACGTCAAGAAGAAGGACGTTGTCCGTTGCGTCGTCGTTCGCACCGTTAAGGAGATCCGCCGCAAGGATGGCTCCTACATTCGCTTTGATGAGAACGCCTGCGTTGTCATCAACAACGATGGTTCGCCCGTCGGCACCCGTATCTTCGGGCCTGTCGCTCGCGAGCTTCGTGACAAGAAGTACATGAAGATCGTCTCGCTCGCTCCCGAGACCCTGTAGTTAGGGGAGATATATGTATATCAAGAAGGGCGATAAGGTCCAGGTTCTCTCTGGTAAGGATCGCGGCAAGCAGGGCGTTGTCCTGCGTGCTCTCCCCGCCGAGAACAAGGTCGTTGTCGAGGGCGTTTCGGTCGTCAAGAAGGCCGTCAAGCCCAACGCTGCCAACCAGCAGGGCGGCATCGTTTCGCAGGAGGCTCCCATCGACGCCTCCAACGTCAATCTCGTTTGCCCCGAGTGCGGTAAGGTTACCCGCGTCGGTCACGAGAAGGACGGCAAGAACAAGCTGCGCGTCTGCAAGAAGTGCGGCCACAAGTTCTAAGCTGCCCGCAACATCAAGTTGCTAGCAAAGGCCCGGATGCCCCACGGCACCCGGGTCTTTTTCTATCCCTACTCATTGGGGACAGACTTAAATGAGTACCCTAATTACTCATTGGGGACAGACTTACATGAGTGATTGTGCCCATTGGGGACAGACTTAAATGAGTAGTCCCGGCAGTTGGGGACAGTCCCCATGTGTCGGCAGTTTGGGACGGTCCATTGATGCCTGATGCCCCTAGAGGGGAAGAGTAAGACAGCCTGCTCTGCCTTTTTGGGCTTTGGTGTTCCGCTTCTTTATCCTTTACAAGGATCCTCGCATGCGCATTATCGCGCATAGCATTGCGTGTTAATGCGTATGACCGCGTAAAAATGTGCAAAATATGGCTAAATAATGACCGATAAACAAATAAACACGCAAATACAAGCAAATGCGCGCGCATTTGTGCGAATATAAGGCTGTTGGAAATGAAGAACTTCCGATGACTCAGGAGGCACATATGGCAGATTCCAAGCAGGCTCCACTCGACTCCGCGGCAGCCGCAAAAGCAGCGTTCGCTTCGGTCCAGGATAAGCCGTTCCCTAACGACATCTTTACGGCTCCCGAGCTTCGCTGGGCTGTGATCGGTTGTGGCGTTATCGCCAACCAAATGGCCCAGTCCCTCGCGCTGGCCGGCCGCAAGCTTGCGGGCGTCGCCAACCGCACGCTGTCCAAGGCCCAGGCTTTTGCTGAGCAGTATGGCATCGAGAAGGTCTATGAAACGGTTGAGGACCTCTATGCCGATCCGGATATCGACGCCGTCTATATCACCACGCCGCACAACACGCATATCACCTATCTGCGTGCCGCGCTGGCCGCCGGCAAGCACGTGCTCTGCGAGAAGGCCATTACCCTCAACTCTGCCGAGCTCGACGAGGCCCGTACCATCGCCGACGAGCACAACGTGGTCCTTATGGATGCTACCACGGTGCTCCACATGCCGCTGTATCAGGAGCTGCGCCGTCGCATGGATGCGGGCGACTTTGGCCGCATGAACCTCGCCCAGCTCAACTTTGGCAGCTATAAGGAGTACGGCGACCTGACCAACCGCTTCTACAGCCGCAGCCTTGCCGGCGGCGCCATGCTCGATATTGGCGTGTATGCCCTGTCCGTCATGCGCCTCTTTATGGCAAGCCAGCCCGCTGAGGTCGTTTCGCTGGGCAATACCTGCGAGACTGGCGTTGACGTCGCAGGTGGCATTGTCTGCCGTAACGCCGAGCAGCAGCTGGGCGTCGTGAGCCTTACGCTCCACTCCAAGCAGCCCAAGCGCTCGGTTATCAGCTTCGACAAGTGTTATATCGAGGTCAACGAGTATCCGCGTGCCGACCATGCGACCATCGTGTGGACTGCAGACGGTCACCGCGAGGAGGTCCACACTGGCACCGAGGCCTACGCACTGTGCTACGAGATGGCCGACCTGGAGAAGGCCGTTGCCGGCGATGATTCTAAGCGCGAGCTTCTGGGCTATGCTTCCGATGTTATGGAGCTGATGACCAAGCTCCGCGCCGATTGGGGAGTCGTGTACCCCGAGGAGGAGTAAGCGATGCTTGCGGAAGATAGGCTCAACGAGATCGTGTCGATGGTGCAGCAGACCGGCTCGGTTACCGTGCCGGAGCTTGCTGAGGCCCTGGGCGTGACGGCGTCCACCATTCGCCGTGACCTGCAGACGCTCGACCGCGCACACCGTATCGCCAAGGTGCACGGTGGCGCGACAAGTCTTGAGCGCGCGCACGTGACGCGCGACCTAACGATCAATGAGCGCAGCGATCTCCATAACGACGACAAGGAGCGTATCTGCGCCCGCGCCGCGGCGCTCGTGGAGCCCGAGAGCTTTGTGTACATCGATTCGGGTTCGACAACGCTCAGACTCATCGAGCATCTTCCGCATCTCGAATCGGTCACCTATGTGACTGATTCCGTGCTCCATGCTCAGCATCTCGCTGTGCGCGGCATGCGCACCGTGGTGCTGGGCGGCGAGCTCAAGCCCGAGACCGAGGCGCTCGTCGGTCCCGACGCCTTGGCAACCCTGGACCGCTATAACTTCAACTGCGGCTTTTGGGGTTCCAATGGCATCGCCGTCGAGCAAGGTCTCACCACACCGGATATCGAGGAAGCGCAAGTCAAGCGTATCTCGATGCGCCATACCGCCAAACGCTTCGTAATCTCGGACGCCAGTAAGTTTGGCATGGTGGCTCCCGTAAAAATCGCGGACTTCCGTGACGCAACGGTTATCACCGCGGGCGAGGTGCCAGCCAAGTACCAGTCGATGGACAACGTCATCACGGTCTAGCGACAGGGCAAGGTCAAAACCATTTAGGTTCCTCAATAGAAAAGCGGCAACACCCTCGATGGGCGATGCCGCTTTTGTTGTCTGCCGTTTTGTCTAAGTCTGTAACAACTAGACCGTTAAAAGTGGGTTAGATGTTACAGATTGAGATTCTTCCGAACCGCGCCGTCCCTTTGTCTCGATCTGTAACATCTGGGACCGATTTTGCCGAGTTATTGTTATAGATTGAGATTTTTCCTTGAGGGAGATTCGAATGTCTCGATCTGTAACAGACAGACCGGAAAACGGGTTTTAACTGTTACAGATCGAGACGTTTTGGCGCCACGGCTGAGCCATCGTGGTGGTTTTGACGTTTGTCCAGATAAAACCTGCCAAAATAAACCTGTCCCTTTTCGGCAGGTTTTAGGGCTCCCAGGGGCAGGGGGCTTCGATATAGATATGCTCGCCGGTTACGGGATGCGTGAAGGACATGCTGTGGGCGTGGAGCATCAGGCCGCAGGGGCGCGGCGTTCCGTACAGGTCGTCGCCAACCAGGGGATGACGCTCGCTCGCCAGGTGCACGCGAATCTGATGCTTGCGGCCGGTGAGCAGCTCGACATCAATATACGAGCGTGTGGGCAGGCCACGGCGGCTCTTAAGGCGCTTGAGTACCTTCACGCGCGTTTGAGACGGCTTGCCGCTGGCGCCGACGCGCATCTTTCGGCTGTCGTGGCGGTCGCGGGCGATGGGCTTGTCGATGAGCTTCTCGTTCCAGTCGATTTTGCCCTCGGCCAGCGCCAGATAGTGCTTTTCGAAGGCGTGGTCGATCACCATCTGGTCAAAGGCGGGCTGCGTCTGCTTGTCGTGCGAAAACAACACCACGCCGGTGGTGTTGCGGTCCAGGCGGTTGAGCGGCTGCATGTCAGTCGCGGCAAAGCCGTCGCCCATCGCCAGCAACAGATCGCTGGCGTAGTCGGTGAGCGTGCGCTCGCCGGTGCCGTCGCCGTGGACGATCATGCCGGCGGGCTTATCGATGGCCATGAGCCAGGCGTCGCAGTAGAGGACTTGAGGTTCTTCGTTCACGTGTAAGCCTTTCGGTTAGCTAATTCCCACAAACATGCAGCCCGAGGTGGCGCCGCGCAGGCGGGTAGCGGGCTTGCGGCCGGTTTGCGCGGCCTCGACGGCGCGACGGACGCGTGCGACGGCGCGGCCCACCTCATCCGTCTCGAGCAGCGTTCCGTCCACCATGAGACGACGCACGCCGGCATCGAGCAGCTGTGGTACCTGCGGCGTAAGGTCGATGGGGTAGGCGTCGTACAAGCGAGAGCGGCCATGGATGTCGGTGCGTACGGGCATGACCTTGCCGTCGATATTCTTGAGCGACAGCTTGCGGGCGCGCAGGCGGCAGTTGGCGCAATCGTGGATGCAGCCATTGGCCACCTGCAGGATGCAGTGCTCGCTCGTCATAACGCGCGGGCGGCCAAAGACGGTGATGCCCAGGGCTGCGGGCGCGGCGGCGCCGAGCGAGATGATCTCGTCGAGCGTGATCTCGGGCGAGAGCCAAAACGCACCGGCTCCGCGCTCGGCAAGCGCCTCCATGCAGGGCGTGTTGTGCACCGGCAGGCAAGAGCGAATCTCGGCCGTGGCGCCGGCATGAGCGGCTACGGCGAGCTCGGAGATATTGCCGACGGCGACGGTGGCTCCGGCATTGATCCAAGGATCGACGCGCTCGTGGTCGACGGCGCGGCAGACCTCGTCGAGTACGGGAACGATACCCTGCTCAAATGCATCGGCAGGGGAGAGTCCGACAGCCTCGAGCGCGTCGGTGGTCATATAGATGCGCGTTGCACCCTCCGCGCGGGCTGCCTCGGCGGCCTCGAGCGAGGTGACGGTGGCGCAGATCTGCGGCTCGTCGCGGTAGTGCTCGGGCATGGGGCGAGTACATTTGTCGAGCACCGGCAACTCGAGATTTTTCGCGCGCTCCTCGTACGGTGCCAGAATGGCCTCTTCCAGCGCCTTACAAGCGGCGGCGCGCACCTTGTGTACAGCGGAGAAGCCCATGCCGCAGCCCTCATCGAGCGCCACATCAAAGCTCGCTGCCTCGAAGGGCGAGGAGCCCATGCGGCCCACATGCTCAACCAGGTCTGCCGCCTCGACGGCGCGGGTCTTGGCGGCCTCGACGATGAAGCCCGTGGCGGTGGCGGTGAGCATGGGGTTGTCACAGCAGGTGAGTGTGACAGTAAACGGCTCGCCCAGACGTGCCACAGCGGACACGTCTACGGCGCGGCGGCGCAGCACATCGCGCTTGAGCGCGGCGCCGGCAGCGTCAATGGCGCGCTGGCTTCGAATCACGCGCACGCGGCAGCCCTCGGGCATGCTGCGAGGCACGCGGCACTCGATGATGTCACCGGCGGCGGCATCATCGGCGGCAATGGTGGTCAGGAACTGGTCAAACTCGTTATCGTGGCGAAGCTCCAGCAGGTCGCCCTTGCCCACGGGCTCAAACAACTCAATGCGGGCGATGGCGGCGCGCCGACGGCGGTCGTCGGGCTTGAGGCCGCGCACATCGCGGTTGGCCGGGCGGCTGCCCAGCACCGTGCCCACGATCTGGCCGCGGTTGTTGGAGCGCTCGTAGCTCATCATCTCGTCACCCGAGGTACCGTCTTGGTAGGCGTGCGTAAAGTCGCGGTTGAAGCAGCGCTTGAGCTGGCGCTGGCGGGCGGCTTCCTCGTCCTTGGCAACGGTGGCTCCGGATAGCATGTCGTCAATTTCGTGACGATATACATCAACGATGGAGTACACGTAATCGGGCGCCTTCATGCGGCCCTCGAGCTTGAGCGACGCGGCGCCGGCGTCATACAGACGGCGAACAAGCTGTGAAGTGTTGGTGTCACGCGGGCATAGCGCACGCTCGCGGCCGGCGGGGGAGAGTGCGCGACCGTTCTCGTCGATCAGCTTGTAGGGCAGGCGGCAGGGCTGGGCGCACATGCCACGGTTGGCCGATCGTCCCGCCATGGCAAAGCTCGAAAGCAGGCACAGGCCCGAGTAGCAAAAGCAGATGGCACCATGGCTAAAGACCTCAAGGTCCACATCGGGCGCGGCATCGTGAATGGCGGCAATCTCGTCGATGGAAAGCTCGCGCGAGAGGGTCACACGGTCGGCGCCCTGCTCGCGGCACCAAAGGGTTCCGCGGTCGTCGTGGATGTTTGCTTGGGTTGAGATGTGCGTCTCGATGCCGGGCATCGTGCGCTTGACCTCAAAGAACAGGCCCCAGTCCTGGATGATGAAGGCATCGGCGCCCAGCGTGGAGCAGCGATGGATGAGTTGCAGCGCATCGCTCATCTCGGACTGCTTGATGACGATGTTGACCGTGACGTAGACGCGCGACCCGGCTAGATGTGCGGCGCGGCAGGCTTGCTCAAAGGCCTCGTCGGTAAAGTTGGTGGCCTTGCGGCGGGCGTTGAAGCTGCCCATGCCGCAGTAGATGGCGTCTGCCCCGGCGGCGAGTGCGGCGGCAAAGGGCTCGGGCCCTCCGGCGGGCGCCAAAAGCTCGGGTCTGCGGTTGGTGGTTCGACTGGCGGTTGCGGTCATATCCTGCCTTTCAAAATGCTCAGATACTCAAAAGTATAGTGGTGCTGTTGCGGCGGGCGATGCCCGTGCTCCAAGCGGGATAAAGTCTTCAGCAGTCCTTGCAGCAAAAATGACCCGTTTCCCTCCGTCCCCTATGGATTACCTGATCCGATGGGGACGGAGGGAAACGGATCATTTTGAGCTTCACCGTCCGGTCGTGCCGTTCAGCGGCCGACAGGTGCCGTTGGGCGATAAATTATTCTCGCAACGTGATAATAATCTTGCATCGCGCGGAAACCTTGAGTACTATCCCAAATCAAGCGCGGTGTTCAGACCGAATTGTGCCTCCCGGTGCGAACGCCGCGCTCACGCTCTCTATCTGATCGTAAGGAGAAAAACATGAGCAAGACCGTCGTGTCTTCCGATAACGCACCCGCAGCCATCGGCCCGTATTCCCCCGGTATCCAGACCGGCAACATGGTGTTCCTGTCCGGCCAGCTGGGCATCGACCCCGCAACCGGCAAGCTGCCCGAGGGCGTCGAGGCCCAGGCCAAGCAGTCCCTTGCTAACGTCGAGGCTCTGCTGACCGCTGCCGGCGCCACCTTTGCCGATGTCGTCAAGACCACGGTCTACCTGGCCGACATCGCCGACTTCGCTGCCGTGAACGAGATCTACGCCTCCAAGTTCGAGGCCCCGTTCCCCGCGCGCAGCGCTTTCCAGGTTGCCGCCCTTCCGGCCGGCGGTCTGGTTGAGATCGAGGTCGTCGCCGCTCTCTAAGGCGTTGGCAACAACTAAACATGACATGCAAAAAGACCCTGCAGTGCGAGCTGCAGGGTCTTTTGTTAAGTGACGGATCGCTTGTGGAGCCGCGCTCCATTTTGCTCGTTAGCCCTCCTTGCGGACTTTTTGCAGGTAGCGGTAGACGCTGGGCTCCGAGATGCCCAGCGCGGTGGCGGCGCAGGCTACGGCGCCCTTGAGCATGAACACTCCGTTGCCGTTGAGGTGGCGAATGACGTCCACGCGGTCGCTTTGACCAAGCGACGCCACATCCAGCCCGCGAGCGCTCAGCAGCTCGGCAATGCTGCGGTCGATGAGCTCCTGTGTGGACTCCGAAAGGCTTTCGACCTCGATAGGGGCGGGCTCCGTGCGCGTTGGCGCCGCGTCGAAGCACGCCATGAGCTGCTGCGCCATGGCGTTGATGGAGCGCACGGTCGAGAGATCGGTGTTGACGCAGAGCATACCGACGATCTCGTCATTCTCGCGGATAAAGTACGTCGCTGACTCCAACGTTTTGCCGCCGGCACCGCGCCCCTCGTAGCCCGTAATAAACGGCAGGTCGCGATACTTGGGGTCGTGCATGATCTTGAGTGCCAGATCGGTGGCGGGACCGCCGACCTTGCGGCCGCTCACGATGCCGTTGCGAATATCGACGATGGCGTGGTCGGGATCCGAGAAATCGTGCAGCACGATTTCGCTGTTTTTGCCGAGTATCTGCTCCAGAAAATCGACCATCGGCAAAAAGCGACGTACGGTCTCGTTCACGGGCAACTCCTTTGGGTGAAATCGGAAATGTTCATAACAATTTTTTCTCATGGTAACACGCTGCCCATCATCTCGTATATCCGCAGGTACATTGCGTAATGCAGACGAACGGTAGGAATTTAGCGGTAAACGGTTGACCAAAAGAAATGTTAGATGTTATTTTGATCAGACACTTTCCTGACCTGCGGAAATGCGTAATTTCAGCTGAAGAATAGTCTGATAACAAAAAATTATTATTGAGAATGAGAATCATCTTTAATACGATATGCAATGAAGGCACAACCTCAACCCCGCACTGCGTCACAATAGAGCGTCAGATGCGAAAACAACTACTTCGAGGATTGGTGGTCAAATGACCCAGGAGACGGTTACGAACGGCACTGAAGCCCTGTTCACTCGCGAAGGCATGCCTCCCGTTAAGGAAATGATCCCGTGTGCCCTTCAGCACGTACTGGCATCGTTTGCCGGCATCATTACCCCGGCGGTCATCATGGCCGGCGTCTACGGCTTTAATAGCCAGCAGAGTACCGACATCATCCAGGTCGCGCTCATTCTTTCGGCGATCGACACGGCCCTTCAGGCCTTCGCTCCCTTCCGTCGCATCGGCGGCGGCCTGCCCATCGTCATGGGCGTTTCGTTCGCGTTCCTGCCGGCCCTGCAGGCCATGGGTGCCTCGGGCTTTAGCTTTGGTGCGCTGCTGGGTGGCGAGATCGTCGGCGGCGCCGTCGCGGTCCTCTTTGGTCTGGCCTACAGCAAGATCAAGTGGCTGTTCCCGCCCGTCGTGACCGGTACGGTCATCTTCTCCATCGGCGTTTCGCTGTATCCCACGGCCGTCAAGTATATGGCCGGCGGTATGGGTACGCCGCTGTGGGGCACCCCGCAGGCCTGGTGCGTCGCTCTTATCACCTTCGCCGTGGTCTTTGCGCTCGCCAACTTTGGCAAGGGCACGCTCAAGCTGGGATCCGTGTTCTTTGGCATGATCGTTGGCATGATCGTCTCCATCCCCTTTGGCATGATCGACTTCTCCAGCGTCGCCACCGCTCAGGTCTTCGCTCTTCCCAAGCTCATGCCCTACGCGCTCGAGTTTGATCCCGAGGTCTGCATTACCCTCGCCGTCGTGTTCCCCATGGTTGCCATCCAGGTTATCGGTGACGTCTCCGCCGCCTGCCTGGGCTCCATCGACCGTATGCCCACCGAGCGCGAGCTCTCCGGCGCTATCGTGTCCCAGGGCCTCACCTCTATGGTCGGCGGTCTGCTGGGCGGTCTTCCCACCAGCGCCCTTGGCCAGAACGTGGGCATCATCTGCTCCAACAAGGTCGTCAACAAGTGGGTCTTTGTGATCATTGCGGCCGTCTTTGCCATCGCCGGTCTGTTCCCGCAGCTCTCTGCCGTCCTTTCCGCTATCCCGCAGCCCGTCATCGGCGGCGCGACCGTCGGCGTCTTTGGCACCATCACCATGAACGGCGTGCGCATGTTCACCCGCGAGGGCCTCACGCAGCGCACTACCACCATCGTCGGCACCTCCGTCGTCTTTGGCCTGGGTATCTGGATGGCCAGCGGTTGCCTTGCCGGCGAGGGTATGCCCGCCTGGGTGTCCACCGTCATCGGCTCCAATGCCGTAACCCCCACCGCCATCATGGCGATCGTGCTCAATCTGATCCTCCCGCAGACGCCGGTCGTGGCTCAGCACATCGATGCCGCCAAGGACGCTGCCGTGGATCTGGTCTTGCCTGAGAGCAAGAAGTAACCAATTCGGTGCTATTCGTCGGCGGACGTATCGCCTCGTCCGCCGACGTCATGCGGCGATAGGCCGCACTTCAAAGGGCTTGTCCCTTTGGTGAAGCGTTGACGGGAGAGGGCCCGTTTCCGGTGTAGGCCGGCGCTTCGCACTTCCGCCATGTCAGAGGTGTCAAACCCCGCCTCTGATGTTGAAGGGAGCATTTATGCTTCTGGTCGCTAACGGTTCCGTCTTTACCCGCAACGCTCAGACTCCGTTCATTCCCAACGGTGCGGTCGCTATTGACGGAGATACGATCGTCGAAGTGGGCCCCGAGCGCGAGCTCAAAGCCAAGTACCCGGATGCCGAGTACGTCGACGCCCAGGGCAACCTCATCATGCCCGGACTTATCAACTGCCACACCCACATCTATTCGGGTCTGGCCCGCGGTCTTGCCATTAAGGGCTGCAACCCCACCAACTTCCTGGAGAATCTTGAGCAGCAGTGGTGGAAGATTGACGACAACCTGACGCTCGACGGCACCAAGGCAAGCGCCTATGCCACGATTTTGGATTCCATCCGCGACGGCGTCACCACGATCTTCGATCACCATGCGAGCTTCTGCGAGATTCCGGGCAGTCTCTTTACCATTAAGGACGCCGCTCAGGAGCTGGGCATGCGTTCGTGCCTGTGCTACGAGGTTTCCGACCGCCGTGGTCAGGAAAAATGCGACCAGGCTATTGCCGAGAACGCCGAGTTTGCCCAGTGGGCCGCCAAGGAGCGTCGCGATAACGACAACCACATGATCGCCGCAATGTTTGGCGGTCACGCCACCTTTACGCTGTCGGACGAGACTATGGATAAGATGGCCGAGGCCAACAACGGCCTGACCGGCTTCCACATCCACGTGTGCGAGGGCATGAACGATGTGTGGGATTCCCGCCTCAACCGCGGCGGCATCAGCCCCGTCGAGCGCCTGCTGCAGCACAACCTGCTCGGTCCCGACACCATGCTGGGTCACTGCATTCACGTGACGCCCGCCGAGATGGATATCGTCAAGGAGTCCGGCACCTGGCTGGTTAACAACCCCGAATCCAATATGGGTAACGCCGTGGGCTGCGCTCCCGTGCTCGAGTTCTTCCGCCGCGGCATCCCCGTGTGCATGGGCACCGATGCCTACACCCACGACATGCTCGAGAGCCTCAAGGTCTTCCTGATCATTCAGCGCCATAACGCCGCTATGCCCAACGTGGGCTGGTGCGAGGCCATGACCATGCTGTTCGAGAATAACGCCAAGATGGCCAGCAAGTATTTCGATCGCAAGCTCGGCGTGCTTGAGCCCGGCGCTGCCGCCGACGTCATCGTCATGGACTACAAGCCCTTTACGCCGCTGAGCGAGGAGAACATCGACGGCCACATGCTCTTTGGCATGATGGGCAAAAACTGCCGCACCACCATCATCAACGGCCGCGTCCTGTACAAGGATCGCGAGTTTGTCGGTATCGATGAGGACAAGATCAACGCGTGGACCATGGCTGAGTCCAAGAAGCTCTGGAGCACGCTCAACGATCGCGCCTACTAATTACAAGTAGATTCACGCGCGCCGGATGTTTCGCCGCATCCGACGCGCGTATAGGCGACCTCCGCGGGGTCGCCGGCGCTGTGCTAGCGCTACACCGTATTTGCGCCCGCCGCGCGGTCTCGCCGGGCGTTGCAGAGAGGAGCTCACTATGAGCGACATCATGAGGCCGATCCCGTTTTCGCAGCTGATGAACTGGATCATCGAGGAGCACAAGACCCAGGGCGCCGTCTTTGGCGTGCGCAAGATGGTCACGACCAACCAGGAGGGCGCGCTTCCCATTTTTGACGAGCGCATCGAGACTCCGTTTGGCCCGGCCGCCGGCCCCAACACGCAGCTTGCCCAGAACATCGTGGCATCCTACGTGGCCGGTTCCCGCTTCTTTGAGCTCAAGACCGTTCAGGTTATGGACGGCGAGGAGCTCTCCAAGTGTGTGAACAAGCCCTGCATCGTGGCGCAGGACGAGTGCTACAACTGCGAGTGGTCGACCGAGCTTGAGGTTCCGCAAGCCTTTGCCGAGTACGTGAAGGCATGGTTCGCCTGCCACCTCATCGCTCGCGAGTACGGCCTGGGCAGCCCGGACGGCTTTGTCTTCAACATGTCCGTGGGTTATGACCTGGAGGGCATCAAGAGCCCCAAGGTCGACGCCTACATCGAGGGCATGAAGAACGCCAGCGGCTCTGACGTCTGGAACGAGTGCCGTGCCTGGGCGCTCGCCAACCTGGACAAGTTTGAGCATGTCGACGCCGCGTTTGTCGAGTCCATCCCGGCACGCGTCTCCAACTCCATCACCGAGTCCACCCTGCACGGCTGCCCACCGGCGGAGATTGAGCGCATCGCGACCTATCTGATTACCGAGAAGGGCCTCAACACCTACATCAAGTGCAACCCCACGCTGCTGGGCTATGAGTTTGCCCGCCAGCGTCTGAACGAGCTGGGCTTTGACTACATCGTCTTCGATGACACGCACTTCCGCGAGGACCTGCAGTGGGCCGATGCCGTGCCCATGTTCGAGCGCCTGATTGCCCTGTGCGCCGAGCGCGGTCTGGAGTTTGGCGTCAAGCTGACCAATACCTTCCCCGTCGACGTGACCAGGGACGAGCTGCCTTCCACCGAGATGTACATGTCCGGCCGTTCGCTGTTCTCGCTGACCATCGAGGCTGCCCGCCGCATTACCGAGCAGTTCGATGGCAAACTGCGCATCAGCTACTCCGGCGGCGCCACGGTCTACAACATCCGCGCCCTGTACGATGCCGGCATTTGGCCCGTTACCCTGGCGACCGACGTGCTCAAGCCCGGTGGCTACGAGCGCTTTAGCCAGATGGCCGGCGAGTTTACCGACCTGGATGGCAAGCCGTTCGCGGGCGTCTCGCTCGACGCCGTGACCGCGATCCAGGCTGACTCGCTCACCAACCCGCTCTACAAGAAGCCGCTGCGTTCGCTGCCCGACCGCAAGGTCGCCGGCAAGAGCCCGCTTTCCGACTGCTTTACCACGCCGTGCCGCACGAGTTGCCCCATCCAGCAGGATATTCCCGCCTACCTGGCGGCTGTTGACGAGGGCCGCTACGAGGATGCGCTCAACATCATCATCGAGCGCAACGCCCTGCCGTTCATTACCGGCACCATCTGCCCGCATCCCTGCGGCCGTGCCTGCGAGCGTGCGTTCTACGAGCCCGAGGGCGCCCAGATCCGCGCCAGCAAGCTCAAGGCCGCCCGCGAGGCCATGACCGCCGTGCTGCCCAAGCTGCGCGCCCAGGCCATCGCCAACGACGGCGAGCGCAACGTTGCCGTTATCGGCGGCGGTCCGGCCGGTCTGGCGACGGCGTTCTTCCTGACGCGTGCCGGCGTGCCCGTCACCATCTTCGAGGCCCGCGATTCGCTCGGCGGCGTGGTCCGTCACGTGATTCCTGAGTTCCGCATTGCGAGCGACGATATCTCCCACGACGCAGAGCTCTGCCTGGCCTTTGGCGCCAAGGTGCAGCTCAATGCTCGCGTGGAGTCCATCGAAGAGCTCAAGGCTCAGGGCTTTACCGACGTTGTCGTGGCCACCGGTGCCTGGATGCCCGGTTCCGCCGGCCTGGGCGAGGGTGCCGAGCTCGACGTGCTGGAGTTCCTCGAGGCCGCCAAGAAGGGCGAGAAGCTCGAGCTGGGCGAGGACGTCGTGGTCATCGGCGCCGGCAACACCGCCATGGATGCGGCCCGTGTGGCCAAGCGCCTGGCTGGCGTGAAGAACGTACGCCTGGTGTATCGCCGCACCAAGAAGCAGATGCCCGCCGACGAGGAAGAGCTCGATCTTGCTCTTGCCGATGGCGTTGAGTTCTGCGAGCTGCTGGCGCCCAAGGCACTTAACGGCGCCGTGCTGACCTGCGACGTTATGGAGCTTGGCGAGCCGGATGCAAGCGGCCGTCGCAGCCCTGTCGCCACGGGTGAGACCGTCGAGCTTCCTGCCACCACGGTGATCTGCGCCGTTGGCGAGGGCATCGATGCCAGCCTGTACGACGCCGCGGGCGTTGAGCACGACCGTCGCGGCCGCCTTGCCGCCACCTCCACCGGCGTCGAGGGCGTCTGGGCTGCGGGCGACTGCCGTCGCGGTCCTGCCACCGTGGTTGAGGCTATCGCCGACGCCGCCGAGGTCGCCCGTGCCATCGCCGGCGTGGACTTTAACAAGTACGCCGACTGCAACGAGCAGGCCGGCCGCGAGGACACCTGCTACGAGCGCAAGGGGTCGCTGTGCCGCGACAAGCGCAACTGCACCAAGACCCGCTGCCTGGGCTGCGGCTCGGTGTGCGAGGTCTGCTGCGACGTGTGCCCCAACCGCGCCAACGTTGCCATTAAGGTGCCGGGCCTGGCCAAGCATCAGGTCGTCCACGTCGACGGCATGTGCAACGAGTGCGGCAACTGCGCCGTGTTCTGCCCCTACCAGGAGGGTCGTCCCTACAAGGACAAGCTCACCCTGTTCTGGAGCGAGCAGGACATGGAGAACTCCGAGAACGAGGGCTTCCTGGCCGTGGACGAGGATCACTTTAAGGTCCGCGTCGCCGGCACGGTCCGCACCGTCTCGGTCGATGCCGTCAACACCGGTCTTCCCGAGGCCGTCCGCCTGACCATCAGGGCTGTGCGCGACAACTATTCGTACCTTCTTAAGAAATAGGCGAGTCTCTTATGGCCAAATCCATTCAACATAACGTGGCCTACGTTGCCTGCGGAAGCGGCTGTGCTTCCGCAGGCGGCGACGCCCGCTGCAGCGAAGGCTGCATTGGCTGTGT
>NZ_JBCOIL010000008.1:0-41609 GCF_040926265.1 Collinsella aerofaciens | reverse complement strand
GGCCTACGTTGCCTGCGGAAGCGGCTGTGCTTCCGCAGGCGGCGACGCCCGCTGCAGCGAAGGCTGCATTGGCTGTGTTGCCTGTGTCACGGCCTGCCCCCACGGTGCCATTGCACTGGTCGACGGCATCGCCCGCGTGGATCGTTCCAAGTGCACGGGCTGTGGCCTGTGCGGCATGGCGTGCCCGCAGCGCGTGATTGCCTTCGTTCCCGGCTACCAGAACATCCTGGTGCGCTGCAACAACACCGATAAGGGCGCCATTGCCCGCAAGATCTGCGACACGAGCTGCATCGGTTGCGGCATGTGCGCCAAAAAGTGCCCCGCCGGCGCTATCCGCATCGAGGACAACTGCGCCCATATCGATGGCGCGGATTGTCTGTCGTGCGGCATGTGCGCCGTCGTCTGCCCGCATGGCGCTATCCACGACCGCACCGGCATCGCCGCCGGCGTGTAGAAGGGAATCACCATGGCACAGGAATTCACTTTTACCGTTAACGGCGTTGAGCGCACGACGACCCAAAACAAACCGCTGCTGCGCTACCTGCGCGACGACCTGCACATTCACTCCGCCAAGGACGGCTGCTCCGAGGGCGCCTGCGGTACCTGCACCATTCACGTGGACGGTGCGGCCGTCAAGGCCTGCGTGCTGACCACCGCGCTTGCCGCCGGCCGCAACATCGTGACCGTCGAGGGCCTGCCCGAGGACGTGCGCGAGGCCTTCGTGTACGCCTTCGGCGCCGTGGGCGCCGTGCAGTGCGGCTTTTGCATCCCCGGCATGGTCATGGCGGGTGCAGCGCTCATCGCCGAGGACCCCGAGCCCACCGAGGAGCAGATTAAGTACGCCATCCGCGGCAATGTATGCCGTTGCACCGGCTACAAGAAGATTATCGAGGGCATCTCGCTGGCAGCTGCGGTGCTCCGTGGCGAAAAGCAGATCGACGAGGATCTGGAGCGCGGCGACGACTACGGCGTGGGCAAGCGCGCCTTCCGTATTGACGTGCGCAAGAAGGTGCTCGGCGAGGGCAAGTATCCCGACGACATCGACGAGCTCGATCAGCCGGGTCTGACCTACGCCAGCGCTGTGCGCTCCAAGTATCCGCGCGCCCGCGTGCTCTCCATCGATACCTCCAAGGCCGAGGCCCTGCCCGGCGTGGTGGGCATCCTGCGCGCCGAGGACGTGCCGGTCAACCAGGTCGGCCACCTTATCCAGGACTGGGATGTCATGATCGCTCAGGGCGATATCACCCGCTGCGTGGGCGATGCCATCGTGCTGGTGGTTGCCGAGGACGAAGCGACGCTCGAGAAGGCCAAGAAGCTCGTAAAGATTGATTACGAGCCGCTGGAGCCCGTGCGCAACATCGCCGAGGCCAGGGCTGCCGACGCCCCGCGCCTGCACGACAGCTTCTTTGCCTTTGGCAACACGGTGGAGCTCAAGGACAACGTGTGCCAGAGCCGTCACGTGACGCGCGGCGACGCCGCCAAGGCGCTGGCGGAGAGCGCGTTTACCGTGACGCAGCGCTTTACCACGCCCTTTACCGAGCATGCCTTCTTGGAGCCCGAGTGCGCCGTGGCCTTCCCGTACAAGAACGGCGTCAAGGTGCAGTCGACCGATCAGGGTGCCTACGATACGCGCAAAGAGTGTGCCCACATGTTTGGCTGGGATAGCGAACCCGAGCGCGTGGTTGTAGAGACCATGCTCGTGGGTGGCGGCTTTGGCGGCAAGGAGGACGTGTCCATTCAGCATCTGGCCGCGCTCGCTGCCTATAAGTTCCAGCGTCCTGTGAAGTGCAAGCTCACGCGTGCCGAGTCGCTTGCTTTCCATCCCAAGCGTCATGCCATGGACGGCACCTTTACGCTGGGTTGCGACGCCGAGGGCAACTTTACCGGTTTGGATTGCGAGATCAACTTTGATACCGGCGCCTACGCGTCGCTGTGCGGCCCGGTGCTCGAGCGCGCCTGTACGCATGCTGTCGGCCCCTACAAGTACCAGAACACCGACATTCGCGGCTTTGGCTACTACACCAACAACCCGCCCGCCGGTGCGTACCGAGGCTTTGGCGTTTGCCAGTCCGAGTTTGCGCTCGAGAGCCTGATCGACCTGCTGGCAGAGAAGGTCGGCCTGGATCCGTGGGAGATTCGCTACCGCAACGCCATCGAGCCGGGCGAGGTTCTGCCCAACGGCCAGATTGCCGATTGCTCCACGGCGCTTAAAGAGACGCTGCTCGAGGTCAAGGATGCCTACTACGCGCATCCCGGACACGCCGGTATCGCCTGCGCCATGAAGAACGCCGGCGTGGGCGTGGGCCTGCCCGATGCCGGCCGCTGCAAGATCCGCATCGAGGATGGCCGCGCCGTGGTCTACGCCGCCACGTCCGACATCGGCCAGGGCTGTAACACCGTCTTTTTGCAAGACGTTGCCGAGGCATGCGGCCTGCCGCTTCGCTGCATCGCCAACGGCGAGTGCTCCACCGAGAACGCTCCCGACTCCGGCACCACGTCTGGCTCGCGTCAGACGGTCGTGACCGGCGAGGCCGTGCGCGGTGCCGCCTTCCTGCTGCGCGATGCCATGCTTGATATCGAGGCCGGCAAGTCTGCGCCCGCCGCTCCCGTGAGTGCGCATGGCGACGGCGTCAAGATCGAGTATGACGACGGCCGCGTCTATCAGTTGCGCACGCAGGAGCTCGTCGCCGGCCAGGGTATGCATCCTCAGGATCCTGCGGCCGCCATCAAGGCGCTCGAGGGATGCGAGTTTGGCTACGTGTACCTGGAGCCGACCGACAAGCTGGGCGCCGACGTTCCCAACCCCAAGAGCCACATCTGCTACGGCTTTGCCACGCATGTGGTCATTCTGGATGATGACGGTCGCGTGAGCGAGGTCTATGCCGCGCACGATTCCGGCAAGGTGGTCAACCCCATCTCCATCCAGGGTCAGATTGAAGGCGGCGTGCTCATGGGCATGGGTTACGCACTTACCGAGGACTGGCCGCTCAAGGACTGCGTACCCCAGGCAAGGTACGGTACGCTCGGGTTGTTCCGTGCGCCCGAGATTCCGGATATCCATGCCATCTACGTGGAGAAGGACGAGCTGCTGCCCGTGGCATACGGCGGCAAGGGCATCGGCGAGATCGCAACGATTCCCACGGCGCCCGCCGTGCAGAACGCCTACCGCGCGTTTGACGGCAAGCTGCGTCCGGATCTGCCCATGGTGGATACGCCCTACAGCCGCGTCCGCAACCGCGGGTAGGGTGGAGCGCGGACGGTCATTACTGACGAGCTGTTCGCGCTCAGCATCAACTACATATGCTGCGCCTTTGGCCCCAGCTCCATCGCGAGCCGGGGCCTTTTGTTTGGAGCGCCTCCGCATACGGAAACTGCGTCCCGGAATCATGCCTCAGAATGGGGTGCAACTTCCGGATCGGCCTCAGGCGGAAACTGTGTCCCGGAATATGGCTCCAGCGTGGGATGCATTTTCCGGTTGAAGCCTCAAGCGGAAACGGCGTCCCGGAATTCGGTCTCGGAACGGGTCGTGCTTTCCGCTAGGCATGCCATATGGAAAGCGCATCCCGTTTTGAGCACTCAATCTGGGTCCTGGTTTCCGCGGGCGCTGCCAACCGGAAAGTGTGTCCCGCTTTGCCAAGCAGACGGGCATAAGCTCAGCAGCCCCTACAGCTCCACGTCGTTGAGCCATGTCGGCAGCGCGGTCTGCCGGATGCCTGCCGTCTGCAGCTTTTTGGCGAGCATTCCTGCCGAGCGGACCTCGTTCATGGTAAAGCGCAGCAGGGGGTGACCGTAGAGCGATAGGTGCGCCTCGCGCTGTCGTTCGGCAACGAGCGCCTCGGCGGTGGTGCGTCCGGCCAGCATGGTCTGGTCGGTATATTTGATGAGCCCGTCGAGCTCGCCCAGCGTGAGTTCCCGCGCCTGGCGCTCCCAGGCAAAGTCCGTTCGTATGGGCTTGGCCGAATCGAAGGGGTCCGTCAACTCGTATTGAAGCCAGTCGGGCGCAAAGCCCGTCTCGATCATGACGGCTCGGGTGACCGATTCCCCGCCGCTCTCGGCGCGGGCGTCGGCATATCGAAGCGTTGTGAGGGCGGTGCGAATCGCGCGATCATTGCGGGCAGTCGCTCGTTGCTCAACGGCCTCCATCAGCTGTTCCCGCGCAAGGCCGAGCTTTAGGATCGCCGAATCGGCAATGGGCATGCCATCGGCGAAACCAGTTTGCAGCAGGCAATCTGTGACCGTTTGGATGGGCGGCGTTACCGATATGCCGGCTCTGCGTATTGCTCCGGCTGGCTCAATCTGGTGCCGCTGAATATGTGCGCCCGGGCGAGCCGACGGCTTTGTCGAGCTGCAAACATGCACGACATTCAGGTGTCGCCACGAGACCTCGAGCCCCAGCAGGCAAGCTGCCGAAAACGAGCAGAACGTCCAATTGGGGTGGATGATCGCAAGGGCGCGAATAATCTCGCAATGACGCTGCGCTCGGTTTAGCTCATCCCAGCGCATTTTGCGCGCGAACAATCCCGGCATGGGGGAGACGACCGTGCTGCCGATGCGCCGAAGGAGCGCTTTTCGGATCGCCGCGCTCGGGGGAATCAGACAGCGCCCCTCTTGTTCGGCTTGGGTGAGCAGTTGATCGATGAGTTGGTCATTGCAATGGGTCATGAGCTACCGCCTCCTTTTGGGTAGCAAAAACGTATCAGCTGGAACTTGCCGCTCAGCTGACCAAAAGCTGACCAAAATCTAACCATGCAGGTAGATGGCCTGTTTTCGGCGACATTTTTACATCCGAATCGGTGGGCGGTAATCGGCGACCTTGAACGGTAGCTAGATATGAAGTCTTGGTAAGTTTTGGGACGTGTACTTTTTTGAAAAAGAGCAATCTATCTGCTGTTTTGTGTTTCTGGATTGCATGTTTGAAGGCATGTGATAAGGGCTGCGGATCGTCGTCTTGTACCTGAGGAAACCGTGACCCGGAATTGCCGCTCGGAACGGGACGCGCTTTCCGGAACGGTCCACGTGCGCTGGTGTACCGCTCCTTTTGCGTGCTCCGCTTGTCGAATTACGTTATAGCTAGCTATATTATAGAAAGGTATAATATAGCTAGCTATAACGTAAAGGAAGGATGGCCCTATGTTTATCGGAAGAACGGCGGAAATGTCCGAGCTCAATCGACTGTATGGCACGGGCTCCTTTGAGATGCCCGTAATCTACGGCCGCCGTCGCGTGGGTAAAACGCGTCTTATCACAGAGTTTATCCAAGGCAAGAAGGCTATTTACTTTCAAGCTCGTCGTACCAATGCAGAGGCAAACCTGCATGGCTTTAGCCAGGCGATACTTGCGGGCTCCGTTGGTGTTGCTGGCGTGTCGTTTCGTAGTTTTGACGAGGCGTTTGATGCATTGGCCACCATGGCTCGCACGGAACGTTTGATTGTCGTGATTGACGAGTATCCCTATCTCGCCCAATCGAATCCCGAGATCAGCTCGTTGCTGCAAGACAAGATTGATCACCTGTACAAAGAGACCAGGCTCATGCTGATTCTATGCGGCTCGTCTCTTTCGTTTATGGAGGAACAGGTGTTGGGCTACGAGAGCCCGCTATACGGTAGGCGTACGGCCCAGTTTAAGATCATGCCGCTCGATTTTATGACGACCCTCGGCCTGTGGCAGAGCATGAGTCGCGAAGACGCTGCAGTTTGCTATGGCATGACGGGCGGCATTCCTGCATATATCGAGAAAGTCGATCCTGCCGTATCGCTCAAGGACAACATCAAACGTCTTTTTCTTACTCCTACGGGCTATCTCTTTGAGGAGCCGAGTAACCTGCTGTTGCAAGAGTGCCGCAATCCCGAGCAATATGATGCGATCGTGCAGGCAATTGCCCAGGGGCGCTCGAGGATCTCGGAGATTGCGAGCTCTACGGGAATCCCTGCGAGCAACGTAAAGAGCTATGTGGATAAGCTGGCGTCGCTTGGGATTGTCGAGCGCGAGCTGCCCCTAAACGAGACGAGCAATAAGCGAGCCGTGTATCTGCTGAGCGACCAGATGTTTAGGTTCTGGTACAAGTTTGTTCCGCAGAACATCGGGCTGATTCAAAACGATATGGCCGAGATGGCGTATAAGCGCATTGAGCCACACGTATCGGATTACATGGGTACGGTCTTTGAGCTTATATGCAGACAATACGTGTACGAACTCGCGCGAGCGGGCCAGCTCGATGTGGTTCCGGCGAGCGTCGGGCGCTGGTGGGGGACGGATAATCGCACGCATACGCAGGAAGAAATCGACTTGATTGTTGACGATGGCGAGGGCACTGCGCTGTTTGCGGAGTGCAAATGGCGCAATGAACCGGTGGGCGAAGACGTGCTGCAAAAGCTCGTGCACCGCAGCGAGCTCTTTAGACGGCAGCACAAAAGCTATGCGATCTTCTCGAAGCGAGGCTTTACGCAAGGATGTCAGGAAGCTGCGGCGAGCAGGGGAGATGCCAAGCTGATTTCGTTTGCCGAGATGTGCGAGCGGAGATAACCAAGCACGCTCTGATGTGATGCTCGGAATGGGTCGCGCTAAGGATGCCAAGCGTAAAACCTTCAATGAAAATGGCGTAAAAACTACATCTGTCATGGCGTAAAAACTACATTGAAAGTAGCGTAAAATCAGCATTGAGAATGGCGTAATTTCGCATATCGCGTGATAGAGAGGGACGGCCGTCTATGGATGCACCAAAGAGATTGACCCAAAAGGGATATAGGCCCCGGCTCATAGAGGAGCGCCTCGACACCCTTATGCGGGCGTTTGGCTGTGTGGAGATCAACGGCCCCAAATGGTGCGGCAAGACCTGGACGGCGCTCTCTCGCTCGGCGAGCGTCTCCAGGCTCGATGAGCCTGCGCAGCGTGCGGCGGCAGAGGTCGACCCAAGCCTGGCGCTCATCGGCGATGCGCCACACCTGGTCGATGAATGGCAGGAGGTGCCCGAGGTTTGGGATGCCGCCCGGCGTTTCGTGGACGCGAGCGGCAACGAACGGGGGACACTTTTGCTCACGGGCTCGACCGCGCTCAAAAGCGAGGAGCGCAGCCATGTTCGTCATTCCGGCACGGGTAGGATCGCCCGTCTGTCAATGCGCCCCATGGCCCTGTGTGAGTCGGGCGACGGCGAGCCGCTCGTGTCACTGGCAAGCCTCTTTAAGGGCGAGGATTTTGCCCCTCAGCGTCGCGAGAGCACGGTGGATGACGTCGCCCGCTGGTGCTGCAGGGGCGGTTGGCCTGCAAATCTTGGGCTTTCGGAAGATCTTGCGCGAGAGACGGCAAGCCAGTACGTGCACTCGGTGCTCGACGTCAACGTGCTGGACGAGGGTATGTCGCCCGAGCTTGCACACGGCCTTTTGCGAGCTCTTGCCATGAACGAGAGCCAGGCTGTCACGTACAAGACGCTCGTAAAGGACGCCTCGTACGGTGAGGCGGGCCCCGACGAGAGGACCATCGCTGCGTACTTGGACCTCTTCAACAGGCTCAAGCTGACCGAGGACCTGTGCGGATGGGAGCCGCCCATGCGCTCGAAGGCCCGCGTTCGCGTGCGCCCCAAGCGCTACTTCTGTGACCCGTCACTTGCGGCGGCGTTGCTGGGGGCTACCCCTGAGCGGCTGCTTGGCGATATGCAAACGCTGGGGATGCTCTTTGAGAATCTCGTCCTGCGCGACGTGCGCGTGTTCCTTTCCACCTACGGCGGTGTCGACAACAGTGTCCATTATTTCCGAGATGAGAAGGGCCTTGAGGTCGATCTGATCGTTGAGCACGACGGGCGCTGGGGAGCCATCGAGGTCAAGCTGAGTGATGCGAAAGCAGGCGATGGAGCGAGAAATCTCAAGGCGCTGGAGAGGAAAGTGCTCTCCAATCCTGCCGCCCAGAATGCCGCGCCGGCGTTTTTGGCGGTCGTGGTTGGAAAGGGGAGCATTGCCTACACACGCGACGACGGCGTGGCGGTGATTCCCATGGCGGCACTTGGGGCGTAGTGGTTTTGCGGGCGTGCCGTGCTTCCTTTACCGAAAATCCATTTGGTAAACCAGATGCTCGCGGATAGAATAAAGTTGACGGCAGCCCAAGGGTGATAGCTGGGCAGCGCCGTTGCTTGGTCAAGAGGTCAGTGCCTTAATGGCAGCGACTTGTTATGCTTCGAATGCTGCTTGAGTGCCTCGGAAAGTTCGATAAGCGCCGTGAAGAGCGAGACCAAAGCAACCAAGAGCTCTACGAGCTCTGATGGGCCCGGGATGACCGCTGATTCAAGTCACCGGGCCTAAATCTTTTTCATGCATTTGAATAGAGCGGGCGACTCTCTTGGGGCCGTCTGCATGGCGTGTGCCTGGCGCGCGTGGCATTGCGCTCCGATTTCATGTCCGCACGAGCGCCTAACCTTACGGCAATGTAGCCGCTTATGTAACAAGCGGCAAGCAACGGAGAAAGGCCCTAACCGTGTCAGCTGAAAAGACGCCGTGTATCTCGGCTATCGATACGACGAACTTTGCGCGCCAGATTGTGCTGGACTTTGAGTTTGCGCCGGTGCCAAAGCAGCGCCAGCGACGTGGGCTGCGTAATGAGATTATCGAGGTCGGCGCCGTCAAGCTCGATTACCACGGCAACGTTATGGGCGAGTTCTCGCAGTTTGTGCAGACGGAATTTACCGAAGGCGTTGCGTTTTCCGTCCGCGAGCTTACGGGGATATCGGCCGTGGACACTGCGATGGCCGATCCGCTCTACATGGTAATCAAAAGGCTCAGCGATTGGATCGGTCGCTACTCCGCACAGGTAGTTTGCTGGAGCGGGGCGGACCGTCGACAGCTTTTGACCGAGTGCCAGGCAAAGCACATCGATCTTTCCGCATTTCCTACGGATTGGGCCGACCTGCAGGCGTTTTACACCTCGATCATGGACGTGGGCAGCCACGGGTGCGTCTCTTTGAGTGACGCGGCGACGTGGTTTGGCATCGAGTTCGACGAGTCGACGGGTCACGCCCACAGCGCCCTTGCCGATGCGCGCGTGACCGCCAAGCTGCTCAAGCAGGTGATGGACGGGGACTACCGCGTGAGCCCGCGCGCCCAGGAAGTCCGCCAGCGGTGGGGGATGGGCGAGCGAGCTCAGACGCGCCTTTCTAGCAAGTGCCCCGAGCTGGGCGACCTGCTGCTGAGGCTGAAGGCGGAGGGGAGGTAGGCCTTTTGAGAACGCCATTCGGTTTGGCATGGCAGGGCTGTAAGCGCGACTTCGCACTGCTGTTTGAATCGAAGCGTCAACCAGTATGACGAGCTGTCTGGTCTGTCTGCCTACACCATCGCAATCCCGCGGGCCGCACTCAACAGCTCATACTCCCTTTCGCTCCACTGCCGCAGCTCGGCCGCGCGTACGGCGTCACGGCACAGGTCCAGGAACACCTCAGCTCCCTCACAGAAGCACTCGCGGGCAAAGTCGCCCGAGCCGCTTGCGACGCACGCGCCGTCGGCAAAGAGCTTCCAGCTAGACGGCTCACGCAAGTCGTCTCCGAGCAGCTTGATCTGCAGCACGTGCGGGTCGCCGGCGTCGCAGAGCTCTTTCTCGAGCACCTGCACCGTAAAGCGCATCTGGTGGGAGAGACTACTCTTGATCATGGCCGAGGCGTAGCCATTCGGCTTGTCCAGAAGATGCATGGGTTTTGGCTGTGCGTCCAAGTTGTGGAAGTTGCGCTCGCTGCGCACGGAGAAATTGTCCATACGGACTCCTTTCATCGATGTTGGCAGGGCCACCGTGCCTCTTGGCCGGTTGGCGTCGGGATCGTGGAGCCAACTCTCTACCCCGACTCTGGATAAAACGCGCCCGCTCTTTGCGGGCAAGAGGAAGTCTATCGGCGTGTACGGACGGAAATCAAACGCCGCCTGTGAAATGACGTGTGAACGGCGTTAGTTTCCCAAGTGATTATTCGGCTTTCATCCGGAAAAGTGTCGAAATAGGCACCTTAAAACTTCGGAAAAGTGTGGCTGGATGACAAAACAGCACTTAGAAGCCGGTGCTGGATGCGGGATCCTGCGGCCGCCTTCAGCTCTCGCTACTCGTCGTCTCCGTCGTTGGGGTCGCCCTTGAGGGTGTTGATGTCCAGGTACTGGTTATCGTCCTCTTTTTGCTGGGTCTCCGACTCCGCTTGGGTGGGGCCGCGGAACAGCTGGAATCCCTCAAACGCAATGACGCCGAGCAGGGCAATGATAATGGCGATAAAGGCAACCTTGACTGCCTGCGGAAATTCCGAGAAACGCAGCGCCTTTTCCTCGGCGTAATAATCGGCGAAGCGCTCTTCGCCCGTGCTTTTGGTATATGCCGGTGCGGGCGCGGCCTCCGGGTCATATTCCGGTGCAGGCGTGGCAGCGTACGGATCGTTGAGATAATCGCTCGATGCGGTGTCATAATCCTCGGTCTCGATGCGACCGTTGCCAGCATAGCCATCGGAATAATCGGAATATGCCGCACCGCCCTCATAGTCCGCGGCGCTCGTGTTGGCGGCAAAAAGCGGGTTAACTGGAACATCGAGCGCCGGCATGCCGGTAGAGGTCTCATCCAGATCGGCTGCAGCCCAGGAATCGTAGGCAACCTGATGGGCAACGGGCTCATCGAGCCTTGCGACCGGAGGCTTGCGTGCCGCAGGAACAGGCAACTGCTGGGCGCTGTACATAACGGTGCTGTCGGCCGATTTGCCCTGCGTCGCTGCAGCGAGAAATGCCGCAGTCTCGGACGGGTCGCTTGCGGGGCGGGGAGCGGGCGTGGGCGCCGAAGTGGGTGCGGGCGTAGGCGCTGGCGTCGAAACAGGCGACTGCGCAGGAGTCGGCACAGATACGGGCTTAGGCGCAAGTGTGGGATCGGGGCTTGACGGGCGAGCCCCGCCGCCCATGAGTTCGTCGGCGGTCCACGGGCGATCATCCATCACGTCGTCAAGGCTTAGCGAAAACAGGTCGTCTTCACCCTCATCGAACATGCGGTGCACATGTCCACCAATTGCCGGAATCAATCCGCGACCGGTGCATGATGCCTTGCTCAACGCCATTCTGTTCCATCCTTTCGAAATACTAATGACATCGATTATATGGAACTTCCCAAGCGGCCCGGTCTTGGATTCGTGCTTTCCAGAACTCGCACCCAAAAGGGGGAGGGGCAATCCGGGCGAGTACCTACTTGTCGCCGGCCGCCGCCTTGGCCTCATTGAGGTAGCTATAGAAGCTGTACTTGGAGATGCCAAAGAACTCGCAGGCGCGCTCGCTCGACTTGGAAATGAGAAAGGCGCCGCGACGGTCGAGGTAGCCAATGGCACGAATGCGCTCGTCTTTGGTCATGAGTGCCGCGGGCTTGCCCACAAACTGCTCACACTCGTGCAGCAGGTCCTCGAGCAGGTCGCCGATGTTCTTGGTAATAGGCTCGGGCTCGGTATAGCCCGTGCCGCCGGTGCCGGTAAAGGCGTCGAGCGAACGCTCAAAAGCCTTCATAAGCGTAATGTCAAAGTTGATGCCCAAAATGCCGACGGGTTTGCCCTCATCGTTGCGGATAAAGATCGTCGAGGACTTGAGCAGCTTGCCATCGGTGGTTTTGGTGAGGTATGGCTCGCGGTCGTGTACGTCGGTGGCGCCCTCGTGCATGGACTCAAACACGATATGGCTGGGGCCGTCACCCAGTTTGCGTCCGCTGACGTGGCCGTTTTCGATCACTACGATGGAGTGGTCCACATCCTCGGTCTCCAGATCGTGGACGACGATTTCGCAGTTGGGGCCAAATTGGAGCGCCAGGCCGTGTGCAAGGCGCTTATAAAACTCAATCTGTGCGGGGGTCATAGGTGCCTTCCTAAAAATTAGTTTGGGCTCACTGTGCCATAAACCACACATGACCGCAAACAAATCCATCAACAAGGCAATTCATGACCGTTCGGCGGCGAAAAAGTACCGATTGCGGCAACAAACAATTCGTTAGGTATACCAACCAAAAAGTGTGATAGAACATTACTAACAAACTTTTTGTTTGGCATCCACATAAAAGTTCAGTCGTATGAATGGGAATGGGCTGAAACGCGTATGCGGGGGCCGGCAAGAGAGGACTTAAGGAGTTCACCGTATGGCCGATAAGATCCAGTGGGCGGGTAACACGATGCCCAAGAGCGATGACAAGCACTTGGGAATCATGAGCCTCGACCACGTGAAGAAGGCCCGTGCCTTCCACCAGTCGTTCCCCCAGTACACTGTCACTCCGCTTGCCCGCCTGGATGGTCAGGCTGCGCGCCTGGGCCTTTCCAACCTGTGCGTTAAGGACGAGAGCTATCGCTTTGGCCTCAACGCCTTTAAGGTTCTGGGCGGCTCGTTTGCCATGGCCAACTACATTGCCGACGAGACCGGCAAGGACGTTGCCGACTGCACCTTCGATTACCTGACCTCCGATCAGCTGGCCGAGGACTTTGGCCAGGCCACCTTCTTTACCGCCACCGACGGCAACCATGGCCGCGGCGTGGCATGGGCTGCCAACAAGCTGGGCCAGAAGGCCGTCGTGCACATGCCCAAGGGTTCCACCAAGCCCCGCTTCGATAACATCGCCGCCGAGGGCGCCACGGTGACCATCGAAGAGGTCAACTACGACGAGTGCGTGCGCATGGCCGCCGCCGAGGCCGACGCCTGCGAGCGCGGCGTCATCGTTCAGGACACCGCGTGGGAGGGCTACGAGAAGATTCCGTCTTGGATCATGGAGGGCTACGGCACCATGGCTTCCGAGGCTGCCGAGCAGCTGCGCGAGATGGCCATCAACCGTCCGACGCACGTCTTTGTCCAGGCTGGCGTGGGTTCGCTTGCCGGCGCCGTGGTGGGCTACTTCACCAACCTGTATCCCGATAACCCGCCCACCTTCGTCGTGGTCGAGTGCGCTCCTGCCGCCTGCCTGTACAAGGGCGCTGCCGCCGGCGACGGCGATCCGCGCATCGTGGACGGCGACATGCCCTCCATCATGGCCGGCCTGTGCTGCGGCGAGCCCAACATCCTGGGCTGGGATATCCTGCGCAACCACACCACCGCCTTCGTGTCCTGCCCCGACTGGGTCACCGCTCGCGGCATGCGCACCCTGGGCGCTCCCGAGAAGGGCGACCCGCGCGTCATCTCCGGCGAGTCCGGCGCTGTGACCACCGGCCTGGTCGAGACTCTCATGCTCGATCCCGAGTACGCCGAGCTCAAGGAGCTCATCGGCCTGGACAAGACGAGCTCCGTGCTCTGCTTCTCCACCGAGGGCGACACGGACCCGGATCAGTACCGTCGCATCGTCTGGGAGGGCGAGTATCCCACTTGCTAGCAGGATGACCTGTCCGGGTGACGGAGCATATGTTTGCTCCCTGCTCGGACAGTCCTGCTCGCACGGAGAGCACATTAAGTGCTCTCCGGCTCGTGCGGAACTCGCGACGGAGCAAACATATGCTCCGCCACCCTACGTTTACTTGCTTGCCGGGTACTCGACCTCACGCTGCTTGGCACAAGTGATCTATCTGAAAGAAATCCACCTGTAGGTAAACCCTTGTAGAAAGGTTGACTGTTATGACTAAGGAACTCGATTTCGAGGCAATTAAAAACGCTGCTGAGTCCCACCGTGCTGATATGACGCGTTTTCTTCGCGCAATGATTAGCCATCCCTCTGAGTCCTGCGAGGAGGGCGAGGTTGTTGCCTGTATCAAGGCCGAGATGGAGAACCTTGGCTATGACGAGGTCAAGGTCGACGGCCTGGGCAACGTCATGGGCTTTATGGGCGAGGGCGACAAGATCATCGCCATCGACTCCCACATCGACACCGTCGGCATCGGCAACATCGAGAACTGGGATGCCGATCCCTATGAGGGCTACGAGACCGACGAGATCATCTACGGCCGCGGCGGCTCCGACCAGGAGGGCGGCATGGCTTCTGCTACCTATGCTGCCAAGATGATGAAGGACATGGGTCTTATCCCCGAGGGCTACAAGATCATGGTCGTCGGCACCGTCCAGGAAGAGGACTGCGACGGCATGTGCTGGCAGTACATCTACAACAAGGACGGCATTAAGCCCGAGTTCGTCATTTCCACCGAGCCCACCGACGGCGGCATCTATCGCGGTCACCGCGGCCGCATGGAGATCCGCGTCGACGTTCACGGCACCTCCTGCCACGGCTCCGCTCCCGACCGCGGCGACAACGCCATCTACAAGATGGCCGACATCATCGCCGACGTTCGCGCCCTCAACAACAACGGCTGCGACGAGTCGACCGACATCAAGGGTCTCGTCAAGATGCTCGACCCCAAGTACAACCCCGAGCACTACGAGGATGCCCGCTTCCTGGGCCGCGGCACCTGCACTGTCAGCCAGATCTTCTACACCAGCCCCAGCCGCTGCGCTGTCGCTGACTCCTGCGCCATCTCCATCGACCGTCGTATGACCGCTGGTGAGACCTGGGAGTCCTGCCTGGACGAGATCCGCAACCTGCCGGCCGCCAAGAAGTACGGCGACGACGTGAAGGTCTCCATGTACATGTACGACCGTCCGTCCTGGACCGGCGAGGTCTACGAGACCGAGGCTTACTTCCCCACGTGGATCAACAAGGAGACCGCTCCGCACGTCAAGGCTCTCGTCGACGCCCACAAGGCCATGTTTGGTGACGAGCGCATCGGCTGCGAGCCCAGCATGGACAAGCGCACCGGTCGTCCGCTGTGCGACAAGTGGACCTTCTCCACGAACTGCGTTTCCATCCAGGGCCGCTATGGCATCCCCTGCGTCGGCTTTGGCCCGGGTGCCGAGTCTCAGGCTCACGCTCCCAACGAGGTCACCTACAAGGACGACCTGGTCACCGCTGCCGCCATGTATGTGGCTGCCCTGAACCTCTACGATCCGAGCCAGGCCGATGGCGATGCCACCGTGTTCCGCGCCGGTCTGACCAACAACAAGATCGACTAGTCCCATTCCTCGATCTTGTTGAGCCGGGGGCCGATCGTGTCCCCGGCACCTTCTGTTGACTTGGGGCCCGCGGTCGTTATCTCCCATGCTTCCTCAACGGTAGCGGGTCCTCGTCATAGTGCTCGGCATGTTCTAGCCACACGCGCATGCCGGGGCACATCTACTCATTGCGATTATTTCACCTTTAGAAAGGACATTTACATGGACGCCAAGTTTACCGAGCTCGTCGAGCAGCTGAACGGCCTCGATTTTAAGGGTATGTACGGCAGCGACTTCCTGCACACCTGGGATAAGACCACCGATGAGCTCAAGGCGCTCTACATCGTCGCCGACGCCCTGCGCGAGCTGCGCGAGAACAACGTTTCGTCCAAGATCTTCGATTCGGGCCTGGCCGTCTCCCTGTTCCGCGACAACTCCACCCGCACGCGCTTCTCCTTCTCTAAGGCCGCCAACCTGCTCGGCCTTGAGCTGCAGGACCTGGACGAGAAGAAGTCCCAGATCGCTCACGGCGAGACCGTCCGCGAGACCGCTACCATGATCTCCTTCATGGCCGACGTCATCGGCATCCGCGATGACATGTACATCGGCAAGGGCGACGCCTACATGGCCGAGGTCTCCGAGTCTGTCCAGCAGGCCTACGAGGATGGCGTTCTGGATCACCGTCCCACGCTCATCTCCCTGCAGTCCGACTCCGACCACCCCACGCAGTCCTCTGCCGACATGCTCTACCTCATCAACGAGTTTGGCGGTCTTGAGAACCTTAAGGGCAAGAAGGTTGCCGTTACCTGGGCCTATTCGCCCTCTTACGGCAAGCCGCTGTCCTGCCCGCAGTCGCTGATCAGCCTGCTGCCCCGCTTTGGCATGGACGTCACCCTGGCCCACCCCGAGGGCTACGACCTCATGCCCGAGGTCGTCGAGCGCGCCAAGGGCTACGCCGCCGAGTCCGGCACCACCTTTAAGCAGGTCAACACCATGGCCGAGGCCTTCGAGGGCGCCGACATCGTGATCCCCAAGAGCTGGGCTCCGTTTGCCGCCATGGAGAAGCGCACCAACCTGTACGCCGAGGGCGACGACGCCGGCATCGCAGCGCTCGAGAAGGAGCTGCTCGCCCAGAACGCCACCCATCAGGACTGGTGCTCCACGACCGAGCTCATGGAAAAGACCGCCAACGGCCAGGACACCATCTTTATGCATCCGCTGCCCGCCGACATCTCCGGTGTCTCCTGCGAGCACGGCGAGGTCAACGCCGACGTCTTCGATATGCACCGTGTGGGCATGTACAAGGAGGCCAGCTACAAGCCGTACGCCATCGCAGCCATGATGTTCCTGCAGAAGGTTGCCGATCCCGCTGCTACCCTCAAGGCCCTCGACGAGCGCAATACCGCCCGTTGGTTCCAGGCCTAAAGCCGGATTGAGGTAAGCCATGTAAAGGGGGCGCTCTGCCAACCGGCGGGGTGCCCCCTTTTTGCATCGCGGGCGTGCGGGATAAGCGCTTTCGATGTGGATGCCCGCGGCGCGAGTTATGGGTACGATGGTTTCAGGGGAGGTATCACCATGAAACTTGGATGCGTCATTATGGCTTCGGGCGAGGGCAAGCGGTTTGGCTCTAACAAGATGCTTGCCGATATCTATGGCGAGCCGCTGATTGCCCGGACTATCGATTCGGTTCCCCGGGGCTTTGACGTTGTGGTTTCGACGCGTTGGCCCGAGGTCGTCCAGATTTGCGAGGACAAGCATTGCCCGTGTGTACTGCACGATGGCGAGCTGCGCAGCGAAAGCGTCCGTGCGGGCCTTTCGTGGGGAGTCGAACGCAACTGGAAAGGCTGCCTCTTTTTGCCGGGCGACCAGCCGCTCGTGAGTTCGGATTCTTTTGAGGCTATGGTTCGTGCATTTGACGAGCGTGGCCGCAAGCATCCGGTGCGTCTTGCGTGCAACGGTGAGCCTTCGAGTCCGGTGCTCTTTCCGGCGGAACTGTTCGATGCGCTCATACGTCTTGAGGGCAAGGACGGCGGGGGCTCGATTCTCAAAGGTCGCGTCGACGCGGTGCTGGTCGAGGCGCGTGCCTACGAGCTGTGGGACGTCGATACCGCCAAGGGGCAGCAACGCATAACGGAGCATATCGCCGCCTGCTCGTATTTTGATCGCGTGGCCAACTGCATCAATCAATAAGGAGCAATTATGATCATCATCAAAAACGGCGCCCTCGTGACGCCCCAGGGGCTTCGCCGCGCTGATCTTGCCATGGATGGCGATAAGATTGTGCGGATTGCCGCGGCGATTGAGCCTGCCGAGGGCGATACCGTCCAGGACGCCACCGACTGTTGGGTGTTTCCCGGCTTTATCGACGGCCACACGCACATGCAGTGCTGGACTGGCATGGATTGGACGGCCGATAGCTTTGAGACCGGCACGCGTGCGGCTGCCTGCGGCGGTACGACGACCATCGTGGACTACGCGACGGCCGATCGCGGCGTGACCATGCCCGATGCCCTTGCCGAGTGGCATCGCCGCGCCGACGGAACCTGCACGGCAAACTACGCCTTTCATATGGCACTCGCCGAGTGGAATGAGCGCAACCGCGCCGATCTTTCGGCCATGCGCGAGGCGGGCGTGTCGTCGTTTAAGACCTACTTTGCCTACGACCACCTGCGCTTGGACGATGCCGAGACGCTCGAGGTGCACGAGGAGCTCAAGCGTCTCGGCGGCATACTGTGCGTGCATTGCGAGAACGGTACGCTGGTGAATGAGCTGCAGAAGCGCGTGTTTGAGCAGGGCATCCACGGGCCCGAGGGCCATGCGCTCAGCCGTCCGGATGTGTGCGAGGCCGAGGCCGTGAGCCGCCTGCTGTATCTGGCGCACTTGGCCGGGGACGCTCCGGTCAACGTGGTGCACCTTTCGACCAAGCTGGGGCTCGAGGCCATCCGTGCTGCCAAAGCGCGCGGGCAGAAGAATATCTATGTTGAGACCTGCCCCCAGTATCTGATGCTCGACGACACCTGCTATCTGGAGCAGGGCGAGGACGGCTTTGCGGGCGCCAAGTATGTGATGAGCCCGCCGCTGCGCCATGCCGGTGACCGTGCAGCCCTGCGCGAGGCGCTTGTGGCCGGCGAGATCGATACGATTGCGACCGACCACTGCAGCTTTAACCTGCACGGGCAAAAGGACCGTGGGCGCGACGATTTCCGTGCGATTCCCAACGGCGGGCCCGGTGTGGAGCATCGTCCCGTCGCGATTGCCACGAGCTTTGAAGGGCAACTGGGCCCCGAGGATCTCTGCCGCTTGATGAGCGAGAACCCGGCGCGCGTCTTTGGCATGTATCCGCGCAAGGGCTGTCTTGCCGAGGGCGCCGATGCCGACGTGTGCGTGTGGGATCCCCAGGCGCGCTGGACCATTCGCGCGGCGACACAGCATCAGGCCGTGGACTACACGCCGCTCGAGGGCTTTGAAGCGCATGGTCGCGCCAAGGCCGTATACGTCAACGGCGTGCTGGCGGCGCGCAACGGCGAGCCCACCGGAGCCCAGCCCGGCCGCTACGTGCCCCGTTAACAGGGACGACGCAAGCAGGAAGGCCGCCGGATTCCCCTCCGCAGTTGCGGTGAAATACGGACTGCTTGCGGCCGTCAGGCGGCCAAACAGTCCGTATTTCACCGCAACTGACGAGATGGGGCCGGCTACTTGAGGCTGGTGGTGATGATGGAACGGTCGAGGGCTGCCTCGAAGCGATCTGCCATCGTTGGGTCGCTGAGCGTGTCGACTTGGTTGAGCATGACGCGTGCGGTGCTGAGTCCCAGCGCCTGCATCTCGGCATTGAGCACCTGGGCGACGCGCTCGGGCGTGGCGATGTCGGTGAGCTCGCAGCCGCAACGCTCGCAAAAGAGCTCGGGGCGGTGGACAACCTCGGCGACGGGTTTGCCCAGTCCCGAGGCGCCGACGACCCAGACAACGTTTGCCGTGGCGGCGGGAATTACCGGCTCCCAGGCGGCATGCGCCTTGAGCGGGAGTCGCTTGCTGCCATCTGCCTCGGCCAACACATAGTCAAAGCGCTGCGCCAGCTGGTCGAGCGGCTCGGCAGGGGAGGAGAGCTTGCCCGTCTCCGGGTCCAAGACGCCTGCCTGGCAGATGCCTCCGCGTGCAAGGCCCGCGCAGGCCTTGCAGGTGCAACCGGGGACATGCGAGGCGCCCGGCTTCCAAGGCGCGGCGTCCAGGCGACGGCTCGACCCGTCCCATGGCACGCCGGCGACGGGGAACATATGCGTGGTGGTGCAGAGGAGCACGCGGCCGCCAGCGCGCATAAGCTCAAGGCCCAGCGTCTTTAGCAAGGTCGACTTGCCGCCGCTGCCGATAATCGCGGTAATGCCCGGCTCGATCCTGAGCGCCGAGGCAAGATTGCCGCTAACCGTTTCCATCTGTTCACCGCCGTATAATACTGTGATAATAAATAATCATCAGAGTAGCGGTCGAACCGCTTTTGCTCTGCTCAAACCGTAGCACAGGGAGGTGCCCCGGGAATGCTCGTTTATGTTCGCGGCGCCGGCGATATCGCCACGGGTGTCGCCGCTCGCTTGGTGCGCGCCGGCGTGTCGGTCGTTATGGCCGATATCGCGGTTCCCACGTGCATCCGCCGCACAATCAGTTTTTGCGAGGCTATTCGCCTGGGCGAGGTCCAGGTCGAGGGCATTCGCGCTCGCTTAGCGCAGACGCCGGCAGAGGCGCTCGAGATTACCCAAGCGGGGGATGTTGCCGTCGTGGTGGACCCTCAGGCCAAGATGCTCGATGAGCTTAAACCCGCGGCTGTGGTCGACGCGATTTTGGCCAAGCGCAACCTGGGCACCACGCGCGACATGGCGCCTACCGTCATCGCCGTGGGGCCGGGCTTTACCGCGCCGGTCGATTGCGACGCCGTGGTCGAGACCATGCGCGGGCATTTCCTGGGCCGTGTCATTACCCAAGGTTCGCCCCAGCCCAACACGGGCGTGCCGGGCATTATCGCTGGCTATGGCAGGGAGCGCGTTATCCACAGCCCCGCCGCCGGCGTGTTTCGGTCCGACCGCGCAATCGGCGACATCGTGAGCGCCGGAGACGTGATTGGCTACGCGGGCGATACGCCCATGTGCACGCAGATCGATGGCTGTCTGCGCGGGCTTTTGGCGAACGGCGTGCAAGTGACTGAGGGCTTTAAATGCGCCGATGTCGATCCGCGCGGTGATGCCAACTATATCAACTATATTTCGGACAAGGCGACGTCGGTCGGCGGCGGCGTGCTTGAGGCACTCGCTATGCTCACCGATGTCTTTAGAAGATAGAAGGCGGCAATGGAAAAGCTCGATGTTGTAAATGCGGCGCTTGCCGCCCTGCGTGCTGGCGAGACGTGCGAGCTCGTGGTCGTGACCGGTACGGCGGGGTCGTCACCGCGCGGTGTGGGCGCATGGATGACTGCCTTTGCCGATGGCAGCCAAGCGGGCACCATCGGTGGCGGCAAGATCGAGCTCTTTGCGCTCGATGAGGCGCGCGAGCTGCTGGCCGCGGGGCAGTCGCGTCTGGTCCGCTACACCATGGGCGGCGAGAACTCCGATACCGGCATGATTTGCGGCGGAGCCATCTGCCTGTGCTATCTGCACCTGGACGCGACCAAGGCACCGTTGTTTCAGGAAATTGCCGACGTCTTGGTCTATCGGCGCATCGGCGACTTCGTCATCGACTTTGAGCCGTTTATCGCGAGCGCGCTCGAGGGCGATGTGGCCGAGTACCATGGCGAGGAATCGCGCCGCACCATTGCAGGCTGCCCCGGGCTTTCGCTGGTGGAGGAGGGGAGTAACGTCACCTACACTAACGCCGCCTCCGAGATTCCCCCGGCGCACATCGAGACGCTCTGCCCCGAGGGCCTAACCTATATCTTTGGCTGCGGCCACGTGGGCGCTGCGACGGCACGGGTGCTCACGGCGGCGGGCTTTGCCGTCGTGGCTTGCGATGACCGTCCCGGCACGTTGACGCCCGAATGGGTGCCCGGTGTCTACGATCGTCGCCTGATCGATTACAAGAACCTGGGCGAGCAGTGCCCCATTGGTCCGCGCGACTTGGTGGTCGTGGCCACGGCAGGCCACAAGTCCGATATCGACGTGGTGATTCAGGCGATGCGCGCCAAGCCCGCCTATCTGGGCTGCTTGGGCTCGCGCCGCAAGACGGCCTTTGTGCGCGCCCGCCTGGAGCAGGAGGGCTTTACGCAGGAGCGGATCGACGAGCTGCACCTGCCGATCGGCGTTGCCATTCAGGCCGAGGACCCCGAGGAGATCGCCATCTCCATCGCCGCCGAGATGATCCACCTGCGCCGCACCAAACTCGTCCCCCGCAAGCGCTAGTCGTATCCTCATATATGAGTTGCGGTGAAATACGGATTGTTTAAGCCTGTTAGGTTGCCAAACAGTTCCTATTTCACCGCAACTGCTGTTTGACCCCGGGGATGCAGGATTGTGGATCAAAATGCTACCTGTGCCATATGCCCTATAATGTCCGCCCGTCGGGCGGCATAGGGCCGCTGTCTAGGGTATGGGAGGCGCAAATGGCAGAGTCGGCAGCAGGGGATGCCCTGTTCGAGCGTACGGGAAAAGTATCGTTTGTGCAGGTATTGCCCCATGCATTGCAACATGTGCTGGCGGCGTTCGCGGGTATCGTCACGCCCGCCATTATCATCGCGTCGGTCTGCGGCTTTACCCCTCAAGAGGAGGCCGCCGTCATCCAGGCATCGCTGGTTCTCTCGGCGCTCGACATTTTCCTTCAACAGTTCCCCATAAAGGGCGTCGTCGGTTCGGGCCTGCCCATTGTAATGGGTGCGAGCTTTACCTTCGTGCCGGCGCTCAAGGCAGTCGGTCTTGAGCTTGGCTTTGAGGCCGTGCTGGGCGCCCAGGTAATCGGCGGCGCGCTCGTCGTGCTCTTCGGCCTGCTGTTTAGGCGCTTGAGTTTTCTGTTCCCGGCCCCGGTGCTCGGCACCGTCATCTTTGTCATTGGCCTGTCGCTATGCCCGGTGGCAGTTGCCTCCATGGCGGGCGGGGAGGGCGCGGCCGATTTCGGCAGTGTCACCAACTGGGCCGTCGCGCTTGTGACGTTTGTCGTCACCTTTATGGCCGGCAACTACGGTAAGGGCGCGCTTAGGCTGGGCAGCATCCTGGCCGGCATCTGCGCGGGCTTTGTTTTGGCTGCGGTGCTGGGCATGGTCGATTTCTCGGCCATCGCGACCGCCAGCTGGTTTGCTCCGCCGGCACTTGGCGCCCATCGTCTGGTGTTCGATCCGGCAGCGTGTGCCGTCGTGGGCGTCGTCGCCATTGTTAACGCCGTGCAGGTTATGGGTGAGTTTGCCGCCGTGTCGTCCGCCGCGCTGGATACCCCTGCGACCGATGGCCAGATCTCGGGCGGTCTGATCGCCAGCGGTCTGGTCGGCATGCTCTCGGGCTTTTTGGGCGGCGTCCCCACGGCTACGTTTGGCCAGAATGTAGGCATTATCGCCGAGAACAAGGTCGTCAACCGCATGGTCTTTACGCTTGCGGCGGCTATTTTGCTCATCGCAGGCCTGCTGCCCAAGTGTGCGGCAGTGCTCACGTCCATTCCGCAGCCGGTAATCGGCGGCGCCACCATTGGCGTGTTCGCTACCATCGGCATGAACGGTGTGGTCATGTTTGCCCGCCACGGCCTGTCTCAGCGTGATACCACACTCATGGGTCTCTCTATCGCCTTTGGCACGGGCATTGAGCGCACGGCCGGCGCGCTTGCCGGCGCTGGATTCCCCGCCTGGGTCGGCACCGTCTTTGGTGGTTCCTCCATTGCCGTCGCCGCACTTGTCGCCGTCGTCCTCAACCTGGTCCTGCCTCGCCAAAAATAACGCCCCATATATAAGTTGCGGTGAAATAGGGATTGTTTATGCCTGTTAGGCCGCCCAACAGTCCCTATTTCACCGCAACTGCTTTTTGGGACCCATTTGTGCGGGGGAGTTGTGGAGTTGTGCAGGCAGACGAGGTTTTTCTGGAAATACGCTCCCGATGCGCGTATAGTACCGATTGTTTTGTCGGCTCCTGCTGCGTCGAGTCCAAACCGCGAAATGCCATGAGCGGCGCGGATGCAGCCAGGAGGCACGAGGACAACCCATCGTGGCCACGCCCCGTGCTTAAAACCCCAAGAAGGAGTGAACAATGGCAGAAGAGAAGTATGTGCCGCGTCTGAAGACCAAGTACAACAACGAGGTCAAGCAGCAGCTTCAGGACAAGTTCCAGTACGAGAACGTCATGATGATCCCCAAGTTTGAGAAGATCGTCGTGAACATGGGCGTCGGCGAGGCCGCTACCGATTCCAAGGCCATCGACGGTGCCGTGCGCGACCTGCGCGCCATCACCGGCCAGCAGCCGATGATCACCCGTGCCCGCAAGTCCATCGCTACCTTCCGCCTGCGCGCTGGTATGCCGATCGGCTGCAAGGTTACCCTGCGTGGCGACCGTATGTGGGAGTTCTTCGATCGTCTGACCTCCGTCGCGATCCCTCGTATCCGCGACTTCCGCGGTATCTCCGCCAAGAGCTTCGACGGCCGTGGTAACTTCTCCATGGGCGTCACCGAGCAGCTCATCTTCCCCGAGATCGACTTCGACTCCGTCGATCACCAGCGTGGTATGGACATCACTTTCGTGACCACCGCCAACACCGATGAGGAGGCCAAGGCCCTTCTGGACGCCTTCGGTTTCCCGTTCAAGAAATAGGTTCACCTGCCCTATAAGCGCCGTTCCCACAAGGGGGCGGCGCTTGGGGCGAACAATACTCTATGTGAGGAGGATATAAGTGGCTAAGACATCGATGATCGTCAAGTGCAATCGCAAGCAGAAGTTCTCTACTCGTGAGTACACGCGCTGCCAGCGCTGCGGCCGTCCGCACTCTGTGTACCGCAAGTTCGGCCTGTGCCGTGTCTGCTTCCGCGAGCTTGCACTCAAGGGCGAGCTTCCCGGCGTTAAGAAGGCCAGCTGGTAAGTCACTACCAGCGTTTCAAGCATCAGTTTGGAACAGGGAAAACGCGCTAAAAAGGCTTTGCCGTTAAGGGCGGCGAAGAACCAAGAGCACGTGTTCATCAAGAACGAAGGAGAATCTGTATGAACCTTACAGACCCGATCGCAGATATGCTTACGCGCATCCGTAACGCTAACTCTGTGAACAAGGCCACGGTCTCCATGCCGAGCAGCAAGAAGCTCGTCGAGATCGCTCGTGTTCTGCACGAGGAGGGCTACATCGAGGGCTACGATGTCGAGGACACCGTTCCCCAGAAGACTCTGCACATCACGCTTAAGTATGGTCCCAAGAAGGCTAAGGTCATCAACGGCATCCGCCGCATTTCCAAGCCGGGCCTGCGTAAGTACACCGGCGTTGCCGACATGCCCCGCGTCCGCGGTGGCCTTGGTACCGCTATTATTTCCACCAGCCATGGCGTCATGACCGACCGCGATGCTCGCAAGCACAACGTCGGCGGCGAGATCATCGCTTACGTCTGGTAATTCGCTCGGTAGGTAGAAGGAAAGGAGATCACCGTGTCTCGTATCGGTAATAAGCCTGTCCAGATTCCCGCCGGAGTCGAAGTGGCAGTCAACGGCAACAACGTTGTCGTCAAGGGCCCCAAGGGCCAGCTCGAGCTCGATGTCTTTGAGAAGCTCGCTATCAACGTCGAGGACAACGTCCTCACCGTTTCCCGTCCCGACGACGAGCGTGAGACCCGTGCCCGCCACGGCCTCACCCGCGCCCTCATCCACAACATGGTTGTTGGCGTTTCCGAGGGCTTCGAGAAGAAGCTCGAGCTCGCCGGCGTCGGTTACCGCGTGCAGCAGAAGGGCAAGAACCTCGAGTTCTCCCTGGGCTTCTCGCACCCCGTGATCGTCGAGGCTCCCGAGGGCATCACCTTCGAGGTTCCCGACAACACCCACGTGAACGTCAAGGGTATCAACAAGCAGCAGGTCGGTCAGATCGCCGCTGAGATCCGCGGCCATCGTCCTCCCGAGCCTTACAAGGGCAAGGGTATCCACTACGTTGGCGAGCACATCCGCCGCAAGCTGGGTAAGGCCGCCAAGTAGTCGTAACCGACTCACTCGCATAAGACCAGCACCCTGTCAGGTGCTGGCAAGATCAACCTTTTTAGGAGTTTACGTATGAACAAGCATAAGGCGAAGCTGGAAGGCCTCAAGCGTCGTCAGCGTCGTGTTCGCGGCAAGGTCTCGGGTACCTCCGAGCGTCCGCGTCTTCGCGTGACCCGTACTAACGCCAACATCTATGCCCAAATCATCGACGACAGCAAGGGCTCCAGCCTGACTCTCGTCTCTGCCTCGACCCTCGAGGCCGAGTTCAAGGGCACCCACACCTCGAACAAGGAGGCTGCGGAGAAGGTCGGTCAGCTCGTTGGCAAGCGCGCCATCGAGGCCGGCATCACCAAGGTCGCCTTCGATCGCGGTGGCCGTATCTACCATGGCCGCGTCAAGGCCCTCGCCGACGGTGCTCGTGCCGCCGGTCTCGAGTTCTAGGAGGTATGTAGCACATGGCTCGTAATCAGAAGCAGCAGCGCGAGGCCTCCGAGTTCGAGGAGCGCGTCGTTTACATCAACCGCGTGTCGAAGACCGTCAAGGGTGGTCGTCGCATGAGCCTCGTCGCTCTCGTCGTCGTTGGCGACGGCAAGGGCAACGTCGGCGTTGGCATGGGCAAGTCCGCTGAGGTGCCCATGGCCATCTCCAAGGCGTCTCTCGATGCCAAGAAGAACATGTTCCACGTGCCGGTGACCGAGCAGGGCACCATCCCGCACGAGGTTCTCGGCCACTTTGGTGCCGGCCGCATCATCATCAAGCCCGCTGTCGAGGGTACCGGCGTTATCGCCGGCGGCGCTGTGCGTCCCCTCTTTGAGCTTGCTGGCATCAAGAACGTCCTGTCCAAGTCCCTCGGTACCGACAACGGCCTCAACATCATCAAGGCTGCCGTCGAGGGCCTCAAGGAGCTCTCCAGCCCTGAGGACGTCGCGGCTCGCCGTGGCCTGACGGTCTCCGAGATGTTCGTCGGTAAGGAGAACTAAGCATGGCTGACACCATCAAGATCAAGCAGGTCCGCAGCACCAACGGTTGCAAGCAGGACCAGGTCCGTACTGTCCGTGCCCTCGGTCTCCACAGGATCCGCGAGGTTCGCGAGATTGCTGACAACGAGTCCGTCCGCGGCATGATCTTCAAGGTCAAGCACCTTGTCGAGATTGTAGAGGAGTAGCAAATGCAGCTTCACGATCTTACTCCCGCGCCCGGTTCCACCAAGAACCGCAAGCGCGTCGGCCGTGGCAATTCTTCGGGTCACGGCACCACTTCTGGCCGCGGCCAGAAGGGCCAGGGTTCCCGCTCTGGCGGCACCAAGGGTGCCGGCTTCGAGGGTGGCCAGACTCCGCTGGCTATGCGCCTGCCCAAGCTTCCGGGTTTCCGCAACCCCCGTCGTATCGAGTACACCGCCGTTAACGTTGAGCGTCTCGAGCGTAAGTTCGAGGATGGCGCTGTGATCGACGGTGCCGCTCTTAAGGCCGCTCGCATCACCAAGAGCGAGTTCGAGCCCGTCAAGGTGCTCGGCAATGGTGAGCTCACCAAGAAGTTCACGGTCAAGGTCGACAAGGTCAGCGCTTCTGCGCAGGCCAAGATCGAGGCCGCCGGCGGAAAGGTCGAGCTGCCGTGCTAAATGGTCTTAAGAATGCTTTCCGCATCAAAGAATTGCGCGAAAAGATTCTTTTTACCATAGCTATGCTCGTCGTGTACCGCATTGGTGCGCACGTTCCTGTGCCCGGCATTCCCTTCCAGGGGATGCTGGGCCTTTTCTCGACCGATAACAATTCGGTCGCCGCAGGTGCTATGGCCCTCCTGAATCTTTTCTCTGGCGGCGCGTTGAGCTATGTGTCGGTGTTTTCGCTGGGCATCATGCCTTACATCACCAGCTCGATCATCCTCCAGATGCTCCAGGCCGTTGTGCCTTCCCTGCATGAGCTTGCCCGCGAGGGCGAGGTCGGTCAGACCAAGATTACGCAGTATTCGCGTTACCTCACCCTGGCTCTGGCAATCCTCAACTCCGTGGGTTACCTCTTCCTCTTTAAGAGCTTCGGCATCAGCTTTAATGGTGCCGGCGCTCCCGAGATCATCTTCGACCTCATGATCGTCGGCACGCTCACTGCGGGCGCTATGCTGATCATGTGGATTGGTGAGCTCATCACCCAGCGCGGTATCGGCAATGGCATGTCGCTGATCATCTTTGCGAACATCATGGCCGGTCTGCCGCAGGCTATCTTCTCCAGCACCGAGGGCAATGCCGGTGGCATCATCACCATGGTGATCATCTGCGCCATCATCCTGCTGGTTATCCCGCTGATTGTTTTCCTTGAGCGCGGCCAGCGCCGCATTCCGGTCTCTTACGCTAAGCGCGTCGTGGGCCGTCGCATGATGGGTGGCCAGACCACCTACCTGCCCATCAAGGTCAACACCGCGGGTGTCGTGCCGATCATCTTCGCCTCGGCGCTGCTGTACTTCCCGGCTCAGATTGCCGTGTTCTTCCCCGGCATCGGCTGGATTCAGGCAGTTGCCTCTGCGCTTTCGACCGGTTGGCTCAACTGGGTGCTTAATGTTGTCCTCATCGTGTTCTTCGCGTACTTCTACACCTCCATGGTGTTCAACCCCGATGACACGGCCGACAACCTTAGGAAGCAGGGCGGCTTTATTCCGGGCGTGCGTCCGGGTAGGGCTACCGCGGCCTACATCAAGAACGCGCTCAACAAGATCACGCTTCCCAGCGCTGTCTTTTTGGCGCTCATCGCCATCGTGCCTTCGATCATCTTCTCCTTCACGGGTAACCATCTGATCCAGGCATTTGGCGGCACGTCCATCCTCATCATGGTCGGCGTCGTGCTCGACACGGTCGATAAGCTCGAAGGCCAGATCAAGATGTATGATTACGATGGATTCTTTAAATAGGCTAGAGGAGGATTGCTCATGAACCTCGTATTGCTCGGAGCTCCGGGTGCCGGTAAGGGTACCGTCGCACAGGAGCTCGTCGCCGAGTTTGGCGTCGCCCACATTTCCACGGGCGACCTGCTGCGTGCTGCCGTCAAGGGTGGCACCGAGCTTGGTATTCAGGCTAAGAAGTACATGGACGCTGGCGAGCTCGTTCCCGACCAGCTCGTGATCGACCTTGTCAAGGAGCGCCTTGCCGCCGATGACGCCCAGCAGGGCTTCATCCTCGATGGCTTCCCGCGCAACACCGCCCAGGCTGTGACGCTCGATTCCGAGCTCTCCGCTATGGGTCGCGAGATCGACTGCGCCCTTCTGGTCGACGTGGCCCCCGAGGTCATCATCAATCGTCTGTCTTCGCGTCGCACCTGCCGCGCCTGCGGTTACACCGGCACTGCTGCCGATGCCACCTGCCCCAAGTGCGGCGGCGAGATGTATCAGCGCGACGACGACAAGCCCGAGACCATCAAGAACCGTCTCGACGTCTACGAGAAGTCCACGAGCCCGCTCGTCGACTACTATCGTGGCCAGGGTCTGCTCAAGTCGGTCAACGGTGACCAGGCTCGCGAGACCGTGTACGGGGATGTCAAAGAGGCTCTCGGTCTATGATCAAGATTAAGTCTGCAACGCAAATCGAGCAGATGAAGAAGGCAGGAGCGCTATCTAAGATGGCGCTCCGCCACGTTGGAGCCATGGTGCGCCCCGGCGTTTCCACCTTTGAGCTCGATCAGCTCGCGGAGCAGATTATCCGCATGCATGGCGGCACCCCGGCCTTTAAGGGCTACGGCGGGTTCCCGGGGACCATTTGCGCATCGATCAACGATGCCGTGGTCCACGGTATTCCCAACCCCGACATGATCCTGCGCGATGGCGATATCATCTCCATCGATACGGGAGCCGTTGTCGACGGTTGGGTCGGCGATAACGCTTGGACGTTTTTCGTCGGCACCCCCACGCCCGAGGCCAAGGCCCTGTGCGAGGTTACGCGTGATTGCCTTAAGGCTGCCATTGAGCAGGCTGTTCCCGGTAATCATATCGGGGATGTTGGTTATGCCGTTCAGTCTCTCGCCGAGTCTCACGGTTACGGCGTGCTTCGTGACTATGTGGGCCATGGCATTGGCCGCGTGATGCACGAGGACCCCAACGTTCCTAACTATGGAAAGAAGGGGAGAGGCGTTCGCCTCCAGGCCGGCATGGTCATTGCCATCGAGCCGATGGTTACGATGGGTTCCAACCATGTGAGCACGGGCTCCGACGGTTGGATTGTTACGACCAACGACCACCTGCCCGCCGCGCACTACGAGAACACCGTCGCCATTACCGATGACGGCCCGGTGATTCTCACCACGGATGCCCAAGGTGCTTGGTGTTCGCTCCAAGGCGGAGAAATGTAAAAGTCGCCGCCCCCTGATGCCCAACCTCGCCTTTCAATTTCGAAGGCATGACCCCAAGGTCTATGCCTTCTCATTTCAAGGCGATCTTGGGCATCAGGGAACGGCTTTGTTTTACATTTCAAATGTAACAAGTTCCACTTAGTTGTGGAGCCATTACGAAGTTATTACGATGCGTGCATACGTGTTGTAGAATACTCAATCGCTGTCGTTTTCTAGAGAAAGATGATTGCTTGTGAAGAAGGAAGACGCAATTGAGCTCGAGGGTACGGTAAAGGAACCGCTGCCCAATGCCATGTTTAAGGTCGAGCTCGAGAACGGTCATTCGGTTCTGTGCAACATTTCTGGCAAGATCCGAATGAATTACATCCGTATTCTCCCCGGTGACAGGGTTGTCGTGGAGCTTTCCCCGTACGACCTGACCCGCGGCCGCATCACCTATCGCTACAAATAGCGGCACGCATACACGCACTCCATTTCCGACTGCAGGCTTAGCTCAACCTACGGTCGGATTGTGTGTGAAGACCAGCCATAGTTTTAAACGCCTGCGGCTGGGCGAGTAGATAGTAGGGAAGTAGTTTGAGCGCTACCGAAAGGAAGAACGATGAAGGTACGTCCTTCGGTCAAGAAGATGTGCGATAAGTGCAAAATCATTAGGCGCCATGGCAAGGTCCTCGTCATTTGCGAGAACCCCCGTCATAAGCAGCGTCAGGGTTAAGAGAGGAGACTACGTTGGCCCGTATTAATGGTGTCGACCTCCCGCGTGAGAAGCGCGTTGAGATCGGTCTGACCTACATTTACGGCATCGGCCGCACCACTGCGACGAAGATTTGCGTCGAGTGCAACGTTAACGTGGATACGCGCGTTAAGGACCTCACCGAGGATGAGGTTAACGCCATCCGCGATTATATCGATAAGAACCAGATCATGGTTGAGGGCGACCTCCGCCGTGAGCGCAACCAGAACGTCAAGCGCCTTATGGACATCGGCTGCAACCGCGGCCTTCGTCACCGCAAGGGCCTCCCGGTCCGCGGCCAGCGCACCCACACTAACGCTCGTACCCGCAAGGGCCCGAAGCGTCAGATCGGTGCTAAGAAGAAGAAATAAGGAGCGCTAGATAGATGGCTACTGCTAAGAAGAACGTTCGCGCTGCCCGTCTGAAGCGCGCGGACCGTAAGAACATTTCCGTGGGCCAGGCTCACATTCGTTCTACGTTCAACAACACGATCGTTTCGATCACCGATCCCCAGGGCAACGTCATTTCCTGGAAGTCGGCTGGCCAGGTGGGCTTCAAGGGCTCCCGTAAGTCCACGCCGTTCGCTGCCCAGATGGCTGCCGAGGCTGCTGCCAAGCAGGCCATGGAGCACGGTATGAAGAAGGTTTCCGTCTTCGTCAAGGGCCCCGGCTCCGGTCGTGAGACCGCCATCCGCTCCCTCCAGGCTGCTGGCCTCGAGGTCTCGAGCATCCAGGACAAGACCCCCATTCCGCACAACGGCTGCCGCCCCAAGAAGCGTCGCCGCGTGTAACTGAAAGGATCGTATCAATATGGCAATCGACAGGACTCCTGTTCTTAAGCGCTGCCGTCAGCTCGGGATCGATCCCGCTGAGCTCGGTTACAGCAGCAAGAAGGAATCTATCCGTCAGCCCAAGCGCCGTCGCAAGGAATCTGAGTACGGCATGCAGCTGCGCGAGAAGCAGAAGGTCAAGTTCATCTATGGCGTTCTGGAGAAGCAGTTCCACGGCTACTTCAACAAGGCCCGCAAGATGAACGGCGTCACCGGTGAGAACCTCATGATCATCCTTGAGTCTCGCCTCGACAACGTCGTCTTCCGTCTTGGCTTCGCCCGCACCCGCAAAGAGGCTCGTCAGTCCGTCCGTCACGGTCACTTCACCGTGAACGGCAAGCGCGTGGACATCCCGTCCTACCGCGTCAAGGCCGGTGACGTCGTCGCTGTCGGCGAGAAGTTCCGTGACCTCCTCCCCATCAAGGAGGCCCTGATTTCCTCCGAGCGCTTTGAGGTCCCTGGCTGGCTCGAGGTCGATATCGAGAAGCTGTCTGGTAACGTGCTCGCTCTGCCGACGCGTGAGCAGATCAGCGGTGATATCAACGAGCAGCTCATCGTCGAGCTCTACTCTAAGTAGTCCATCCGGGCTGCTGAGGCTGGAGGTAATACATGTCAGAATTCATTAGGCCTCAGGTTCAGGTCGAAGAGATCAACGAGACGTCTGCTCGTGTCTCCGTCGAGCCGCTCGAGCGTGGTTACGGCGATACGCTGGGTAACTCCCTTCGTCGCGTTCTTCTGTCCTCGCTCGAGGGTGCCGCCGTCGAGGCTATTCAGATCGATGGTGCGCAGCACGAGTTCATGACCATCCCTAACATGGTCGAGGATGTCACCGACATCGTCCTGAATGTCAAGGGGCTTGTCTTCAGGGCTCTCGGCACGACCGACGAGGCGACCGCCACCATCTCGGTTGACGGCCCCTGCGAGGTCACCGGTGCGGACTTCTTTATTCCGTCCGAGTTTGAGCTGGTCAACCCCGAGCAGCACATTGCTACGCTCACCGAGGGTGGCCATCTCACCATGAGCATGCGCATCGGCTATGGCCGCGGCTATGTTTCTGGCGAGGCCAACAAGCGCGACAACGATCCCATCGGTGTGATCCACGTCGACTCGCTGTACTCGCCGGTTTCCCGTTGCGCCAAGCTCGTTGAGGCTTGCCGTGTCGGTCAGCACACCGACTACGACCGCCTTGTCCTCGAGATCGAGACCAACGGCTCCATCGCCCCGCGCGACGCCGTGGTCCAGGCTGCCAATATCATCAACCAGCATATGGCCGCCTTTATGAACCTTGCCGAGACCCCCGAGGTCGAGGAGGAGGCTTCGATCTTCGCTCCCGAGGTCACCAACGACAACGCCGAGCTGGACAAGCAGATCGAGGATCTGGACCTTTCCGTCCGTTCCTACAACTGCCTTAAGCGCGCCAGCATTCACTCGGTCCGTCAGCTCGTTGAGTTCTCGGAGAACGATCTGCTCAACATCCGTAACTTCGGTGTTAAGTCGATCGAGGAAGTGAAGGACAAGCTTGAGTCCATGGGCCTGAGCCTGAAGGCTTAATGCTTCGCATATTTGAGGAGAAACTAGACCATGCGTCACAACGTTAAGAAGGGCCTGAAGCTCGGCACCGATGCGAGCCACACCAAGGCCATGAAGAAGAGCCTTGCTAAGGCCCTCTTCGAGAACGACCGCATCAAGACCACCGAGACCCGCGCTAAGGCGCTGCGTTCGGTCGTCGATCCGATCATCACTTGGGCCAAGAAGGGCGACCTGCACTCTCGTCGTCTGGCTATCGCCAAGCTCGGCGATAAGCAGCTCGTTGCCGAGATCTTCGACAAGGCTGCCCAGGGTATGTGGCAGGATCGCAACGGCGGTTATACCCGCATCATGAAGCTCGGTAACCGCAAGGGCGACAACGCTCCCATCGTTATCATGGAGCTCGTCACCGAGCCTTGCACGCCTAAGGCCAAGAAGGCTGCTCCGGCCCCCAAGAAGGCCGCTGCTCCCAAGAAGGTCGAGGCTGCCGAGGAGGCTCCTGCTGAGGAGACCGCTGAGTAGACAATCCGTCTGCATAGGCTATATTCGAGGGGTACGTTCGCGTACCCCTCTTTTTTTGTCGAAATGCCATTGCCTGTTTGTTGGGAGCGCCCATGACCGCGCCGTCTGATTTCAATTCGATTCCAGAGCTCGATGCCACGCTCGTTTTCCGCGTGGCATACGATGGCTCGTCCTATAGCGGCTTTGCCGAGCAGCCGGGACAGACGACGGTTGCGGGTGAGCTGCGTCGAGCCATCGAGACGCTGCTTCGCCGTCCGATCGATCTGACGTGCGCGGGTCGCACCGATGCCGGCGTGCATGCCGTGGCTCAGTACGTCAGCGTGCCCGTAACGGACGCTGAGCTCGCCCTAACGCGCCGTAGGTGGCTGCGGGCTATGGATGCCCTGCTGCCCAAAGATATCGCCATCAACGAGGTCTACAAGGCCCGTAAAGGCTTTTCTGCACGTTTTGACGCGCGTTCCCGTACGTATACGTACCGTATTGCCGATCGGGATGCGCGCCCCGTGCTGTCCCGCGGTGCGGTGTGGTGGCATCGCTATCCCTTGGATGTTGAGGCTATGTCTGCTGCCTGCCCCGCGCTGCTGGGCGAGCAGGACTTTAAAAGCTTTTGCAAGGTTGCTTCTGCCGTGGGCAAACCTACGCACCGCTGCGTAATGCGCGCCGAGTTTGGCCATGAGGTTGCGTTTGGCGAGGACATCCTGACGTTTACCATCGAGGGCAATGCGTTTCTGCATTCGATGGTCCGTACGATCGTTGGCACGCTTGTCGCGATTGGCATGCATCGCCGTGAACCCGAGTGGATGCGCGAGGTCATCGATGCTTGCGACCGTACCGCTGCGGGCCCCACGGCTCCTGCCTGCGGCCTTACGTTTATGGGCGTGGATTACGATCCCGCCGAGCTCGTCGTGCTCGACTAGGGGAGGGCTCGACGCGTCGTGCGTCGACACCCATTATCTGTGGGCTGCGCGTGTGCAACATCTGTTCTTGGCGTGCAATACAACCGGTGTCTCATTGCTTTTATTGCCGGGGTGTACCATGAACCACGGTTTGATTCATTGCTGTCGAGAGGACGGATAACTTGGTTCGACGTGGCTCGCATCCGCGACTTTCGGTGATCCTTGTGGTAGAAGGTTCGCCCAGCTATGCGATGCGTGCGCTCGAGAGTATCCAGAACCAAGACCTCTACGATTTGCAGATTGTCGTTGTTTGCCGCGATGCTGCGCCCGGTGTGCGCCATTCGCTTCAAGTTGCTGCCGACAGGGACATCCATATTGATTTGATTGACGTCGAGGACGCGAAGCGCGGCGCTTGCCTTCGTGCCGGTTTTGCTGTCTCGCGCGGCTCTCAAATCATCGCTATGAACGCCGATGAGTGGTTTGCTCCGCAGTCCCTTTCCAAGATGGTCGATATCGCGTGCGATACTGCGGCAGACATAGTGTTCCCCACGGTGTCGCTCGACCGCTATGATGCACATCGAGAACGCCATTCGCGCGTCTTGGATGCTGCCTCTATTGCCATAGAAGACGAGTCTTCTATGGTGACTGGGCTGCCCCAGTTGATTTTGGGCGGCCTAGTCGCTCAGACCTCTGGCGTGATGTATAGCCGTCCGCTGTTTGAGGCATGCCTGTCGCGCGGCAAGGCGTACCGTACGGTTGAGTTTATGGCTTATGCGCTCTCGCAGGCACGATTCGTGTCCGGCTGCGGCGACGCTTGTTTCCACGCGGTGGCACCTAAGCTTACAGATGCCTTTGATCCCACCATGTATGCCAGGATATCCGATGACACTCGAGCGCTCGACGAGCTTGCGGACTCACTCTCGGAAGCAGATAGCGGTGGTCGGCTCAAGCTGGCAAGCCAAAAGTTCTACTTTGCCGGACTGGTCGCCTGCATCGAGAATTTGTGTCTTAGCCCGCATGGAGTGTCGTCAATCGAGCGTTCCGCCCGCATGCGTGATATGCTCGAGGCGCCTCGAACCCGTCAGATGGTCGCCGCGCTCAAGGATAACCATCGGGGACTCGGTTTGTTGTTTGGGCCGATCGCCAGCGCCAAGCCCGCGCGCTGCGTGATGTGTACGCATCTGGCAGCTTTTCTTAACCGGACGGGCGCAAAAACCGCCTAAACGGCTCATTTCGAAACAAATTTGCATAGAATTGTTTCGAAATGCGTTCTTATACACAAAAGCCTTCAAATAGCGTTAAACTATTCAGTCACTGATTGATTGTCTCCGCCATCTTTTGGAGAGAGGGTTTGTATGGCTAAAAAACGCAATGGGCGCCAGGATGCCATTAGAGATATTGTGCGCAATAAGGACGTCCGCACGCAGCGCGTGCTGGTCGATGAGCTCCGCGCTATGGGCTTTGATTGCACGCAGGCGACTGTCTCTCGCGATATTGCCGATATGGGGCTGCGTAAGCTCCCCGAGGGTATCTATGTTCTGGCAGAGGACCTGCACCTGCAGCGTATGGTTTCCGAGCTCGTAACGGGCGTTCTGCGCACCGATAATCTGGTTATGATCAAGGCTCAGCCTGGTACGGCTTCCGGCATCGCCGCCGCCGTTGATGCGGCAGAGTTGCCCGATGTGCTTGGCTCGCTTGCCGGCAACGATACGATTTTGGTTATTGCCCAGACGGCCGAGGACGGCGAGCGTCTCGAGGCGCTGATCAATAAGCTGAGCAATTCTCGCAAGTAGGCGTGCGGGTCGTGCGCTCGGCACTGTGTGCGTGACATGGTGGCTTGTAAGGGGGTATCGACGTTGGTCGGTACCCCCTATATTGTTTGCCGGTATAAAGGCCGTCCACCAGGTCGCTTTAAACTAAAAGGCCCCCGAGCACTTTAATAAGCTGCTCGGGGGCCTTGTTGCTAATGGCCGGATGAATTTCTAGCCAACCGTATCGTCAGGCGTGGGCGAGGGGTCGGGAGTGGGTGTAGGCGTAGGCGTAGGCGTAGGCGTAGGCGTAGGCGTAGGCGTGCCGCCATCGCCGCCGGTCGAACCACCAGTGGAGCCGCCCGTCGAGCCACCGGTCGTACCGGTGCCGCCGGTGGTGTCGCCGCCCGTGGTCTCGGTGGTCGTGGTCGTCGTGGTAGTCGTTGTGGTGGTTTCCTCTTCGTCCTCGTTCTCGTCCTTGTCGTCGTTCTCCGTCTTCTTGGTGTTGTTGGTGCCGTAGAACTTCCAGACGCTGTTGTTCTTGTAGGTGGGCGCCGTTCCGGTCGCAAACTCCTCGCGCTCGGTACCGGTCAGAACGGTGTTCATAAACCGCTTAAAGACAGGCAGGTTGGTGCTGTCGCCCAGCAGGTCTGTGCCGTATTTTTGGATGGGAATCTCGCCCGCGGAATAGCCGGTCCACAGGGCGCACGCCAGCTGCGGGGTATAGCCGCAGAACCACAGGTTGGTGGTGTTGTCGGTGGTGCCCGTCTTGCCGGCATAGGGCTGGTTGACGCTCAGGGCGCCGGCAGCACCCGTACCGCCGCCCTTCATGACGCCGGACAGAACATCGGTGACCGCGGCGGCCTCGCCCTCGGTAAGTACCTGTGAGGGATTGTCGGTGTGCTGGTACAGCACCGAACCGGTACGAGAGTCAATCTCGGTGATGGCGATCGGCTGGCGATAGTAGCCGCCGTTGGCAAACGTCGCGTAGGCGGCGGCCATCTCGAGCGGCGAGATCGAGCCGGTGCCGAGGGTCATGACGGGAACGTCCTCGATGTTGTCCTTGGCGGGATCGATGCCGAGCTTTTTGACGAGCGAGATGATCTTGCTGTTGCCGACGGCTTCCGCCACCTGGATGTAGCCGGTGTTGGAGGAGTATGCCGTCGCCTGCTTAAGCGTGATGTTGCCATAGCTATGGTTGGCGTAGTTTTGGACCTCGGTCGTGGTGCCCTTGGCCTTGAGCGGCGAGTTGCAGTTGAGGGTGACGTTGGGGTTCATGCCGTTTTGGATGGCAGTTGCCAGCGTAAAGGCCTTAAAGGTGGAGCCGACGGGACGCTTGGCCGTGGCATGGTTTACGTGGTTCTCGTCGGCGTTGTAATCGTAGCCGCCCACCATGCACTTGATGTAGCCGGTCTTGGGGTCGACGACGACCATGCCCATGTCCAGGCCGTCGAGCGAGAGCGTGTCGAGCTGCTCGCGAACGGCATTCTCTGCCACCTGCTGCATCGTGGGGTCGATGGTGGTCTTGACGGTCAGGCCGCCCTTAAAGAGCACGTCGGTCGAGAACTCCTGCTCCAGCAGCTGCTTAACATAGGCGACAAAGTAGGGCTGCGAGTATACGTCAACGCCGCTGCCCGAGATTTCGGTCACGTTGAGGGTGATGGGCTCGGCCTGTGCGGCATCGTGCTCCTCCTGCGTAATGTGGCCCAGGCGCAGCATGTTGTCGAGGACCTTGTTGCGACGGGACAGCGCCAGGTCGGGGTTGACCGTGGGGTCGTACTGCGAGGGCGAGTTGGGAAGGCCGATCAACAGCGCGGCCTCGCTCAGGGTGAGGTCTGCGGCGCTCTTGGACAGGTAGGTCTCGGCGGCGGCCTCAATACCGTAGGCGCCGTGACCGTAATAGATGGTGTTGAGGTACATCATGAGGATCTCGTCTTTGGAGTACATGTCCTCCATCTTTACGGCGATGTAGGCCTCGCGCACCTTACGCTCGATGGTCGAGTCGAACTGCTCCTCCTGCAGGATGGTGTTGCGCACCAGCTGCTGGGTGATAGTCGAGGCGCCTTCGTGCCCGCCGCCGAGGGTTGCCACCGCAGCACGCGCGATACCCCACAGGTCGATACCGCCGTGCTCGTAGAAGCGCTCGTCCTCGACGTCAACGGTGCCCTGTAGCACGTAGGGGGAGACCTTGTCCTTGGTGATGGACTTGCGGTTTTGCGTGTAGAAGCTCGCGATCTTGTTGCCGTTGCAGTCGACGATCTCGGTGGGCTCGCTCACCAGATACGCGTTGGCGTCGGTGTAGTCGGGCAGATCGGACAGCCAGCGGTTGACGTTGCCGACCATGCCGATGCCAAATGCCACGCCCGCAATCAGCAAAAAGCCCAAAAACGAGAGCAGGATTATGGGCAGGGCATGCGTCTTTGAACGGCTGCGTCCCTGTCGTTGGCGAGGACCCATATATTGACCTCCAGGTATGTCGTGCCGGACGGCGGATGTGCCGTCGGGGCAGGATGGACATAAGTTATTACACGATAAACCAAACGGGGCGCGCGAGGCCTCGTGTATGCTGGAAGACGGCATTTTTCAGAGTGAATGCATACCTTGGTAAGGAGTTTGCCGATGGCGATTCGGGCGATGGGGCCGAGCGGACAACACAAGACTGGATTGGATGCTGCCGGTGCGGCGCTGCCCGAGCTGCTGGCGCCGGCGGGCGGGCTCGACCAGATGTTTGCGGCCATCGCCGCGGGCGCCGATGCCATCTATGCGGGGTTGGGCGGCTTTAACGCCCGTGTGAGTGCGCACGGTTTTACCGACGACGAGTTTGCGCGCGGCTGCGCCGTGGCGCATGCCCATGGCGTGCGTGTGTACGTGACGCTCAACGTGTTCGTGTTTGACGATGAGTTGTCCGACGCGGTGGCGTTGGGAGCTCATGCACTGGAGCTGGGCGCCGATGCTCTGATTGTCGCCGATGCCGGGCTGGCCTGCGCGCTGCGCGCGGCGATTCCCGGGGTCGAGATTCACCTGTCCACGCAGGCGGGCGTTCATAGCGAAGGCGCCGTGCGACTTGCCGCCGATGAGCTGGGGGTCGAGCGCGTGACGACGGCACGCGAGCTGACGGTCGACGAGATTGCGGCGCTATGTGCCACGGGCGTGCCCATCGAGGTATTCTGCCACGGTGCGATTTGCATCGGCTATTCGGGGGCGTGCGAGTTCTCGGCCCTGCGGCGTGGGCGCTCGGCGATGCGCGGCGACTGCACGCAGCCGTGCCGTCTGGCGTACGACCTGGTGGACGAGGCGGGGCAGAGCGTTGTCGCCGTCGAGGGAGATCGCCTGCTGTGCCCGCGCGACTATCTGGGTATTGCACATCTGCCCGAGCTTGTAGATGCCGGCGTGGCGTCGCTCAAGATCGAGGGGCGCATGAAGAACCCCGATTACGTATTCAACGTGGTGCGGGTGTGGCGCCGGGCACTCGATATGCTGTACGACGGCGCGTGGGACCCCGGTGCCGTGGAAGAGCTTGAGCGCGAGCTGGGAAGGTCGTTTAACCGTGGGTTTACCGATGCGTACCTGCGAGGGCGTTCGGGTGCCGAGCTGATGAGCTTTGAGCGTGCGATTAACCAGGGCGTGCGCGTGGGGCGCTTGGTCGCTGTGGGCCACGAAGAGGTGACCGTTGAGCTCGACGCCGCCGTGGCGGCGGGTGACACGCTCGAGATCCGGTTTTATCCGGGTGCCGACGCGCGTCCCGATGTGCCCAAGCGCTGGCCGCAGGTGCCCTGTCCGGTGGATGCCGCAGCGGGGGAGCGCGTCGTCGTGCATTGCAAGCGTAAGGTTGACACGGGCTGCGAGGTGTACCTGATTCGCAGCGCCGGCGTGTTGGATCAGACGGCGGCGGTGTTGGAGCGCATGCGGGCCGAGGCGGATGCGATTGCGCCCGTTGCGCGTGCCGTTGAGGTGCTGCCCTTTGAGGACGTTGCGGTGGATGGCGGTGCGTCCACGGAGTTGGTGGAGTGCGCGGTTCCCACTCGCATGGTTTTTGCTTGGCAGCTGATGGATGCCGACCCGCGCGGAGAACTTGATTTGTCCGACGCCGTTGTGGTGCTTGACGAGGTGTGCCGCACGGGTGACGCTGACTGGACCCGCTCACTGATACAGCGTGCCGGGCGCGTCGTCTGCCGCAACCTGGGACAGGTGGTGATCGCTCGCGAGCTGGGCGTGACGTTTGACGTGGCGGCGCCGGTGTTCTGCGCGAATCGGGCCACGCTTACCTGGCTGCGCGGACTCGGTGCGGGGCGGGTGTGCTTGCCGGCGGAGTTGCTCGGCAATGATGCGGAGCGTATTGCCGAACTGGCCGCTGAACCCGGCGTCTTGGGTCCGGTCGACGCCGACCGTCCCGAGCTTATGGTGTGCGAGCACTGCCTGCTGACCGCCGAGGGCGTCTGCGCCACCGATGCGACGGGACAGGTTCGTTGCCGCGACTGCTTGCGTCGTCGGCAGGTACGCTATCTGGTCAAGCGTGACGGTACACGTCTGCCAGTTGCCATTGACGCATGCGGCAGGACGAGGATTTTCCTGTCGTAGGTGCTGCGTCGCGTCAGTTTGTTATCATAAGAGAGTTTATGGACTTCCAGCACCGCCGTTTTCGGCGAGGGTGCTATAGCAAAAGGAGGATACCCAATGCTGTCTGTTGACGAGCAAATGCGTATCATCACCTCGGGCGCCGCGCAGATCGTTCCCGAGGCCGACCTTCGCAAGAAGCTTGAGAAGGGCGAGCCCCTCAACATCAAGCTCGGCGTCGACCCCACCAGCCCCGACCTGCACCTGGGCCACGCCGTGCCGCTGCGCAAGATGCGTCAGTTCCAGGACCTGGGCCACAACGTCACCCTCATCATCGGCAACGGTACCGCGTTGATTGGCGACCCTTCGGGCAAGAATTCCACCCGTCCGCAGCTTTCGCAGGAGCAGATCGAGGCCAATGCCGAGACCTACGTGAGCCAGGCCATGAAGATCCTGGATCCCGAGAAGACCACCATCGTGCACAACGGTGACTGGATCCTTTCGATGGATCTGGCCGGTCTGCTGCAGGTGTGCTCCAAGTTCACCGTCGCCCGCATCCTCGAGCGCGACGACTTTACCAAGCGCTACCAGTCTCAGACGCCGATCGCCCTGCATGAGTTCCTGTATCCCGTGATGCAGGCTTTCGACTCCGTGCAGATCAAGGCCGACGTCGAGATGGGCGGCACCGATCAGCTCTTCAACCTGCTCGCTGGCCGTGAGCTCATGGAGAAGATGGGCATGGAGCCGCAGATCGCGCTCACCATGCCGCTGCTCGAGGGCACCGATGGCGTGCGCAAGATGTCCAAGTCCTATGGCAACTACATCGGCCTGACCGACGCTCCCAAGGATATGTTCGGCAAGACCATGTCCATCCCCGACGAGATGATCGGCAAGTACTATCGTCTGGCCAGCTCGCTCACCCCGGCCGAGGTCGACAAGATCGACGCCGCCCTGGCCGATGGTTCTGCCGACCCCTACGAGCTCAAGCGCGCTCTGGGCCGCGACCTGTGCGACACCTACCACGGCGCCGGCGCCGGAGACGAGGCTCAGGCCGAGTTCGACCGCGTGTTCAAGGAGGGCCAGCTTGCCGACTTCCCCGAGAAGCATGTCGAGCTGACCGTCAACGACGAGGGCCAGATCTACCTCGCCGGCCTGCTCAAGAACTTGGGCCTTTCGGCGAGCGCCGGCCAGGCTCGTCGCGATATCGACGGCGGTGGCGTCAAGATCAACGGCAAGGCCGTGGCTCCCAAGAGCTACAACATCGATCCCAGCGCCCTCAAGCTGGGCGACACCCTTTCTGTGGGTAAGCGCAAGGGCTTCAAGTTGATTTAGTTCCGCCGTTCTACCGAACGGCGGACCGGCCGACGCTGCGCGGGCCGCATTTGGACAATCTGACGTTCAACTTCAAGGGCGCGACCAGAAGGTCAGCGCCCTTTCGT
>NZ_JBCOIL010000007.1:0-90579 GCF_040926265.1 Collinsella aerofaciens | reverse complement strand
TGGGTAACGCGGTGACCAAGGCGCATCCCGAGGGCCTGCCCGCCGGCTCCATCACCATCGATTGCGATGGTTCGGCCGGTCAGAGCTTTGGCGCCTTCCTGCCGCGCGGCATTACGCTCAACGTGTGCGGTGACGCCAACGACTACTTTGGCAAGGGCCTTTCGGGCGGCGAGGCGTCGGTGCGCCCTAACCCGCATGCGACCTACAAGTTCGACGAGAACATCATCGTGGGCAACGTTGCGTTCTTTGGCGCCACGAGCGGCCGCGGCTTCATTAACGGCCTGGCAGGCCAGCGCTTTGGCGTGCGCAACTCCGGCGCCACCGTGGTGGTCGAGGGCTGCGGCAACCATGGCTGCGAGTACATGACGGGCGGTCTGGCGCTCATCCTGGGCGAGGTCGGGCAGAACTTCGCCGCCGGCATGACGGGTGGCGTGGCCTATGTCTTTGACCAGTACGGTACGCTCGATGCCCGTGTGAACCACGAGAGCGTGGAGCTCAAGGCCCCGACGGCCGACGAACTGACGCAGATTCGCGAGCTCATCCAGGAGCACGTGGACGCGACACAGAGCCCGCGCGGCATTAAGCTGCTCTACAGCTTTGAGACGATGAGCAAGCACTTTGTGAAGGTCATTCCAACCGAGTACGAGCGCGTGCTGGCGATTGTCGCCGCCGCCGAGGCTGCCGGCAAGACGCATGCGCAGGCAGAGGAGCTGGCGTTTGACATTGTGACCGGTCGCGCGAGTGCCGCGGATGTCGCTCGCTTCGATGCCGCGGGCGGCGCTGTCGGCTCTGTTGCTTCGACCAAGAAGGAGGCGTAAGTGCCATGGGTAAGCCCGGTGCTTTTCTTGATATCGATCGCGTGACCCACGAGCTTCGCCCCGTGGAGGAGCGCAGCCATGATTTTGATCCGCTGTACGTGGAGCTCGATGACGATGCGCGCCGTGCCCAGGCGAGCCGCTGCATGATGTGCGGCGTGGCGTTTTGTCAGATGGGCGCGAGCTTTGGCAAGGCGCGTCCGAGTGGCTGCCCGCTGCACAACCTGATTCCCGAGTGGAATGAGCTGGTGTACCGCGGCCGCTGGGACGAGGCTGCCGAGCGCCTGTCGCTCACCTCGCCCATGCCCGAGTTTACGAGCCGCGTGTGCCCGGCGCTGTGCGAGGCCGCGTGCAACCTGGGTTCGGTCGACGGCCAGCCCACGACGATTCATGACAACGAGCGTGCGATCAGCGACCATGAGTGGGCAAATGGCGGTCCGCGTCGCTTTGAGCCGGCGGGGGAGGGCGCACCCACGGTCGCCGTGGTGGGCTCCGGTCCTGCTGGTCTGGTGGCAGCATGGGAGCTCGCGCGTCGCGGCGCCCGCGTGACGGTGTTTGAGCGTGACGACCGTCCGGGCGGCCTGCTCATGTACGGCATTCCCAACATGAAGCTCGAGAAGTCTGTGGTCGAGCGCCGCGTGGCGCTCATGCGCGAGCTGGGTATTGTCTTTGAGCTGGGCGCTGACGTTACGAACCCTGCGGTAGCGGCCAAGCTCAATGGCTTTGACGCCGTTGTGGTGGCTGCCGGCGCTCGTGCACCCCGCGGTCTTTCGGCTACGAATGTGGATGCCCCGGGCGTGGTGTATGCCGTGGACTACCTGACGGCTTCGACCGTCTCGGTGCTCGATGGCGGCGAGCCCGCGGTGAACGCGCGCGGCCTGGACGTTGTGGTCATTGGCGGCGGCGATACCGGTAACGATTGCGTGGGCACCGCGGTACGTCAGGGTGCGCGCAGCGTGCGCCAGTTTGAGTTCTTGCCGGCGGCGCCTGATGCGCGCGCGGCGAGCAACCCCTGGCCGCAGTGGCCTAACGTGAAGAAGACCGATTACGGCCAGCAGGAGGCCATCGCTGCCATGGGCGGCGAGATGCGTGCCTGGGGCGTGGATACGCTCGAGGTACTGTTGGACAAGAAGGGCGCGGCCGCGGGCCTGCGCGTGGTCGATCTGGATTGGTCGGCTGGCAAGCCCGAGCGCATCGCGGGCTCCGAGCACGAGGTGCCGGCCCAGCTGGTGCTCATCGCCTGCGGCTTTACGGGTCCCGAGCATGGCGTGTTCGACGCCGTTGGCGTGTCTGTTGCCACCGCTGGTCGTCCGCTGCCGGTGATGGCCGCCGAGGGCTCGCACCTTGCGGCCCGTGTCGACGGCGTCGCCGCGGATGCCGCGCCGGTGTATGTGGCGGGTGATGCTCGCTACGGCAGCTCGCTCGTGGTGAACGCTATGGCCGATGCCCTGGCCTGCGCGGCCGAAGTCGCCGATGCGCTGGAGCTGTAAAGTAGTTATTTAAGAACGTCCCCAATGACTAGTCATTTTTTGTCTAGTCGTTGGGGACACTCTTTGTGAGCGATTTGCCCGTTTGTCGACGCGCGAGTGTCCATTCGGCGTCTTCTTGAGCTGTGGCGCTCTGCTGTTTCTGTGATGGCCGGGGGCGCTTGGCTCAAAAGGACGGGTTTGCCGTCTATGTTTACCTGCGGTTTTGTTGCGGTGCGCATTTTCGGTCAAGCTTTTCGTCAAGTGCTTGGTCAGCATCTGGTTTGCAGCCGGAGGCCTATTTTGCCCGCGCTGGTCGTGGCCGACCACCCTCCTCGTAAGCTCAAATTGAGGTCTATCAGTTTGAGGAGGATGCCATGACTGACCACGCTTTAGACCGAGCGCAGCTAGCCGAAGCCGTCGGCAACGATATTGCCGACATGGCCCATTTTTGGATGCTGCGGAAGTTCCAGTTTTTGGAGCCGGCGCGCGAACAGTTCGAGATCATTGTCGACCCGTGGCTCAGCTATTGCACCGAGCCGTCGCAAAACGAAATCATGGCCTACAACATGGCATTTACCGATTGGCTGCTCTTCGAGCGCCCCTATCGCCATGGCAAGACGCTGCTCGAGCTGTATGTTGAAGAGCCGCCGACATCGCTTTCGCCTGCCTCGCTCAAGCGGCTCGAGCAGGTACGCGACACGCAGTATTTCTCGCGCTTTGGCATTTTGGACAAGGATCCTGCGACTGGTATGGTCGCGCTGAAGGACACGCGCACCGACTGTCGCTTTGATGTCTACGACCCGCATATCGTGCAAAAGGAGCATTGGAGCGACGGAGCGATCGCGGTGCGCCTCGCCTGCGTCGACGATGTCTGGCTGACGGCGGGACAACTCTATCTGTATGACATCGCACGCCTGAGTGACACGGCGGTCGACGGGCCTGGCGCCGTTCATCCAGAAGACCTGGAAGATGGCTTCGACACCTCATGCATCAGCTTCTTCTTGCGCCTGGTCCGCGACATCATGGGTGCCCAGGGGCGGTACGTGAAGTCGCTTAACATCTACGAGCAGGAGTGGGAGTAGGGGATGTGGCTGGTGTCGCCCTGCTGCCCTGACTTTGTCTCAATCTGTAACATCTACGGGCTAAAAGTCGACCTAGCTGTTACAGATTGAGACAAAGGCTGGACGCGGTGCCGAAAGATCTTGTTCTGTAACAACTAGAGGCTCAAAGACTGTCTTTCTGTTACAGATCAAGACATTTGTCAGCGGAGGTAACGGTGACGAAGGTCCATTTGTCTGACGTGGTGGTGATGGAAGTGTCTAATACCGTTCTCAAACACAAACATACGACTCGCAACACGTTGGCGCGGAACAGGATGCTCGCGCGGCTCACGGAGACGGCCAAGCAAGGTGCGCTGTTCGCAACGCATGACAATACCGAGCTCATGTGGCTGCGACGCCATGTTGGAACCGACGATATCGCGGAGCCCGAGCCGTACCTGTTCTGTTTTCAGCATGATTGGGATGCATTGACGTCGGCGGAGCGAGCGCTGAGGACTATCAAAGGGCTTGCGGAATTTCATCCCGATTGGGCGTTTTGGGGCTATGACGCGGCGCTTTTGTGGGGTTTGGAGGTGCCGAATGATCTGCTCGGGCCGCGCTTTCTTGTTAAGACGGGTTGTTCGGTGACGTTGAGCAGCGGGTGCAGGTTGTTGCGTCCGCAGATGGCGGGCGCGCTCGAGCGTGTTGATGGCGTGCGGGTGACGTCGTTTTGGCGCACGGTGGAGGATTGCTTACTGCGTGCGCCGTTCTCCTACGGGTTGGCGATTGCCGATTCTGCACTGCGGGCGAAAGGCGTATCACGTTGGGATTTGTGCGAGCGCCTCCGCGCCGATTGCGAGGGCAGGCGAGGGTATCGCAGGGCACAGGTGATTGCGTCGTATGCGGACGGGCTGTCCGAAAACGGCGGCGAGTCTCGGTTCCGAGCGTTCTTTATTGCGTACGGCTTTCCAGTTCCGGAGCTGCAGGTTGAGTTTCGCGACCCGCTCGATCCGAGCCAGGTATTTCGCGTCGACTATTTTTGGCAGCTCGAGGACGGGACGTGTGTCATCGGCGAGCTCGACGGAAAGGGGAAGTACACCCTGCAGAGCGGCGGGGGCCGGGAGTCGGTAGACCCATTCGTGGCAGAGCGTCAGCGGGAATCTCATCTGACAATGCTCGGGCACAAGGTGCTTCGGTTTACGTTTGATGAGCTCAAGAATCCGGGGAAGCTGGTTGAGAAGATGAGGTTAGCGGGTATTCCGCGACGGCCCGATTTGGCTGAGGAGTGGAGACGTCAGTGGTATGGGCGCTGAGAGGTTTTGTCTCGATCTGTAACATCAGGGGGCCCAATAACCCAGTACCTGTTACAGATTGAGACATTTCCCTGGTTTCGCTGGGGTGGGACTGCAACGTATTCCGTCCCCCACATCCTCTCGTCCCTCCGTTAACCGATATGTTCGACTTTAGGTCGCTGCATTAGGTGATAATGGACAAATGTTCAAGTTAATCGTGAGGGAGGAGCTCGATATGGCGTCTGCCGATCGTTCTACGTTGTTTATCAATGCGACCATTCTGGATGGTTCGGAGCATATGGAGCCGCAACCCGATATGGCCGTGGCCGTTGAGCGCGGTGTCATCACATGGATGGGGCCGAGTGCTGTGGCGCAGGCGCCCGCGGGTGCCGAGGTTATCGGCCTGGGTGGTGCGTATCTCATGCCCGGTCTCATCAATATGCACGTGCACCTGTGCGGCTCGGGCAAGCCTGTCTCGGCCGGCGATGCGGGCGCGCTGATGAAGAAGCTCGATAATCCCGTGGGCCGCACCATCGTCCGCCGCATCCTCAAGGGCAGTGCCCAGCAGCAGCTAGCAAGCGGCGTGACCACGGTGCGCGGCGCGGGCGACCCGCTGTTTGCCGATCTGGCCGTGCGCGATGCTATCGATGCCGGCAAGTATCAGGGTCCTCGCCTGGTGGCGCCGGGAACGGGCATCACGGTGCCGGGCGGCCATGGTGCGGGACTGTTCGCCCAGGTGGCCAACAGTCCCGCCGAGGCAGCCGAACAGGTGCGCGACCTGTATGCGCGTGGTGCCGACGTCATTAAGCTGTTCGTGACGGGCGGCGTGTTCGATGCGACCGAGGTGGGCGAGCCGGGCGTGCTGCGTATGCCAGTGGAGGTTGCCGCGGCGGCATGCAAGGCGGCGCACGATATGGGCCTTCCGGTTATGGCCCATGTCGAGAGTACCGAGGGCGTGAAGGCCGCGCTTGAGGCCGGCGTTGACACGATTGAGCACGGCGCTCTGTTGACACCCGAAATCTTGGAGCTGTACCGTGGCGCCGCGGGCACGCAGCTCGAGGGGCGTGCTCCGAGTGTGACCTGCACTATCAGTCCGGCGCTGCCGTTTGTATTGCTCGACCCGGAAAAGACCCATTCTACCGATACGCAAAAGAAGAACGGCGACATCGTGTGCTCGGGCATCATCGAGAGCGCCCGTGCCGCACTGGAAGCTGGCGTTAAGGTGGGCCTTGGCACGGACTCAAGCTGCCCGTTCGTGACGCAGTATGACATGTGGCGCGAGGTCGCCTATTTTGCCAAGTATGTCGGCGTGAGCAACGCCTTCGCACTGCATACAGCCACGCAGGTTAATGCCGAGCTGCTGGGGCTGGGCGGCGATACTGGCACGATCGAGTGCGGCAAGGCCGCCGATATCCTGGTGACGCGCAAGAATCCGCTCGATGACCTGTGCGCACTGCGTGAGCCGATGCACGTGATGTGCCGTGGTGATCTGGTGCGCAAACTCAAGGTGAAGCGTATTCCCGAGGTGGACGCCGAGCTCGACACGATTATGGCCATGCCTGCCGAGGCGTTGGCCGAGGAGCTTGCCCGCGACGGCGTGGCGTAAGCGCGCGATATGGCGATGCGACAAGGGGGCAATCCTTTTGTCATAATTAGAAAAAACCGAGGTCTCAACACGAGGCCTCGGCTTTTATTTTGTCCCATGGTATGGCGGCTAGGAGCGCGTCTCCATCTTGGCGTGGCACTTGGGGCAGGTGACGCGGATCTTGCCTTTGCCCTTGGGGACGGAGAGCATCTGGCCGCAGTTGGGGCACTTGAGGTATGCCGTGGTTTTGCGACCCTTCCACATCTTCTTGGCCGTGCGCTTGGCACGCTCAAAGTCTTCCTTACTGGTGCCGGCTGCGCGTGAGGTGCTAGCCGCAGCAGCGCCGCCGCCCAAGCTGGCGACGAACTTGCCCAAGCCAGGGACGTTCGCGGTCGCGGCGACAAAGGCCTCGTTCTCCTTGCGACGTGCATCGATATTTTTGGACAGGCCGCGCAGCACGCCAATCACGATTACGGCGATGGCGATCCAGCTGAGCCACTGGATGCGGGCTATCGATCCGATCATCGCGATGACGATGCCGGCAAAACCCATCACGATGGTGAGTTCATCGGCACCATTGCGACCCTTCATAAAGTCATTCATGCAAATTGCCTTTCGTTCGATATGCTGCACGCCTTTATACCCGATTTAGAGCAAGGGGGACAGGTTAATCTGCACCAATGTGGTGCAAACATACCTGTCCCCGGAATACCAAGACGGTGCAAAGAAATCTGTCCCCAATGCCCCTATTACTTGGAGAGCTTGTCGACGACGCGTTCGATTTCGGCGAGCTTGGCGGCTTTGAGGTCTTCGTCGCCCGATTCGATTGCCGAAGTCACGCAGCCCTCGATATGCGCCTTGAGCACGTCGGCGTTAATGCGCGCGAGGAGCGCCTGCGTTGCCATGAGCTGCGTGGAAATATCGACGCAGTAACGGTCCTCCTCGACCATCCGCAAGATGCCGTCGATCTGGCCGCGTGCCGTCTTGAGCATGCGGGTCACCGATTTATGGTCTGCCATCATGTCGGGTCCTCGTTTCTGGTCGATCTTCCGGATGTCCCCGTCAGTTGCGGTGAAATACGGACCGTTTAAAGGCCTAGGGCGGCACAACAGTCCGTATTTCACCGCAACTTCTGAGGATTCAGTAGGCAGCGACTGCTATGCGGCGGTCACCGAAAGGGCGTGGAACTTCTCGCCGGCGCCCTCGACAGCGGCGGTGAGCTGCTCGACGGTCACGGTGTCGGCGCACTCCACCTGGACGGTCTGGGTCTCGTGATCGGCGTCGGCGTCGGTCACGCCGGCCACGTTGAGCAACGCCGTCTCGACGGTGGCGTCGCAATGGCCGCACATGAGGCCGGAAGTCTTGATTGTGTAACGCATGGGTATTCCTCCCTGTTGTGTCGGCTTTCCCAGGCACCCGACCTTGACCTTCAAGCCGTCGCTCGCGTACCAAAGTGCGCGTCGCTCCTCTTTCGGGTCAATCTCGGGCGTCTGGAAAACCCGTTCTAGATGGACTTAATGGTGAGCCTATTTTGCCACTTTTGGCTTAAAGGATTTTAAGCGCAGCGCATTGCTTACGACGCAGACACTCGACAGGCTCATGGCCGCGGCGCCAAACATCGGCGAGAGCTGCCAACCGGTGAGGGGGAAGAACACGCCCGCCGCCAGCGGAATGCCGATGCCGTTGTAGAACAGCGCCCAGAACAGGTCCTGCTTGATGTTGCGAATTGTGGCGCGCGACAGCTCGATGGCACGGGCGACGTCCATGAGGTCGCTGCGCATGAGTACCACGTCGGCGCCCTCCTTGGCGATGTCTGCGCCGGTGCCGATAGCAAGGCCCACGTCGGCGCGCGCCAGGGCGGGGGAGTCATTGATACCGTCGCCCACCATGGCGACCTTGCTGCCCGCATCCTGCAGCTCGCGTACGTGGTGCTCCTTGTCGGCGGGGAGGACGTCGGCGATGACCTGTTCGCTGCTCAGCCCCACGCGGCGGGCGATTGCTTCGGCGGTGACTCGGTTGTCGCCGGTGAGCATGCGCACGTCGACGCCAAGCGAGCGCAGTGCGGCGATGGCTCCGGCACTCGTTTCCTTGACCTCGTCAGCCACGGCAATGGTGCCGGCGAGCTCGCCGTTCTTGGCAAAGAACAGCGGCGTCTTGCCCTCGGCGGCGAACTGTTCGGCAAGACCCGCGGGCACCTTCGCGCCCAGCTCGTTCATCAGGCGCATATTGCCGGCGGCAATGGCGTTTTGCCCCTCGCGCGCCGTAACGCCTCGCCCGGGCACGGCGGCAAAGTCCTCGACGGCGCGCGCGACAATCCCTCGCGTCTCGCACTCGGCCATAATCGCCTCGGCCAGCGGGTGTTCGCTTGAGCGCTCCAGCGCGGCGGCCAGCTTGAGTAGCGCCTTTTCGCTCATGGCGGGCGATCCGTCGGCGCGCGTGGCTACCACGATATCGGTCACGGCAGGCTTGCCGCGAGTGACCGTTCCCGTCTTATCGAGCACCACGGTGCCCACGCTGCGCAGATTCTCCAGCGCCTCGGCGCTCTTGAACAGAATGCCCATCTCGGCGCCCTTGCCGGTGCCGACCATAATAGCGACGGGCGTGGCCAGACCCAATGCGCACGGACAGCTGATCACCAGCACAGCGACGGCGGAGGTGAGCGCTTCGTTCACGCTACCGGTCAGTGCCATCCACGCCACGAAGGTCATGGCCGAGATCACGAATACCACGGGCACGAACACGCCGGCGACCTTGTCGGCCATGCGGGCGATGGGCGCCTTGGTGGCGTTGGCGTCCTCGACGAGCTGGATAATCTTGGCGAGCGACGTGTCGGCGCCCACGCGTGTGGCACGGAAGGCAAACGAGCCGGTGCGGTTGACAGTGGCGGCGTTGACGGTGTCGCCGGCGGTCTTTTCCACGGGGATGGACTCGCCGGTGAGCGCGCTCTCGTCCACGGCCGAGCTGCCCTCGAGCACCACGCCATCGACAGGGATGGACTCGCCGGGGCGCACACGCAGCACCTGGCCGGGCAGAATGGCATCGACGTCGACGGTGGCCTCGCTGCCGTCCTCTGCCACGACGGTCGCGGTCTTGGGTGCTAAGTCGATGAGCGCCTCGATAGCGCCGCCGGTCTTGGACTTGCTGCGCGTCTCGAGGTATTTGCCCACGGTGACGAGCGACAGGATGGTGCCAGCGCTCTCAAAATACAGGTTGTCCATGCTCGTCATCATGGCCTCGTGCACCTGACCTGCGGCTAGCTGGTCGGCCATGATGAACATGGCGTAGAGCGACCAGGCGATGGAGGCGGTGGCGCCCACGGCAATAAGGGCGTCCATGGTGGGCGCGCCGTGCGCGAGCGATTTAAACCCGTTGATAAAGTACGCGTCGTTGACGTAGACGATGGGAATGAGCAGGACGAGCTCGGTGAGCGCGAGCGTCATGCTGTGGGTGTGGTCGGTGAAGATGCCGGGCAGCGGCCAGCCGAGCATGTGCCCCATGCCTATGTAGAACAGTGGGATGAGGAATACGATCGAGACGATGAGGCGGGTGCGCATGGCAGAGGCGGCGGCCTCCAACTTTTTGGTCGGTGACTCCATATGGGCGGCGCCGGACCTGGCTTGCGCACTTCCGCTTTGGACAGCGTCGGTGCCCGTGCTGATGGGCGAGGCCGAGTAGCCCGCGCGGTCGACAGCGGTGCAGATATCGTCGGGGGAGACCTGCGCGGGGTCGTAGTCGACCATCATGGAACCGGCGAGCAGATTGACCGCGACGCTCTCGACGCCGTCGAGTTTGCTCACGGCACGGTCCACGTGCGCCTGGCAGGCGGCACACGTCATGCCACCCACATCGAATTTATCTTGAGCCATGGCTTCTCCTTTCTGTGGTTCGGTGTTGGAATTGTTAACCTACCGATACTATACACCCATACCCCCTGGGGGTGTCTAGTAGTAGTTGGAATGTATGACTTTTCATTACAGATGAGGGTGGCTGCTCAATCGGCGGTCGTCTTTGCCAAACATCTCAATCTGTAACGTCTGGACCGGTTTTTGAACCATAGCTGTTACAGATTTAGACAAACATTTCAGCCGAAAACTAACGTCTCGATCTGTAACAACTAGACCCCGTTTTACCGAGTATTTGTTACAGATCGAGACAATCTCGGAGCAGATGCCCCGGGCATACAACGTAAAACGCCGGGGCGCCCGCGTGATGGGCGCCCCGGCGCATGCTGGGCAGGGTTTGCGAAGCGGTGGGAGGGAGGAGAAGCCGTCCTCCTGAAATCCTTACTCCTGACGACGCTTCTTGTCGGTCAGGAAGACGCCAGCGGCTACGAGCACGACACCTCCGATGACAAACGTCTCACCGGTGAGCGCAGCATTGTCGCCTGTGGTGGGAAGTGCCGAGTTGGCGGCCGTCTTGGCGTTGCCGGTAGACGGCTTTCCAGCAGCCGGCTTAGCGGCAGCCTGCGTGATCTTGGCCTGCTCGGCCTTCGCTGCCTCTTGCTCCTGGCGGGCGATCTCGTCCTTCAGGGCTTGCTCGGCGGCTACGCGTTTTGCCTTCGCCTCGTTGTAGGCATTGAGCGCTGCGGTGTAGGCGGGCGTCGCAGCATCAAGGTCTGCCTGAGCGGCATCAAGTGCGGCCTTTGCGTTATGTTCTGCCTGCTTGGCGGCGACGCACTTGGCAAAGAGGGCATTGAGCGTATCATTCGCGTTTGCATCAGAGCCAGTAGCAATGCCGTTTTCGACGTTGATGGACTTTAGCTTTCCGAGGGTAGCGACAGCGGCATCCGATGCGGCCTGAGAATTCTCGATCGCCTGTTCGGCGTTCGCGATGGCATCATTTGCCGCACCAAGGGCGACTCCGGCCTCAGTCACTGCTGCGTCGGCGTCCTTCTTGGCCGCCTTGGCCGCGGTAAGATTGTTGGCCGCGTTGCTCAGGGCGTCGGCATGGGCCTTCTTTGAAGCAAAGTCGTTTTTCGCCGTGGTCAGATCGCTCGCAGCGTGCTCCGCGGTCGCCGCCTTGGCCTCGGCGTTGTCCTTCGCGGTGTCGAGGGCCTGCTTCTTGGCAGCCGCGTCGCGCTCCGCCTTTTCGAGAGCACTCTGGGCAGACGTCTGGGCTGCCGTGGCTTCATCAAGCGTTTGATGGGCCTTGTCAGCCTTTTCCTGAGCCGCAGCAACATCGGCAGAATACTTGGCAAGTTCCTTCTTTGCATCTTGCAGAGCCTGCTGCTTTACGAGAGTTTCTGCCTTGGCGTCATCAACCTTCTTCTGACTCTGAGCGGCTTGCTCTTGCGATGCCTTAAGCTCGGCGCGCTTCTGGTTGACGACCTGCTCTGCGGTCGCCACGTTACTTTGGGCGGCTTTGACCTGGTCTTCGGCTTCGGTAACTTTTCCGTTTGCCTTGGCGAGATTCTGCTCTGCTAGGGCAACAGCGGCGGCGGCACTTGCTGCGCTGTCGTTCTTGGCGGCAAGGTTGCTGTTCGCGGTATCAACGCCTTCCTGCTTTTGAGCGACGAGGGTCTCAGCTACCTTTACGGCATTGGCTTTCGATGCCGCTGTGCTGCGCTTTTGTTCAAGGTCCGTCTTTGCGGCGGCGAGCTTTTCGCTGGCTTTGGAGAGGCTCAGCTGATACTGATCAAAGAGATTCTCGAGTTCATCGATCGAGTATTCTTTCTCGTACGAACCGTAATTGTTGTCGATCTCCAAGACGAACACATACGGCCAAAGGGTTCCGCGCGAGTTGATGCCGTATCCCATGGTTTTGGCGTTAGGTTGTACGATATTCAAATAATGGCCGACGGTGCCAAAACCCACGCCTTGGGCTCCGAATTCGGTACCGTGACTCCAGAAAGTCTTCCAAGCATCTTTGGGGGCAACGTTGCCAAGGCCGGCTTTCGCTGCAGCATCGTCAAATATTTTCTTTTCGCCATCAACCCATTGGTGCGCGATGTTTTCTTTCGTGCTGAAGTTCCAAGCGGCATTTTCAAATCCGGCATAGTCTGAGTGCCCCTTCGTTGCGTCGGAGTAATTGGAATCAGACTGAGCGATTGCCATTTGCTCTGCCGTTACCTTAAGCTCGCTAAGGCCGACGCTTTTGCGATATTCATTAATTTCGCGCAGCTTGCCAAACGAAAGCTTGGCGTTGTCGAGTGACGTGCCGTCTTTTTTATCGCCAATGGTCGTCGGGTTTTTATCGCTCTGCCTATAGATGATGTTTGCAGCGTCGTTGGCACCGATGAACTGGTAGAAGCCGATGACGCTCTGCGCCTCCGCCGTCGTTGCCTTATCGGTTGCCGCCTTGCACGTATCGTATGCTTTCTGTGCATCGATAACGGCTTGATCGGCGGCCGCCTGGTTTGCCTTGGCAGTTTTGAGCGCCTTGTCTGCCTGCTCCTTCTCGGCTTTTGCCTGATCGACTTGTTTCTGAGCGGCCTTTGCTTTCTCCAGTTCGGTAGCATGTGCCTGCTTTGCCGAGGTCAACTCCGATTGCGCCGCATCGGCTTTCGTCTGGGCTGCCGTTACATCATTTTCGGCTGCTGCGACTGTCTGCTTCTTGGCTTCGAGCTCGCTTTCGGCACCGGTGAGGGCGTCCTGCTTGGATGCAACGTCGCTATTTGCCTGAGAAAGGCCTGCTTCGGCAGCCGCCTGCTGCTGCTTCGCCTGGTCGAGTGCGCTTTGGGCAGCATCGACCTTTGCTTGGGCGGCGTCATACTCCGGGCCCTCGGCGCCTGCCTTTGCGGCCGCCAAATCGGCTTGTGCGCTGTCGTACGCTGTCTGTGCCGCAACTAGCTTACCATCCGCGGCGGTCTTTTCCTGCTGAGCGGAAGCCAGCGTGCCTGCCGCCTCGTCGTAAGCGCTCTGCGCGGCGCTCTGAGCCTGCTGGGCATCGGCGAGCGCGGAATCGGCAGCGGCCTTCGCAGCCTTTGCTTGGTCCAGAGCGGCCTGCGCATCTGCGGCAGCCTGCTCGGCGACCTTGATTTCCTCCGGCGTTGCGTTGGCGGCTGCCTTCTGGGCTGCCTCGAGCTTGGCCTGCGCATCAGCTGCCGCCTGCTTTGCGGCATCAAGGACCTTCGACTTGTCCTCGGCGTCGGTCTTGGCTGCATCGAGCTTTCCTTGGGCATCCTTCAGCGTGGCACTGGCGCTGTCGGCCGCCTTGACGCTTTCATCGAGCTGGCGAGCATATTCGGCGCGCGCGGCGGCCTCTGCCTGCGAATTATCGGAGACGGAGGCGTCATAGGTGCTTTGTGCGTTGTCGCGGGCCGCCTGCTTTTCGGTATAGGGGGCAGCCACCGTGTTGTAGTCGGATTTGGCGTCTGCCTCGGCAGCCTTTGCGGCATCGATCGCAGCCTGCAGGTCGGCAATCTTCTGGGCGTTTGCCTTTACTGCGGAGCCTGCCGCCTCGCCGGCGTGGACAGCAAGCGGCGACATGATCGCGTCCTGTGCCGTGGTATCACTTGCATCGTTGGCAAATGCCGAGAACGGCGCGAGCAGCGTCGAGCCAGTCATAGCGATGGTGGTTGCCGCGGTGACGGCGAGTCGTGTTGCCTTGTGGCCCGAGAATGTGGGGCGAGGCTCGGCGCCGCCTGAGACTTTCAAGTGTTTAGGTGCGTACTTTGCCATTTCTTCTCCCAATCGTTGAAGGGGTACCTATGACAATTCGTACGTTACGACCGCCGAAAGGGTTCCTGTTGCGCAACATTGGCAAGGAAATATCGACACACTTGAATCACATTTACGAGGCGAAGTTCTCGGCAAGCTAATGTCTCGTTCTGTAACATCTAGAGAGGTTTTTGACCCCTTACTGTTACAGATTGAGATGTTGTCTCGCGGGACTGGGGTTTGTCTCGTTCTGTAGCATCTAGACCTGTATCTGCCGAGCTAGTGTTACAAATCGAGACAACTGCCGGGGAGGGGTCCCGTCACGGCAAGACGCCCGCCGCCTAGATACAGAACCCGGGAATCACACAGGTTAGCTTGTTTGGCTTTTCCGCAGGCGTTGCGTACGTAAAGACGTCGCCGTCGTGGCCCACACGGTTTATGTAGAGCGTGCCTTCGGTCTCCGATGAGTCGGGGCTCACCGTGCGCTCCCACCAGCAGGTGTCCTTGCCCTTCCACTGGCGGACCATCGTCTCGTTCGTGGAATACGGGCTCACCTTGAGCTCGCGGAAGAGCTGATACTCCTTGCCCTCGCCGTTGTAGATTTCTGCCAGGTAGTGATAGTCCTTGGCAAACGAATCGGGCGGCTGCGTACCGCACAGCTCGACCATGGCGGGCAGCCAAAGGGTTGCGGGCAACTCGCTCAGACACGATGCACTGTTGGCGGCGCCAGCGTTATTCGAGACCTTTTTGACAGATTTGATGAGCGCGCGCAACTTGTTGGGCAGCAGCTTAAGGCCGTCGCCGTCGAGCCATTCCCGCAGCTCGCAAACTGCCCAGCCGGCGCTCGGCGGTTCAGCCGCAGCGTTGCGCTCGGCAATACCCGCGTCGAACATAAACGTCAGTCCGGCCTTGCCCGTCCCGTCCAGAAGCTCATCGTGACGGATGCCCACAAGCTGCGCGCCGACCTCCAGCCCGTTGGTGAGTTTCACGCGCTTGGTACACGGATAGGGGATATGCCCATCGGCATCGAGCAGGTGATAGCGCTTGGCAATCTCGCGTGCCTCGCTACGGGTCTCGGCGGCCTTAATCTTGAGCGAAATCTCCTGCAGCTGATCCCAGGTGTAGTCGTCAAGTGAACCGCGGATGCCGTCGAGGTAGTCGGGGATGCCAAAGCCATGGGTTGCCGCCCCGATAACGCTGAGCCCCGCAACGGCTGCGATAGCGCCGCCGATAATAAAGCGGCGGCGGGTCATGGCATCGTGGCGGGCCTGATTCAGGATCTCTCGTGCGCGCTCGCCGGCGACGTCGACCTTAAGGTGCGTGCCAGAATCGATATCAATTGCGGCCTCGTCTCCTGCACCTTCGCGGCCTTCGGATTCGGCGTCGGTGAGGTATGCCGAGAGCACCTCGAGCATCTGCTGCTCGGTGGGACGATCGCACTGCTCGACTGAGAGACCCTTCATGATGATCTGGACGAGCGCCTCATCGCCCTCGCAGCGCGGCTCGAGCGGTGCCGGCTTGGTCTTGGTCTTTACGAGATAGAACGAGCCGGTTGCAGCGGCGTCCGTCGACTCAAAGTCAAACGGTTTGCGACCGCTGTAGAGCTGGTACAGAATGCTCGAAAGCGCATAGACGTCGATTGCCGGCGAACGGCGAAGGGCCGCGATGCCTTCGATATCCTGCGTGAGCATCTCGGGCGCGGCGTATGCGGGCGTGGCAAAACGCCAGATGTCGGCGCGCCGGGTGATCGTGTCGTCGCCGAGAGCCATGGTCGCGGAACCCATGTCGATGAGGCAGGGGTCAAAGGAACAATCAGCAATCTGCTGCTCGAGCGTTCGGCTGGTGGTGCGGAACATGATATTGGCAGGCGACAGGTCGCGATGGATGACCGGATTCACGAGGCCTTGGGTCATCAAGAGCGCACGAAGCACGGCGTTTCCGACGGCGGCGACCATCTGGGTGGTCAGCCCGCCCGAGGCGTCGTGCGGAAGCAGGGGCAGCGCCTGCTTGAGCGAGGTGCCCTCGACCCACTCCATGAGGATGAGAGGGTCATCCTCGCACGATCCGTAGCCATAGACGCGCGGAAATCCGCGCAGGTGCGAGACGGTACACAGATGACGGTACTCCTCGAACAGCGCGGCGGTGCTGGCCAGGTGCGCTGCCGATTGCTCGGCGGAGCGGTCGGGGGCTTGGCCGGAAAGGATAGCGTTGTCCTTGAGCAGCTTGACGGCAAAGACCTCGCCGCTCGTGTTGGTCGCGCGCAGCACGTGCCCGATGTTGCCGTTGTTGCGGTGGGCCGTCTGGAGAATAAGCGTCATAAACCGACGTTTGGCGTCGTCCTCGGCGCTGGGGTCGACCGCCACGGCGGTATCGAACGTATCGAGACGGATGAGTTTGTCGCCATAGGCGCTATCGGTAGTATCCATGGCGTTCCTTTGTCTGGCATGGGTTGCCGCGCGTACACGTGAGCAGTGCGGATATCGGTAAAGTACCATGATAGCCGCACTGCTCACGTGTACCGCTGAGTATTGTCGTTTACGACGCAGAAGGTAGAAGACGAAAGACGGACGGCGACCGTCTTCCGATCGCTGTCCGTGCTAGTCCACAATGACAAGGAATGTCGTGTAGAGACCCAGATGGAGCCTGTCGCTGTTGGCGATTTCCACGGGGGGATAGACTTTGCCGGGTTCGCGTTGGTCGCGCGGCGGCTCAATCACAATATCGCCGTCGCCCGCGCCCGATTCGAGCACTGTGCCGTTGGTCGATCCAAGGCCCTGGGCGTACCAGTGCTCACCCTCGAGCCAAATACGAAGATGCTCGCGCGAGGCGTCGGCGCCTACATCGGTGATGCTGGGCGAGGTTTTGGGCAAAGAACCAATCACGGTGCCGCGCGGATCGCGTGTGAGGGGATGGATTTGCATGTCGGCGCAGTTGTCGGCATGGGTTCTGAGCAGACCGAGGTTGGGAGCGACGGTGTGCGGCTGCTCCAGGCTGCTCATAAAGCCACGTCCGACGGTAGTTTCGGTGGTGCCAAAGTGCCCGCCCGTCTTGCTGTCGCAAAAGCGCTCGACGGTGGCCACGCCCTGAACGGGATCGGCGAGCGCCCCCGTTGCCACAAAGAGCATAAGGTAAAGCGTGCTTTTCTCGCGCACGGCATTGCCGTCAAAGTTGTCGATGCGATTGAGGGCATTTGCATATAGGCGGCTGTCCAGCTTGTAGCTGGCGAGAGCCGACATCATTTCGTTGGCGGCCGGACCGCGATAGTGCTCGGCGATTGCCTGATAGGCGGACTCGCCGCCGCCGAGCTTGCTGCAGATTGCCGCGGAAAGGTTGAGCGTGGTGACGGTAAAGTCGCTGTAGATGGCGGGCGCGCACTGGTCAGGCTTGCGATGGACGATGAAACGGGTGAGATACGAGCGGTTGGAAGAGCATTTCTCGAGCAGGGTACTGCCGAGATAGGAGTTTCCATTGATGAGCATTCGGGCGATCTCGAGATGTTTAAGACCGCCGAACGAGCGAATATCGTTATAGAGGACCGAGCAAGGCGTCTCTGCTGCCACGGATACCTCCTTTGATTGCTTCCTAGCCAATATGGCGATAGGAATTAATGGCCCCCGGTGGGCGACGTATTAAATGGTTGCGCAATATATAGCGTAACCAAAGCAACATTATAGGCCACATGTTCGAAATTGCAGGAAGACCGAGAGATTTGGTTTGGATTGAACGGAAATCCCCCTCTGTCTTGATCTATAACAATTAGGGCCGATTTTACTCGTTAACTGTTACAGATTGAGACGTTTGTGAGCCGTGTCGACCGTTTGTCTCGATCTGTAACACGTAGAGGAAGATTTGCCCTGTAGATGTTACAGATTGAGACAATCAGCCAGGCCCGCCCCGTCCGCCTCGTCATCTGTGGTTTACGTGGGGGCATGCGAAGCACGGGTATACTAACCGGCGGCGAATCTGCTCCATCGCTTAGAGCTGCTGCGTCTGGACGGCGCGTGATAGGGCTGCCAAAGCGATCGCCAGCGTGCTGAGCAACGTCCTCTCTGTGCGCACCCGTTTTTGTATGTATTAGCGCACTACCAAGCACGCCCGCGCGGCCGCATGCCGTGCCCATAACGCGTGCAGATAAGGAACAACGACATATGCGTAATTCTGTATCCGACGTCACGGACGCCGAGATTCTGGACGAGACCCGCGAGGCCATGACCCAGGCTGCCTTCGATGCCGCCGATGAGGCCAATGCTGCCCAGGCCGTCGAGTCCGCTACCGAGAGCCTGCCCGCCTTTGACGAGCTGGGCCTCTCCGACGAGATGCTTCGTGCTATCGAGAACCTGGGCTACACGGCGCCGACGCCCGTGCAGGCCGGCTCCATCCCCGTGGTGCTCGAGGGCCGCGACCTGCTTGCCGCCGCTCAGACCGGCACCGGCAAGACGGCCGCCTTTTTGCTGCCGACCATGAACAATCTGGAGCACATCGCTCCTCCCAAACCCGTGCGCGAGCGCGGCGGCCGCAACCGTCGTCGCGGTGCTAAAAAGCCCGAGGGCAACGGTCGCGGCCCCGTGATGCTCGTCATCACCCCTACGCGCGAGCTTGCCCAGCAAATCGACGAGGTCGCAAGCAAAATCGCCGACGTCACCGGCCATGTTGCCGTGACCGTCGTGGGCGGCGTGAGCTACAAGCCGCAGACCGCGGCACTTAAGTACGGCTGCGACATCCTGGTCGCAACGCCGGGCCGTCTGGTCGATCTGATCGAGCAGGGCGCCTGCCACCTGGACGAGGTTAAGGTCCTGGTGCTCGACGAGGCCGACCGTATGCTCGACATGGGCTTTTTGCCCGCCGTCCGGCGCATTGTGCGCGAGACGCCGGCCGAGCGTCAGACGCTGCTGTTCTCGGCGACCCTCGACGAGGAGGCCGTGGGCGAGATCACCGACCTGGTGAGCGACCCGGCCCGCGTGGAGATCGCACCTGCCACGTCGACCGCCGACACCGTCGACCAGTTTGTGTTCCCGGTGTCCATCGAGGCCAAGAATAACCTGTTGCCCGAGTTCCTCAAAAAGGAGGGCCCGGAGCGCACCATCGTCTTTATGCGTACCAAGCACCGCGCCGACAGCTGCTGCCGTCGTCTGGAGCGCAAGGGCATCAAGGCCGCCGCGATTCACGGCAACCGCAGCCAGGCCCAGCGCGAGCGTGCCCTTTCGGCCTTCCGCGACGGCACCGTCGACGTGTTGGTGGCGACCGACGTGCTCGCCCGCGGCATCGACATCAGCGACGTGCGCTACGTCGTGAACTTTGACGTGCCGGCCGAGCCGACCGACTACATCCACCGTATTGGCCGTACGGGTCGTGCCGGCGAGCTGGGCTGGGCCATCACGTTTGTGACCGAGCAGGATGTCGATGAGTTCTACGAGATCGAGAAGCTCATGGACAAGACCGCCGACATCTACGAGGCCGGCGACCTGCATGTGGGCCCCAATCCGCCCGCGGTTGACCCCGAGCGCGATCCTGCGGCCTTTAAGGTGAAGAAGAAGACCAAGCGCGGCAAGTCCAAGAGCAAGAAGAAGCTTGAGCAGGCGCGTCGCGACGGCAAACGCAACGGCGATGACTACGGCGATGTGGCCGGTCGTTCCAACTGCGGTCGCGACGAGCGTCGCGGCGATGGCGAGCGTCCGAGCCGTCCCAAGCGCGGCGGCAAGACCCGCGTGCGCGAAGGCGTTCAGGCTCGCGTGGACGAGGCTGTTGAGAGCGTGGCCCGCGAGGTGGCTGCCGAGGAGCGCGGCGGTGCTGTCGAGCAGGCCCCGCGTGGCAACCGTGCCGAGCGTCGTGCCAAGCAGTTCCAGGGCGAGGCACATCGCCGCCGCCGCGAGGACGAGGATCGCGGTGGCCGTCGTCGTGTCGAGCGCGAGGACGAGGGCCGCGGTTCGCGCGGTGGCAAGCGCGGTTCGGGCGACCGCCGTCGTTCCGGTCGTGATGACGAGCGCGGCGGCCGTGACGAGCGTCGCGGCGGCGAGGGTCGTGGTGAGCGTGCTGCCCGTGGCGGTGAGTCCCGTGGCGGCAAGCGCTTTGAAGAGCGCGGTAGCCGCGGCGGCGAGCGTCGCGAGGGTGCTCGCGGCAATGGCGGCCGCGGCGGCGCTGGTCGTTCTAACGAGTTGCGCGACCGTCGTGATCCGCGTGCCAGCCGCGATCGTCGCGATGACTGGCGCAACTACGACGATACCCGCGAAGAGCGTCGCGGCGGCTACCGTGGTGGTCGCGGCGGCAACCAGGCCGGTTCCCGTGGCGGCCGCGCCGGCGGTCGCGATAACCGCGGCAGCTATGGCAACAGCCGTGGCGGCAAGCGTGGTAGCAGCTCCCGTCGTCCCGGTGACGGCGGCGGCAAGCGCAAGTAACATACGCATCGCCCGCTAGAGCGAGGTGAACCAAGGGTCCCGAGCAACTACGCTCGGGGCCCTTTTTGTTTGTCGTATCCGATCGCTAGTTCAAATGTGATTTCCTCGGGAATGCATCTAGAGGATGCCGTGGACCTGTTTTCTGCCATGCGGCAATGGGTCCCATGGGGTGCGCCGTGCATTTTTTGGAGTATTCTGCAGTTCGAGTTGTCTGCATATGATCCGACGTCGCCAACGGTGGCCTTCGGATATCCCTGGCGAGCGTTCTGAGTCAGATTTCGCCGTTTTCCGGAGCAGGGGCGCGTCATTCTCGCCATATCGGGACTTAGAATGATACGGCGCCCTACAGTTTTGCCCACCCGCGGCGGTGCTGGCGTGGTTACGTTGCAGAATACTCCGTTTTTTGCACGGGCTAGGATGGGGTACCTCGGGAGAACACAGCGGTATCTCGTAAATATATACAATTTGTACCGTAATTTATACAAAACGAAGAGGCAGACAGTGTAGGGTGGGTGCATTGGGGTGCTTGGTGCATCAAAACGGGGACCCCACGTGCCGTATACTCTGGCTGGATGTGAAAGCGGCTTGACGCGTTGCCAGGCGTAGGGGAGGGTGCCTCGATGAGCGTATTCGAAATTGTGTTTAGTCCGACGGGTGGAACGCAGAAGGTGTCTGGCCTTGTGGCCGGGGCACTGGACAAGAATACCGTTACCGTCGATCTGACCGATAGCGGGCTAGATTTCAGCGCTGTCTCGATGACCGAGGACGACGTGGCCGTAATCTCTGTGCCGGCGTATGCCGGTAGAATCCCGGCTGTGGTGGCTGACCGGTTGGGCATGGTGCGCGGCAACGGGGCTCGGGCTGTTTTGGTTTGTGTATACGGAAACCGCGCGTTTGAGGACACGCTCGTAGAGCTGGAGGACGTTGCGAAGCATGCGGGATTCCGGGTGATCGCGGCAGTTGCGGCCATTGCAGAACATTCCATTGCGCGACAGTTTGCTGCCGGTCGTCCGGATGCGCAGGATGCGGCGCAGCTTGCTGAGTTTGCTCAGCAAATTCAGCAAAAGCTGTTGGCTGAGGATGCGTCCGAGCCCTCTATCCCCGGCAATCGTCCTTATAAACAAGCTGGAGGTCACCGCATGGCACCCGAGGCAACAGAGGATTGCGTTTCCTGCGGTGCATGCGCCGCGGCGTGCCCCGTTTGTGCTATCGACAAGGGTGACCCCAAACGAGCAGCTGGCGAGGCGTGCATCTCCTGCATGCGCTGCATTGCCGTATGTCCGCGAGGTGCTCGTAAGGCTGATCCCAACAAGCTATCCGCTGTTTCCCAGATGCTGAGCAAGGTTTGCGTCGTGCGGAAGGAATGCGAGCTCTTTATCTAGCGCATACGAAATTGGTGCAATGGGGCCAGGTTAATCTGCATCAACGTCTTGAAGTTGCGGTGGAATACGGACTGTTTTGGCCTTTTGAGCGGCTTTGCAGTCCCTATTTCACCGCAACTCATGATTGGTGCAAAGTAACCTGTCCCCAATGCACCAGAGTGAGGAGTGTTCCCGAGTGCCGGCAGAAAAGGAACGTCCCTAAGTGCCGCTTAAATACCGTTTATCGAAGAAAAAATACCGCTCGCCGGTCATAATGACTATTCTGGCTTTGTTGTTGCCTACAATAACCCCCGTAAAAAGAAATGCGGAAGGTTACCGAGTCCCCTCGGACATGGGCCTAACCAAAGTCTTTGAACGGGTGCGTCTCAATGGGCGCATTCGATTGATTTTGGTTGGGCTATATTTATGAAGGGACATGTCACCATGGGTTTCTTTTCTCGCCTTATGGGTGGCTCGGATAAGCAGGCGACTGCGACTTCCGAGTTCGAAATCCTCGCCCCTGTTTCCGGCGAGCTTGTTAATCTAGAAAAAACCAATGACCCCGCTTTTAGCAGCCGTGCGGTGGGTGATGGCGTTGCCGTGGTTCCCCAAGAGGGAACGGTGTGCGCTCCTGTTTCCGGCACCGTCGCGGCGCTGTTTCCGACTGAGCACGCGCTGGGCATCATGTCCGACGACAGCTCTGCTCAGGTGATGCTGCACATCGGAATCGACACTGTTAAGCTTGAGGGCAAGGGCTTCCATGCGCTTGTTGCCCAGGGTGACCATGTCGACGCGGGCCAGCCCCTCGTCGAGGTCGATTTCGACGTGGTTCGCGCTGCCGGCTTTGATCCCACGGTCTTCGTTATCGTGTGTGAGCGTTCGGAGAACTCGACTCTTCGTGAGCATGCTTCCGGCCCTGTTGCTGTTAAAGAGCCTGTCGTCTGGTTTTCCGAGTAAATTCTTGTGGTGGGTACCGTGGTTATCAAGCGAGTTTTTAACAACAACGTCGCAATGGTCACTTCGGACGATGGCTCCGAGCTCATCGTCATCGGTCGAGGCCTCTGCTTTGGCCGTCATGCCGGCGATGCCATCGACGAGGCGTCGATCGAAAAGACCTACGCGTTGCAGGAGGGAACTTCTCAGGACTCGCGTACGATCGACCGCTTGGCACATCTTTTGGAGTCCATCCCCACCGTCAACCTCGTGATTTCCGAGGAAATCGTTCAGATGCTTCGTCGAGAGCTCAATGCCGACATCAACGATAAGATTCTCATTGCTCTCGCAGACCATATCAGCCTTGCTTTGGAGCGCGAGCGCAAGGGCGTCCCCTGTGAGAATCCGTTGCTGCTCGAGATCCAGCAGTTCTATCGCAAGGAGTATGCACTTGCGGGCCGTGCGCTGCAGATTATCAAGGAGTATATGGGCATCCAGATGAGCGAAGAAGAGCAGGGTTTCATTACCTTGCATATCGTCAACGCCACCATGCCGCAACGCTCTGATCGTCTGATCGTTTCGGTCCAGCTTGTTCGCGACGTGCTCGCGATTGTTTCTGAGCGCTATGCCACGACCCTCGACGACACCTCGCTGCCTTACGAACGTTTCGTTCGTCACCTGCAATTTTTCGCACAGCGAGCGCTCGATCCTACGGCCGGGCAAATCAACGGAGACGCACTGTTCCGAATCGATGAAACGGCGTATCCGTGCGCATTCTCGTGCGCGGACGCTATAGCCGCTCACTTGTCGTCTACCTATAACGTTGTCGTTACCAATGCCGAGAAGAGCTATCTCGCATATCACATTGTTAACCTGCTTGGAGAACCTGGTCTCTAGGCATAACGTGCCCACACATCGATTGGTATAAGGCAAGGCTTACGGTCTTGCCCAGGGCACATCTGTCTTAATTTGCGGAAAAGGAAGGGGAGTACCGCTATGACCGCAAAAAAGAAGTTCAATTTCAAAGCGCCGTTGGAGGTGTTCGCGAAGTCGATCGTTCAGCCGATGATGTATCTCTCGGTTGCCGGCATCCTGCTCATCGTGGGCATCATTCTGACAAACAAGACCATCTGCGCCATGATCCCCGTGCTGGGCTTCGGTCCGTTCCAGCTTGTGGGCGCCGTTGTCTATCAGTCGCTGATGTTTATCATCAACAACCTCTCGATTCTGTTCTGCGTTGGCATCGCCGGCGCCATGGCAAAGAAGAACAAGGGCCATGCTTCGCTGATCGCCCTGATGTCGTTCTTCCTGTTCCTGCAGGCTAACAACATCGTGCTCAACGCCACCGGCTCTCTTGCCGATGCGAGCGGTATGCTCGGCCTTACCGGAACCGGCCAGGCCACCGTTATGGGCATTCAGGTGCTCGATACCGGCGTGTTTGGCGGCATCATTCTCGGTTGCATCACCGGTGCCGTGTTCAACAAGTACTCGAACAAGCAGTTCCCCATTGCCCTTTCGATGTTCTCGGGCGTTCGCTTTCCGTTCCTGATCATGATCATCATTTCCTGGATCATGGGCGCTGGCTTCTGCATCGTTTGGCCTCCGGTTCAGGGCGCCATCTCCTCCGTTGCCGGCATTATTAAGGAGTCGGGCAACGTCGGTCTGTTTATCTATGGCATGCTCAACAAGCTGCTCGTTCCCACCGGTCTGCACCACCTCATCTACACCCCGTTCCAGTTCTCCGATGTGGGTGGCACCCTGACACTGGGCGATCAGGTTATCGCCGGCGCCTACCCCATCCGTGTCGCCGAGATGGCAATGACGGGCCAGCCCTTCTCCGATAGCACCTACTTCAACAGCTACACCTTCAACAACCTGTGGCCCTACATCGGTATCGGTCTCGCCTTTATCGTCACCGCTTACAAGGGGAACAAGGATAAGACCAAGGCCGTTATCATCCCGCTGATCATCACCGCCGTGCTCTCCTGCGTGACCGAGCCCATGGACTTCCTCTTTGTCTTTGCCGCTCCCGTGCTCTTTGTCGTTCACTCGGTTCTTTCCGGCATCTTCCTGGTCCTGCTCAAGGTCCTCTCCGTGCCCGCTTCGACTGCAGGCGGCATCATCAACATCGTGGTTTCCAACCTGGTCCTCGGTGTCGACAAGACCAACTGGCCGGTTATGCTGGTGCTTGGAGTCGTTAACGCCGCTCTGTACTTCTTCCTCTTCACCTTCCTCATCAAGAAGCTCAACCTCCACACGCCTGGTCGCGAGGAGGAGTCCGAGCTCGCCGAGTCCGTTGCCGAGGGCGAGGCCGCCGCGTCTGTCGCGGTGAAGCAGGGCGCTGTTGCCGCGGCTCCCGCAGAGGGCGTCGATGCGGGCATTGCCGACCTGGTTGCAGGTCTTGGTGGCAAGGACAACATCGAGGAGCTCGAGAACTGCTTTACGCGTCTCCGCGTGAACGTTAAGAACCCGGACCTCATCAATGAGGACCTCATCAACCACGTGCCCAACAGCGGCATCAACCGCAACGGCAATAATATCCAGATCATCTTTGGCATGAAGGTCGCCGAGATGCGCGACAAGGTCGAAAACGCAATTGAGAAGGAGCAGTAAACAATGATCATTACTCTGTGTGGTGGCGGATCCACCTTTACCCCCGGCATCGTCAAGTCCATCGCCCTGCGCAAGGACGAGCTCGACGTTGACGAGATTCGTCTGTACGACATCAACGAGGAGCGCCAGCGCAAGATCGGCGTGCTCGTGGACTGGATTTTGCACGAGGACCTCGGCCTGGACATCAAGCTCACGGTGACCACCGACAAAAAGACGGCTTTTACCGACGCGAGCTTCGTGTTTGCCCAGATGCGCGTGGGCGGCTACGCCATGCGCGAGCAGGACGAGAAGATTCCGCTGCGTCACGGCTGCGTGGGTCAGGAGACTTGCGGTTGCGGCGGCCTTGCCTACGGCATGCGCACCATCTTCCCCATGGTCGAGCTGATCGATGACGTTGAGAAGTACGCCAAGAAGGACTACTGGATTCTCAACTACTCCAACCCTGCCGCCATCGTCTCCGAGGGCTGCCGCGTGCTGCGTCCCAACGCTCGCATCATCAACATCTGCGACATGCCGATCGCGATCATCGACGTGGTTTGCGCCGCGCTCGATATCGACAAGAAGGATGTCGAGTACGATTACTTTGGCCTCAACCACTTTGGTTGGTTCACCTCGATCCGCCACAAGGGCGAGGAGGTGCTCCCGCAGCTGCGCGAGTACATCAAGGAGCATGAGATTCTGCTGCCCGACTCTTACCTCAAGGGCATGGGCTCGCTCATGGCAAAGAAGCCCGAGGAGGCCGTCGACGAGCACCCCGAGCAGAACCGCCACACCAAGGGCAGCTGGTACTACGTCTGGAAGGGCGAGTACGAGATCATGGAGTGCTTCCCGGAGTACCTGCCCAACACGTATCTGAACTACTACCTGCAGCAGAAGGAGTTCGTCGAGCACTCCAACCCCGAGCGCACCCGTGCTAACGAGGTTGAGGAGACGCGTGAGAAGAACCTCTTTGATGGTATCGACCATTACGAGAAGACGGGCGAGATCGACGAGAGCACGTTCTATGCGGGCAGCCACGGCGACTGGATTGCCGATCTGGCTATCGCTCTGAAGAACGACACCAAGCAGCGCTTCCTGGTCATTTGCGAGAACAAGGGCGCCATCCCCAACATGCCCTACGACGCTATGGTCGAGCTGCCTGCCTACATTGGCAAGAACGGCCCCGAGGTCATCAGCCGCGACAACATTCCGCTGTTCCAGCAGGGCCTCATGATGCAGCAGCTGAACTCCGAGAAGCTCATTGTCGAGGCTACGATCGAGGGTTCGTACGAGAAGGCGCTTAAGGCCTTTACGCTCAACAAGACCGTGCCGTCGATGAAGGTCGCCAAGGAGGTTCTCGACGACATGATCGAGGCCAACAAGGGTTACTGGCCCGAGCTTAAGTAAAAGCAACAGGGTCGCTGGCCGCATGCCTGAAGCAATGCCCCGCCCACGTGATTGCGTGGGCGGGGCATTGTCGTTTGGTAACGCGTTTTATCAAATATGGCATTTATCTGCGGTAATGTTCTATTTCACCGCTGAGGGTGACATTTTATACCGCCTGCCGAACCGTATGGAGACCTCACAACTTTTTAGGTCAGTGTTGTGCGTGTAGCAATTTCGCCCGGCCTCGCCTCCGGGCTGCCATGTGAGAGGGGATCTTATGGCTCGACTGCACGTAATGGAACGCAGCCACGCTCAGGCCGTCATGGACGACCTGCACGATGCACTCGGACGTCGTCTGGCGGTGAGTTCGCTCGCCCCGTGCCCCGTCGAGTTTACGGCGGCGCTCGTCAACCTGTGCTCCACCCAGAGCTGCGGCAAGTGCACGCCCTGCCGCGTGGGCCTGAGCGCGCTGAGCGACCTGCTCGCCGATGTGCTCGAGGGCCGCGCCGACGAGTCCACGCTCAACTTGATTGAGCGCACGGCCCGCACCATCTATCTTTCGAGCGACTGCGCCATCGGTTACGAGGCCGGCGCCATGGCACTCACGGCTATTCGCGGCTTTCGCGACGATTTTGAGCACCACATCCGCGAGCACTCCTGCGGCTTTGACCGCGAGGCTCGCGTCCCGTGTGTCTCGGGCTGCCCGGCGCACGTCGACATTCCCGGTTACATTTCGTTGGTCGAGGCCGGCCGCTATGCCGATGCCGTCAAGGTCATCCGCAAGAACAACCCGCTGCCGCTCGTCTGCGGTTTGGTGTGCGAGCATCCCTGCGAGATGCACTGCCGTCGCGGCATGGTCGACGATCCCATGAACATCCTCGCCCTCAAGCGTTTTGCCGTTGAGCACAGCGACCTCAACGATTACAAGCCCAGCGTGGCCGACAACACCGGCAAGCGCATTGCCGTGATCGGCGGCGGCCCGGCCGGCCTTTCCTGTGCCTACTATCTGGCCGTGATGGGCCATAAGGTGACGATCTTTGAGCAGCGTCATCACTTGGGCGGCATGTTACGCTACGGCATCCCCAGTTACCGCCTGCCGCGCGAGCGCCTGCAGGCCGAGATCGACTGGATCTTGAGCGCCGGCATCGACGTGGAACTCGACCACTCCGTCAACGGCGAGGAGCTTGCCCGCCTGCGCGACGAGTTCGATGCCGTCTACCTAGCCATTGGCGCCCACAGCGATAAGAAGCTCGGCCTTCCGGGCGAAGAGGCGCCCGGCGTGGAGTCGGCCGTCAAGATGCTGCGTGCCATCGGCGACGACGAACTGCCCGACCTGAGCGGCCAGCGCGTGTGCGTCATCGGCGGCGGCAATGTGGCCATGGACGTGGCGCGCTCTGCCGTGCGTTGCGGTGCCGAAAAGGTGAGCATCGTCTACCGCCGCCGCATCTGCGACATGACGGCCCAGGATGCCGAGATCGCCGGCGCCCAGGCCGAGGGGTGCGAGGTTCTGGAGCTCACCGCACCGCTCGCTATCGAGACGGGCGAGGACGGTCGCGTGAGTGGCCTGCGCGTGCAGCCGCAGATTATCGGCGAGCCCCGCCGTGGACGTCCGGCTCCGCGTGCCGCAGCCACGCCCGAGCGCGTCAGTCCCTGCGAGCGCGTGTTTGTGGCCATTGGCCAGGACATCGATTCCAAGCCGTTTGAGGACAGGGGCATCGCCTGCAAGTGGGGTCGCATCGTCACCGATTCGGATGGCGCCGTGCCCGACTTCGATGGCCTCTTTAGCGGCGGTGACTGCCAGACCGGTCCCGCCACCGTCATCCGGGCGATCAACGCCGGTCGCGTTGCTTCGGCAAACATCGACCGCTACCTGGGCTTTGACCACAAGATAAAGCTCGACGTGGAGCTGCCGACCGTGCAGTTTAAGGGCAAGCACGAGTGCGGCCGCTGCGAGCTGGGCGAGCGCGAGGCCGGCGAGCGCATCCACGATTGGAATCTGGTCGAGCAGGGCCTCACCGAGGAGGAGGCACGCCAGGAGGCAAGCCGCTGCCTGCGTTGCGACCACTTTGGCTTTGGCGCGTTCCGCGGAGGGAGGAACCTGGAATGGTAGAGCCCAACAACCCCACTGTCAGCGACAACACCGAAAGCGGAGCACTCAACATGGTCAAGCTCACTATCGATAATTGCGAGGTCGTGGTGCCCGAGCACACCACGATCCTGGACGCGGCCAAGTCCGTCGGTATCCAGATTCCCACCCTGTGCTACCTGCGCGATCTAAACGAGATCGGCGGCTGCCGCGTGTGCGTGGTCGAGGTTGAGGGCTGCGACCAGCTGGTTGCCGCCTGCAACAACTACGTGCTCGACGGCATGGTGGTCCACACCAACAGCCCCAAGGCCCGCGAGGCGCGTCGCACCAACGTGCAGCTGCTACTGTCCCAACACGACTCGCGCTGTACGAGCTGCGTGCGCAGTGGTAACTGCAACCTGCAGACCATCGCCAACGACCTGGGCATCTTCTATCTGCCGTACGAGCAGCACCTGGCACGCGAGGGCTGGGACTTCGATTTCCCCATCATCCGCGATAACGACAAGTGCATTAAATGCATGCGTTGCATCAAGGTGTGCGAGAGCGTGCAGGGCTTAGGGATTTGGGATCTGACCAACCGCGCCACGCATACCGCCGTGGGCACCCGCGGGCGTGCGCCGATCGGCAAGACCGATTGCGTCGCGTGCGGCCAGTGCATCACGCATTGCCCGACGGGCGCCCTGCGCGAGCGTGACGATACCGAGACCGTGTTCGATGCCATCGCCGATCCCGACAAGATCGTGCTGGTGCAGATTGCGCCGGCCGTGCGTAGCGCCTGGGGCGAGGAGCTCGGCATTCCGCGCGAGGAGGCCACCGTCGAGCGCCTGGCCTGTGCGCTGCGCCGCGTGGGCTTTGAGTACGTGTTCGACACCGACTTCTCGGCCGATCTCACCATTATGGAGGAGGGCTCCGAGCTGCTCGAGCGCCTGGGTAAGGCCGCCAAGGGCGAGGGTGACAGCCGCGGCTGGCCCATGTTCACGAGCTGCTGCCCGGGCTGGGTACGCTTTGTGAAGGCGCGCTATCCGGAGTTTGTCGACAGCCTGTCCACGTCCAAGTCGCCGCAGCAGATGTTCGGCGCTATCGCCAAGACCTACTACGCCAAGGTGCTGGGTGTGGAGCCCGAGCGCCTGTTCGTGGTGTCCGTTATGCCGTGCACGGCCAAGAAGGCCGAGTGCGCGCTGCCGAGCATGGTGGGCGAGGGCGGCGCGCCCGACGTAGATGTTGCGCTGACGGTGCGCGAGATGGTGCGCATGATCCGCGCGAGCCACGTGGGCGTCGACACGCTTACCGAGGAGCCGCTCGACACGCCGCTGGGCTTTGGCACGGGCGCAGGTGTGATCTTTGGCGCCACGGGCGGCGTGATGGAGGCCGCCGTGCGCTCGGCCTATTACCTGGTGACGGGCAAGAACCCCGACGCCGACTTCTTTACCGATGTGCGCGGCCTGGACGGCTGGAAGGAGGCCGTGGCCGATATCGATGGCACCAAGGTACGCGTCGCCGTGGCGCACGGGCTGGGCAACGCCGCCCGCCTGCTCGACGCGATTCGCGACGGCCGCGTGAGCTATGACTTCGTTGAGGTCATGGCGTGCCCGGGCGGCTGTGTCGGTGGCGGCGGTCAGCCCATCCATGACGGCTGTGAGCTGGCAGCCGAGCGCGGCCAGGTGCTGTGGGGCCTCGATGCGAACGCCGAGATTCGCTTCTCGCATGAGAATCCCGATGTCCAGGCGTGCTATAGCGAGTTCTTGGGTGCGCCGCTCTCGCCGCTGGCCGAGGAATTGCTGCATACCGATCATCACGCATGGACGATGCCTAACGAGGGGACGTGCTAGCGATGCGCGCGTTTGATGTTGAGATGTCGCGCCGGGGGTTTGCCTCGGCGCTCGCCATGGGCACCCTGTCGCTTGCGCTCGCGGGCTGTGGCGGCGGGGCTGCCGGTGTCGGGTCCGCCGCGGGCTCGGCTGCCACGGACGGCGCCGGTGCTGCCGCAGAGCCGGTCGAGGTACACGTCGCCTCGCTCAAGGGGCCGACGTCGATTGGCCTGGTGCAGTTTATGGACCAGGCGGCCGACGGTGCCACGGACAATGAGTTCGACTTTGCGATCAACACTGCCGCCGACGAGATTGTGCCCAAGGTCATTCAGGGCGATATCGATATCGCCCTGGTGCCCGCCAACGTGGCGAGCGTGCTCTACAACAAGACTGAGGGTGCGGTGCAGGTCATCGACATCAACACGCTGGGCGTGCTGAACGTTGTGACGGGCGACGCGAGTGTGGCCTCGTTTGGCGATCTGGCGGGCCATACTGTCTATATGACGGGCAAGGGCACCACGCCGGAGTACGTCATGAACTACCTGTTGGAGCGCGCGGGCCTGACCGGCCAGGTTACGCTCGAGTTTAAGAGCGAGCCCACCGAGGTGCTGTCGGCGTTGCTTGCCGATCCGTCTGCCGTGGGCGTGCTGCCGGAGCCGTTCAAGACCGCTGCCATCGCAAAGAGCGAAGGCAAGCTGCCGGCTCCGGTAAGTCTGACCGATGTGTGGGATGAGCTGGCAGGTGACACGGGTTCGCGCCTGCTGACGGGCGTGACCGTGGTGCGCCGTGCCTTTGCCGAGGAGCATCCCGAGGCCGTGGCGGAATTCCTGAGCTGCCATGCTGCGAGCGTTGAGGCCGTGAACGCGGCGCCGGCGGACTGGGCTCAGGCCGTGGTCGATGCGGGTATCGTGGATAACGCCGCGATTGCCGAAAAGGCGATTCCCGGGTGCATGCTCGTGTGCCAGACGGGGAGGGATATGAAGGCGGCGCTCGGTGGGTACCTGCAGGTGCTGGCCGATGCGGACGCGAGCGCCGTGGGCGGCAAGCTCCCGGCTGACGATTTCTACTGCATGGAGTAGCCCGTGCGTGCGTTTGCTCGACAAATGACAGAGCGTATGAAGGCGGTGGCGGCAGCAGGTGCCGTTGCCGCCTTTTGGCTTGCCGTGTGGGTGCTGATGGCGGGTTTCGTGGCGCAGCCGTTGATTTTGCCGGGGCCGGGCGCCGTCGTGGTGGCGTTGCTGCGACTGGTATGCGATGCCGGCACATGGGCGATTCTGGCAGGCTCGGGTGCGCGAATCTTGGGCGGGCTGGCGCTTGCCGCGGTGTGCGGCGGCGTACTGGCGGGAGTCTCGGTGCGATCGCTGACGTTTGCCCGCTTGGTGGCGCCGGCGCTTTCGTTTGTTAAGGCGACACCGGTTGCCTGCGTGGTGGTCCTGCTGCTCATTTGGTTGGGGTCGGCGCGCGTGAGCATTGCGGCGGTCTTTTTGATGGCACTTCCGGGCGTGTATTTTTCGTTGGTCGAGGGTTTGACGCAAGCGGATAAACCGCTGGAGCAGATGTTTCGTCTGCATGGCGTGCGGGGCTGGCGCCTGTTTTGTGCCCACACCTGGCGCGAAGTCCTGCCGTTTGTGCTTTCGTGCGCCCGCGCTGTGATCGGCATGAGCTGGAAGGCTGGCGTGGCGGCGGAGCTCATCGGCATGGCGACGGACACCGTGGGCGAACGCATCTATCAGGCGAAGCTGCTCATCGAGACGGCTGATCTGCTGGCGTGGACCGTGCTGGTCGTTGCCGCCTCGTGGGCGTGTGAGCGCGTGCTGGTGTGGCTGCTGCGGGTTTCGGGACCCGTGGCGTGGCGCGCGGCCGTGCGGGCACATGGGCATGGACTGCGCGGGCGTACAGGGGCTGCGAGCGATGGTGCTGCAGCGGAGCTTGCGCTTGCCGTGGGCGACCGGGCGCCCTGGTCGCCGGCGCTCGACGGACTGGTGCTTCATGTGCCCGCCGGTGGACGCACCTGTGTGATGGGCGCTTCGGGCGTGGGCAAGTCGACGTTGCTTGCGCTGGTGGCGGGGGAGTGCGCACCGTGCTCCATGGTGTTTCAGGATGTGCACCTGGTCGAGGACGTTTCTGCCCTGGATAACGTGCTGGTGTGCGCCGACGCGCACATGGACGCCTCGAGTGCCGCAGCCCTGTTGCGCCTGCTGGTACCGGGGATCGATGCGCATGCCCGCGTGGCCGAGCTCTCGGGCGGGCAGCGCCGTCGCGTCGAGATTGCCCGAGCCCTGCTGTGTCCGGGCGGCGCAGTGATTCTAGACGAGCCCTTTACCGGTCTAGACATCGCTGCGCGCGACGCATGCGCCGAGGTCGTGCTCGACTTGCTCGACGGCCGCATGCTGTTGCTTGCCACGCACGATGCCGCTGACGCTCGGGCCCTCGATATCTCGGATATCATCACGCTCTAAAAGCCATTTCAGGCGCTAACTCAACAATAAAATGATTCGTTTTCTTCTGTCTCCATGGGGTCGGGTATGGTATTCTATCTACGGGGTAATACTTAGGATTACCAAGTAATACCAACGCCGTAGAACAAACTCCAGATGCGGGCCAATCGGGTTGCCTTCACAGCCCGTCGCCCAGCCGCGTGGCCCGCATCCATCCGCACCACCGTCGTTTCAAGAAGGAAGCGCCATGGCAGAACACATGACCCCGGTTGTCGCGAAGGTTTTGCCCGAGGAAAAGGCGGCCTTCGCGGCGGCAACCCAGCTCGTGGGCACCACACCGTCCAACGCCATCCGCATGTTCATCGCCGCTTTCAATCGCTGCGGCACCTTCCCGTTCGACATCTCGCCGAGCGGGGCTTTTGGCGCTGCGCCCGATTCTCATCAACAATGACTGTCCCAAACTGCCGGCACTTGGGGACGTTCCTTTTCAGCCGGCAGTTAAGGAACGTCCCTAAGTGCCGGGTTTTGAGGAGGTTGGCATGCTCAATGCGATGGCGTGGGCGCTTGCCTGTTTTGGCGTTGTCGCTGCCGATATAGCCCTGAGCGTGGTTCTGTTTTCAGTTCTCGATGCCGTGTCGGTGCTGACGGGTTTCCCGATCGACAACCTCGATATTCAATGGTTCCAGGCTGCCGCTCAGACGGCGTCATTTTTGATGGCGCTGCTGTGGTGGCGTTATCTGTGGCCCCGCTCCTTCATGGCACGCCGGCAAGGCGAGCGCCCGCTCGGTGGGGGAGCAAGCGCGGCATGGAAGCGCATTGCCTGCGTTGTCGTGATCGGCCTATCCATGCAGGTGGTCATTAGCTACCTATGCGACGGCGTGCTGTCGCTGCTGCCCGAGGTCGCGGCAGACTATAGCGAGCTCGTCGAGGAAACGGGCATGGGCGATACCAGCCTTCTTGCCGTCCTGACCACGGTGCTCGGCGCTCCGTTTTGCGAGGAACTGCTGGTGCGCGGCATCATCTTTGAGTTTTCGCTGCGTGCGTTTAATCCACAGTGCCGTTCGCTCTGGAAGCGCCGGCGCCGCGCGAACGCGCAAGACGGCGCCATGGTGCCCTGGGCGGCCCCAAGCACGTGGGGTATCGCCGCGGCAATCGTGCTGCAGGCGGCCATCTTTGGCTTTATGCATATGAACTGGGTGCAGGGCTGCTATGCGGGCGCTGCCGGCCTCATTTTTGGTTGGGTGTTCGTGACCACCGGAAAGCTCCGCTACACGATCCTGCTGCACTTTGCCTTTAATGCCGGGTCGTATCTCATGGGGCTGCTGTGGTTTGTGGGCACATCGCTCGACGTTGTGGTCACGGTTGGCATCGCCGGCTTTGTGCTGGTAGAGGCGATGCGCTCGCTGCTTCGATTGCGCATTCCCGTGTCGCGCGAAGCTGATCGGTCTGAGTAATAACGCCTTTAATTAGACCGATGCGTCCTGAACGCACCTGGCGTTTCGCCGAATGCTTCTTTAAATTTTGAGTAAAAGAATGACATGTTGGAGATGCCGACTTTTCGGGCTACATACTGCACGCTGCGCTCGGTGTTATTGAGAAGATATGCCGCCTCTGTGAGCTGCTGGTTGAGCTTGATTTGCGAAAACGTTTTGCCGGTTTTTTGCTTGATCAAGCTGCTGAGATAGCTGGTGCTATAACCCGTATCGCTCGCAATGCTTTCGAGTGTGCAGTCGCCGTAGCTTCGCTCAATATGATTCAGAATCGACACGATGCGTTCGTCCGACATGATCGCCTGGTTATCAGTTGCGGAGCGTCGGTACAGTCCTCGAATGAGAACAAGGAATAGGCTGACGGCGAGGTGCCTCATGAGTTCATTGGAATAGGCATCTTTAAAGTGATATTCGATAAAGAGCATCTCGATGAGGCGTCGCGCATGTCGGGCGTATTCCTCTGGAAGAATGAGATATTTTCGGGCCTCGCGGTTTTTGGACACAAAATCAAATAGAAGATTCGTTAATGGTGACGCGCCGGGTAGCTGGCTCAGGAACAACGAATCGAACATTTCTTTTTTGAAGACGATCGAAATGACGATATCATGCTCGCCCTTAACGTATGGAACGCTTCTGACTACGCCGGTGTTGCAAATGAGCACGTCGCCCTTTTTAAGGAGTAGTCGCCGTCCGTTGACGATAAACGTGCAGACGCCGTCGTACACGTAGTTAAGCTCCATATCCCGATTGATATGAGGAGGAATATCGGTAAAGCGCGACTCCTTGATAAGGCCCACGGGGTTTTCGTCGAGAGTTTCTTTCCAATCAAACAGATAGACCTCTTCGCCGTTAATGGTTGTGGTTTCCACCCTGTTATATCGCGGGCTGAGCTCTCCCGGATGTGTGCGATGCCACTCTTCGGTCTCGGTATGCGTATAGAGCAGCTGTTTGAGATTCGAATCCATGGGGTGCTCCAGGGGTGAACGGTAGAATCGATGCCTTAAACGGTATTATATCTAAAAAAATGTTATAAACAAACGCTTTCTATGCGATATCTTATGCATCTTGTTCTTCCTAGTATTGGGTTATCCGCTGGAGCATCCGATCAAGGAGGGCAAATGAGTAAGTTAAAACATGGGTTTGACTCCGACTTTTTATGGGGCGGAGCCATATCGTGCTCGCAGGCCGATGGCGCCTGGAATGAGGGCGGAAAGGGAAAGTCGACGCAGGATTGTCGATGGCTGGATGGTACCTGGACTCATGACCAGATTGAGGACAAGCATCAAAACAACCCCTTCTGCCATGACGAACTAATGAACGCTCTCGCAGATGATGGTGTTGAGTTCTACCCGTTTAGGCGCGGTAACGACTTCTATCATCGCTACCGTGAGGACATCGCGCTTTTTGCGGAGATGGGCCTCAAGCTGTTCCGCACTTCTATTTGCTGGAGCCGAATCTATCCTAACGGAGATGATCTTGAGCCTAACCGCGAAGGCATCGAGTGGTATCGAAGCATGCTGGGTGAGTGCAAAAAGCACGGCATTAAAACCTTCGTCACCATGCTCCACTATGACATCCCGGTAAATCTTGTCACCACATATGGGGGATGGAAGAATCGCAAGACGATTGATTTCTTCGCCCGCTATGTCGAGACAATCGTTACGGAATTGGGCGATCTGGTCGATTTCTGGCTGCCTTTTAACGAGTTCAATGCAGCGCGTTTTTCGCCTTGGGACGGGGTCTGTCTGGTCAAAGACGAAGAGGGGGAGAACTTCGATCGAGCCATCTTCCAGTGCCTGCACCACGAGTTCGTTGCCAATGCGCGTGCCGTCGAGATTGTCCATCGTCTTTCGCCCGATACTCCCGTTGGCGGCATGATCGCTCGATTCTGTACGTATCCCGCCACCTGCCGTCCCGAAGATAACATGCAGGCTATTCACGACGACCAGTATTCCAACTGGTTCTATACGGACGTGATGGCTCGTGGAAAATACCCCGCTTATATGAATCGCTATTTCGACGCGTGCGATATCGAGATTCAAATGGAGCCGGGCGATGAAGAGCTCATCGCTCGCAACACGGTCGACTTCCTGGCCTTCTCGTACTACTTTTCCCAGGTATCCACCTGCGATCAGGGATGGGAGAAGACTGCGGGAAATCTGGTCATGGCAAACAAGAACCCTTATCTCGAGACGAGTGAGTGGGGCTGGCAGCTCGATCCCATTGGCCTGAGGGTTACCCTTAACCAGATGTATGACCGCTATGGGCTGCCCCTGTATATCGCCGAGAACGGCCTCGGTACATCTGATGTAGTCGAGGAGGATGGCAGCATCCACGACGAGTATCGAATCGATTATTTGCGCCAGCACATAAAGTGCCTTAAAGAAGCGGTGATCGATGGCGTTGACGTGCGCGGATACATGATCTGGGGATTCATTGACCTTGTTGCCTGCGGTCCTCTTACGATGGACAAGCGCTACGGGCTTATCTATGTCGATCTGGATAATTGCGGCAACGGCACTGCGGAGCGCTCGCGTAAAGACTCTTTCTATTGGTATCAGAAATGTATCGCCACTAATGGCGAGGATCTTGGGTAGGAGTGATTGTCGTGGCAGACAAGAAGGAACTGGCCGCTCGTGTCCTCGAGCTCGTGGGCGGCGCCGATAACGTTGTTATGGCAACGCACTGCATTACAAGGCTCAGATTCAACCTGAAGGACGATAGCAAGGCAGACCTGGAGGCCCTTAAGACGCTTGACGGCGCCTTGGGCGCGCAGGTTAAAGACGGACAGTGGCAAGTTATCATCGGCGCCAGCGTGGGGTCGGTATATGACGAATTGGAGCCCATGCTAGGTGACAGGATGGGTGGCGAGGTCTCCGCCGACGCCGAGCAGCCTGAGCTCCAAAAAGGTTCGGCTCGCGTATTCGATATCATCACCGGCATCTTTTCCGCTATCATTCCCGCACTGGTGGCGGGAGGCATCGTAAAGGGCATCCTGGCTGCTATCGCGGCTTTTGGAATCGACACGGGTGCCGGCGACTTTGCGATATTCAATATGATTTCGGATATCCCGTTCTACTTCTTGCCGTTTTTGCTGGCAATGTCTACAGCTGATAAGTTCCGGGTCAACCGTTCGCTTGCGCTTTGTGTTGCCGGATCGCTGATGTACCCGACCATTGTCAACGCTGTCGGTACGGGCGAGACGCCCCTTGCGCTGTTCGGTTTTGCGGTGCCGATTTTTAGCTACGCCGATTCCGTGTTCCCGGTTATCTTTGGCGTCATTGGCTTGTCTTTTGTATATCGTGCAATCGACAAAGTCGTGCCGGATCTTTTTAAGCTCGTTGTCGTTCCGGCGCTCTCCCTTGCTATCGTGATTCCCGTCAACCTGTTTGTGCTCGCTCCGATTGGTGCCTGGTGCGGTCTTGGTCTTGCCAACGGTATCGTCTGGCTATTCTCGACGTTAGGCCCCGTTGCCGGTTTTCTGCTGGGCTTCTTTATGCCGCTTATCGTGCTCTTCGGCATGCATCAGTCAACGAGCCCTATCCAGATTTCCAATATCGCAACGCTTGGGTATGACTATCTGCTCCCGATCTCTTTCTGCCATAACCTCGCCGAAAGCGGTGCGTCTTTTGGTGCAGCCCTGCGCATGACCGACGAAAAGCTCAAATCCGCTGCAATGACGTGCGCCTTCTCAGCATTTATGGGAATTTCCGAGCCCGCCTTGTTTACCGTTCAGGTTCCTAACAGGACTCCGCTTATCGCTGCGATGATTGCGGATGGCATTGGCGGTGCGCTTACCGTTGTTCTCGGCGCAAAGTGCTTCGGCTTTGTTATGCCCGGCATTACCTCGTTGCCCGTTTATGCCGATCCAAGCGGCAATCCCATGAACCTGATCATGATTGTCGTCTGCATCGCTTTGACTTGGGTTATCTCTGCGGCGCTCTCGTTTGCGCTCTATGGTCGTTTCGACAAAAAGTAACGACGTTTTGAGATAGACAATATTAATCGGCCGCTCGCCGGGGAATCGTTCTGCGACGCCCCAGCGAGCGGCATTTTATTGGTGGGGCGTGTCGTGTCGCCAACGGCGGCATGCCGCCTCGCCGCGCTAGTTGCGTCTGCCGCCTCCGTTGGCGCCCTGACGCCCCTGGGCCGCGCGATTGCGGCCGGCAGTGTTCTGTGCGCGCGACATGCCGCCGTGCCCCTTGCTGCCCTTGGGCCCCTTGCCGCCAGCGCCACCGTGCGGTTTGCCACTCTTCTTGCCGGTCCCATGTCCGCCGTTGGCAGATGTCTCGCCCGGGCGCGGCGGCACGGGACGAATCAGGCAATGCTTGGTGTAGCCAATCAGATCGCGGCGGCCGGCTTTTTCCAGCGCCTCGCGCACGAGCTTGTAGTTCTCGGGCTTGCGATACTGGATGAGCGCACGTTGCATGGCCTTCTCGTGCGGGTCGCGCGCCACATAGATCGGCTCCATGGTGCGCGGATCCACGCCGGTGTAGTACATACAGGTCGACATGGTGGACGGCGTGGGGTAGAAGTCCTGCACCTGCTCGGGCATATAGCCCATGTCGCGCACGGCTTCGGCAAGGTCCACAGCTTCCTTCATCGTCGAGCCGGGGTGGCTCGAGATCAGGTATGGCACCACGTACTGCTTGAGTCCGTATTCGCGGTTCAGGCGTTCAAATTTACGGCAGAACGCGTCGTAGACGGCGCGGCTCGGCTTGCCCATCACGGACAGCACCGCGTCGCTCACGTGCTCGGGCGCTACGCGCAGCTGGCCCGAGACATGGTGCTCCAGCAGCTCGCGCAAAAACTCGTCCGAGGCGTCGGCCATGGTGTAGTCAAAGCGGATGCCGCTGCGGACGAAGACCTTCTTGACGCCCGGCAGCTGGCGCAGGTCGCGCAGCAACTGCGTGTAGCCGCTCTCGTCGACCACCATGCTCTTGCATACGCTCGGCCACAGGCAGCGCTTGTTCTTGCACACGCCGTGCTCGAGCTGCTTGTCGCAGGCCGGGCGGCTAAAGTTTGCCGTCGGTCCGCCCACGTCGTTGATGTAGCCCTTAAACTCGGGATCGCGCGTGAGCAGCTCGGCCTCGCGCATGATCGAGTCGTGGCTGCGCATCTGCAACACGCGGCCCTGGTGGAAGGTGAGGGCGCAAAACGAGCACTCACCAAAACAGCCGCGGTTGGAGCTTATGGAAAACTTGATCTCAGCAAAGGCCGGCACGCCGCCCGCCGCGTCGTAATCGGGATGCCAGTCGCGTGCGTAGGGGAGTTCGGCCACCTCGTCCATCTCATCGGTAGTGAGCGTCGCCGACGGCGGGTTTTGCACCACATAGACGCTGTTGGGGTAGGGCTCTACCAGGCGATGCCCGGTGATGGGGTCCATATTCTGTTGCTGCACGTTAAAGCTGCGCGCGTAGTTGAGCTTGTCGGCGGTAAGGTCGTCCCAGCTGGGCAGCAGATCGTAGTCGTAGACCTCGTCGAGCGAGCCTGTGCGGTAGACGGTGCCGTTGATATAGGTGATCTGATCGACGGGCAGTCCCGCGTCGAGCGCGTCGGCGATCTCGACGATCGCGTGCTCGCCCATGCCGTAGATGAGGATGTCGGCGCCCGAGTCGAGCAGTACCGAGCGCTTGAGCTTGTCCTGCCAGTAGTCGTAGTGGGCCAGGCGGCGCAGGCTCGCCTCGATGCCGCCGATGATGATGGGGGCGTCCTTGAACGTCTGGCGGATGAGGTTGCCGTAGACCGTGACAGCTCGGTTGGGACGGTGCCCCTCCTCGCCACCGGGAGTGTAGGCGTCGGTGTGGCGGCGGTGCTTGGTCACCGAATAGTGGTTGACCATGGAGTCCATGTTGCCGGCACTGACGAGAAAGCCCAGGCGCGGCTCGCCGAGCACGGTGATGCTGGCGGGGTCGGTCCAATCGGGCTGGCAGATGATGCCCACCTTGTAGCCGTGTGCGTCGAGTACGCGGCTGACGATGGCCATACCAAAGCTGGGATGGTCCACGTAGGCGTCGCCGCAGATGTAGACAAAGTCGCACTGGTCCCAGCCGCGCGCATCCATGTCGGCGCGGCTGACGGGGAGGAACTTATCGCGGCCCGGTCGCCAGGGGCGGGCGGGCGTCGCTTGGGAATGCTTGGTGCGGGCGACCGTGGCCTGCGCCTTACCGCCACGCTTTTGCTGCTGGCCCTGTTTGCCCTGTTGACTGCGCTGGTTGTTCTGAGCGTGCTGAGGCTTTTTTGCCACGATCCCTCCCGGTGTCTGTATGCTGCACGTAATTGTAACCAGTCTTTTTGGGACGGCGCTAAAAAGACTGGTGGAGTACACGAGGCGTCGGGTGTCGGCGCCGCGCCCGCTGTTTGTTTCCAGACTGTGTATCTGCGCGTTGGAGAACCCGTCTCGCGCGCACGCCATGTTGTCAATGGGTTACAGTATGAACGGCGGCTATGTTTCCGCCAACGCACGAGAGAGTCGTCAACAAGGAGGATGCACGACGATGCAGCGTGCCAAACAGATATCGGAGTCCATCGAGCTGGGCATTATCTTGGCGCTCGCCGGTGGCTTTATGGACGTCTATTCGTACATTGGGCGCGATCATGTTTTCGCCAACGCGCAGACAGGCAACATCCTGCTCGTGGGCGTGAGCATCTCGGAGGGCAACTGGGCACTTGCGGGACGCTATTTCTTCCCCGTGGTGTCGTTTGCCGTGGGCATTATGCTTGCCGATCTGGTACACGAGCGGTTTGGCAGCGTGATTCACTGGCGCCAAGTGACGGTGTTCTTTGAAGCCGTTATCTTGCTGGGCGTGAGCTTTATCCCCGGCGGCAATTTCAACCTGCTCGCCAACTGCCTCACCTCGTTTGCCTGCGGTATGCAAGTTGAGAGCTTCCGCAAGATCCACGGTCACGGCATCGCTACGACCATGTGCATCGGCAACTTGCGCAACGCGCTGCAAAACGTGGACGATTACATCATCACCCACAGGCGCGGCTTTTTGGAAAACGGCCTGCTGTACTTTGGCGTGATCTTTACCTTTGTGTTTGGCGCCGTGTTGGGCAACTGGTGTATTGAGCGCATGGGCCTGCACGCCATCGTCGTGGCGAGCTTGCTGCTGTTTGTCGCGTTTGCCATCATGTTCATCGACCGCGAGCGCGATTTGCGCTTACGCTGGAAGGTTGCGGCCGAGGCTTGGAAAGAGGGCTGCCGAAAGTAACCGAATGCGGCAAAGGGGCTGTCCCTTTGCCGCAATATTTTTCTTCATCTGTTGAAACGCTTTAACACTTTTGATGTTCTCACGCGTTTTTTGTTTCAAAAGCGTTAGGATGGGACTCATAGCGTGGGGCGTAATGGATGCCCCGCACACGATGGGAGGCTATCAATGGCTAATCGTTTCGTTCTCAATACCATCTCTTATCATGGTTCCGGCGCCATCAAGGAGATCCCCGGCGAGCTCCAGCGTCGCGGCTACAAGAAGATCTTCGTCTGCTCCGACCCCGATTTGGTTAAGTTTGGCGTTACCGCTAAGGTGACCGACGAGCTCGACGCCGCCGGCATCGCTTGGAGCCTCTACTCCGAGATTAAGCCCAACCCCACTATCCAGAACGTCAAGGACGGCGTCGAGGCCTTCAAGGCCGCCGAGGCTGACGCTATCGTGACCATCGGTGGTGGCTCCTCCATGGACACCGCCAAGGCCATCGGCATCATCATCAACAACCCCGAGTTCGCCGATGTCCGCAGCCTCGAGGGCGTTGCTCCCACCAAGAACCATGCCGTGTTCACCATCGCCGTGCCGACGACCGCCGGTACCGCTGCCGAGGTGACCATCAACTACGTCATCACAGACCCCGAGAAGGTCCGCAAGTTCGTGTGCGTCGACACCAACGACGCCCCCGAGGTCGCCGTCGTCGATCCTGACATGATGGCTTCCATGCCCGCCGGCCTGACCGCTTCCACCGGCATGGACGCTCTGACCCACGCCATCGAGGGCTATACCACCAAGGGCGCTTGGGAGCTCTCCGACATGTTCCACTTTGAGGCTATTAAGCTGATCAGCGAGAACCTGCGCGACTCCGTCGCCGAGGCCAAGTCCGGTCAGCCCGGCTCCGGCCGCGAGGGCATGGCCCTTGGCCAGTATGTCGCCGGCATGGGCTTCTCCAACGTTGGCCTGGGCATCGACCACGCCATGGCTCACACCCTGTCCGCTCACTACGACACCCCGCACGGCGTCGCTTGCGCCATGCTGCTGCCGATCGCCATGGAGTTCAACAAGCCGGTTTGCGCTGAGCGCCTGGCCAAGGTTGCCGTCGCCATGGGCGTTGACACCACGGGCATGAGCACCGCCGAGGCCGCCGATGCCGCCATCGCCGCCGTCAAGCAGCTTTCCGCCGACGTGAACATCCCGCACGTCTGTGAGGCCATGAAGGCTGACGAGATCGAGGTCCTGGCCAAGGACGCCATGGCCGACGCCTGCTTCCCGGGTAACCCGCGCGAGGCAACGCTCGACGACGTCATCGAGCTCTTCAAGAAGATCTGCCCGGCTGCCTAACTTGGTTCGGCGGGCCCCTGCCCGTTAGCCCCAGAATCGTCCTCGGACATGTCGGAGGCCCCGTTGCGCACTACGTGCGGCGGGGCCTCCTTCTGTCCTGCGGAAAGATTCTGTGGCTAACGGGCAGGGGGCCGCCGGCTCGTTATCGTGACGGGCGCTGCTCTGAGAAGCTCGATGGGTTGTCTCGCTAGGTAAATAATTGTGCGTGGTGGTATTGTTGCTGTGGGTTTAATTCGATATGAAAGGGTGACTTTGGTGTCCAAGATGGATTCTATGCTCTCCTATATTACTGACCAGCTGAAGGCGCTTACCTCGATTGCTTCGCCTACCGGCTATACCCGTGCGGCGACTGATTATCTAATGGAAACATTGCGCGATATGGGGTTTGGGCCTGAGCGTTCTAATAAGGGCAACGTGCTCGTTGAGCTTGGTGGTGAGGGTGAGCCGCTCGTGTTGGCGAGCCATGTCGATACCCTGGGCGCTATGGTGCGCTCTATCAAGGACAATGGTCGTCTGCGCCCCACGACGATCGGCGGGCATCAGTGGTCTACGGCCGATGGCGAGAACTGCACCGTCTACACGCGCGACGGCAATGTGTACACGGGTGTGGTCCTCAATACCGAGCCTTCGGCGCACGTGGCCGATGAGCCGGTCAAGACTATCGAGAAGAACATGGAGATCCTGCTCGACGAGAACGTCGACAGCAAGGACGATGTGCTCGAGCTGGGTATTCAGACTGGCGACATCATCGCTATGGACCCTCGCACGACGGTGACGGAGAGTGGCTACATTAAGAGCCGCTTCCTGGACGACAAGCTTTCGGCCGCCATTTTGCTGGGCTTGGCGCGTGCCGTCGCCGCTGGCGAGGTGACGCTTTCGCGTAAGGTTTCGCTGCTCTTTACCGTGTACGAGGAGGTCGGCCATGGCGGTGCCTTTGTGCCGGCCGACACGCGCGAGATGATCAGCGTGGACATGGGCTGCGTGGGCGACGACCTGGGCTGCACCGAGCGCATGGTGTCGATTTGCGCCAAGGATTCGGGCGGCCCCTACAACTACGATCTGGTGACCACGCTGTCCAATATCGCGCGCGAGCTTGAGCTCGATTACGCCATCGACGTGTACCCGCATTACGGCTCGGACGTTGAGGCCACGCTCTCGGCCGGCTACGACATTCGCCATGGTCTGATCGGCCCCGGCGTGTACGCGAGCCACAACTACGAGCGCAGCCACATCGACGGCGTGCGCAACACCTTCGAGCTCGTCCGCGCCTACGTACAGCGCTAGCGATGCAGCGGCCTCGGCTGATACGGCAGTACCGACTGAGGCCGTCCTCTCTAAGTTGCGGTGAAATAGGGACTGTTTGGCGGTTTTAAACGCTTAAACAGTCCCTATTTCACCGCAATTTATGAAGGGGATGGGGCTACTTAAGTGCGCCGGTCACCGTGCCGCCGCCGAGGACGATGTCGCCGTGGTAGACTACAACGGCCTGGCCGGGGGCGATGGCTCGCTGCGGCTCGTCAAAAGTCAGCAGCATTTGCCCGTCTTCGCCGCGCGTAAGGGTCGCTGCTTGGTCTTTCTGACGGTAACGGTACTTGGCGCCCACGCGAATGCCGCCGGCATCGAGTTCTGCCTCCATGCGGTCGGCAGGGGCGCTCCAGATCCAGTCGTCGGCCGTGAGTGCTGTGGCCGTTAGGTCCTCGGCCTCGCCCAGATGCACGGTGTTGTTGGCGGCATCGACGCCCGTCACATACACGGGATGCGCCATCGCGACGCCCAAGCCCTTGCGCTGGCCGATGGTATAGCGCAACGCGCCGTTATGGCGTCCGACCACGCTGCCGTCGCGCCACACAATGTCGCCCGGTGCAGCGGGATGTCCGCAGCGGCGCTCGATATAGCCCGCGTAGTCACCGTCTGGAATAAAGCAGATGTCCTCGCTTTCGGCCTTCTGGGCGTTGGTAAAGCCTTGCTCGGCGGCTATGCGGCGCACGTCGCGCTCTTTGTCTAGGCCTGCCAGCGGAAAGATCGTGTGCGCCAGGCGCTCCTGCGTAAGCGAATATAAAAAGTAGCTCTGGTCCTTTTTGGGATCTTCGCCGCGATGCAGCTGCCAGGTGCCGTCTACTGTCTGGCTTGTTTTGGCGTAATGACCCGTTGCGATGTAGTCGCAGCCCATGTCCAGCGCCGCACCGAGCAACGCGCCAAACTTTATGTGGCGGTTGCAGATGATGCACGGGTTGGGCGTCAGCCCCTCCTGGTAGGCGTTCACAAAGCGCTCGATAACGCTGTGGTCGAAGGTCTGCTGCAAGTCGAGCACATGGTGGGGTATCCCCAGACGCTCGGCGACGGCCTTCGCATCGGCGATGTCGCGGTCGACCTTATTCATGCCCGTGACGGGATCGGGCGCGGGACAGGTGAGGCGCATGGTGGCGCCGACGCATTCGTAGCCCTGGCTTTTGAGCAGGTACGCAGTCACGCTGGAATCGACGCCGCCGCTCATGGCGACGAGCACGCGCTTGTTGTGCATGGGGAGGTTCTCCTTGGTGGCATGTGGCCAAAAAAAGAAAAGCGGCGCGGGAGGCTGGTTCCGCGCCGCAGACATTGTAACAAGTTCGGACGTCTCGTGGGACACCCTGATGGGATGGGCTCAGACTGCCGGGAGAGAGGAGACCGGTTCGCCCTGGGCTCAACCTATGGGCGACGGGCCCTAGTCCTGGAAGAGCGCCGTGGACAGGTAGCGCTCGCCGGTGTCGGCAAGCAGGGCCACGATGGTCTTGCCCTCGTTCTCGGGGCGCTTGGCCAGCTGCAGCGCGGCCCACACGGCGGCACCGGACGAAATGCCCACGAGCACGCCCTCCTTGTGGCCCACGGCGCGGCCGGTGGAAAAGGCGTCGTCGTTCTCGACGGGGATGATCTCGTCGTAGACCTGGGTGTCGAGGACGTCGGGCACAAAGCCGGCGCCGATACCCTGGATCTTGTGCGGGCCGGCCTGGCCCTTGGAGAGCACCGGGGAGGTGGCGGGCTCGACGGCGACGACCTGAATCTCGGGGTTCTGCTCCTTGAGGAACTCGCCCACGCCGGTCACGGTACCACCGGTGCCAACGCCGGCGACGAAGATGTCGACCTCGCCGTCGGTGTCATCCCAGATCTCGGGGCCGGTCGTGGCCTTGTGGATGGCGGGGTTGGCGGGGTTCACAAACTGGCCGGCGATAATGCTGTTGGGCGTCTCCTTCTGCAGCTCCTCGGCCTTGGCGATGGCACCCTTCATGCCCTTGGAGCCGTCGGTGAGCACGAGCTGTGCGCCGTATGCCTGCATAAGTTTGCGGCGCTCGACGGACATGGTCTCGGGCATGGTGATGATCACCTTGTAGCCGCGAGCCGCCGCCACCGAGGCGATACCGACGCCGGTGTTGCCGCTCGTGGGCTCGATGATGGTGTAGTCGCCGCCGCGCACGAGCTTGCCGGCCTTCTCGGCCTCGTCGATCATGTTCTTGGCGACGCGGTCTTTGACGGAGCCGGCGGGGTTGAAGTATTCCAGCTTGACGAGTACGCGGGCCTTGAGGTCCTCATCGGCCTCAAAGTGAGTGAGCTCCAGAAGCGGGGTGTGGCCGATAAGCTGATCGATGGACGTATAAACATTGCTCATGGTGAACCTCCAAAGTGTTCAAATGACTGGATACCGTGTGGTTTCACGGTGTGTGTAACAGCGAAACCCACAAACCTCATGGGTTGTTCTATTTGCTGTTGGCAAGCATAGTAGACAGTAAAGCCTAGTAACGCAATAGGAAATAGAAGATTATTACGAGTCGATTAACCAGCTTGACGGGAATAGGTATTTTCAAAACCAATTTTTCGGCTAGAATTTCTACGAATTAAAAGACCGAAAGGCAGCACTATATATGTTGGTTTCCACAAAGGGCAGATATGCCCTGCGCGTTATGGTCGACCTGGCCGAGCACCAGGCGGCAGGTCGCATTCCCCTCAAAGAGATCGCCGCGCGTCAGGGGATTTCGGAGAAATATCTGGAGAACATTTTGGCCACGCTCGTGCGCGCCAATATGCTCTCGGGCATGCGCGGCAAGGGCGGCGGCTACGTGCTCACGCGCCCGCCCGAGCAGTATACGGTGGGCGAGATCTTGCGCCTGACCGAGGGCAGCCTGGCGCCGGTCGCATGCCTAGACGGCGACTGCAAGGGCTGCTCGCGTTCGGACGAGTGCCCCACGCTCGACGTGTGGAAGAACCTGGACAAGCTCATCAACGACTACCTCGACGGCGTGACGCTCGATACGCTCGTCGCCCCCAACGAGGGCTACGACTACGTCATCTAGCCCCACCTGCTATTGGGGGACGGGGTAGAAATGGTAGATTTTCCTGCCCTCTGAGGCTCGACAAATGACAAGGCCGCCCATCGTTGCGATGGACGGCCTTAGTTTTGGCGTGTTGTGGCGGTCCGTATCCGGTTGCTTTAGTTCCTGGCGACGCTGTCGAGAATGCTGCGCATGATGGATACCAGGATGCTGCCCATAAAGGCCGATCCAAAGCTGGCAATGGAGATACCCGCGCCCAGCAGATTGACCGACAGGTAGCTGGCCAGCTCGAGCATAAAGCTGTTGACTACGAGCTGAAAAATACCAAGCGTGATAATAGTGAGCGGCAGCGAGATGACCGTCAGGAACGGCTTGACGAGCGAGTCGACGATGTTGAGGAACAGTCCCACGAAGGCAAAACACACCCAGGCGTCGGCCATGCCGAAGGGCTGAATGCCGGGGACGAGAAACGTTGCGATCGCGATGGCGATTGAGGTAAAGAGCCAGTTAAGCATAAAGCGCATGGCGTGAATCCTTTCTTGCGCCGGGATTGCTGGCGTCGCGTGAAGCGGCTTACGGCGGCGACCTGGATGGTTGCGCGGGCGCGCCGCGGTGTTTGGGCGCCCATTGTCTCAGATATTCATGGAGCTTGCGTGCGCATTCGGTTTCAAAACGGCGTTCGTCCTAGAAAACGCGCCGCTGGCAGAGAGTCTTGTCGCTTTAGTTTGGTGGTGTGCTACACTGCTACGGGCAAAAGCCACAGGCGTTGCCCTATTGCATAGAACGGGCGAACGATGCCCGATGTCAGTATCAACTTCGATGCCTTTTGGCGGGTTTGGCGGTGATCGATGAATATCGAGAACATGTTTGACAAGCCTGATGTCAAGCAGCTGGTCCACGCATTTAGCCTTTTGGACGACGAGAAGGATATCCAAGCGTTTTTGACCGATATCTGCACGCCGCGCGAGATTTGTGATCTATCGCAGCGTCTGCAGGTCGCGCGTTACCTGGACGAGGGCGAGCCCTATGTTGAGGTTCAGGCGCGTACCGGCGCTTCGTCCACCACGGTGAGCCGTGTGTCCAAGGCACTCAACGGCGAGTACGGTGGCTACCGCAAGATCCTCATTAAACTGGAGGATGGCGAGTAGGTCGCGCCAAAAACGAATTGTGCAAAACCGCTCCTCCGGGGGCGGTTTTTTGATCCCCTGGGGACGGAGGAAAACGGATCACCGGGTTAGACTGACCCTCTCCATGATCCGTTTTCCTCCGTCCCCAAGGGATCAAATCTGTTGGCGTGGGGCAAATCTGTCCGCTTGGGCGGGTAGGATGGATGCATTGATTATTGCGAACAGTTTGAGCGGAGGACCATGCCTGTTCGAATCTATACCACCAATGCCGGCACGGATTTGAGCGATGCCGAGTCTGCGTTGCTTGCCGACCTTATCGCTCGCCACGGGCGTGCCGTGTTGCTGGCACCTACGTTTGCCGAGCTCGACCTGTGCCGTCATGATGCGGCGGGAGCCGGCGTTTCGCTGGGTATTGACTACAAGACGCCTACATCGTGGCTTCGCTCGCTTTGGGAGCTTTTGGGCGACGGGCGCGATTTCGTCGACAACCTGCAACGCCAGATGCTGTTTTCGGATATGGTCACGCGTCTCGATGATGCCGATCTGCAGCCGCTTTCGCGCAGCCAGGGCACGGTGCGCATGCTCGCGCGCATGGCTCGCGACGTGCTACCGGGTGTGGCGGGGACGACGGCCGAGCGATGCGGTGGCAACAACTGCCAGCCTAAGCCAAAAAGCGATGCCGAGGCTCGTGTATTCGAGCTTTTGCGCGCCTATGCGGGCGGTTTGGACCGTCGAGACATGGTCGAGCCCTGCGAGGCAGCTGACATTATGGCCGGTGCCCTGGCCGATAGCCTGCCGGCGTGCACCCGCGCCGTATGTGTGCGCGGTATCACGTCGTTTACGCACGGTCTGCTCGAGCTGCTGTCTGCCGTGGCGAACAATGGGGGAGAGGTCGTCGTGCTGCTTGCCCGCGAGCAGGCGGCGATGCGCGAGGAGCTTGCCGCGGCATTTGATGCCCGCGGCGTGCTGTTTGAGGCCGCGCCGCTGGAGGAGGATGCCGTCGCGCCTGATGCCGCTTGCGGGACCGCCGCTCAGCCTGCCTTTATTGAGGTCGCCGGCCCCCATGCCCGTGCTCATGTCTATGCGGACGCCATCGATAAGTTGGTGAAAGCGCACAAGGAGTCCAAGGTCGATAAAGCTACTGCAATGCCCACCGACCCCGTGCGCGTGCTCGTCGTTTCTGCCCGGGCACCCCAGCTGTTCGGTGAGCTCGCCTCTCGTCTGGCGGCTCGTCATATCGCTGCCGAGACAACTGAATTCACGGCGTTTTCCCAATCCATTGCGGGCAGGCAGTTTGCGGCGCTTGCCGGCCTGATCGAGCGCATGAAGGCCGCCGATGAGGGCGCGGCGTCAAAGACCGAGTGGTGGCCCGCGCCGGAGCTTACCGACTGGATCTACAGCCCGCTTTCGGGCGCTGATGCCGTCAGTGCCCGTACCTTCGATAAGAATATGCGTCTCTCGCGTAGCAAGACTACCGCGAGCGTTAAGAGCCTGCTGCAGAGCGTTCAGGGCCAGGTGAGGGGCGCGCGCAAGGCGGCGAGCGACGACAACTGGTTTAAGAACGTACCGTGTGTGGTTTCGGACGTGTTCCAAGCGCTGTGGCGTGACAAGCCCGTGACGGCGCTCAAGGCCATGCTTGCCGTTGCCGAGGCGTTGCCCGATCGCGCCCTTGGAGGCCTTGACGGTCAGGCTCGTCACCAGGCGGAGGTGGCCTTGCTGCGCCACGTCATCGAGATCCTTATGAATGGCGCCCGCGCGCTCGACGTGTCGCAGGCCGCGACCGTACCCGTGCTCGATGGCATTCGCACCAAGGTGGACAAGCGTAGCACCGCCTACGATTACGAGACCCACGAGGTTGACCGTGCGCCACGTGCTCAGGTTCGTTTTGCTTCGCTTGCCGATGCGGCAGCTCTGCGCCCCGGCAGCTACGATGCCGTGCTGTTTGCCGATGTCGATCTGGACAGCTATCCGCTCTCGCACGAGGAGGGGCCGCTGGCCACGCTGACGGCGAGCCTTGGTCGCGAGGGCGTGACGCTTGAGCCCGCGGCCTTGCTGCGCGCGCGCTTTGGCCACGCGATGCAGGCGTCACGTGGCTCGGTTGCGCTTGCCCGCGTGACGCACGATCGCCAGGCGCGCGAGTGCTATCCGGCTGCCGTGTGGACCGAGTTGCGGGCGCATGCCGAGGCCGCTGACAACGCTAAGGCCGCTGACGCCGACAAGGCGAAGTGCGTGGGTGAGGGTGATATCGTAAGGGACTTCGATCCCGCGGCAGGCGAAGGTCTCAAGCGCGAACGCGTGACCTGTGAAGCCCCTCAGCATCTGAGTGCCGAGGCCGTGCCGTATTTGGTCCTGCGTCGTCGCGATGGCGAGGGCGAGGACGCGCCGCTCGTGCCGCGCCTGACGTCCGCCTCGCAGATCGAGGCCTATTCTACCTGCCCGCTGTGCTGGTTCGTTTCGTATCGCGTCAAACCTCAGTCCATCGATGCGGGCTTTGGCAACATGGAGAAGGGCAACTTTGTCCATGACGTGCTGGAGCACTTGCATGCACGTCTTCCGCAGGAGGGCATGGAGCGCGTGACGCCCATGAATCTGCCGCGCGCGAAGGAGCTGCTGCACGAGGTCTTTGCCGAGACCCTGGCCGAGCACGCCGGCAAGCGCGGTACCGAGGGCCCGCTGGTGCCGCTCTCTCCAGTGGAGGAGCGCCAGGTGGCCGAGATCTTGCCGCAACTGGAGGGCGTGCTCGCCTACGAGTCCGAGGCGCTCGCGCCCTTCGCGCCGCGCTACCTGGAGTTTGCGTTCAACGAGCTCCAGGTCGAGTATGCCGGCTGGCCGCTCGGCGGGCGCATCGACCGCGTGGATGTGGACGCCGAGAACCGCGCTGTGGTGATTGACTACAAGCATCGTTCGGGTGTCGAGGAGTTTAAGCTCGCCGACCCCACGGTGCGCGACGAGGAGTCGGGCGAGGCCCCCATCGACGATCCGCGCTGGCTGCCGCCCCATACCCAGACACTCATCTACGCGCAGGCCATGCGCCGGGCGCTGGGTCTAGATGCCCGTGCGGCGCTCTATTTTTCGACCAAGGGCGGCAAGCCCGCACTGCGTGGTGCCGCAAGTGCCGAGTTGCTCGAGGAAGAGCGCGGCGACGGCCGCATTCCGGGCCTTAAGAAGGGCTTTCCGGGCGAGGGCGGCAACATGGACTTCGATGCGCTGCTCGACCGCGTGGAGACCGGCATTGCCGAGCGCCTGCGCGAGCTCGAGGCGGGCATCGTCGCCGCTGTCGACCCGACGTCGGCTCAGGCCGCGCATGCGCGCTGCTTGTATAACCACGAAGGAACGTTTGTAAGGAGGGACGTGTAGACCATGGATCTTTCGACCTTGATGCCGCAACAGCTGCAAGTCGTCAAAACGCTCGACCGCCCGCTGTTTGTCTCGGCAGGTGCCGGCTCGGGCAAGACCTTTACCCTCACGCGCCGCATCGTCTATGCGCTCTCGCCCGAATCCGGTCCGTTTGTCGAGCATCTGGACCAGGTGCTCGCCATTACCTTTACCAAAGACGCCGCGGCCGAGATTCGCGACCGCGTGCGCCGTGCGCTTATCGAAGAGGGTATGGACGAGGAGGCCCTGACCGTCGACGACGCTTGGATCTCGACTATTCACGGCATGTGCTCGCGTATCCTGCGCGCGCATGCGCTGGAGCTGGGCATCGATCCTGAGTTCACGGTGCTCACCGATACCGATGAGCTTATGGATCAGGCTGTCGAGCATGTGCTGGGGCGCGCGACGGTGCCCGATGCCGCGCCCGAGCTCGCCGCCTCGCTTAAGGCCCTCTACGCTTGGTATCCCATGGCGGGCGAGGGCGGGCCGTTTGGCGCCGGTACCACCATCAAAGGCCTGGTGCGCGACCTGTTGGAGCTATCGAGCCAGCTGCCGGGCGGCATGGACGATGTGTGCGTGGCGCGCGGCCAGGCCGACACCTCGGCGCTTGCCGATGCCTATCGTGCGGCGCTGGGCGCAAGCAAGGCCACGACCGAGAAAGCGCAGGCGGCACTCGACGCCATCGACGCGTTTGAGGCGAGCGGCAAAACCATGGAGGATGCGGCGAGACTCATGATGTCGTGCAGCATGCCACGCGCGAGCAAGGCGTTTCCTAAGGAGCAGGTGGAGCTACTCAAGGCCGAGGCAGCCGATGCGTTTATCAATATCGTGCTTGCCTGCGGCGGCCCGGCGCTCGATGCGCTGGTGGGGCTTGCCCGTGCTGTGGAGGCGGAGTACCGTGCGCTCAAGGCCGACCAGTCCGCGCTCGACAATAACGATCTGTTGCGCATGGCATACGAGGCGCTGCGCGACTACCCGGCTATTCGAGCTGCCTATGAGGGCCGCTTTAAGATGGTCATGATCGATGAGTTTCAGGATACCGACCAGATGCAGGTCGATCTGATTCGCTATCTGACGGGTGCGGGCGAGCGCGCGCTGTGCACCGTGGGCGATGCACAGCAGTCGATCTACCGTTTCCGAGGCGCCGAGGTCGAGGTGTTCCGTCGCCAAGAGCGCAAGGTGGGCTCCTCTGCTGCGCCCGAGTCGACTGCCGTGGCCGACGCCCCTGCTGGCGAGCTCGTTAAACTCGTGCGCAACTTCCGCAGCCATGACGAGGTGCTGCGTTACGTAGCACGCGTCTTCGACGGCGATACCGGTGGTTTGATGCAGGGGTTCTTGGATCTTGAGCCGAGTGACGATCGCGAGGACAAGCTCAAGGCAAAGGCTTCGCGCCGCCAGGCGCTGCTCGTTGCCGGCGGCAGCACCCAGGAACGAACGCAGGCGAAAGCCCGTGCGATTGCGGAGCGGTTCCAAGCGCTCGTTAAAGCGGGCCAGCCCCAGGGCAGCATGGTGTTGTTGCTGGGCCGTATGACTAATGCCGACGTCTACGCGCAGGCTTTCCGCGACCAGGGACTCGACTGCGTTATCGCGGGCGGCTCGGTCTTTGCCCAGGCAGCCGAGGTGCAGACGGTGCGTGCCCTGGTCTGCGCGCTCGCCAATCCGGCTGATACGGCCCAAGGTCTTATGCCGTTGCTGGCCTCGCCGATGTTTGCACTCGGCGTCCAGGAGTTCCTGGCGCTGGCGACCAAGCTCGACGAGCGGACGGGCGAGACGTCGCGCCGCAATATCGATGTGGGCATCATGAGCGATTCCGATGTGCCGGGTTTGCAGAACCTGCCGCTCGTGACGCGTGCCCGCGAGGTACTGCGCTACGCGCTTCGTCGCGTGGGACGCGATTCGTTCGCCGCCATCGCGCGCGACGCGGTCAATGCCTCCGGCTGGTTCGTGCGTCTGGCGCAGCGCGGCCCCGAGGGGAAGGCCATTGCCGCCAACGTGCTCAAGGCGCTCGACGCCGTGACCGAGGCAGAGGCCGAGCTCGGCAATTCTCCGCGCTCCATCGCGCTCGCCTTCGACCGCTTCTTGGCGGGCAAGGAGGCCCCGGGCGCGCTCAACGAGGAGGGCGACGGCGCGGTGCGCATCATGACCGTGCATGCGTCCAAGGGTCTGGAGTATCCGGTCGTAGCGGTTGCCGAGTGTTTTGGCGTGCGCAAATCGTCCGGTGCGGCACAGATGGGTCGCGTCGACGGTGGGGCGCATGTCGTGGCGCTGCCGGCGCGCTTCGATGGCGTTAAGCTTGCCGACGGGACCTTCGTGAAGGGCGATGACGTCAAAAAGCAGTTTGAACACGCGTTTAAGGGCAAGGGCACGTCGCTGTGGCTGCCGCCAGAGCTTATGGAGGACGTATGCGCGACGGGCTCTCCCGCCGAGGCATTTGCTCGCCTGCGCAACGACGACCTGCGGCTTTCGCTCGAGGAGCGGGCCCGCCTGCTCTACGTTGCCATGACGCGTGCGCGCGAGCTGGTGATCTTGGCGATGGATGCCGGCGTGAGCCGCGGCAAGGTGACGGCGCCGACCTTCGACGTCGAGACCGATCTGACCTACGACGTGCTGCGCCGTATTTTGCCGACCGACACTCTGGACATGCCGCAGCTCGATGCCGACCGCCTGGTGTTCGACAACTCCCAGCCGGGCGACTACGAGCTCATTTCGCTCGCGGACTTTACGTTTGGCGAGCAGGCGTTTGAGGCCAACGCTTCGCTGGATGCCGAGGGCAGGCTTGTTCGTGGCGATGCCGATGCCGCCGATAATGCTGCGCGCTCAACCGTCCCCGGTCCTGCCGACCCCAAGCCCGATTCGTTTGAGCTTGTGTATCCCCAGGCAGTGGGCGTGCGCATGGGCATCTGTCCGTATCCGATGCGTGACTCGTATAGCTACTCATCAATCGCCGCGGCGCTCCATGCCGAGACGGAAGACCGTGCCGCCGAGGCTCGTGTTCCCATGGACGAGGCCGGCGATGATGCGGAGTCGGATGGTTCCGAGATGACGGATGCAGACGTGGCCGCCGTTGAGCCCGCCGGCAACCCTATGGCGCTGGGCTCGGCGTTCCACGCCGCCTGCCAGTGGCTCATCGAGATGGGTGCCGATGCGCTGCCCGCTGCGCGCGCCGATGCGCTGGCGCGTCTGTGGCGCCTGACGCCGGAGCAGCGCGAGCGCTTCGATGTCGCCCTGAATCGCTGGCTCAAGTCGGCGGTCCGTGCCGAGCTGCTTGCCTGGCCGTGCGTTCGCGCCGAGGTGCCGTTCTTTTCGCTGGGCTGCGAGGACGAGGACATCGCTCGCTACGGTGCATATGCCGAAGGCGCCATCGACGCTTTGGCGACGAACCCGGCAGATTCGTCACGCGCGCTGGTCATCGACTACAAGACGGGCGGCACGCCGGATGAGACGCCGGAGCAGCTGCAGGAGAAGCACGCCCTGCAGGCGCGCGTCTACGCTGATGTTCTGCATAAGGCGGGCTTTGAGGCCGTGACCGTCAAGTTCGTCCGCGTGGAGCAGCCGGATCCAACCATCTTCGTCGAACCCGCCGAGCCCCAAGTAGTCACCTATAACTTCTAATCCTCAGATAACTTGCGGTGGAATAGTTCCTGCATTGCGGCCCAGGTGGCCCAAGCGGGAACTATTCCACCGCAACTGCAAGAGGAGCCGTGTGGGTTTGGCTAGGTTCGGGTGCCGTCCGCGCCGTGCGGTAAAATCGTTCAGTCAGAACACGAACCCGCATCGGAGCTCATCACATGGCATTCGTCCATCTGCACAACCACACCGTCTTCTCCATGCTCGACGGCGCAACCCGTATCCAGGATATGGTCAACCGCGCCGTAGAGCTGGGCATGCCCGCCGTCGCCATTACCGACCACGGCTACATGTATGGCGTGCCCGACCTGGCGCTGGCCTGCGACGCCGTCAACCACAACACGCCCGAGTACAAAACCTGGAGCCACGACAAGGCCTTCTTGGAAAAGGACCGCCGCGACGAGCTGGTGGAGCCCGATCCCGAGGAAAACCCGCGCGAGCATGCCCAGTATGTGAAGGACATGGCCATGTGGGACGAGAAGGGCAACATCGACGAGCTCAAGCCGCCCCTGGTCATCAAACCCATCTTTGGCTGTGAGGTCTACTTTACGCCGGACGAGACGCTCGCCCGCGACCATAAGCCCGAGCTCTACCACATGATTCTTCTGGCCAAGGACCAGGAGGGCTACGTCAACCTGATGCAGACGGTCTCCGAGGCCGCCGTGCAGGGCTTTTACTACAAGCCGCGCGTGACGCTCGACAACCTGCGCCGCCACGCCAAGGGCATGATCTGCACCAGCGCCTGCATCGCGGGCATCATTCCCAAGTACATCGACCGCGGTGACATGGAAGGCGCCATCAAGTGGGCCGAGACCTTCCGTGACACCTTCGACCCCGGCGACTTTTATATCGAGATCCAGGAACACGGCATCACCACCGACAACGGCCTGACCGACGAGCAGATGGACCGCGCGCTCATCGATATTGCCAAGCAGGTGGGCGTCAAGGTCATCGCCACCAACGACTTCCACTACCTGCGCCGCGAGGACGCGCCCGTGCAGGACGTCATCATGTGCATTGGCATGAACGCCAAGGTCGACGACCCCAACCGCATGCGCATGACCGGCTCGGAGTTTTACATGAAGACCGAGGAGGAGATGCGGGCGATGTTCCCGTATTGCCCCGAGGCCTGCGACAACACGCTCGAGATTGCCGACAAGTGCTATGTGGAGCTGGACTGGGACTCCATCATCCTGCCGCGCTTCCCGTTGCTCGATCCCGGCGAGACGCACGAGAGCCAGTTCCGCCGCGAGTGCGAGAAGGGCCTGCGCCAGCACTATGGTGACGATTGGGCCACGCGCGAGATCTGTGGCGTCAACATCAAAGAGCGCTTTGAGTACGAATACAAGGTCATCTGCGACAAGGGCTTTGCCGCCTACTTTTTGATCGTCGCCGAATACGTGCAATGGGCCAAGGACAACGGCATCGGCGTCGGCCCTGGCCGTGGCTCGGCAGCCGGCGCTATCGTCGCCTACGCCATGAACATCACCGCGTTTGACCCGCTCGAGAACGGCCTGATGTTCGAGAGGTTCCTGTCCCCGCAGCGTACCGAGATGCCCGATATCGATATGGACTTCGACGATGAGCGGCGCCTCGAGGTCGTGGAGCACGTTCGCCAGCTCTACGGCCCCGAGAAGGTCACCCACGTTATCACCTACTCGACCATCAAGGCCAAGCAGGCCATCAACGACGCCGCGCGCGTTCTGGACTACCCCGTCTACATGGGCCAGCGCCTGTCCAAGATGGTCTCGAGCGACCCCAAGGTCAAGCTCAAGCAGGTACTCGAAAAACAACCCGGCAAAGAGGATCTGTTTAACCCCGACTTTGCCGAGGCCTATAAAAAGGACGACGACGCCCGCCGCATCATCGACACGGCGCTCTCGATCGAGGGCCTCACCCGTGGCGAGGGCGTGCACGCGTGCGCCGTTCTGATCTGCCGCGACCCCGTCAACGAGCATGTGCCCACCAAGCTCGACACCAAGGGCGGCGTCGAGATTACCCAGTACGAGGGCCATACCGTTGCCGACATGGGCCTGCTCAAGATGGACTTCTTGGGCCTGCGCACGCTGACGGTTATCTCCAAGGCCAAGGCAAACATCAAAAAGAACTTCGGCATCGACATCAAAGAGGAAGAGATCCCCTTTGACGATCCCGAGATCTTTAAGCTCATGGGTTCCGGCCACACCGCCGGCGTCTTCCAGGTCGAGTCCGCCGGCATGACGGCCACGATCAAGAATATGAAGCCCACCGAGTACAAGCACGTCGTGGCATTGATCGCCCTGTACCGCCCGGGCCCGCTGGGCGCCGGCATGGTTTCGTCCTACATCAACCGTATGAACGGCAAGGAGCCGGCCGTCTCCTACGACGACCGCCTGGACGACATCCTGGGCGAAACCTACGGCACTATGGTCTACCAGGAGCAGGTTATGCTCATCTCCGTCGAGATGTGCGGCTTCTCCAAGGGCGAATCGGACTCGCGTATCCGTAAGCCCGTGGCTAAGAAAAAGATCAAGCTGCTCACGTCGACGGTGCTCCACTGGGAGGATGGCTCGGACGAGACCACCTACGACCACTGGATGAACGGCGCTATCAAGAACAACTACACGCGCGAGGTCGCCCAGAAGATTTGGGACGATGTTCTCGAGTTCGCATCTTACGCCTTTAACAAGTCGCACTCCGCTGGCTACGCCATCCTGGTTATGCAGACGGCGTGGCTCAAGGCGCACTATCCGCACGAGTACATGGCGGCCGTTCTGACGTCCTACACGGGCAAGACCGACAAGATCGTGCATTACGTCTCGGCGTGCCGTCACGACGGCATCCCCGTGCTGTCGCCAGATGTCAACGAGTCCGGTACCGAGTTCACGGCTACCAAGGAAGGCGTGCGCTTTGGTTTGGCTGGCATCCGCGGCGTGGGCACCGGCGTGGCGCAGGCGATTATCGCCGAGCGCGAGGCGGGCGGCCCGTTTAAGACGCTGCACGACTTTGTCGAGCGCGTGGACTCGAGCCAGGCTAACCGTCGCGTGATCGAATCGCTCATCAAGGCAGGTGCTTTCGACTCCACGGGGTATCCGCGTCGTCAGATGATGCACTTTGTGGATAAGAACAACCCCGAGAACATCATCGATGCCGCGGTAAAGCGCCAGAAAGATCGCGCGAGTGGCCAGACGTCGTTCTTCGATATGTTTGGCGACGTTGAGGGCTCGGGCTTTGAGGTGAGCGTGCCCGACCCGGATGGCCAGGAGTGGGACCGTCACCTTAAGCTGAGCCAGGAGAAGGAGGTTCTGGGCATCTACGTCTCGGACCACCCGCTGCGCCCGTTTGAGTATGCACTAGCCAAGGCACGCGACTTCTCGTTCTCGCAGATCGATACCGGCTACGAGGTGCAAAACCCCACGGGCGGTACCATCAACCAGGAGATTCCCGAGGGCAAGGCGCTGTGGTGGGCCGGCATGGTCTCGAGCGTGTCCAAGCGCGTGACCAAAAACGGCGACCCCATGGGCATCGTGCAGCTCGAGGACATGGAAGGCGAGGCCACGGTCGTGGTGTTCCCCAAGACCTACAAAGAGGCCGAGGGATACCTGTACGGCGAGGTCGATCCCGAGACCGGTGCACAGCTGTCCGATGCGTTTGTGCGCATTAAGGGCAAGCTCGAGCGCTCGGACCGCGGCGACCAGATCATCGCGCAGGAGATCGTGCCGCTGGAGCTCAACGAGGAGAACAACAAGCCCAAGGTGTTTGAGGTCATGGTGCCCAACAGCCGCTTTAGCCAGGGCAATATGGCGCGTCTTGCCACGGTGCTTACCGCCAACCCGGGCGGCGACCGCGTGGAGATCTTTATCGAGCAGGTGGACGGGCGCGTACTGCGTGCCGAGGTACCGGCCAAGGTCAACGCACGCTCGATTCCGTTGTTGGCAGAGGCAAAGGCCATCGTGGGCAACCAAGGCAGAGTGACGGTGATCTAAGGGCGACCTTGCTGGTCCGCGCGAGATTGGAGGAAGTGATGGCACAGGGGACGTTTGTGCAGGCGCTTCGTAAGGAGGCGGCGCTCAGCAGTACCTTTATGAAGGGGCGCTCGCTCATGCTCAACGGTGCCGTGCTGTCATTCGAAGATTCCGGCTCGCGCTTCTCCAAAAACGTGCACATCGAGGGTACAGTGCGCGGCTCGCGCGGCGACCTGTACAAGACGCACGTGGCGCTCGACATGGACGAGCACGAGGTTATCGACTACGATTGCGATTGCCCGGCCGCCTTCCGCTATTCCGGCATGTGCAAGCACGCCATCGCCACGGCGCTAGCGTATCTGGATGCCAGCGGCGCCGAGCCCGTCGAGGGTTTGCGCACGCCGGTCCGCACGTTTACGGTACCGCCCGCACAGTCCAAGCAGCCCGCCCGTCCCGCGCCCACCGCATCTGCGGTCAATCCCAACTTTCCCTTCCCGGCGCCCGTCCCCACGAGCCCAAGCCTTGTGGCGGCGCTTTCCGATCTTTCGGACGCGCGCATGGATGAGCTCGTGGCCATGCGTCGCAAGCTCGCCGGCACCATTGACCCCGATGCGCCCAAAGCGGTGCTGGAGCCCTCGCTGGTGCCGTACTACAATCCGCTGTTTGCCGATCGCTTTAACTGGGCGCTTGAGTTTCGCATTCGCTGCGGTTCGGTGTCCTACGTGGTTAAGGATATCGACGGCATGGCCGATGCCTATGTGCGCGGCGGTACGTTCTCCTATGGTAAGAAGCTTACGTTTGTCCATGTGCCCGAGGCGTTCGATGACGTGTCGACAAAGCTGCTCGACTTTATCGCAATGACGGTCGCCTACCTAGGCGATATTACGAGCTCGCGCTCGGCATCGTATGACTTTGCCCGCAGCGGTTTTGTCGCCGAGCGTCAGTTGCCGGTATCCGAGTATTCCATCGTGTCCGTGCTGGACCTGCTGTGTGGCAGGACCCTGTCCTTTGAGCCTGCTTGGTCGCGGGGGACGACGACGCATCGCGCCTACGAGGTGGCGGTCGAGCCGTCGCCGCAGGGGGAGGGCGAAGTCCCGGCCAAGCGCCCGCCGCTCCTTGCCGCCAAGATTGCACCGGCGGCGGGAGGCAGCTATGACCTGCGCCTTCCGGCCGATATGTACTGCTTTGTCGCTGGTGACGCAGCCTATCTGGTCGATACGCGCCGCGCGCGCCGTACCGACACGGCGTTTGCCCAGCATGCGGCACCGTTCCTGTCGCGCTTGTTGCCCTGCCGCACGCCGGTCCATATCGCCGCCGACCAGGTGGGCGAGTTCTGCCGCATGGCGCTGCCTATCTTGCGCGACTACACCGACCTGACCGCCCCCGCCGCGCTCGATGCCGTGGCGCCCGAGCCGAGCTTTGCCATGGCGATTGGCGTCGACGATGGCCTTGTGACCTGCAAGATTACAGTGGCCTACGGTGATTGGTCGGCAGATCTCTTTAGTCTTGGTGCTCCGGGTAGTCCTTTCGAAGAGCAACGCCCCGGCGTTCCGCCCCGCGATACGGTGGCGGAGTTTCGCGTTATGGACACGGCTGCCCTGTATTTCGATTTCTACGAGGGCGGCCTGGCGTTTGAGGAGCGCGATGACGCCCGCCTGTTCTGTCTGCTGACCGAGGGACTGGCGACTTTGTCCGAGCTGGGCGAGGTCATGCTCAGTGATCGTCTGCGCCAGATCTCGGTGCGCCCCGCGCCCAAGCTTTCGGTGCGCGCGACCGTCAAGAGTAACCTGCTCGACGTCGAACTGGGCGCAAGCGGGCTCTCGTCGGCCGACCTTGCCATCTATCTCGATTCGTATAAGCGCCACCAGACGTTTGCGCGCCTCACGTCGGGCGACATCATTCGCCTGGACGAGGGAGCGCGCGCCGCGTTTGGCCTTGCCGAGGACTTGGGCGTCGATGCCGTCGACCTGCTCGATGGCGTGTCGCTTCCCGCGTCGAGCACCCTGTTCGTCGACAGCATGCTTGCGCGCACGCCCGAGCTCGAAGCCGATCGCGACGCTGCATTCCGTCGCACCGTTGAACGCCTGGACACGCTCGGCAAGATGGACTTTACGGTGCCGGCCTCGCTCAAGGCCACACTGCGCGGCTATCAGGTCGACGGCTACCAGTGGCTCGGCTCGCTCGAGCATCTGGGCCTTGGCGGCATTTTGGCCGATGATATGGGTCTGGGCAAAACACTGCAGATGATCGCACATATCCTGGCGCGCGTGGAGGCGGGGGACGCTAAGCCCACGCTCGTGGTATGCCCCGCGTCGCTCGTGTACAACTGGGCTGCCGAGTTGGAGCGCTTCGCTCCCTCGCTTGATGTGTGTGCCATCGTGGGCGCCAAGGCCCAGCGTCGCGTGCAAATTGCCGGTGCCGCCGAGCACAACGTGGTCGTGACGTCGTATGACCTCATGCGTCGCGACATCGACGAATATGTCGAGCAGGACTTTGCCCGCGTAGTGCTCGACGAGGCCCAGTACATTAAAAACCCGCTCACGCAGGTGGCGCGCGCCGCCAAGCGCCTGCCGGCCGGCGTGCGCTTTGCCTTGACGGGAACGCCCATCGAAAACCGCCTGTCCGAGCTTTGGAGTATCTTCGACTTTTTGATGCCGGGTCTTCTGGGCACGCGCGACTCATTTGCCAAGCGCTTTGAGAGTCCCGTCGAACATGCCGAGGGCGACAGTGCCGCTCGTCTGCAGGCGCTCGTGTCGCCGTTTGTGCTGCGTCGCGTCAAGGAAGATGTGGTGGCCGACCTGCCCGAGAAGATCGAGGATACGGTGATGGCGCAGCTTGCCGGCGAACAGCGCAAGCTCTACCTGGCCAACCAAGACCGCATCGCCCAGCAGGTGCAGCACCGCGAGGCCGGGGAGTTTAAGAAAGATAAGCTCAAGGTGCTCGCCGAGCTCACCAAGCTGCGCCAGATCTGCTGCGACCCGCGTCTTCACTACGAGGATTACAAGGCGGGGAGCGCCAAGCTCGATACGTGCATGGAGCTCGTGCACGGCGCACTCGACGGCGGGCATCGCATCCTGTTGTTCAGCCAGTTTACGGGTATGCTCGATATCATCGGCAAGCGCCTGTCTAAGGAGGACATCGCCTTCCTTAAGCTCACGGGCGCTTCGTCTAAGGAGAGCCGCGCCAAGATGGTTGCGCAGTTCCAGGCAGGCGAGGTGCCGGTGTTCTTGATTTCGCTCAAGGCGGGCGGTGTTGGCCTTAATTTGACGGCTGCCGACGTGGTCATCCACTACGACCCGTGGTGGAACGTGGCCGCGCAGGACCAGGCGACCGATCGCGCCCACCGCATTGGCCAGCAGCACACCGTGACCGTGTACAAGCTCATCGCCAAGGACACGATCGAGGAGCGCATTATGCAGATGCAGGAGTCCAAGCGCGATCTGGTTAACAGCGTGCTCGGCGGCGATGGCATCTCATCGGCACTGTTCACGCGCGAGGATGTTCTGGCACTGCTGGGCGGCGACGGTCGCTAGCTGCGCACGGGATGGGGGCTGCCGGGTCGGGCCAGGTCGCCGGTTCGTCCCGGCCCGACCGCATGCCTCACCCGTTATGTGTTCATTTGCAATGCCATGGATGGTCCGGCGCTCTTTGGGCATAAGAACCATCGAGAACATTGGCACATCAGCAAAGGAGAACATCATGGCGAAATTCTTTAAGGACTCCGACGGCAAGCTCGTTGCCGCCCTTGGCGACGGCGTTGCGACCCCTGCCGGCTGCACGGAGCTGACGGCAAACACCGAGGATGCGGCGCACGAGAAGCACGTGCCTGTTGTCGAGATCGAGCGCGACGGCCACGTCATTCGCGCGCGCGTGGGCTCGACGGAGCACCCCATGCTGCCCGAGCACTACATCGAGTGGATTGCGCTTGAGGCCGAGGGCCGCCTGGAGGTCCATTACCTTGAGCCCGGCATGAAGCCCACGACGTTTTTCGCTGGCGGTTCCAAGACCGGTACCGTCTATGCCTACTGCAACCTGCATGGGCTGTGGTCCGCGACGTTCTAGGAGCGCGCCCCCGCTCGGGGTATCATAGCTAGCATATGCACATGCGAGCGCCGGCTGCATTATGCGGCCGGCGCTTTTACTACGACAACGATGTTTTAAGACGGAAAGGGCGGGGCCATGAAGCTCGCACTTGCACAGATCGATATGCGCCTGGGTGACATCGAGGGCATTTGCGGCCGCATCGAGGACCAGGCTCGCCTGGCTCATGAGCGCGGCGCGCGCGTGCTGTGCGTTCCGGCCCCGCTCTTTATGGGTGCCATGCCGGGCAGCCTGGTGGGCGCTGCCGATTTTGAGCACGATATGCTGACGGGCCTGACGGGCGTTGCTGAGCGCATCCAAGAGCTCGACATGATCTGCATCGTGCCCGCTGCGGTTTCGTTTGAGGGCCAGCCCCTGCTTGACTATATGATGCTCAAAGATGGTCGCGTGGTGCCCGCGCGCGCAAGTATTGCCCTGCAGCGTGGCGAGAACAACGACGCGCGTTGGGCGCCTCCGGTGTTTGACGTGGACGGCGTGCGCATCGCCGTGGTGTTTGACCTGAACCGTGAGCTCGAGATGCTGCCGACCGGCGTCGACCTCATCGCCTATTTTCAGTTCAACGCGTTTGATATGACCGACCGCGAGACGGCCGCCATTGCCGCCGTTCGCAGCGGTGCCTACCGCAAGATCGCGTCCAAGCGCAGCGTATGGTTTGCCTGCATGGCGCCGGTCGGTGCCTATGACGAGTCGGTGTATACCGGCGGGTCGTTTGTGCTCGACGACTGCGGGCGAGTGGTGGCCCAAGCGCCGTGCTTTGAGGAGAGCCTGCTGGTTCAGGAGATTCAGCGCGGCGTGATGCTCGATGCTTTGGAAGACCACGAGCTGCCCGAGTTTCGTTCCGAGGAGTGGTTGTGGCAGGCGCTGGTGCTCGCTGTGCGCGATAACGCCCGTGCCCATGGCACGTCGCGCGCCGTGGTGGCGCTCGAGGGTGATTTGCCGTCGTCTTTGCTTGCGGCGCTTGCCGTCGATGCCTTGGGTCCGCGTAACGTGATTGGCCTGGTGCTGGGGCGCAATCGCATCTTTACGCCGGCGCAGGAGGAGGCAGAGGCCACCCGCTGTTCTGCCGTGCGCTCAATCGCCGAGCACTTGCACATTCGCACCGTCGAGCGCGATGCGCCGGATGCGGCGCGCGTGCTCGACCGCGACGTGTCGGCGGGCGATGCCGAACGCCTGCGATCGCGTGCGCTGGGCCTGATGCTCGAGGATACGGCGCTCGAGCTGGGCGCTATGGCGCTGAGCCCGCTTTCCAAGACCGAGTACGCGCTGGCGGCGCCCGCGCTGTCCGGCGGCTACCAGGGCGACTTTGCACCCTTTGGCGATGTGTATCTGTCGACGCTCGAGTTTGTGGCACGCGTGCGCAACCGTGCCTCGGCCGTGGTGCCCCAAGAGCTCGTGACGCTCAACGCAGTGGAGGATTGCATGGATCGTGTGCTGGCGCAGGCACTCTCGACGCTCGCCGGTCCGGTCGACATGCTCGATCGCGCGGCGCAGCTGCTCGGTGGGCTCGAGCCGGGCGAGGTCGATGGCACGCTCGAGGCGCACGTGGACCGCAACCGTCCCTTTGACGACATCCCAATGGCCGCCGGCAAGCCCGAGGCTTGCTCGCTGCTGCTGATGCTCGTGCGTCAGGGCGAGGCCGCCCGCCGCATGCTGCCGACGGCGCCGATCGTCTCGGCCCGTTCGTTTGTCGAGCGCGCCTGGCCGTACATGCTTGCGTGGTCCGATCTGGGGCTCAACGGCAAGGAGCGCATGACGGTTGATTCGCTGGCGCGCGCCGAGGTGCGCCGCTTTGCTGACGAGGATACGAGCGAGCGCGTGCGAAACGAGATGATGGGCGTGCTGGGCGAGCTACTGGGTATTTCGCCCGAGCAAATGGAGGAGCTGCGCTCTGAGGACGGTCAGCGTCGTTTGCACGAGGGAATGAAAAAGTTCGAGGGCGAGGTTCAGGACGCCATCGATAAGATGATGGGCGGTCAGGGCGGCTCGCAAGGTAGTCCCCAGGGTGGCCCGATGCCGCATCCGCCGGTTGATCCGAGGCAGTTCCCCTTTTTCTCGCAGAACTAACTATGGGATAGGATTCGCTCCCAGTCCCGATACTTCAACTAAGCATCTCGGCCCCGTTGTGTTATTCTAGAACAGACGTTCGTGAATGATGCGCGGGGCCTTGTCTTGCGCTGTGCTTGTGGCGAGGGGAGGTCGGCTTGGTCATTTTGGGTATCGACCCCGGTTTGGCCCATACGGGTTGGGGGATTATCGAGGAGCGGCGCGGCGAGGTTCGCTGCCGTGCCTACGGCTGCATCGAGACCAGTGCCGGAAGTCCGCTCGCGGTGCGCCTGTCGCATATCGCCCGCGACCTCAAGGGTGTCGTGGAGCGTTATCGACCCGATACCGCTGCTATCGAGAGCATTTACTTTGGTGCTAACGTTCGCTCGGCAATTCCTACGGCGCATGCCCGCGGGGCTGCACTCGTGGCGCTGTCGGAATGCGCGCTCGAGATTGGCGAATACACGCCCATGCAGATCAAGCAGGCTGTGGTGGGCACCGGCGCCGCGGACAAGCGGCAGGTCGCCTACATGGTACGCACGCTAACGCAGCTCGACCACGACCCGCATCCCGACCATGCCGCCGATGCCCTGGCTTGCGCCATCTGCCACGTAAACCTCAGCCGCACCCGCGCCCTTACCGGTGGCGAGTTCTATCAACAGAGAGGAACCGGATACTGATGATTTCCCAGCTCCACGGAACGCTTGTCGAGGCCACGATGAGCTCTGCTGTCGTCGATGTGTCGGGCGTTGGCTTTGAGCTCGGCATCTCGGGCAGCACTGCGGCCACGTTGCCGACGCCCGGCGGCGAGGTCCGCCTCTACACGCGTATGCAGGTGCGCGAGGACGCCATGACACTTTTCGGTTTTTCCTCAAAGGATGAGCGCACGATGTTCGACCGGCTCGTGTCCGTTTCGGGCGTTGGCCCGCGCCTGGCGCTTGCCGTGCTTTCCACCTATACCGTGGGGCAGCTGTATTCGCTGGTGATGGCCGAGGACGACAAGGGCATGGCCAAGGTACCCGGTGTGGGCAAAAAGACAGCTCAGCGCCTGATCCTGGAACTCAAGAGCACCTTTGCCAAGGATAAGGGCTTTGTGCCGGTCGACGTGATTCCCGGACAGGTTGCGATGCCCGTGCCCGCTGCCGCTCCCTCGGCGATCGATGATGCCCGTGCGGCGCTCCTTTCCATGGGCTTTAGCCCGCAGGAGACCGATGTTGCCCTGAGCGGGTATGATGGGCAGAATATGCGTGTCGAGGATCTGCTCGGCGCGGCGCTTAAGCGACTCGGAATGGATGCGTGATGTGGGAAGCCGATGACTCTCAGGACCTGTGGGCGACGCCCGGTAACTCGCCGGCGGCATCCATGGCGCACGGCGAGCGCATGGTGGGCTCGGAGCTGACGGCCGAGGACCTCGATGTCGACCGCACTTTGCGCCCCCAGCGCCTGGACGACTACTGCGGCCAGGAGCACATCAAGCAGAGCCTGCGCGTGTTGATCGAAGCGGCGCAGAGCCGTGGCGAGACGCTCGACCACGTGATTTTCTCGGGTCCTCCGGGCCTGGGCAAGACCACGCTGGCCACCGTTATCGCCAACGAGCTGGGCGCTCAGATCAAGACCACGAGTGGCCCTGCCATCGCGCGCACGGGCGACCTAGCGGCCATCCTTACTAACTTGCAGCCGGGTGATGTGCTGTTTATCGACGAGATCCACCGCCTCAACCGTTCGGTCGAGGAGGTCCTGTACCCCGCGATGGAGGACTTTGCCCTCGATATCGTGATTGGCAAGGGTCCGGCGGCGCGCTCGATTCGCCTGGATATTCCCAAGTTTACGCTGGTAGCGGCAACGACCCGCTCAGGCATGTTGACCGGCCCGTTGCGCGACCGCTTTGGCATTTCATATCGCCTGGATTACTACACGGTCGAGGAGCTCGCGCAGATTGTGACGCGCTCGGCGACTATCCTGGGCGTGACGATCGACCATCCTAGTGCGCTCGAGATCGGCTCGCGTTCGCGCGGCACGCCACGTCTTGCCAACCGCCTGCTCAAGCGCGTGCGCGATTACGCACAGGTGCGCGGCAACGGCCCCATCGAGCTCGATATCTGCCGTCAGGCGCTCGAGTTCTTCGAGATCGACGAGCTCGGGCTGGACTGGATGGATATTCGCATTTTGGAGACGCTTGCTAAGACGTTCTCCGGTCGTGCTGTGGGACTTACGACCCTTGCCAGCGCGGTGGGCGAGGACCCGGGCACGCTCGAGGATGTCTATGAGCCCTATTTGCTGCAGTGCGGGTTGATGATTCGTACGCCGCAGGGCCGTCAGGCAACCCTTCGCACCTTTGAGCACCTGGGGATTGAACCTACCGTTTAGGGCGCTTTGTTTTGGCGTGCTGTTGGGCTATCGCCGGACATTGGGTAAACATATCGCCGTTCATCGGTTATGGGCGTTTTTACTATTGCGCGCCCGTGCTATGCTGAATTGGTCTTTTTCTCATTCGGTAACGAAAGGACCGCCCATGCCTACTGACATCGAAATCGCACGTTCTGTCACGCCGCTGCCTATTACCGAGGTGGCCAAGAACGCCGGCGTCGACGTTAAGCACCTTATTCCGTACGGCTTCGACAAGGCTAAGGTCGACTATTCACTGCTCAACGAGCCGACTGATCACCAGGCCAAGCTCGTCCTCGTGACCGCTATCAACCCAACGCCTGCGGGCGAGGGCAAGACCACCACGACCATCGGTCTGGCCGACGGCCTGCGTCGTCGCGGCGTCAAGAGTGCCGTGGCCCTGCGCGAGCCTTCGCTCGGCCCCGTCTTTGGCGTCAAGGGCGGCGCTGCCGGCGGCGGCTGGGCTCAGGTCATCCCCATGGAGGATATCAACTTGCACTTTACCGGTGACTTCCATGCCATCGGTGCCGCCAATAACCTGCTGGCCGCCATGCTTGATAACCACATCCAGCAGGGCAATCAGCTCGGTATTGACGTTAAGCGCATCACTTGGAAGCGCGTCGTCGATATGAATGACCGTCAGCTGCGCCACGTCATCGACGGCATTGGCGGTAAGGCCCAGGGCGTGCCGCGCGAGGACGGCTTCGATATCACCGTCGCCTCCGAGGTCATGGCAATCCTGTGCCTGTCTACGAGCATCAGCGACCTCAAGGAACGCTTGGGTGAGATCGTTGTCGGCTACAGCTTTGCCGGCGAGCCTGTCCGTGCCCGCGACCTTAAGGCCCAGGGTGCCATGGCCGCGTTGCTTAAGGATGCGCTCAAGCCCAACTTGGTGCAAACGCTCGAGGGCACGCCCGCGTTTGTCCACGGCGGCCCCTTCGCCAACATTGCCCACGGCTGCAACTCTATCATGGCCACGCGTATGGCGATGCGCTTTGGCGATGTCGCCATTACCGAGGCCGGCTTCGGTGCCGATCTGGGTGCCGAGAAGTTCCTCGACATCAAGTGCCGCATGACGGGCGTTCGCCCCAGCGCCGTCGTGATCGTCGCGACCGCTCGTGCGTTGAAGTACAACGGCGGCGTCGCCAAGGCCGACCTCAACGAGGAGAACCTCGAGGCACTCAAGGCTGGCATGCCCAACCTGCTGCGTCACGTCGACAACATCCAGAACGTTTATGGTCTGCCCTGCGTGGTCGCCATCAACCGCTTCCCGACGGACACCGAGGCCGAGCTTGCGCTCATCGAGTCCGAGTGCCAGAAGCTTGGCGTCAACGTTAAGCTTTCCGAGGTCTGGGCCAAGGGCGGCGAGGGCGCGCTCGAGCTGGCCGATGAGGTCATGCGTCTGATTGAGCAGCCGAGCGAGCTCAAGTTTGCCTATGAGGACGGCGCTGATGTCGCTGATGCCCTCGAGGCCGTTGCCACCAAGGTCTACCGCGCCGACGGCGTTGACTTTACGCCGGCCGCCAAGCGCCAGCTCGCCGAGCTGCGCGAGAGCGGCTTTGGCAACCTGCCGGTGTGCGTGGCCAAGACGCAGTACAGCTTTAGCGACAACGCCAAGGCGCTGGGCGCTCCCGAGGGCTTCCGCATCACCGTGCGCGAGCTCAAGGTTTCCGCCGGTGCCCACTTTGTGGTCGCGCTGACCGGCAGCGTTCTGACCATGCCTGGCCTGCCCAAGGTTCCCGCGGCCGAGAACATCGACGTCGACAACGACGGCAACATCACCGGCCTGTTCTAAGCCTGCTACTCATAGCCGCTTGTCCGCCCCGCCGCGCCAACCAAGGCCCGGCGGGGCTTTTTTGATCCCAAGGGGATGGGGGAAACGGATCATTTTGCGGCTGTTGGGTCAATGAGGCTATCCGTATGGGGTTGTTCGTCCAAAACTATGCCGGTTTACTACGATGAATCGGTATACCTCGACCATATCTGGATTTTCCGATAATGACCGATTCGTCTACCTGCGGTTTTGTTTTCTAGTAAAGTAGCGTGCTCAGGTTCGGGCGATTTATCGTAGTAAACCGGCATAGTTTTGGACGTGGCGGCAATGTTGCGCAACAAGAATGGGGATTTTTCTCGTACGGTGTAGTTGGAAGAACTGCGCGGGCGCATTGCGGCTGCGACGAGAGACGGGAGATGCGATGTATTGCACCAAGTGCGGAGCTCAGATACCCGATGGCTCCACGTTTTGCACGAGCTGCGGCGCTCGCGTGGGCGGAGTTGAGGACCAGGCGGAGCCTGTGGCGTTTCCGGTAGGGGATGCGCCGTCGTCCGCTCCTGTGGGACAGCAAGCTCCTCAGGGTGCCCCGGTTCATATGGCGGCGCAGTCTCGTTATGAGGAGCCTATGACCGAGCCTGCTGAGACCGCTCAATCGTTTGTTCCGACGCCGCAGCCCAAGAAGCCCAAGCACAGGGGCCGTATCGTCGCTGCCGTTATCGGCGGTGTTGCCGTTGTCGCCATCGTAGTGGCAATCGTCGTCGTGCCGCGCATCGGCTCGTCGTCCGAGGTGACTTCGGGCGGCAAGGGCTACGTTGTCTGCGCGTGCGAGACTAAAGTGCTGCCCAAGAACAGCAAGGGCAAAAAGCTCAAGAGCTATACCGTCGAGCTGGCGCCGGTGTCTGGCAAGGGCAAGAGCTACACCATCAAAGTGGATGGCGAGGACGGCTTTGTCATGGAGGACTTTGGCGAGCTGCCCGACCAGAAGTACCAGATGACCATCACCTCGGGCAAGGGCAAAAAGAAGAGCACGACCACCATGAAGGTCGACTACGCCAAGGAAGGCTCGGACGCTCCCAAGAACGTTGAGCTCACGCAGTCCAAGAAGGAGGCCAAGGCCTCTGCCAAGGCGGCGGTCAAGACGGCAAACGAGCTGTTCACCGACAAGATCCTCGAGTACCAGAAAAAGTACGGCGAGGGCGAGGCTGTTGAGATTGATGATTCTCAATCTACGTATGGAGCCCAGGGTGTTGCCTATGCCAAACTTGTTGACTTTGATGGCGACGGCCAAGATGAGCTACTGATTGAGTATTCCGATGAACCGGTGGACCGTGTGGATAACGCGGCCGCTGCGCATCTTGAAGTCTGGGCGTATAAGAATGGCAAGATTGAGAAGGTCTATACGCCGGATGTTAGTGTGGCTCCCCATCAGGCGTATGTGTCTTTCGCTCCTTTTTCTGGCGTTTATGGCGTGCTAGTTTACGATAAGGATTCGGTAAACGAAACCATCGCAACGGTGGCCACGACGCTGGAGCAGCTGAAGTCGAAGGACTCTGACGATGCGCAGGTGGGCTACGAGGCCGTTTCTGCCACGCAGGATGTTGACTTTACGGCTGCGGTTGGCGAAGGCCCGCTGGATCCGTCTCCCGATGACACGTGTCAGATCACGGCTACGTGGACCTACCCCCAGGTGAAGGGCCAGGGCGTGGGCGTCGCCAAGTTTAACAAGGATATGGTCCAGCTCGTTGCGAATACGCTCGAAGCGAGCAAGCAGGCCTCGATGGATGACGAGGACAGCCGCGTGACCATGATGTACACCGCCGAGATCGTTTCAATCGATGGCGATATCGCCTGTGTGCGTACGTTCACCAGCAGCTATCAGCCTCCGTATCGATCGGAGCGGGTGACGAGGTCGGCGTACTACAACCTCAAGACGGGTGAGCAGGTTTCGCTCGAGGACTCGCTTGCGCAGCACGGGCTCTCGTTCGATACCCTCAAGAGTGAGGCCAAGCAGGCAATTAAGACGGCAAAGCCGGATATGGACTCCGTGTCCGAAGACAACATCGACGATGACGATAACTACACCGAGGATCATTTCTACTACGACGGCAAGGGCTATATCATCGTCCTCGATACCGGCGAGTTTGACTGCATGGCATGGGATACGCACGACTTGGTGGCGCACGCCTTCGACTCGAGCTATTCCTGCGGCCAGGATGTAACGCCCGAGCGAGCCAGGGCTACGTACGTACCCAATGAGTAAGGTGGACCGCGAGGGATAAATTGAACAGTCCCCGGTGACGCAAAACGCAGCACCGCCGGGGACTTTTTGATGCAAATTGGCTCCGAAACAAGCAATCGGGCCAGCCGCGCCACGAAAAGCGCCCATCTACTACGTTTACCAGGGTTGGACCGACCATGGAGCGTTTTTTAACAATGCGGCAAGACGTTTACCTGCGGTTTTGTTAACACAAATATGGCTATGGTTGGCACCCTTGGGTTAAACGTAGTAGATGGGCGCATTTTTTGGTGCACAGCCCAAGAAGGGATCATTAGCCGCGCTGGAGGCCGAAGAGTTTGGCGTTGCGCTCGGCGACCATCATGTTGATATCGGCGATTTCCATCTCGCCGTCAATGTAGGGCTGGTAGGTGCCGTACGGGTCGCCTGCTCCCAAGCTGCAACTGCCGCAGTTGTCGCAGCTGCCGTTACCGCAGCCCGCGAGCGCCAGCTTAATGATCTCCTCGCGTTCGGCGCGCGTTGTGTCTTTGATGAGCTTGCTTTTTGCCATGACGTTCCTCGATTCGCTTGTGACCGTCGGCCGCGCATGTCTTGTAGATACCGGCGGGCTTTGCCCATCATAGGCTTTTGCGCGGGTAGAATGCATGGATAACTTATTGCTTACGGGCGACGGAAAGGAATCGTTGCATGGACCAGGATAAGACGACCGTAATGGGTGGCTACGGCTCCCCGCGGACGGGCAATGGCGCCGATGAGACCCGCGTCGTGCCGAATCCCGGCTACGCTGCCCCCGATACGACGCAGGTGTCGGCCGATCCCACGCGCGTTGTGAATTACGGAAACGCAGCGCAGGACCCGTATGGTGTCTCGTCGCAGAGTCCCTACGGCAACGCGGCGGCAGACCCTTATGATGACCTGCTGCAAAATCCCATTCCGCAGCCTCAGCAGACGACATATATGCCGCGCACGGCACAGCCGCGCTACGAGTCGCGCGACCGATATGCGCGCGAGCCGTATCGTGAGTATCCCAAGTCCATCCCTCAGTATGGCGAGGACGAGGAGAAGAAGCCTTCGCGTTCGTCGAGCGTGATCAAGAAAATCCTGATCGTTCTGGCGATCTTCTTTGCCCTGTCGGTTGTGTTTGCCATCGTGTCGGGCATGCTCAACAAGCGGGGCGCCACGACTGATACCACGGCCGAGCAGACCGAGACTACCCAGTCCGGCACCGTCGACCTGAGCGATATCCCGGGTCAGTACTGGTCCAACGCCAAGCAGCTCCTCAAGTCGCGTGGGGCCGATCTTTCGAATGCCGTGATCCTGACCGATGACGGCTCGACGCCTGTTGTCGACGCCAACTGGGTGGTTACGTCTGCATACTACAACGACAACGGCAACCTCGAGATTCAGCTCACGCGCAAGGACGGCTCGTCGGGCAACGCGTCCGGCGACCAGGGCGGCGCGGACAGCTCGAGCTCTAATACGCTGGAGGACCTGAGCAACAAGGCCCAGGAGCTGGGAGATAAGGCCCAAGAGCTGGGTGACACGGCTCAGAACCTCGGCGATACCGCACAGAACCTGGGCGATATGGCAACGAACGCCTGGGATGCCCTGCAAAACGGTATTTCGGGCGCGCAGGGGAACTAGCGGTCGAGCGGCTAGAGCCTTAGCAGTGCAAACAAAAACGGGACGCAGGATCGCGTGACCGGGCGCGTAGGCGCGTTGGTCGGCGGTCCTGCATCCCGTTTTGCTGTCGATTACAGCTGCTCGGCCGGACGGTCGGGCGAGCTGAAGCCCGAGTCAAATGTGACGACGCACGAGGCATCGGGCCGGCGTTCGTGCACGATGCGCGTGACGAGCTCCAGCAGCTCCTCGTCGGATATGTCAAAGCCGTCGGGGCGCACCAGGTCAAATGACACAAAGCCGTCGTGCTCGTGCAGGTCGTGGATGGAGAGCGCGGGATCTATCTGCATGACGCCGCGCTTGACCCAGCCGCGCAGGTCGTCGCCGGTGGTGGCGATGGGGTCGCAGTGCAGCGTGATGTCGATGCCCATCTGATGCTTGATGTCGTGTTCGATGGTGTCCAGGATCTCGTGATGTTCAAACGCATCACCCTCGCCGGGCATTTCCACGTGTGCGCTGGCAAACTGACGGCCGGGGCCGTAGTCGTGCACCATCAGGTCGTGCGTGCCTAGGACCTGCGGATACGACATGATCTTGTCGCGGATTGCCTGGACGAGCTTGGGGTCGGGCGCTTGTCCCAACAGCGGGCTGATGGCGTCGCGCACCAGGCCCATGCCGCTGATGCAGATAAAGATGCCCACGCCCAGGCCTGCCCAGCCATCGAGGTCAAAGCCGGTCGTCTGCGAAATAAGCGCTGCCGCTAAGACCGAGCCTGAGGTGATGACGTCGTTTTTGGAATCCTGCGCCGTGGCGATAAGCGTCTCGGAATCGATGCGGTTGCCCAGCGTGCGATTGAACGCCGCCATCCAAAACTTGACGAGCATGGACAGGACAAGGGCTGCCATGGAGAGCGCCGAATACGCGGTGGGGGAGGGCTTGATGATTTTGGTGACCGACTCCAGGATCAGGTTGATGCCGACGGCGCAAACGAGAACGGCGACAAACAGGCCGGCGAGGTACTCGTAGCGGCCGTGACCATAGGGGTGCCCCTCGTCGGCCGGGCGGCTGGCAAGGCGGAATCCGAGCAGGCTCACGATGTTGCTCGAGGCGTCGGAAAGGTTGTTGAAGGCATCGGCGATAAGCGAGACGGAGCCTGCGAGCAGACCAGCTATGCCCTTGGCCAGGCACAGCGTGATGTTGAGCCCGATGCAGATGAGGCTTGCGGCAAAACCCGCGTTGGTGCGGCAGGAGACATCGACCGGCTCGCTTTCGCTGCCGGGAACAAGCGTATGTACCAGCCGATTTACAAATAGCATAACGATCGTCCTCACAGTCATGTTTAAGGGGATAGTGTAGCTCGCGCAGACGCAACGTGTACCGATGCTCAGAAAATGCAGCAATGGTCTGCCGGCGCTAACGGGCGCGAGGCGGAGGGGGCGACTGCCCACGCGTCTTCGAGTTCACTGCGCTTTCCCGTCCGACCGAGTGCTCCATTTTGGGCCACATGGGTATGGGCACGCGTCGATTTGCTCGACATACTTAATGTCGATAGCCCCGTGCAAAGGAGGACGTTTCCATGGACGAGATGTTTGCCATTAAATGCCAAAACTGCGGCGGCCCCATGTATTCGCACCAGGCAAAGCGCAGCTTTGAGTGCGCCTATTGCGAAACGGTTATTCCGTGGCAAGCGGACGCCGGGGAGCCCAAGAGCGCCCTGGGTATCCGTCATGCGCCGTTGACGGTGGTTGACGGGCTGCTTAAGCTCACCCATGTGTCGCAGCTCGAGCGCCCAGAGGACCCCGACTGGTATTTCTTCAATTCACACTGGCGCAATCAGTCGGTTCTGGAGCATCTGCTGTGGGAGGACCGCGGAACGGCGCAGGAGTTCCAAGAAGCCACGCACGTGAGCATCCCGTGCCCCTTCTGCGGCGCGTCCTTTGAGGGCGAGTCCACTCAGCGCGTGTTTGAGTGCCCGTCCTGCGGCAACAAGATTGGCGTGGCCGACCTGCTCAAACCCGGTACGTTTAGCAAGCGACTGACTATGGGCGTTGGCGCGGAGTATGTACCCGAGCAGGGCATTCCTTGCGAGATTTCGCCGCAGCAGGCACGTGCCAACGCGCTGCAGCTGGTGCGTCAGTACCCGGAGGCCTTTGCCGGCCACGACGTGGAAGACGCGATCCAAAACGACATGATGCTCTTCTATTTCCCCATGGCGCTGGCGGACCTGCGCATGATGGCGTCCTTCCCGGGCAAGGGCCTGAGCAAGGAGACCCTGGTGTACTACGAGGTGCTCGACTGGGCATATCCCAGGGCCAACTACCTGGATGTTCGCCTTATGGGTATTTTGGAGCCGTGGGACTTTGGCAAGGTTGGGCCGTTCGATCCCGCTATGCAGGAAGGTGACTTCCGCGTCGTTTCCGTCGATGCGTCCACCAAGGACCAGGTGGTTATTGATAAGCTGGCGCTCGACGTTGCCGGCAACGATGCCGAGGCGGTGCTGGGGCTCAATAAAAAGAGCATCCGCACCTGGGCGCGCAAGGCTCGCAAGCACAAGGACGGCCTGGTGATGGTACCGGTCTACTTTGTCGATCGCCCGGCGTCGGATAGCCGCGACGGCGAGCAGGTGCGCATCGCCGTGAACGGCCAGACGGGTCGCGCGGCCGCGGTAGTGTTTAGCGACAAACGCGAGACGCATGTGGTGGCACCGCTCAATCCCAACGTGATGCTGTCGAGCGAAAGCACCGTGCACGCCACACCCATCGAGGTCAAATACGTTAAATCGCCGTTCCTATACCAGATCGTGCGCCGTGGAGGCGGCGAACAGCCGCGGCAGGTTGCAGCCGCAGCCGAGGGTTCCTACCGAGAGGAGAAGCCCAAACGCAAGGGCCTGTTCGGCGCGATCTTTGGGAAGTAGGGGAACGGTACGGGACAGTGCGCAGTAGTGCGAGCTGTCCGTCGTGGTAGATCTAAATAAACGGTGGGGCGGCTACAAAAGAGCCGCCCCACTGGGTAGAATGAGATTGTGCCGCGGAACCCGCTCCTCAGCTAGTCACACTTCGGAAGCGCGGGCAACGCAGGTATTATCGTCTAAAGGGCCGGCTGCAACCGGCCCTTTTCTGCGGCAGCGGGGAGTCGAATACCAACACGGTGTACGGCCCCACGGTACTTTGCTCTGTGACGAACGGACCCATGACTGCGCATTCTGTAATCATCATTTATGCGGTCCCTTAATCATTTGCGTTGACTGACACTGTCTTCGTTGAAGGCGTGTCCTAAAACAGGCACTGCTCAATCAGCTCTTTACCGCGCAGGGTGTCGATCCATTCCTGAGGAATAGCATTGAAGCCGTATTTTGCTCCGGCGAGGGCGCCTGCGACGGCAGCGGTGGTGTCGGTGTCGTCGCCCAGGTTGACGGCGGCAAGCACGCAAGCTTCGTAGCTGTTGGTGTTGACGAAGCACCAGGTGGCTGCTTTAAGCGTGTCGCGCACAAAGCCACCAGACCTGATTTCCTGCTCTGGCACGCCTTTCAAATGAAGTGCCCACGAGGGAGGCGTGCCGTTCATCACGCCCTTCATCAGCTCGACAAATATGACGCATGCGTCGGTCGACGTTCTGTGGGCGTGCGTGATCGCGGAGACCTCACCGATCTCCTCGTCTGTCGCATCGGTGAACGCCAGGGGCGCGATGCGCATGAGCGAACCGTTGCCGTTGTCGCGCTCGCCGGAGCCTCCTTTGCCGGTGTGCAGGGCGCGGGCGGTCGTGCCGCCGTAATCGAAAACGCCGTCAATCGTATACTCGCCGCGGGCAATCCAGCCTACGAACTTGTCGCGCATGTCCGCGGTGTCGATATGCCCGAGCTCCCTAATCGAGTCACAGGTAGCAAGTGTCATAGATGTGTCGTCGCTCCAGGTGCCGGCGGGCTGCCCATGCGTGCCGTAGCCGATCATGTCGGTGCATTCGAACGTGCCGCGGGGCCTGAACTCGTAGGGAACGCCCAGCGCGTCGCCGACGGCAAGCCCGTAAATGCAGTCGCGTAGCGTTGTTTTCGGTCTGTCTGTCATGGAATGCTCCTCCTATGCCAGGGGAAGTGGAGCGTCGTCGGGGGTATCGGTCACAACGTGCTGCTACCCTTGCGCTTCGCCATTAGTCGCTTCGTTGATGGCGCGGTACTCGGCGCTCAGCTCGCGCGCCAGCTCTTCCTTGCTTGGAAGATACGGCAGGTATTTGGCGGCAAACACTTGGTCGTTGTCTTCGGGCAGCGTGTACTCGACGATCGAATCGCTTTTGTCCGCGCAGAGCACGATGCCTATGGGCGGATTGTCGCCTTCGTTCATGAGCTCGCGCGTGTAGTAGTTCACATACATTTGCATTTGGCCCAGATCCTGATGCGTAAGGTCATCGGTCTTAAGGTCGATGAGCACGAAGCAGCGCATCAGATAGTTGTAAAACACAAGGTCAATATAGAAATGGCGTCCATCAAAGGTGATGCGCTTTTGGCGCGCCTCGAAAGCGAAACCACGGCCAAGCTCCAGCAGGAACTTCTGAAGATGCGTGATGAGCGCCTGCTCTAGATCGCTCTCGCGAAACGCAGCATCGTCCGAGAAACCTAAAAACTCCAGTACATATGGGTCGCGGATGATATCCTCGGGGCGACGAGCCGGGGCGCTCTTTTGGATTTCCTGGGTGACGGCCTCCTTGTCCTTGCTGGCAAGTAGGCGCTCGCGGAACATGGTGTTGATCTGGCGCTCGAGTTGGCGCGTGCTCCAGCGAGAGTCGGCGCATTCGTTCATGTACCAAATGCGAGCTTCGGGGTCGGGAATGCGAGATAGCCTGCGATAATGTGTCCAGTTCAATTCGTGACGCAGTGCGTCACGAATTGGGAATGCTAAATAAAACTGCCGCATGTAGCGGAGGTTTGAGGTATCAAAGCCTTTGCCGAAATCTGTGGTAAGCCTGGTCGCGAGTCCTTTAAGCAGCGCCTCTCCATACCTGGCGCGCTCTTCTCCGCCCTGTTCATCAACAATGCTCTTGCCGATCTCCCAATATGCCTCAACCATCGCAAAGTTAACGGCGGCATATGCCTTGTCGCGAGCAGCGTTGAGAATCGAGGAAACCTGCTTATAAAAACCTTCGGGCACGATTGCCGATTCTCCGCGGTTTGCCAGTTCGCCCATCACCATCGCCCACTTTCCTCCTGTGGAATGCATCTTTATCGCATTTAGTTTAAAGCCTCGCGCGGACACGAATTGCTGTGCTGTCTGGCACCTTCGCATGGGAGCCCTGCGGTGACTAAAATGTGGCCATAGAGGCAGTTTTAGCGAACCCCGCGGGAGCGACACGCATGGATAACAACACTTTGCTGTTCCAGGACAAAGGTTCGGGCAGGTTTAAAGACGTCAAGATCTAGCCTAACCGTATCGAGGTGCTCAAGAAGGGCACGTTTGGTGGCAAGCACACCGAGATCGTTTACCTTAAGGACATCACGGGGGTCAACAGGATCAAGGGCCGCGACGTTTTTCTGCGCAATCGACTGTTAACCGCTTGCGTCTTTAGCCCGAGCAGTCGTGCGAAGGCCCAGGAGTTTGTTAACGCGTTGAACATGGTGATGTAGCCGATAACGGCGTACGGGCCAAGGTGAAAATCGGGGCGCAGAACGGTATTCTACGCCCCGATTGAGTTGATGCGCCCAAAAGACTGGCTTGCCTATTCGCTAGCACCTTCGTTGTCTTCGCGGTCATTGGCAAGCATTGCTGCGCCGGCAACCGTTGTTGCCACGGCGGCAGCGGCGAGCCCGGCGGCGATGCCAGAGCCGTCGCCCGTGTCGGCGAGCTTTCCGCCCGAGCCCTTGCCCTTGTTGCCCTTACCGTTCTTATCAGCGCTGCCCGCGTTGGCGCCAGTGCCGGTGCCGGCGCCGCCTGCACCGTCCGAGGCCGCTACGGTAAAGCTTGCGGCTCCGTCGCTGGCAAGCGTGTAGTTCTGCGCCGCGTCGCCCAAAAGCCCATTCGCACGCACCCAGTACGTTCCCGCGGTAAATGCCTCGCCCTCGGCCATTTCCGTGCCCGGAGCGCCGTTTGCATCGTGCATAAACTCGAGCTGGGCGGTGCAAGCATCGCCTTCGAGCTTGCCCTCGAGCGGCGCCGCGATCTTTGCGCGCACGTCCTCGCCGGCCTTAAGGCCCTCGAGCCCTTCAAAGTGGGGCGTCAGTGCGCGCGGGTCGATATCGATGGGCACGGAACCCTGCAGTTCCGTAACGGTCTCGTTGCCCAAAGCGTCGACATCCACGTATTCGATGGCAAACGTGTTGCCCGAAGCCGTCACGCTGAGTACGTTGCTGCTGTCGACAAGGCGGAAACGACCCTCGCCAACGGTCTTTCCATCCTGGAGTGAGGCATCGCTCAACGAGTCGCCGTATGTCATGCGTATACGGGTCGGGAGGTAGTACGAAACGGTCTGCTTGTGCTTCGCATCGTAATTGCGCTGGTAGATGCTTCGGGCCAGTGCCGCATCAACAAAGTCGGACGCAATGATGCCAATGTGCTTGAGGCAGTCCTCCTTTGTGCTCTCATTTCCGGTGCTGTTTATATACTGGCTCTTGTATAGATGCTCGTTGACCACTCGTGCTGCGGTAAAAGGATTGCTTCCTTGCTTGTAGTTCGTGCAGCTGGTGTAGTTGATACACCAGCTGTGCTCCAGGACCTTTACCTTGGCCCCGTCATTGTCCTCGACGTCCACCATGATGCGGGCGAGCTTGGTTGTCTCCTGCAGCGCCATATCGACCCAGCCGATTTTGTCGGTTCCTGTGCATTCGTAATGGTCCTGGGCGTATACCTTGGTGCAATAGGGCTCTTCGTCACCCGTTTTCCCCACGGCTTCAAAGCCCCGCTCGTCTCGAACGAGACACATAGAGGTGCTGTCGGTGTGTGCTGCGATTTTGTCGTCCCATTGGGTGAGGTCGAGGCCCCATGTGTGGCTGCTTACGCTGTTGCCGGCGAGCCCAAACCGACGCAGCAGGACGATCTTTCCGCGCACCTCGCCCAGCGTGGGGATGCGGCTCGATGTGTAGAACAGGTCGGGGTTCTCATCAAAAACCTTGCCCAAGGCCGTCGTGAGGCTTTCGTCGGTAGCCTCGCCATTGCCCCGCGACACGAGCATGATGAGCGCTTCTGTCGGGTTTTCGCTCAAAAACGTATTGAAGTACCCGATGACATCGGAGAGATGCATAAAGTTCCCGTCTTTTTTGAGCAGGTAACAAGCTCCGTGGTCGATGCCGGGGTTCTCACCCTTTCCGAGTCGAATATCAAAATAGCGAACGCCTTCGAGCAGCTGCGTGGGGATGTAATCCTGCTGGCATTTTGCCTGGGAGGATTGGGGCTCGGTGTCGTTGTCCACGCTGCAGGTGCCCGAATCGTGCGTGCCCGGGATGCTCAGTTCGTCGAGGAACTTGTTGTTGTCGACGTATTTCATCCAACAGGGCCCGTCGACGTAGCTGCTATACGTGGTCCAGTCGATACTGCTAACCGTGGTATTGGTCTTGCCCATGTCGTAACCGACAAGTTCGAGCTCCCACGGAATGCTCTTCCTCTTATGGCAGATCTTGTTGTTGTCCTGGTCTTTGCCGTCCTTTTCTATGGCCAGGTAATTAATGTCTTTTTTCTTGTTTGTGCGGTCTCGGATGATATAGGTTCCGTTTGACTGGCGTTCAAACGCAAAAGCGCGGCTGGGCTTGTTGTCATACTCGCCACTCCATACGTGGATGACCTTTCCATCTTTGTCCGAGTCGCCGTCGACCGACCAAATGCTGTAGCCCGTCTTTTTATGCTCTTCGAAATTGAGTAAGGTGCGGATGGCATACCAATTTGAATTATCTGCATCGGTCTCTACGCGCTCAAGGATGAGTTTGCTGGACGTGCCGTCATTAAACAGGTGGCAGACGTTGCCGATGACGTTGCCGTCTTCGTTGACGCTTGCGGTGCGAAAATAGCCCGCGGGGCGAAGGCGAATGACGAAACTATGGAGGCTCTTCGCCGGTGTGGGCGTGTCTTCTGCAAATGCCGCGCGCACGGGAAGGCCCAGCGCCGCGGTTTCGGGCAGGCTTGCAAATGGCGACAATGCTGCGAGTCCTAGGCCCAACGTGAATGCTCGACGGCTGATGGCGTGGTGTTCGGTCATAACTTCTCCATTCGCAGAGTGCGGTTATGCGATAGTTTTGGTCACTATACTTCCCAGATGTTTAAAGACGCCGGTTTAATTGTCTGCGCGGCGCAATAAATCGGCGGGTGGACGTGTTGGGGTGTTTGTCGTGTTCGCACTGTTGCCACATTTGGGGCGGTTCCGGCGTCCGGCGTCCTCGCGTTCGTCGGCTACCGGCATAAGAAAAGGAGGGTCGGTTTACCGGCCCTCCCTTGGTACGAAGCGCTGGGATACCGTCGCTTGTTTACGCTGCGCCCGTGTTTCCCGCTGCGCTCGCCAGTCGCTTAGCGTTTAATCTCGATATCCTCGAGCTTAACGTCCATGGCCTCGGTCTTGGCCTCGGCGATGTCGTCGGCAAATTCCAGAGACTTCATCATGGTCTCGACGGCGTCCTTGTGCTCCTCCACGTTGTCGATGCTCACGTAGACGCTGCCGCCGCCTGCTTCGGTGAAGTACTCAGTCGTCACGCCGCCCGAGTGTGTATAGGAAGCGTTGCGCCAGGTCTTGCCGTTGTACTTGACGGGATCATTCTCGGTCCACTCAAAGTTGGCCTTCCATTTGGCCTCGTAGTCGAACAGCTCGTCAGCGTTCTTGTCAGAGTCGAAGACAGGGATGAAGCGATCGCTGGCGTGTTCGCTCTCGGTGAACTTAAACTGGGCCCTGTCGGCGGTATCGCCTGCGACGTCTGTGATTTCGACGCCCTCGGGGACTTCGACCTTAAACCAAATGAAGTCGGTCCTCATATCCACGGCTGGTTTTTCTGCTCCGCCGCCACCGCCACTTCCGGTAGCGCCGCCGCTGCCACCGCAGCCCACCAGGGCAACTGCGGCAAAGAGACTGATGCAGAGGGTGAGAATCGCAAAGGCCTTCTTTTTCATGGTCGTGTCCTCCTCGATCTGTAACCGCCCATGGATTACCTGCCTTTACTGTACGCGCGAGCGGCTCGTTCAGGTGGGCCATGTGTCCCATTCTGGGGGCCTGATTTGCGCCGACAAGTGGCAATATGCTCGGGCGTAAAAGAGGGAAGGGCCGGCCGATCCGATCCTCCCCTGGCTGGGCGTCCGATCATTTAATGACTGCGCATGCGATGCTGCGTGCGATCCCCTAATGCTTGATCTCGATGCTCGAAATCTCGACTTCGCGTGCCTCGGCAACTGCCTTCGTCATGTCATCGGGGAACTCGACGGAGTTGAGGAGCGCCTCGGCTTCTTTCTTATGCAGATCGAAGTTCGAGATGAGGACGTAGACGCTTCCCGGCTCAACGTCGGTAAAGAGGAGGGTTGAGACGCCGCTGTTGTCCTCGTACGTTCCGACGAGCCACGTCCTGCCGTTATACTCGACGGACCCGCCATCCTTCCACTGGAACGTATCACCTTTCTTTTCTGCCTGGTCGGCGTGGGATTCCTCTGCCGTCAGTGCTTTTTTCCAAACGGGGATAAAGCGATCGGCCGAACCGTTCTTGTCTTCGGGGAAGGTGAGCTGGACCCTGTCGGCATTCTTGCCAGCGGAGTCGCTTACGCCAACGCTTTCGGGCATCTCGACCTTAAACCAGATAAAGTCGGTCTTCTTGGCGACGGGAGCTTTTTCCTTGCCTTCGCTCTTTGAGGTGCTGCCCCCGCCTCCGCTTGATGCACTTCCGCCGCAGCCCACAAGGGCGAGTGCGGCAAAGAGGGCGATGCAAAGGGAAAGGATCGATAGGGTCTTTTTCTTCATGGCGGCGTCCTCCTTGTCTGCCGATGACATCACGGCGCCGCATGCTGTTGGGGTACTGATTGCGCTGGCGGCGGATGTCTCTGTGTACTGTGCGGCTTATGCCTCCGTTCATCGCTTGTGGCCGTTGCGTGGCCGTGCCCCAACGGGTTCCTTACTTATAGATATGCCCCAGCTTGTGCTGCCCGGGAGTCTCGAAAGGTGGGCCATATGTCCCATGTTTGCGTGTGCGGGCTTGCCGCAAGGTGGGCCTGGCGCTGGGGAAGCGTGCGGCTCGGTTGATTCTCCCAATGTTGCGCAACAGCGATGCCGGCTTAAGGTTTTAGACTTGGCTGTGACAAAAGCTAAACCACGAAAGGTCGAACGATGTTCTGTCAAAAATGCGGACAGCAAGTGCCTGATGGATCGACGTTTTGTACGCACTGTGGGGCTTCGCTGGCTGGCGGTTCCGCGCCGACGTCCGCGGGCGCTGGTCCTTCCTCTGCCCCGGGCCTGACCCAGTCGATGCCGCCGGTCGCGCCTGCGCCTCAAAAGCCCAAGAGCAAGGCGCCGGTCATTATCGCTGTGGCATGTGCTGTTGTGGTTCTCATCGGTGGCGGCACGGTGTTTGCGCTCACGATGCTTAACGGGTCCAAGAGCTCTGACACGCAGATTTCGGTGATCGATACTGGGTCTTCGGACGAGAAAGATTCTTCTGCTAAGAAGAAGGATGACAAGTCCAAGGCCAAGGAGTCTTCGTCGTCGGATGACGAGGCCGTTCCCGAGGACGAACCGGCATACTACGGCTCGGGCGATTCGGACGATTACCTAACCGACGTGTATACGTACACGAACGACATGCATCCTTATAGCATGTCGATTCCCAATCGCTTTGAGATGGAAGATACTCCCAGCAGCAGCGGCGCTAGGTATAAGGATCCGGAGACGGGTTTTGTGATCAACCTGTTTGGCTACGTCAACATTAACGACGAAACTGCACACGAGATGTTCGTCGACGTGGACACCTCGGGCAAGGCCGACCTCTATACCGCAGAGGGCGACAACTGGTACGTGGTCTCGTGGTGTGAGGACGATACGATCATTTACGAAAAGACGATCGTCACGGATTCGACGATTGCCACGGCGCATTTGGAGTACTCGACCGCGAACCGCGACATGGGGTCGAAGATTATCGATACGCTGCTGCCGACGTTCCAGGTGGATTAGGCATCCGTGCCTATAGCCGGCAATCGGAAACGCCGATAGCCAGAGCTCCTGACAGTCTTTGTCTTATGGGCTAGACTGGCTTGGACAAGATCGATGAATGGGACAACCGCTTCCTGGCGTCGTTGTCCCATTTTTTATTATGCGTGCGGCCCTTGGTGGCCGGCGCGGTGGGCGGAGGTGTTTCGATGAGCCAAGAGATGATGGATAAAACCTGTCGCGGTTTTGCCGAGGCGTTGGCTGCACGCGAGCCGGTTCCCGGCGGCGGCAGCGCCAGCGCGTTTGTGGGAGCGCTGGGTGCCTCGCTGTGCGGGATGGTTGCTCGCTATGGCGCGACGAACCCCACGCTTGCCGATCGCGCAGGCGATCTGACGCGTGCATTTGCCCAAGCGGATGAGTTAGCGCAGGAGCTTGTGGGTCTGGTCGCCGAGGATGTTCGCGCCTACGGGCAGGTGTCGGCAGCGTATGGTATTCCGCGTGAGGACCCGACGCGTGCGGCTGCAATTCAGGATGCGTTGCACGTGGCCGCCATGCCGCCATATCGGATCATGGATGCCTGCGGGCGCGCGCTGGCGCTGCTCGAGGACATGGCCGATAAGGGCTCGCGCCAGTTGCTGTCCGATGTGGCCTGCGGTGCCGTGTTCTGCCGCGCCGCCATGCAGGGCGCGAGCTTGACGCTCTTTGCGAACACCACGTCTATGAAAGACCGGGCACGCGCCGAAGAGCTCGAGGCGGCGTGCGATGAACTGTTGGATACGTGGCTGCCGCGCGCCGATGCGCTGGCGCGCCGCGCTGCTGACGCCGCAAGGAAGAGGGGATAGCCATGGCAGAACTGCTGAAGGGTGCTCCCGTTGCCCGTGCTTTGACCGAGGAGCTCGCTGCTCGCTGCGCGGCTTTGCGTGAGCGCGGTGTTGTGCCGACGCTGACCATCGTTCGCGTGGGTGAGCGCGAGGACGACCTGTCCTACGAGCGCGGCGCCCTCAAGCGCTGCGAAAAGGTCGGCATTGAGGCTCGTCGCGCTTTGCTTCCTGCCGATGCTTCACAGGATGAGCTGCTGGCGGCTATTGAGGACATCAATGCCGACCCTGCTGTTCATGGCTGCCTGCTGTTTCGCCCGCTGCCCGCTGAGCTTGACGAGGGTGCGGTTGCCGCGGCGCTCGATCCCGCCAAGGATGTTGACTCCATGACGCCGGCCTCGCTGCTTACCACGCTTTCGGGGCGAGGCGAGGGCTTTGCTCCCTGCACGGCCGAAGCCGTGTTGGCGTTGCTGGACCATTACGGCGTTGAGCTGGATGGGGCCAAGGTCGCGGTCGTCGGTCGGTCGCTGGTGATTGGCCGTCCCGTTGCCGCCATGCTTACGGCTCGCAATGCCACGGTGACGACGTGCCATACGCATACGCGCGACTTGGCTACCGAGTGTCGTTCTGCCGACATTGTTGTTGCCGCGGTTGGACGTGCGCGCACGATTGGCGTGGATGCGGTTCGCGAGGGCCAGACGATCATCGATGTTGGCATTAACTGGGACGAGGCCGCCGGAAAACTGGTTGGCGACGTGGATTTTGATGCTGCGGAGCCGGTCGTTAACGCCATCACACCCGTGCCGGGCGGCGTGGGGGCTGTGACCACGGCGATCCTCGCCAAACACGTGATCGAGGCGGCGGAGCGTGCATCGAAATAGGCGTTTTGGGCTGTTTGAGGGGTTAGCCATATACCACGTGGTCAAAAAACGCCAAATATGAGTACTGCTGCCAAGATAGTCACATATATTTTAGGTCATTTTGGCTCTCTATCGGTATTTATTATCGATAGAGAGCCAATTTTATTGGACCAATGAGGAATTACATCGTCCAGCTTTTGAACAAATGTAGATTATTGGCACCTGTGTCCAGCGAAATTGCTGCTACTAAATTGGTGACAGTACTCATATTTGGCATTTTTTGACCACAGGGGTCCCGAGGGGGTCTCGAGGGGCCGCGGTTTCGCCCTTTTTGCGCCGAAGCGATACACTGTTGCCGTTTGATTTCTTCGCTCAAGGAGGATGCGCATGCCGTGCACAACGATTTTGGTTGGTAAGAACGCGAGCTACGACGGGTCGACGCTGGTCGCCCGCAACGAGGACTCGTCCAACGGGGTGTTTGAGCCCAAGCGCATGCGCGTGGTGCATCCCGACGAGCAGCCGCGTGTCTACACGAGCGTCCTAAGCCACCTGACCGTTGAGCTGCCCGATAATCCCATGCGCTACACGAGCGTCCCCGACGTCATCCCCGGCCACGGCATTTGGGCCGAGGCCGGCTTCAACGAGCTCAATGTTGGCATGTCCGCAACCGAGACGCTCACCACCAACGAGCGCGTCCGCGGCGCCGATCCGCTCGTGGACTACGTGCCCGCCAAGGGCAACGAGGGCGAGGACGGCTACGTCCCGGCACAGCCCGGCGGCTTGGGCGAGGAGGATATGGTGACCCTGGTGCTGCCGTACGCCAAGTCTGCCCGCGACGGCGTGCGCATCCTGGGCGAGCTGCTCGAGCGCTACGGTACCTACGAGAACAACGGCATCGCCTTTAGTGACGTGGACGAGATCTGGTGGCTCGAGACCATCGGCGGCCACCACTGGATCGCCAAGCGTGTGCCCGATGACGCCTATGTGACCATGCCTAACCAGCTGGGCATTGACAGCTTTGACCTGGACGACGCCGAGGGCGCTCAGGTCGACCACATGTGTTCCGCCGACCTGCGCTCCTGGATGGCCGAGTGGCATCTGGACCTGACGCTGGGCGTTAAGGGCGACGGTCCCGCTGCGGTCTTTAACCCGCGCGAGGCCTTTGGCTCGCACAGCGACAGCGACCACGTCTACAACACGCCGCGCGCCTGGTACATGCAGCGCTGCCTCAACCCCAGCGATGTGTGGGACGGTCCCGATGCCGACTACACGCCCGAGAGCGACGATATCCCCTGGAGCCGCGTGCCCGAGCGCAAGGTGACCATCGAGGACATCAAGTACGTGCTTTCGAGCCACTACCAGGGCACGGAGTACGACTGCTACGGCAGCAAGGGCACGCCCGCCACGCGCGGCGCCTATCGTCCCATCGGCATCAACCGCAACAGCCAGCTCGCCGTGCTGCAGCTGCGTCCCTATGCGCAGCCTGCGTATCGCGCCGTGCAGTGGATGGCGTTTGGCTCCAACTCGTTTAACGCGCTCGTGCCGCTGTACGCCAATGTCGAGACCATGCCCGAGTACTATGCCGACACGCAGGCTCGCGTGACGTCCGAGAATTTCTATTGGGCAAATCGCCTGATCGGCGCGCTGGCTGACGTTCGCTTCCATGAGTGCGGCCGCGCCGTCGAGGATTATCAGGAGAAGGTCGGCGGCATGGGCCACAAGCAGATTCACGACGTTGACGCTGTCGTAGCCGCGATGCCCGAGGCCGAGGTGCCCGCTGAGCTCGCCCGCGCCAATGAGGCCTTTGCCGAGCTCGTACGCGTGGAGACCGATGCTCTGTTGGGCAAGGTGCTCTACACCACGAGCTGTGCCATGAAGAACTCCTTCGCGATGAACGATAACGTAAGGTAGAGTCGAACTTGCAACGAGCGAGCGGGGCAAACGCCGTCAAAGGCTTTGCCCCGCTCGATTCCTATCTTGGCGGTAAAACGATTTTGTGTCGTTCGCCCAATCTTGGGTACAAGAAAGCCAATGCAGTTGTTCATGATTGGAGCCAACCATGGTTATGAAACTCGATCAGCTTGTTAACGGTGCCATTAACGTGGGCTTCGGCGCTGCCGCCGTTGCCGTTGAGGGCGGCAAGAAGGTCCTCGACGACCTCGGTACCAAGGGCGAGCAGGTCCGCAAGGACGCAGGCGCCCCTGATATCGCCCGCAGTGTATCCGACATGTTCGAGCAGGCCGGTGGCACCATCTCCGACCTGACCGACCGCCTGGGCATGCAGGGCGAGACTGCGGCGCAGCGCGTGCTCGACGAGCTCATCCTGGCCCGCGTCCGCGTTATGACCGCCCCCGAGCGCACGGCCTTCCTGGCCCACGTGCGCGACATCGTCGATTCGGTCGAGGATAACGTGACCTCGGTGCCCGTCGAGTCCGTTGAGCCCGACGATGCAGAGGACACCGAAGAGGCCGAGTAACAGCGCAGATGGCAGATTCCACTACCGATTACAACAATCTAGATCCCTTGGGTGACGAGACGGCGGTTGTCGATGAGGTTGAGGCCGCCGTCTCGGGCGCTCGCAAGAAACCGCGCGCTGTCGATATGGTCCCTGAGGAGCCCGACGCGATGGCGCCGGACGAGGAGTATCAGCTCACGCCGGCAGGTCGCCGCGAACGCATCGGTCAGATCGTTCGCCTGATCAAAAAGTACCGCGTGTGGGATAACCTCACGCCGGTACGCCTGCGCCGCCTGCTCGAAGAGCTCGGCCCCATGTTCGTCAAGATGGGGCAGATTCTGGCCAACCGCTCCGAGATCTTGCCGCAGCGGTTTTGCGACGAGCTGCGCCGCCTGCGCTCCGACGTAGAGCCGGTGCCGTATGAGGTGGTGCTCCGTTGTCTAGAAGAGGAATACGGCCAGCGCCTGGGGCAGATGTTCGACGCGATCGATCCCAACCCGCTCGGCAGCGCGTCGCTCGCGCAGGTACACCGTGCCCGTCTGGTGACCGGCGAGGACGTGGCCGTTAAGGTGCAGCGCCCCGGCGCGCAGCAGGTTATGGCGCAGGACATCGACATCATTCGCTCGGTGGTGCGCATCGTTTCTAAGTTTGTCAACACCGATCAGTTTGTGGACCTGCATGGCGTGGTCGAAGAGCTGTGGACCTCGTTTCGCGAGGAGACCAACTTTTTGGCCGAGGCCAAAAACCTCAACGATTTCTATGACTTCCACAAAAGCGTGCACGGCGTGTCGTGCCCCAAATCCTATCTGGAGCTTTGCACCGAGCACGTGGTGGTCATGGACTACATCGACGGTATTTCCATCGCCGATCCCGAGCGCCTGGTGGCCGAGGGCTATGACCTGGAAAAGATCGGCTCGGCGATTGTCGAGGACTACTCGACGCAGGTGCTCGACGACGGCTTTTTCCATGCCGACCCGCATGCGGGAAACATCATCCTCAAGGACGGCATTGTCTACTTTATCGACCTGGGCATGGTCGGGCGCATGTCGAGTCACGACCGCGGTATCGTCAAGGACATGATTTTCGCCGTGGCCGAAGGCGATGTGCCCAAGCTCAAGGACTCGCTCATGCGCTTTGCCGTGACGCGCGGCGACTCGGCCGAGCTCGACCATTCGGCCTTTTTGTCCGACTTGGACTTTATCGTCGCCGACTTTGCGGGTCTCGACCTTAAGGATCTTGATATCGGTGAGTTTTTGACCTCGCTGCTAAACCTGGCGCGCAAAAACGATGTTGAGCTGCCGAGCGTGGTGACGATGTTCGCCCGCGGCATGGTGACGCTCGAGGGCTTGCTGACCGAGTACATGCCCAACGTCAACATGATCCAGATCATCCAGACGCACATCAAAAACGAAAAGAGCACCTATGCGCGCGTCCGCGAAATGGGGCGCGATCTTGCCGCGAGTAGCTATCGCGCGGCAAAAGGCTCGCTCGAGGCGGCAGAGTATCTGGGCTTGGCGTCGCGTATGCTCACGCGCGGTCAGCTTAAGGTAAACACGCAGATCATGAGCAGCGATAAGGCGCTGCGGCAGCTGGGTGGAATTATCGACCGCATGTCGATGGCAATTGTGGTCGCCGGTCTGTTTATCGGTTCGTCGGTGGTGTGCTACGCGCGCATCGAGCCGGTTGTGTTCGGTATCCCGGTCATTGGCTTTATGGGCTACGTGAGCGCGCTGGTGCTGGCACTGATGCTGGGCCGCGAGATCTGGCGCAACAGTCACGGCGGCAAGCGGTAACGATTTCCCGGGGCCGGGGGAACGGGTAATTTTGCCTCGCGTCGCGCCGGCGTGGGCTGGTTCGAACAAAACTATGCCGGTTTACGGAGCTGGAGTGCCGAACCTCGACCATGCCGGAATCCGTGCTTTTAAAACCGACGCTCCTATAAGTTGTCAAGAGGCAGTTTGCGGGAGAGCTCCCTTCAATTCGCACAGGAGCTCGTAATA
>NZ_JBCOIL010000006.1:0-98486 GCF_040926265.1 Collinsella aerofaciens | reverse complement strand
GGTATCGGGTTCCCACATTCATCCGCACATGTGCGGATGAATGTGGGAGGTGTTCGGATAAAGTCGATAATCAAGGCCTTCAAGGCGGACCTCGACGACTTCGTGGTCCATTGGAACACGAGGAGGCGCCAGGTTAAACTGAAGGGACTGACCCCGGAGGAGTTCCGGAGACAGTCCCTTGCGGCGTAGTTCTTATTTAAGCCGTCCAGGTTTTGGGGTGCAGTTCATTCCATCGGGCGCGTTTTCTATTCGGGCCAAATAAATTGTGTGCGACCGGCCTCGCCGCCATCGATCAGCAGACTCTGCCCGGTCATAAACCGGTTGGTCACGCCCACAAAGTAGATCCACTCGGCGATCTCTTGGGCGGTGGCCCAGCGCCTAAGCGGCGTGAGCTCCATAATCTGGTTCCACAGGTGCTCGTCTTCCATCACGCAACGGTTGAGCGGCGTGATAACGCCGCCCGGGTCCACACTGTTGGCGATGGCCTGCGGCGCCAGACGGTTTGCAAGGTTCTTGGTGTAGGCGATAACGCCGCCCTTGCTGGCGGCATAGGCGGGAAACTCCGATCCCGTATGCCCACTCGCCGACCCCACATTGACCACGGATTTGATAGTCGGCGCCGGCTTGGCGGCAAGCCCCTCCCCCACAAAGGCATAGCGCTCGGTCACGTTGATGGTGCCACACAGGTTGGCGGCGATGTCGTCGGCCGAATCCTGCGTACCGGCAACGTTCACGATTACCTGGGGTTCAAGGTCGTCTGGAAACGCGTCCGGCTTGCGGACATCAACGATCAGATGGCGGTAGCGCTCGTGTTCGATCGTCGATGGCAAAAGATCAAAGCCCACAACCTCGTGGCCCTCATCCAAAAAGCGCTGCACGCACGCGGCTCCGATACCGCCCGAAGCGCCCGTGATCAAAACCCGCATACTTGCTCCTTAGGCGGTTGCGTGGCGCTCGAGGTACTCGGAACCCACATTCTCGCGCTCCCAGCCGCGCACGACCTTATAGCCCACGGGGCTCAGGAAGACCTCGCACAGCAGCTCGGCGATGGCACCCGTCAGCGAGCACATAAGGACCTGCACCCAGGTCCAACCAAAGAACGTGTGGCTCACCACAATGGCAAAGACCAGGTTGTCGATAAACTGGCCAACACCCGTGGACACATAGGAACGGAAGGCAAAGCTCGCAAAGTTATTCTTCTTGAGCATACGGCCGAGCGACTGGTTGAGCGTGGAGTTAACCACGGCAGAGACGAGCATGGCCAGCGAAGAGCCCAGCACCACGTACCAGGTGCCGCCGATGGTGGCGTTAAGGGCGGTGTTGACCTCGATCATGCCCGTGTCGTAGTAGGCGCCCCACATGCCGGGCGTGAGCGAGCATGCCCAAAAGCACAGGCTCACGGCGAGGTTGACTGCCAGCGCGAGGATGGAGATTTTGATGGATGCCTTGGCGCCAAAGCGCTTGCAGATCATGTCCTGGCACAAAAACGAAACCCAGCTCACCACAAAGCCGCAATCGAGTGCCAGATACGGCAGGCTGATAAGCTCTTTGTTGGCCAGCAGGTTCATCATGATGACGCTCACGAAAAACAGCGAAACCGTTGCCGCGGGAATGCTCCGCAACAGGACCTTGTAGTCCTCCATGACCTTCTTGATCATTATGTACTCCTTTGGTTTTAGGTTTTACGAGCAGGATATCGGACCCGAACTGCTCGGACGCCCCGGTCTTGAGACGACGGTGGGTATGATAGCCGCTCACACGGCATCAGGCAAGCAAGCGGCGCGGCAGCCCCACAGGGCCACCGCGCCGATGCGTTAAAAGGCTACGTTGCCAAACTCCGACAGGATAAGGTCGGGGTTGTGGTCGGTTGCCCAATCCACGTTCCACGGGCTCGTGAACAGCAGCAGCTTACCACCGCGCATATCCTCGACGCGCAACGTGTCGCGCGTGAGCGAAAGGGCCGGGATATCGATGGTGTCGGGGTCGTTCTGGATCCAGCGGATGTCCGTATAGGGCAGCGGCTGGCGACGAACCTCAACACGGTACTCGGCCTTGAGGCGGCGCTCGAGCACCTCAAACTGCAGCACGCCGACCACACCCACGATGACGCTCTCCATGCCGGCACCCAGCTCGCGGAAGATCTGGATGGCGCCCTCCTGGGCAAGCTCCTCCATACCCTTGACGAACTGCTTGCGCTTGAGCGTGTCGACCTGCGTAATGCGAGCGAACATCTCGGGGGCAAACGTCGGGATTTGCGGATACTGCACGTGGCGCTTGCCGGAGCACACGGTGTCACCGATGCTAAAGATACCCGGGTCGAACAGGCCTACGATATCGCCCGCGTACGCCTCGTCAACAATCGCGCGGTCATCGGCCATCATCGACGTACCGGTGGCAAGCTTGAGCTTGCGGTTGCCCTGCACGTGGAAGGCATCCATGCCGCGCTCGAACTTGCCCGAGCAAATGCGCACAAAGGCGATGCGGTCGCGGTGATTCTTGTCCATGTTGGCCTGGATCTTAAACACGAAGCCGCTAAAGTCGTCGCGGCAGGGATCGACCGGTTCGCTGGTGAGCGTATCGGTATAGGCGCGCGGCGTCGGGGCCAGACGCAGGAACTCCTTGAGGAAGGGCTCCACGCCAAAGTTGGTAAGCGCCGAGCCAAAGAACGCCGGGCTCAGCTTGCCGCAGGCCACGGCATCCAAGTCGAGCTCGTCGCCGGCGCCATCGAGCAGCTCGATGTCGTCCATCAGGTTCTTATGGTTCTCCTCGCCGATGAGCTCATCCATGGAAGGATCGCCCAACTCGGCCTCGACCTCGGCGACCTTCTTGGTGGCGTTGGCGTGGCCGTCGCCCTCAAAGGCAATGACGCGACGGGTCTGACGGTCGAACACGCCGCGGAAGTTGCGGCCGCTGCCGATCGGCCAGTTCATGGGATACGTATTGATGCCCAGAACGTTCTCGATCTCTTCCATGAGCTCAAACGGATCGCGAGCCTCGTGGTCGAGCTTGTTCACAAAGGTGAAGATGGGAATGTGGCGCAGTGTACAGACCTTAAAGAGCTTTTTGGTCTGGGCCTCGACGCCCTTGGCACCGTCGATGACCATGACAGCGGCGTCGGCGGCCATAAGGGTACGGTAGGTATCCTCCGAGAAGTCCTGGTGACCGGGTGTATCGAGGATGTTGACGCAGGCGCCGTTGTAGGTGAACTGCAGCACCGAGGAGGTAACGGAGATACCACGCTCCTTCTCGATGTCCATCCAGTCCGAGACGGCATGCTTGGCCGAGCTCTTGCCCTTGACCGAGCCGGCGGTCTGAATGCTGCCGGTATAGAGCAGCAGCTTCTCGGTAAGCGTGGTCTTACCGGCGTCCGGGTGGCTGATGATCGCGAATGTGCGGCGCGACGAGATTTCATCCGACAGGCTTGCCATGCGGATCCTTTCTTGCATTGAGTGCATTACGTCGTTGTAACCGCACTATTGTAGCCGCGAAATCCCGCTCTAGGGTGCCTATCAGGACAAATTCATCAGTTGGGGCCTAGGGTAGCAGTCGATGGCGGCACTCCGCAGCAGTTTGTCTCGATCTGTAACATCTAGACGGTTTTTGAACCTCTACCTGTTACAGTTTTAGACAAACAGGTGGGCGTCCCAGAAAGATCTCGATCTGTAACATCTAGCCACTCAAAACGGGTCCATCTGTTACAGATTGAGATATAAGGATAGACGGGTGGCCAATGTCTCGATCCATAACATCTAGCAGCCAAAAACTTCTCCAGTTGTTACAGATTGAGACAACCAAATGGGGTCCGCCAGCAAAATCTCAATCTGTAACAGGTAGCCGTCCAAACCGGTTCCAGATGTTACAGATTGAGATGAATGAACGAGCGGACAATCCCTATTTACCTCTTGCATAACTGTGCATAGTGTATATATACTGTGCTTACCGGTTATATACACGTGTAGCCCATCAGCTAAGGAGCCGCTGTGGACATTATCCTATCCAATTCGAGCGACAAGCCCATCTACGAGCAAATAGCCTCGCAAGTCAAAGCTCAGATTCTATCGGGCACGCTCGCTGCGGGAGCCAAACTCCCCAGCATCCGTGCACTCGCGAGCGATCTTGGCGTGAGCGTCATCACCACCAAGCGCGCCTACGCCGACCTGGAGCAGCTCGGGTTTATCTGCACCGTGCAGGGCAAGGGCTGTTTTGTCGCCGACGGCAACCAAGAGCTCTTGCGTGAAAACCAGCTCTGCCATATCGAAGAGCTGCTCGCGAAAGCGGCAAGCCAAGCCGAGGCCCTGGGCGTCACGCGCGACAAGCTGCACGAGATGCTCGACTTGGTAGCCCCCGAAACCATGCAGTAGCCATCTGCAAGAAAGGCTATACCATGCAAAACCTTTTAGAACTCAAAGGCATCTCACGCCATGTGAGTGACCGTTTTTCGCTGCGCGACGTCACGCTTGCCGTGGAGCCTGGCCAGATCGTCGGCTTTGTGGGTGCCAACGGTGCCGGCAAGACGACGACGATTCGAGCCGCGCTTGGGCTTATCAAACTCGATGCCGGCGAGGTACACCTGTTTGGGCAGCACTGTGGCGCCGACGCACCCGGTGAGGCGCAGCGCTGCCTGCGTTCCCACATCGGTCTTGTCCTGGACACGTGTCCCTTCCCCTCCACGCTCAAGGTGGGCCAGATCGAGTCGCTCGTAGGCCCGGCGTACCCCACGTGGGACCGCGAAACGTTCGCCCGATTCATCAACCGATTTGGCCTCGATCCCAAGACAAAGGTCAAGGACCTCTCCCGCGGCATGGGCATGAAACTGCAGCTTGCCTGCGCACTCAGCCATAAGGCCAAGCTGCTCGTTTTGGACGAAGCCACCGCGGGCCTCGATCCCATGGCACGCGAGGAGCTGCTTGATGAGCTGCTCGCCTTTGTTTCCGACGGCCTGCACAGCGTGCTGCTCTCGAGCCACATTACGTCCGACCTCGATCGCGCTGCCGACCGCGTCATCTGCATCGATAACGGCTCGATTGTGTTTGACCTGCCGCGCGAGGACATTACCGACCGAGCCGGCATCGCCCACTGCACCCAAGCACAGGCCGCCGAGCTTATGGCTTGCGTCGAAGGTGTCCGCGCCGCCCGCCATGCCTACAGCGTGGACGTACTCGTACCCAACCGTCGCGAAACACTCGAGGCCTTCCCCGAGATTCCCAGCGATCGGGCAACCATTGATGACTATCTGCGCCTCATGCTGAAAGGGGCTTCGAAATGAAACGCGCCTTTATGTCCGAACTCGCCATCGTTCGCACGCTCATCCCGAGCATCGCGGGCGTCGGCCTGTTTGTATTCGTCGTGCTGTCCCTCGCCAACACGTCGGTCGGCGACTCTGGCACAAGTGCCGGCGCCTGCGCGCTCAGTGCCATGTCGCCCATCATGGTCATGAGCTCGCTGGCCGGCTTCGACAATCAAAATGGCTGGGAGCGCTATCGGGCAACGCTGCCCTTCTCGCGCAAAGACATTATTTGTGCACGCTACCTGAGCGTTATTGTCTTCTCCGCCGTCATGGCATGTGCAGCTACGCTTTTGCGTATCGTCGCCATCCCGCTCTTCAACAGCGCGGGCATTCCTTCGACGGGACAGACGGTCTTTGAAATCGCAATCGCCTCGGCAGCATCGATGCTCATCTCCCTCATGATGGTGTTTTTGGCGCAGCCGCTGTTCTTTCGCCTTGGACACATGGAGGCGCTGCGCCTATCCGTTGGCCTGTTTGCCCTGCTCGGGTGCCTTGCCATGGCCACGCTGAGCTCCTCCAACCCCATTAGCAACTGGCTTATGTCGATTGCCGGAGCGAATCCCGATCCTTCCGTTCTTGGCTGCCTGTGCGCAGGAATTGCCGTACTGGCCCTCGTGCTATGTGCAATCAGCTGCACCATCAGCATCAAGGTCTATCGAGCACGCGATCTGTAATCGACGGCTAAAGGACTTGGGCGGCACCCCACCTCATTTACTAGATAAGACGAAGCAGTAACAACGTCGCTACACCCTTCACGGCATGCCGTTTAGATCTTGGAAACCAAAGAGAAGTCGACAGCATATCGACAATTCGAGCCTTAACCAAATGGCTCCCCGGAACATGACCCCCGTCTCGCCGCGGCCATATCAAACCTTCATGGTGGGGCGGTATCCTCATGTCCATAAAACTCGCAGGATAAACCCATTATCCAAGGAGGCATTTCACCCGTGTCGTGGGTCGTCGCAGCATTTGCGTCAGCATTCTTTGCCGGCATCACATCCATCTTGGCCAAATGCGGCATCAAGCAGACCGACTCCGATGTCGCGACGGCCATTCGCACCTGCGTGGTGCTCGTTTTCGCCTGGGCAATGGCGGGCATTTCTGGATCCATTGGAACCATTGGCAGCATCGAACCCAGATCCTGGCTCTTTCTCGTCCTCTCGGGACTCGCTACCGGTGCTTCGTGGATCTGTTACTTTAAGGCGTTGGGCATCGGAGACGTCAATAAGGTCGTACCGGTCGACAAGATGAGCACCGTACTCGCTGCACTGATCGCCATCGTGCTTTTTGGCGAGACGAGCAACCTTGCGGTTAAGCTCGTGGGAACCGCTGTCATCACCCTCGGCACATTTTTAATGATCGAGAAGAAGCAGTCCGCCGGACCCGAGCAGCAGCAAGACCGGACCTGGCTCGCTTACGCCCTCGGTGCCGCCGCGTTTGCGGCGCTCACGTCCATCCTTGCCAAGGTTGGCATCGAAGGCGTCGAGTCCAACCTGGCCACGGCAATCCGTACCTGTGTGGTACTGGTTATGGCATGGGCAATCGTGGCAGCTAAAGGCAAGATGGGCCAAGCCGTGCACGCAGGCCGCTGCGAACTCGTATTTCTCGCAACATCGGGCATCGCGACCGGAGCATCGTGGCTGCTCTATTACTATGCCATCGCTGCAGGCCAGGTGAGTGTCGTGGTGCAGATCGACAAACTATCGATTGTCGTATCGGTACTATTTGCGCGCCTGGCATTCAACGAAAAACTCTCACGACGCAGCGCCATCGGTCTCGCCCTCATCGTCCTGGGCACCGCCGCGCTCGCAGTTTGGAAGTAGCGCGGCCAGCGGCCGCTACATCCTCACACCTGGCTTGGGATGCCTGTACTGACCGTGGGATGCCGTGCGCTTACCGTGCGAGATGGCAAATTTGGGACAACAGTGCAGGCAACGAAGGCAGGCTGCGCACTCCGGCTTTGTCCAGACGGGAAGGCCGTCTCGCATCTCAATCGCCGCCATGGGGCAGCGCTTGGCACACAGGCCGCAGCCGATGCAGCGATCGGCATCGACAGCAAACTTGCTCGTCTGTTGCATGCGCGGCAGCCCAATTGCGTGATACGCGCACGATGCAAACAGAGGCACGCGATGGCGCATCATGTTGCCCGTGCGGCGCGCCCGCACCGCCTCGATCACGGCATCAATCTGCGCCTCGGCAGCCCTATTGATACCCTCAACCTTTTGAGGGTCAGACAGGTCGAAAACAGGCGTCCAGGTATCGGGCATCTTGACGCTCATCGCCGCATCTAACTCAAGCCCACGCTCGTGTAGCAGATCGCGGGCGAACTTGGCCGATTGCCCGGTCGTCGAACCATATGTCGAGACATAGAACGTATAGGGGCGCTCGCCGCCCTTTGTGCCGGCAGCAACCGATAGGTCGACAGTCTTCAAAAACTCGATCATTGGCGTCGGCAAGCCCCAGGCGTATACCGGGGCGACAAACCCCAGCCGACAGGGACCTTCCATCACAGCAAGGTGAAGGATCTCGGCATCAAAGCGCTCAATCGACATAACTTTGTCGCTTGTCGCCGCTGCAATGCGACGCGCCACATGCTCGCTGTTCCCTGTCGCGCTAAAGTACAGGATCATCTCGTACCCCTGGAATTGACTCGTGAAAAACCGCGCTACTTGCGCAGCGGCTTGGGCAGTGGAATGCCGGCGGCGATGACGGCCGCGATGATCATGCAGACGATACCCTTGAGTGGGAAGCACATGAGCAGCAGGCCCACGACCATGACCGGCTGACGCATGACCGCACCCATCGTCGATGCCGTGCAGACGGCGACGCAAAAGACCGGATCGGCGCCGGTGAGGATAGCAAGGCCATAGCCCAGGCTTACGCCCGAGAAGATAACCGGGAAGAAGTGGCCGCCGCGCCAACCAAGGTTGATGAGGGCGGGCGTCAGCATGGCCTTAACGAGACCGGTCGCGATAAGCACGCCGGCGGGAATGGTCAGATAGGTTTCCATGAGCACGTCGGCCTGCGTCTCGCCGGCAAACATGGTGTAGGGCAGGACCGTGCCGCAGATGGCGAGCGCCAGACCGGCCAGCATGGCTTTGACGACAGGGCGCGCCCCTATTGCATGAGCAAGCGCTTCGCTCGCGTGCTCAGAGACAAAGTACAGCCAGCCGCAGATTGTTCCGATCAGCGACAGAGGGATGAGCCAGGTAAGCTCCAGGTTGCCCACCACGGCAGCCTCGAACCTCGGCATACCCATGCCGCCGCCCATGAGCTGGCCGAGCAGCAGGTAGGTGCCCAGGCCGCCAGCAATCGCGATGCCGTAAACCACGGTCTTTTGCGCCTTGGGGAGCTTGATGGTGATCTCGTCGGATGCGGAGTCCTCAGCATCATTGGCACCCTGGCCGTCGGCGCTACCGGCGAGCGGAGCCACAAAGCCAAAGACGGGTGCGGTAAAGAGCGCCGTCAGGGCAGCCTGGGTACCCAGCAGCGTGAGTTCCCTAAACTCGGCTCCAAAGCGACGCATGCGATCGCCGACCCAGCTGCACAGTCCCGCAATGACGCCGGTCAGTCCAGCTTCCGGTCCAATGCTGCCGCCAAACAGCAGCGGCAACAGCGCGGCAAGCGACAGCTTGCCCAGATTTTCGTAGGGGTAGCACCCATCCTGTTTGACCTTGGTCATGACCTGGTTAAGGTCATCGGTCTTGGTGCCCGTCATCTTTTCGTACAGGCCAATCAGCAGACCGCCCAGCATGCAGACGAAAAACGGGTACGGCAAAAAGCCAAACGGGCCGTTCGCGAGCTCGGGCGAAGCGACGCCCAGCGCGTGCGGAATCTCGGTCCATAGATAGTCGATACCGTGCTCCATCGCAAAAAAGAACAGCCAGACCGCGGCACCTGCGAACGCACCGGTCACGGCAACGCTAACTAAAAACAGCGCGCGGTTTGTGGGTTTGGCAAGGTTATCCATCGGGTCCTCCCGCGGTCAAAGTCGACATAGATGCGTTTTATTGTAGAGCGAGCGTTGCCCGAACGAGCCAACCATCCACGCCGCGAACGGCACCATTGGGAGCCATAGTGGGGCAGGCTCAAGACTTATCCGTTGATAATCGAAGCAATCTCGCTCAAATCGTCGGCAAAGTAGATGCCCTGCTGGCGCCGTGGGCTCGATAGCCCTTTATCAATCATGTGCCCGAGCAGTGCCTTGAGGTCGTTGTAGTAACCGTCCAGGTTATACAGGATGCACGGAGCACTCAGGTGCCCCAACGACACCGCGGACATAACCTCGGCAATCTCCTCGAGCGTGCCCGTCCCGCCGGGAAAGGCAATGAAGGCATCGCCAAGCTCGATCATCTTGGCTTTACGCTCGGCCATATCGCTCGTCACGATGAGGTCGTCGATACCGTCATGTTGAAACTCGGCCTCGATAAAAAAGCTCGGCTCAACACCCGTCACGTGTCCACCTGCCTCGAGTACGCTATCGGCGAGCGCGCCCATCAGTCCCGACTTGGACCCGCCGTATACCAGCGCGTGTCCGTTGGCGCCAATCCAGCTGCCTAGTTCCTGTACCGCGGGCAGAAATGCCGGGTCATTGCCGGCACTGGCGCCCAGATACACGGTGATATTCATTTCAGTCCCCCTTGTTGTGGCGCACGACGTTCGTTTTAGCGCTGGCGTCGACGATACTCGCGCACGCGGCGCGACAGGTCGGCGAGCTCGTCACGATCGAGCTCTTCCAAATGCTCCAGATCGTCCATAAAGCGCGCCATGGTGTCCTTTTGGCGCAGCTTGATGAGCGTATTGCAGTAGTTCACCGCCACACCCGTGAGCATGGCGATGTAGAAGATGCTGATAACGCTCAGGACAACGGTAATGGCGCGGGCAACCGGCGTTTCGGCCGGGATATCGCCAAAGCCGATGGTCGAGACCGTCTCAAAGCTAAACCAAAGTCCATCGCCAAAGGTGAGGGTCGTAGGCTCGGACAGCCAGACGGCCGTCGAGCACAGCAGGTAAAAGATAAGAAACAAGCCCGTGATGCGCGCAAAGCCAGCCTGTCGCAGCACATCGGCAAGCGTCCTCAACTTGTTCATCGCGATCCCTTTTCCCAGACGCCCCAATCAGTTCGCTCGGTATTGTCCCACAACCGGCAGTTAGGGACGTTCCTTTTGTGCCGGCAGAAAGGGACTATCCCCAACTGCCGGGCGAGACCGTTTAGCGGTGCTGCTGCCGACTGGGCAGGCGGAGCTGGTATTCTTATGCGGTAATGTCTCGATTCGTTAGGATTGCATGTGAGAGCTGCCACTGTCCTTCGTTCAGTTATATGTCGCGCTCTGGCCGTTGCGCTTACCGCGCTCGCCGTACTGAGCGCCGTCGCGCCCGCCCCCGCCTTTGCCGCCGACTCCGATCAGCAAGTCAAAACAGTCCGCGTCGGCTGGCTCGTCAACAACGAGGGCTTCCAGGACGGCACTCCCGGCGAGCGTCTCTCGGGATGGGGCTACGAGTACCTCCAGACCCTGTCGTACTACACGCCCGGCTGGCGGTACGAATACGTCACCGGCACCTTCACCGAGCTTATGGACATGCTCGAGGCGGGCGAGATCGACCTCATGCCCAACATCTCCTACTCCGAGGAACGCGCCCAAAAGTTGCTCTTTTCCTCGAACCCCGAGGGCACCGAACGCTACTACATCTACGCCAGGCCCGATCGCGACGATCTGGCCAAGGGTGACCCCCAAGCGCTCCAGGGCCTTACCATCGGCTACAACCCCGGCGTTATGCAAACCTTCGTTGGCCAGCAGTGGCTCACCAACGAAGGAATCGCCTGCACATACAGGGAGTATGACGGAGACTCCGTTCTCTTTGACGCGCTCGCAAACAACGAGGTCGATGCCGTTATCATGAATGACACGATCTCGTCGCCCAGTGCCTCCCCCATGTTCTACATTGGTTCGAGCGACTACTACTTTGCCGTTCCCAAAAGCCGCCCCGACCTGATGAACGACATCAATGCTGCCATGACGGCAATCGCCCGCGTCAACCCACGCTATAACGACGAAGTCAAATCTAGCTACTCGACCCAAAACAGCGGTTCATCATCGCTCAACGGCCCCGAATGTTCCTGGCTCAAAGCAAATGACAACACCATCACGCTCGGCTACATTACGGGCAAACTCCCCTACTGTAACGAAGACGAAGACGGCGAAATGGAAGGTTCGCTCGCATCGCTTGCGACGACGCTGCACGATAAATTTGGCATTACGGTCAAAACCGTCGCCTTTGATAGCTACAAGATGATGTCAAAGGCCCTGTCAAAGGGAAGCATAGACGTTGCGCTGCCGGTATACCGAGATTACTGGTTTGCCGAGCAAACAGGCGTTGTGCAGTCGGTATCGTTGGGGACCATGTCCCTCACCGCCATCCACACCGGCAGCGACCTGAACAAAGACCTTCAGAGCATCGCCTGTACCAAATCATCGTTTATCAACAAAAATGCACTTGAAAGTCTGTTCCCCACGGCGACCGTAACCGAATACCAATCCGACGATGAAGCGTTCGACGCCCTCAGGAAGGGAACGGTGCACTGCATCGTCGCTCCCAGTTCACGCGTAAAAACCATCGGCGACCGTTATGATCTCGAGGACTGCGAGACGGTCGAGCTCCCTGACACCTGTGAGCTCTCGTGCTGGATTTCTCGTGGCAAGCCCGAACTGCTGGGAATCATTAATAAGGGCATCATCAATGCCGGCGAATCGCTCTCCGCCAGCAGCTACTCCTCAACGTCGTACACGGCACAGGAATCGGACACGTTCCAGTTTCTCTACCGCAACCGCGCCGCCATTGTGACTGTTATCATCTGCATTTTGCTCACCAGCATCGTCATCCTTGCCTGGTCGCTTCAACGTGCGCAGAAAGAACAGCGGAAAGCCGACGCCGCCAACGCCGCTAAGACGGCATTCCTCACGCGCATGAGCCACGACATCCGTACGCCGCTCAACGGCATCCTGGGCCTTATCGAGATCGAGGAATTGAAGGAAGGCGATATCCAGGTCGCCCGCGAGAGCCGTGCCAAGGCGCGCGTTGCCGCCAATCACCTGCTCTCACTGATCAACGATATCCTCGAGATGGGCAAAATCGAAGACCGCAAGCTAACACTGGAACATGTGCCTTTTAACCTCAAAGAGCTCTGTGACGATACGCTGGTGCTGTGCAAGCTCCGCGCATCCGATAACTGCATCACCATGCAGGACAATAGTCTGCCGTACGCCACGGGACCATACATGATCGGCAGTCCCACCCATATCCGACAAATCATGATCAACCTGTTAGACAATAGCATTAAGTACAACAAACGCGGCGGCTCCGTCACCTTTAGCTCAAAGACCAAGCCACTCGATAACGGGCGCGCGCTCTTTTGCTTTAGCGTTTCGGATACCGGCATTGGCATGGCTCCCGAGTTTTTAAAGCATATCTATGAGCCGTTTGCCCAAGAAGGTGACGATGCGCGCAGCAAGTTCCAAGGAACCGGCATGGGTATGCCAATCGTCAAGTCGCTTATTGAACTGATGGGCGGTACGATTGAGATTTCGAGTGAGGTTGGCGTGGGGAGTACGTTCAACGTCCAGATTCCGCTCGATATCGACAAGAACCCCCAGGCGCGGGCGAATACGGTCGAGAGAGCGCTCGACTGCTCGCTCGCCAACATGAACGTGCTGCTCGCCGAAGACAACGAATTGAATGCCGAGATTGCCCAGGCGCTGCTAGAATCCGAAGGCGTCGTGGTCACCCGCGCCGCCAACGGCAACGAAGCCGTCGATCTGTACCTGTCGCATCCCGCCGGCAGCTTCGATGCGATCCTGATGGACATTATGATGCCGGGCATGGACGGCTACGAGGCAACCCGCGCGATTCGTCTGAGCGAGAAGGTCGATGCAGCCGATATCCCCATCATCGCGCTCACCGCCAACGCCTTTGCCGAAGACGCCCAGGCGGCACACGCTGCCGGCATGAACGCTCATCTGTCCAAACCGATCGACTTTAACAAGCTCAAAAACATACTCGCCCGCATCAAGAAAAACGGATCCGTTTCGCTATAGTTTTTGCAGCAACCACGCACGACCAGAAAGGAAGCCAACGATGTTTAGGCCCTTACGTCGAAAGAAACGCGCCATCACCGACGAGGAAGCGCGCAAACTGCTCGCCACCTGCAAGCGCGGCGTCTTTGCCGTCAACGGCGACGATGGCTACCCGTACGCCATTCCCGTCAACTACTTCTTTGACGCCGAGCACGACAAGATTTATTTCCATGGCGCCAAGGCTGGCCACAAGGTCGACGCACTTAAGCGCGATGACAAGGTCTGCTTTACCGTTTACGGCAACGAGTGGCACCAGGACGGCGACTGGGCTCCGTACGTTATGAGTACCGTGGTCTTTGGCCGCTGTCGCCTGGCAAATGACACTCCCGCGTTTATCGAGGATAAAGTCCGCCAGCTCGCGCTTAAGTACTACCCTTCTGCCGAGGAAGTCGAAGAGGAAATCGCCAAGGACATTAAGGGCGTCCAACTCTACGAGATTACGATTGAGCATCTCTGCGGCAAGCAGATTCAAGAAAAGTAAGCCCCTCATCAGGCCTCATCAATAGCAATATGGCTCGGTTCCAACCCACCTTGGAACCGAGCCATATGCTTATGAAGCGTCGGCGGCTATGTGTGCAAGCGCCTCAACGAGCTCCTGCGAGCTCACAGGCTTGCTCAGGTGCGCGTTCATGCCCGCCTCGCGCGAAAGCCTACGGTCGTCGGCAAAGGCGTTGGCGCTCACGGCGATAATCGGCGTGAGCGCGGCATCCTCGCGATCGAGCGCTCGAATCCGACGCGTGGCCTCAAGGCCATCGATACCGGGCATCATGATGTCCATCAACACCACGTCGTACTCGTGCGGCGCGCTCGCGGCAAACATCTCGACGGCAGACTCACCATCCTTAGCATGCGTCACGACGGCGCCGGCGCGGGCGAGCGTAAACTGTGCAATCTCGGCATTCAGGTCGTTATCCTCTACGAGCAAAACGCGCAAGCCCTGGAGCGCATCGCCGTCACCCGCGTCCACGCGCACAGCCTGAGGAATCTCGGAGCGCTTGCACTTCTCAAACGGCAGACGGATGGTAAACGTCGTCCCCTGCCCCAAGATACTCGTAAAGCTCATGGTTCCGCCCATAAGCTCGACCAACTGTTTGGCAATAGGCGCACCCAGGCCAGCTCCCGATGAAGCGCCTTCCACCTGTTGCTCCTCGCGACAAAACGGCTCGTAGAGGTGCTGTTGAAACTCCTCGCTCATGCCAATACCGTTGTCGGCGATCGTGTATTCATAGACGGGGGCGCCATCCACTGGCTCCACCTCGCGGCATGTCAGGCGAACATAGCCGCCCCGGCGGTTGTACTTGACGGCATTACCGGCAATATTGAGCAACAAGCGCTTGAGGTGCGTCACGCTCACCCGCGCATAGGGATGATTAAGCGTCTGCTGGTCACAGATAATTGTCACCAGACGCTCCTCGGCCTGGCGCTCCAGAATATCGCGCACCTCGTGGTTGAGGGTCACCAAGTTTGTGGGAACAAGTTCCAGTTCGATCCGCCCGCTCTCCAGACGACTCATATCCAGGGCCTCGTTGGCAAGATCGAGCAGCAGTCCCGATGCCATCCAGATCTTTGAGCGGCACTCGGTCTGCTTTTGCAGATCATCCGCATTGGCATCGCCGACCTCAACCATACCGCGAATGCCGTTGATGGGCGTGCGCAGATCGTGGCTCATGCGACGCAAAAAATCCGTCTTTGCCGAGTTGGCAGACGAGGCCTCACGTGCCGCCTTTGCTAGCCTGTCGCCATAGTCGCGCTCCTGCTGCAGCAAGTCCGTCAAACGTCGACGATCAGCGCGGCGACGCGCCATCACAACAACGGCTATAACACCGCTGTAGAGCACCAGCACGCCGGCAGCAACAGCGGCGACGACCTCAAAGTAGCGCCGCGCCGAGGCATAGGTGTACACGTAGAATTTTTGCGCTTTGCCGTATGTGCCCAAATACCACTCGCCGTTGACGTTGACCAGTCGGACTTTGCCGGGCAGGCATCGATCCTTAATTTCGTCGACAATGATGGCGTCCGTCGCAGGCAGGTCGAACACGCCCAAGATGGTGGGTTCAACGGCGTTGGTCGCAACGACCTTGCCATCGTTTTCGATCACGATATTGCCGCTATCGATGGTCTCATAGCCTTCGAGCAGACTCTGCAGTTTGAGCGTATTGCTTGCAACCGCCTTCGCGCTCTGATGCCTTACCGCGATAACGATACCCTCGCCATCTTGCCGGGTCACACAGCCAATGTCTGCAACCGAATCATCCGCAAGCGTAATACGAGTGGTATAGGACTTAAGCGGATGGGTTGCCACCTCCAGCACGGGCGCTTCTTTGAGATATGCAGCAAGCGACTCGTAACCCACGTTATCCGTCGAGGACTCGGACACCAGGTTGCCCGATGCGTCCGTCACGATCAGCGCGCTCACGTTGAACTGGTCGGCATATTGCTCCAGCATGGCGTTATCCACCGAACCGTCGCGCTCCATATCGCGCGCTGCCGCTCCGGCAATCTCCATAACGCGTATCAGGTTTTTGGTCGTATAGGCGCTATTGAATGCATCGTAGGAAAGGCTCTGCGTCGCCACGTAATCGACAACGTCGGCAAAGCGCTGCTCGGCTTGGGCCGTCATGTAACCGTAGCTCATCATGCCGGCAGCAACCGAGAGCACTATCCCCAGCAGAGCGACAAGGAGCCATGCCCCTGCCGAACGATTGCCCCGCTCCTCTACGGCGTGGTCAGGCGCATCGATCATGACAGGCCCTCCATATTCAAAAATGGCGAAGGGTCATCAAAGTACTTTGACACTAGGCGTTCCATGGTGCCATCGGCAAGCATTTCTTGGTAGGCATGAGTGAGCTTGACGTCGATGCCGCGCGTATCGTTGATATCGAAAGCGGTGCCCAAACCAACCTCTAGCAGCGGCTCATCCAAAATGCGATATGTCACACCATAGTCTTTTTCGTAGGTGAGGAACGAGGACTCATGCGCGGCGATAGCGTCGACCAGGCCCTCGACGAGCGCCGGGTTCAGATATGAACCGTCCGAAAAGCTGTAGAGCTCCTTGATCTGCGGAACGTTTTCATTTGTGCGGTTGAGCAAAATGCCCTCGGGCTTGGTGGTGGACTGAACCGCCACGATCTTATCCTCAAGATCGGCAAGCGTGTAGATATCGCTCTGGGGATCGACCGCGACCACCTGGCGGCTCGCAAGGTACGGGCCGGCCCAACGATATTCGTTTTCGCGACCCGTCATACTAAAGCTGCCCATGACACAATCGAGTTCGCCGCTCGCCAGCAGCTCTTTCTTCTTTTCCCAATCGATCATCTGGTATTTTGGCTTGTAACCAATGCGGGCCAAAGCCTCGGTTAATATCTCGACGTCCAGGCCAACGATATCGCCGTACTCGTCGGTATACACAAACGGTGGATAGAGGTCACTGCCGACGTTGAGCGTCTTAAGGTCGTCGTCTTTGGCCTGCGAGGCGTCCGGGGCTTTTGATGCTGGCGTCGAGGCTTCGTCATTGTGCCCGGAACAGCCGGCCATCGCTATGACAAAGGCGCTCGCCACCGCAAGCGCGACAAACAACGAAATGGCAGCCGAGCGACGGGGTCTTTTCATCGAACTCCAGACGATCCTGTTTACAGACTGAAATGGTTAAAGATAATAGCAAACAAAACCACACGAGTACCCAATGGTTACAGACGTTTTACCATGCGGGGCCTTCCGGCCGACTTGGCAGAAGACCCCGCATGCAGCGCACGCTTACCGTGCATTAAAAACGTAGCGGTCCAGGCGGTCGCACGCTTCCCTTACGCGCGAAAGCGGCAGTGCCAGATTCACGCGAATGTGGCAGGGCCCGTGGAACGGGCGGCCGTCCTGATATCCCACGCCTACGCGCGCCCCCTCGTCGAGCAGCCACTGAATATCGCGGCCATGCTCGCGGCACCACTCGGTGCAGTCCAGAAACACCATGTACGTGCCCTGCGGACGCGAATAGGACACGCCCTCAAAATGCTCGTCCACGTAATTGCAGAAGTACTCGATATTGCCGGCAAGCACCTGGTTGAGCTCGTCCACCCACTCGTAGCCCTGCGGCTGGTAGGCACCGATAAGCGCATGCATAGAGAGGACGTTCATCTCGTTGTAGTGGGTCTTGTCGGACACGGCGCACACGCGGTCGCGCAGCGTCTCGTTATAGATGATGTGGTAGCTGCCGACCAGGCCCGCCAGGTTGAACGTCTTGCTGGGCGCATAGAGGGCAACCGTGCGCATGCGGGCATCCTCGCTCACCGACTGCGTCGGGATATGCTTGTGACCCGGCAGGATGATATCGGACCAAATCTCGTCCGAGATCACCACGCAATCGTGCTGGCGATAGATGTCCATGGCGCGCTCTATCTCGTCGCGCTCCCATACGCGCCCGCAGGGATTGTGCGGCGAGCAGAACACCGCGGCATGGATGTGGTTTTGGGCGAGTTTGCGCTCCATGTCCTCAAAGTCCATGCGCCACACGCCCTGGTCGTCGAGCTTAAGCGGGCTGTGGACAATACGATAGCCCGCGGCCTCGATGGACTTGGTAAAGCCGATGTAGGTAGGGCTGTGGACCAGCACCGCATCGCCTGGCTGGACATACGCGCGTAGCGTCGACACGACACCGCCCAGCACGCCGTTTTCGTAGCCGATATGCTCCGGCGCCAAGTCCTCAACGCCGTTGCGACGGCTCTGCCATTCGATGATGCGGTCGAAGTACTCGGGACGCGGATTGAAGTAGCCAAACATGGGGTGCTGAGCGCGCTTGATGATGTACTCCTGAACCGTGGGCACCGTGGCGAAGTTCATGTCGGCCACCCACATGGAAATGCGGTCGAAGCCCTCGTCGGGTGCGTTCGGAGCCATACCGGGGATCTCGCCCCAAGAGTCAACGGCGATGGCATCCATGCCGTGGCGGTCGATAAGCGAGCTAAAGTCGTATTTCATGCTGAGCTCCCATGCAAAGCGGACTATTTTGGTAGGCGTTATTGTCCACCAGCACGGGCGGTTTTGGCGCGGGGTTTGGCGCTTAATTTGACGGGTGCGGGCGACTGGCTGGTTAGTCTCGCGCGTCGTTGACGGCGACTACGGTTAGCTGGGTTTCATCGACCGTAAACGATATGTCGAGCCCGGCGTAAGCCAAGTGGTAAATGCGGTTTGGCTCGTGCTTGCTGCCTGCGCGGCGTGGGTCTTGGCGAAGGACTTCGACCAAGCCGGGGAGCTTTGCGGGCGGGACCATATCCTGTAGCGCTTGCGGAAACTCAACATCGAGCTCTTGCCACGGAGCATCCTCAATCCAGCCGCCGGTCGCATCCGGGTGACAGTCCGCAAACGGAATGTAGGGTTTGATATCGTAGATGGGCGTGCCGTCGCGCAGATCTGCTCCCAGCACATGGATGATGGGGCCGTCGTCGGTAAGCTCCACGCGGTCGAGCTTAACGCAGGTGAGACCGATGGGATTAGGGCGAAACGGACTGCGCGTGGCAAGCACGCCCACGCGCTCGGCTCCACCCAGGCGCGGCGGACGCACGGTCTTCGACCATTTTGCGTTGGTTCCGGACCTGTCCCGCGTCTTGGCATCGGCGGCTATGTCCTTAGCCGTGCCGCCGGGCGTTCCGTTTTCGAAGCGCCACAGCAGCCATAGGTGAGAGAAGGAGTCCAGACCCTCAACCGCCGCGTTGGAGGCAAATTCCGGCTCAAAGACGATTCGTCCCTGTAGATGAGGCGCCAAAAAGCTGTTGCGCGGAATGCCGAACTTCTGCGGCAGATCGGTATGTATGTGTGCAATAGGTTCCATGCCGGCCATTGTACGGCATGAAGGTGTGGGGCGTTGCGCGCAATTCTTCGCCGCGGTCCCCCGTCGTGCAACCAACGGTTGCTTGGAAGGGCACCTGCTGCCACGTATGCTTAAGCCGCCAACCAGCAGAAAGGAGCCGCTATGGCCTTTGCAGAAAAGCTCATCGCTGTCCGTCGCGCCCATCACCTTACCCAGGAGCAGCTCGCCACCAAGCTCTTCGTCACACGCCAAGCCGTCAGCCGTTGGGAGCGCGGCGAAGTCACCCCGGGTATCGACATGATGAAGCTCATTGCCGCCGTAACCGGAGAGCCGCTGCCCCACCTGCTCGAAATGCCCGAGCATTATTGCCAGAGCTGCGGCATGATACTCACGCCCGACGACTGCGGCACCGACGCCACGGGCGCCACGACCGACCATTACTGCAAGTGGTGCTACGACCACGGCAAGTACACCTACGACACCACCATGGAGGCGATGATTGAGGATTGTGCCCCGCGGCTGGCGCAAAACACCGGCATGTCGCTCGACGAAGCCGTCTCGCTCATGGGCGCCGTCCTGCCGCAACTGGAGCGCTGGCGCACCGTGCAGGAAAACGAGGAGCGCCACGGTGCCGAAGCCCGGGCGCGCTATGGCGATGAGGCTATCGATGCGGCAAACGAAGCGCTGCTGGACATGGACCCCGAGACATGGAACGACATGAAGGAACTTGAACGCGCTATTCTGGGTCAGCTCTCGATTGCCATGGGCGACGGCGATGCAGATGGAAGCGAGGCTCGCAAGCTTGTCGCGATGCATCGTCGTTGGATTGGTCTCAACTGGGGACGCGAACCCCAGGACGAAGCACACCTGGGCCTCGCCCACGGCTATCTTGCCGATCAGCGCTTTATCGACTACTACGACAAGCCCTGCGGCACCGGAGCCACGGCGTTTCTGGTACAGGCCATCGAGTCGTCGTTGACGCGCGCATAGACCGCGGCGGCTTTGGGTATTTCAATCAAAACCTCAACCGATTGGAGACCTATGGCTACTGATCATGAGCTCGAGCTGTACGTTATGACCGGCTGCCCGTATTGCATAAAGGTCAAGCACTTTTTGGCCGATAACGGCGTGACCATTCCCGAGCGCAATATCTCGACCGATTCCGATGCCGAACAGACACTCATCTCCATCGGCGGAAAACGCCAGGTTCCCTGCCTGTTCATCGACGGCAAACCACTCTACGAATCGAGCGACATCATCGCGTGGGTGCAGGAAAACCTGCTCTAGTACGCACGCTCTGTCCGTCCAGGGCCCCAACCCATACGACCCAAACATGTACACCAGCATCCAAAGTCGACATTTTTCGACATCTTTGGATGCTGGCGTACAGCTTTTTGGTAGTCATGGACGCTCTTGGCCGGCTAATTGTTTGAGGAGACCTTTGGATTATGGCTGTTTGACGCCTCTGGAAAGGTTTCCGAGAGGGCTGTGGTCAAAAAAGGGCAAATATGAGTACTGCTACCTGTTTAGTAGCAGCGATTTTGATCACTTCAGGAACTATTCAACGTTCCACTCGTCCGCAGACGACGTTATTTCTCCTCATATGTTCAATAAAAGTAGCTCTTAATGGGAACAAATCTCATCAGGAGCTACAATTTATAGCAAATAAATGCAACCATAATGGCAACAGTACTCATATTTGCCCTTTTTTGACCACGACCCTCCAGAATAGTCGCTGAGAGCGACACTAAATGACAAAATCCGACACTTGAACGTTCTTATATGAGTAGCCATTGAAGGACACCTAACGACTACTCCCATTCGCGACACACTGTGTCGCGAATTAAGCTGGCCCCATTACCGAAGACCAGTGAGAGCTCCTGCCCAGAATCTCAATAGCTTAATAAAGGGCTCCCCTCCGGAAGTTCAATGAGCATCCAAATTCCAAGCTGAAAAGCAAAGGAGTATCGAAGCCGTCAATGCTCATTTCCTATCGAACAGGCAGGTCAAAACAAGCTAATTAGCCCGATGAACTGCTTGTATTTTTGTCTACAAAATTGTATACAAAAAGAGAATCCGAGAACCGGCGCTCGACATTATGTCGATCGATAGGAGGCGCCATGGATGCTAAGCAGCTCGAAAAGATGATGGGGTTTGCTCCCGGAGAGTTGAAGAAAACCGCGGAAGCCTACGAAAAAGATGAGTGGCCGAAAGGTCACACCATCAAGTTGGGAAGGCCACCAATCTCCGATGAGCCGAGCGTCGTTATATCAGCACGTGTGGGCGAATCGATTCTTGAGGCGTTTGACGAAAAAGCCAAACGCCATGGGCAAACACGCACGGAGCGGCTCAGAGAGCTCATTACACTTGATGCACTGATTGCCTAGGCCCGCTCCCCCGTCGGACCCAAACATGTACACCAGCATCCAAAGTCGACATTTTTCGACATCTTTGGATGCTGGTGTACATGTTTTTGCTACATAGTCGTTGGGGACGTCCTTAAATGACCAGTCGTTAAAGAACGCCCCCGATGACTAGTTAGCCGTGGAAGCGAGCTGTGGGTGCAAGCGGCTGTTCACGAAAGACGCGCTCGACGGCAGCGCGGTATTCGTCGACCTTTTTGGTCTTGCGTACGATCTTGTGGACGGTAGCGGGATCAGCGAAAGCGCACTTGGCGTAGAACCACCACTCCTTCATGCGGAAGACCGCATTGCCGCCAATCTCTTCTGCATATGCCGCAAACAGCGTGTCGTGGAAGCGCTGCAGCTCAGCAGCCGTTGCAGCAGGGCCGCCCTTGACCATGCGAGCCAGAGCGGGGTTCGCGAGCAGGCCACGCCCCAACATCACATGGCGCGTGCCGGGATAGGCCTCCACCAGCGCGTCCATATCCTCAAGATCAAAAATGTCACCGTTATAGGCCACGGGGAACGGCGCACGCTCCAGCGTCTCGCCATAAAACTCTTTGCGCGGCAAGCCCGTATAGCGGTCCTTCTGTACGCGCGGATGCACGATCAGCTCTGCCAACGGCATGCGGCAATACAGATCGAGCACGCGCTCGTATTCGTCGTCATTCTCCAGCCCCAGCCTGGTCTTTACCGACACCGGCAACGGCGACCGCTCGCACACATCGCTTAAGAACGCCTCGAGCTCGTCGAGATTGCGCAAGAAACCCGAGCCCTTGCCCTTGGCGACAACCGTTCCCGAAGGGCAACCCAGGTTGAGATTGACCTCGCGGTAGCCCATGTCGGCGAGCACCTGTGCCGCCCACACAAACTCGTCTGCGTTCTTGGACATCAGCTGAGGCACCACGTTGAGCCCCTGGTTATTGGCAGGATCGATCTCCTTAAACGCCTTGCCGCCAAAGCGGTTTCCCACCCGCGGCGGCGGCAAAAACGGCGTGTAATAGCAATCGAGCGCACCGAAGCACTCCGCATGCACGCGACGGAACACATGCCCGGTAATCCCCTCCATAGGGGCCAGCGAAAGGATCATCTACTCTTCTCTCATATCAACACAACAAAGGGGCCGTCCCTTTGTCACATGCATTATGCCTTGCGCTTCAGGCGATTCACAAGGAAGAGGTAGCTACTGAACGATGACCACCCTCCAGCCGCACCCCATACAACGAGGTTTAATACTTTTCCCGAGTAGTGAACGAGTGAAAACGGGCCCCGAAGCATCGGCACTTTCGAGATGCAATTTCCTGCGGTTTTGCCAGCCAAATCCTGCGGGTTTGACGTCTAAAAATGTCGATGCTTCGGAGGTCCAAGTATGGCCGTTCACTTCTCGGAAAAGTATTAGACCTCGATTTACATGCCACTCAATGTGACAAAGTGGCTGCTCCTTTGTCACATTCGATGAAAAAGGGCACCGATGTTAGTCGATGCCCCCAAAGCGGCTGCAGGTTAAGCCCTACAGCGTATGTCTAAGACGAATCGAACTATTCGTCCCAGGAGAGGTTCTTACCAGTCTTTTTTGCCAGCAGCAAGAACAGGCCGATAATAACGTTGCATGCGATGCAGAAGATGAAGACGCCCTGGAAGGAGCCGACAAGCTCATAGACCTTCATCATAACGGGCATGCCAAAGGCGCCGACGATATAGCCCACGGAGCAGATCAGCGCGAAGATGCGACCGAAATCGCGGGAGCCAAAGACATCCACAACCAAAACGGTCAGGGCAGTGCCAGCGATGACGTACATTACGTCGTTCACGCCTGCTGCGAGGATGCTGAGCGTCGAGTTGCCGCTGCTCATCATGAGCATGACAAAGGAGAGGATGGAGACAGCGAGCCAGCCCAGAATGGCCTTCGTGCTGCCGAACCTATCGCAAGTGGTGCCGACGATCGGATTGAGGAACAGATCGAAGAGCGATGCAGCGGATACCATGAAGCCGCCCACCATGGGGCTAAAACCAACCTCGGAAGCATACGTCGGGAAGAGCTGGTTCATGCAGCAAGTGAGCTGAACGAGACAGAGGAAGCCGATGCAGAAGAAGAAGGCAGGCGACTTAATGGCGCGCGCATAGCTAACGCCACGCGTGCTATCCTCGGTCGTCTCCTCGGTCTCGGTGACCGTCTCGCCCTCGACGTAGCCATAGGGCAGCATGCCCTTGTCCTGAGGCTTATAGCGAATAATCAGGACGGAAGCGGGGAGAATGAGCACGGCGGAGACGCCAGCGAGCACCAGATAGCCAGTCCTCCAGCCAGCGGCCTCGATGACAGAGGTGATGACGGGGCTCATGATGAGCATGTAAATCGAGTTCACTGCCCAAGCGAGACCGATTGCCAGGCCACCAGATTTTTTGAACCACTGGTCAATAACGTCGGACATGGCGACGCCGGTGGTGAAGGCGAAGCAAACGCCAATCAGGGCGCCAGCGGCGATGAACATCCAGACTTCGGTGTAGAAGGCCATGCCTGCGCCGGCAGCAAGCAAAATAAGCTCGACAACGGGGAGCCAAACCTTGCCAACGACCTTGGGAATGAGTTTTCCGACAAACGGAAGAGCTGCCGCAAGACCAATGAGCGTTGCGGTGAAGTAATACGAGAAGATGGAATAGTCAAACCCGAACTCCTCGCACACGGGTGCGACGAAGGAGCCCGCGATGACGCTATAGGATCCGGTCGTGCCGGCAGACATAAGGCCGAGCGCGATTACGAGAACCCATGCGTAAACCTTGCTGCTCTTTAACTTTGCATTTTCCATTGATACAGCTCCTAGAGACCCAGAAGGGCACACATAACGGCCTTGATGGTGTGCTGACGGTTCTCTGCCTCACGGAAGATGACCGAAGCGTTGGCCTCAAAGCACTCGTCGGCAATCTCAAAGCCCTCGGTGATGATTTCGCGATGGAGGTCGTTCTTGCACTGGTCGAGGAGCATTTTGCCGACACGGTGATCTGCGTTATGGACAGAGGGAAGCTCATGCATGCAGAAGATGTCGGGATTGTTGGTGCGCTTGCACAGCTCGCTGGTGACGCGATAGGGGTACAAAGACTCGGCATCGCCCAGCCAGGAGTTGTAGTCGTCGGGATCCAGAACCTCTTCGCCGCACTCGGGGTTGATGTAGCGCCACTCCTCGGTAACGATAACGTCAACGCCATCCAGGGCATCGAGGTCAGAGGTGATGGTAAAGGTCCTATTGGGAGCGTACTTGGCGTAGCAGGCCTCCACCTCTTCGATCATTTCCTTGCACATCTGATGACGGAGGTCGTCGGGGCCGATGGCGAGGAAGTCCATGTCGAGCATAGCGCACAGACGGCCATACCACACCGGGGCGCCGGCGCAGTTGCCAACGAAAGCCATCTTCTTGCCGCGGCTCGTACGCAAACCGCCCCATTGCTCTTCCATCGTAAGAGCGTCAGCGAGCATCTGAGTCGGGTGATCGCCGAGAGTAAGGGCATTGATGACCGGGATGTCAACCAGGTCGGCGACGTCATAGAGGAACTGCTCGTCCTTCTGTGCGCGATAAACGATGAGATCATACATGCCGTTAAAGACGCGCATGGCGTCCTTGACGGTCTCGCAGTCACCCATGTGGGAGTTGGTCAGATAAGTGAAGCCCATGCCCAAATCGTTGCAGGAGGTCTCGAATGCGCAACGAGTACGGGTCGAGCCCCACTCAAAGTTGGCGAGGACGTTTTTGCCGGGGAAGTAGCGCTGGTCGACACCAGACTTCTTCTGAGCCTTAAGGTTCCAGGCAAGATCTATGAGATAGCGGAAATCCTCGGAGGAGAGATCATGGATGTTGATGTAGTCGCGACCGCGGAGGCTGTTGTTCATGCCTATTTCCTTTCGAATTATTATCAAAATTATTGTTGAATGTGTCCCCGAGGAAAACACGGATATCCCTCGGGGAGCGGTACATGTGGCGCCTAAGCCAAAGAGCGCAGGCTCTAAGGCTCACTAACGACTGGCCGCCACGTCCTTAGTCCAGCAGTGCACGCCGCCGCCGGACAGGTTAAGCGCGAGGGAATCAATCATGATGACCTTGCGATCGGGGAAGCAGCTCTCAAGAACTGCCTTGGCCTGCTCATCCTTCTCTTTCACGACCTCGCTCATGCCCTCGTGGTAATAACGCTGGCCAAGAACGACGCCGTTGCAAATCAGGAAGTTGCAGTAGCTCGCTGCGGCGTAGAAGTGGACGGGGCCCTCGGGCCAGGGGGTGCCATCCATAAACTTGCCGCCCATTTCGTCGATGAAGCCCTTATAGAGCTCGTAATCTTCATCGCCAGGGGCGATAACGACTTCAATAGGCTCGGCGGTGGGCATACGAACAATCTCGAAGGGCTTGCCCTCCCAGTCCGTTTCGTTGCTCAGGATCTCGTAGGCTGCCTCAATGCGGCGACGAGACTCTGCTCCAGCCCTGCTCGAGGCTGCCTCTTCATCGGACACCTCGGCAAGAAGAATCTTGTTCGGAGTGATAAAGCGACACATCTCATCAATGTGAGCTGCAAAGCTCATGCCAAAGACGGGAGTTCCGTCTTCCTTCTCGTCGAGGATGCCCAGTCGATAGTCGTCGTCCTCGAGCATAGGCTGCGGAAGCCAGATAACCTTGTTGAGGTTGTAGATGCGCTTATACTCGGCCTCTACTTCCTCTTTCGTGAACTCGGGATTACGCTTGCGGCATTCCGTGTCCTCGATGGCGATCAGAGTGCCGTGACCGTCAAACTCGCGGTCGCCGCCCTCCGAAACCATTTCGGAATTGACGATATCGAAGCAACCGAGCGCAACCGCCATGTGAACGGCTGCCTTACGTGCGGACTGGCACTCCGGGGAGTTCTTGTCCCACACGCCGTAATAGGTCCAAGCGGGGTTGACCATATAAGAATGGCCCTTGGCGTCGACCATGATGCTGGGACCGTTGTCGCGGACATAGAAGTTGGAGTCTTCGAACTGCGTGATCTCGATGCGATCGAGATCAACCCCCTCCTCCTTCAGGCGCGAGCAAGCCTCCTCATAGGAGCCGGGGGTGCCGCAATTGAGGTTGACCGTAACGTCGCCATACTCGAGCAGAGCCTTGATCACGTCAACGCAGGGCTGGCGGTTATCGTAGCCCTCTGCACGGATGTAATCGGGAAGCCATGTCACATAGACGTTGGAGCGCTTCTCGAACTCGCCCGGCATACGATAGTTCTCGTACATGGTTGGTCCTTCCGTCGGGTTTCCCGCGATGCTGTCCGGCCGCGACAATAGCGGGGTTTCACCTGCTATAGTACTACTATACCTACCGTTCGGTAGATAATTTTGAATAATTGCCGCTCGCCTACTGATACATACCGTTCGCCGTATATAGTGGTCATGTTTGGACACGAATTGATGTTCCGTTGCCATCCTTAATAATGTTGGTAGTGCGGAAGTGATTTGCAATGGAGAAATGCAGCGTGAGCACAAGAAAAAAAATATTGGACGCAATGTACGATCTTGTGGCAGAAGTCGGTTATGACAAAGCGTCTATCGGAAAGATTTGCGACTTTGTCGGTATATCCAAGCCGTCGGTGTACTACTACTTTCCCTCAAAAGAGGAGATTTTCACTACGCTCTTGGACAGCATGTTTCCGACCATTGACTATCAGCGCGACTACTCGCTAATAGTCGATAGGGACGGGTTCAAGGCCGCGCTTATCGAGCTCGGCAATTCAGTTATAGGTGGCTATCGAAGCGATGAAAAGCGCCGGCGCGTGCTGGCCGAGGTTAGCGTTCAAGCAAATCGAATTCCTGCAGTTCAGGAACGTCAAGCGACGGCGACCAAACGAACCATGGATGCGCTTAAAGACATCCTTCTTCATGGTGTAGAGATTGGCGCGTTTTCCGATAGCGCCGACGTAATGCTCTACGTACAAATTCTTTATACCGTTCTGGAGGGAGCAAGCAATACGGTCGCTCAAGGTGAGGATATTGATGAGAAAGCGGTTTGGGCGGGAATAGTCGAGCTTATGTTCAAATAGACCAGCCAAGCTGAAGCGCATGTTGGCGCCCATGGTGCCTGCGGGCAACCTTTAAAACGAAAACAGGGGTCGACTCCAATCTGGCTTGGAGTCGACCCCTGTTGCGTGGCAATCTATGCCGGTGCAATCGGCGCTTATTACTTTTCAGCAGCCTTATTGAGAAAGCCGGAAACGATAGCAAACGCAGCAATCATAAGGTTGCAGGCAATGCAGAAGATAAATACTCCCTGGAATGACCCTGCCATGCCGTAAACCTTCATCATGACCGGCATTCCAAAAGCACCGACGACATAGCCCGCTGAGCAAACGATCGAATAGATCCTTCCAAAATCGCGTGATCCAAAGAGCGAGAGGAGAAGCATCGGCATTGCGGTTCCAACGATGGCGAACATGACATCGTTTACACCAGCTGCAATGATGGAAACGGTCTCATTGCTTCCGCCAATGATAAGAAGCAGGAATGAAAGAATGCTGACACCTGTCCATGCGACCGTTGCTTTAATAGCGCCAAGCTTGTCGCATGTTTTGCCCACGAAGGGATTTAGGAAGATATCGGAGAGTGAAGCTGCCGAGACCATTAAGCTTCCTACGATAGGATTGAAACCGACCTCGCTTGCATAGGTTGGAAACAGCTGGTTCATGCAGCAGGTGAGCTGCGCCACGCAAAGCAAGAGGACACAGAGAATAAAAGACGGCGTTTTCGCGGCATCGCGGAGTGCCATGCCCGAAAGGACATCTTCCTGCTCATCGGCGCTGCAGCTCTCATGGGTTTCGGAGGCGGTCTCTCCGTACGGAAGCATATTGCGATCAGAGGGGTTAAGGCGAATGATAAATGCGCTTGCAGGCAAAATCATAGCTGCAGAAACGGCCGCAAGCACGATGTATCCCGTACGCCAGCCTTGCTGCTCGATGACCAGCGTAATGACAGGACTCAATAACAGCGTGCAGAGAGAATTAACGCCCCAAGCGAGGCCGATGGCGAGACCGGACGATTTGCTGAACCATTGGTCAATGACATCGGACATGCAGACGCCCGTTGTAAACGAAAAGCAGATGCCGATCACTGCGGCGGAGACGGTGAACATCCAGACCTCGGTGTAGAACGCCATTGCGGCGCCGGCGGCAATAAGGACGAGTTCAATGCAAATATGCCATGGTTTGCCGATTACTTTTGGAATGAAGCGACTCAAAAGCGGAAGCCCAAGCGCAAGGCCAAGAAGAATCGCGGTGAAATAGAAAGAAAAAGAAGTGTAGTCAAAGCCCAGATCTTCACATACTGGAGCAACGAATGAGCCGGCAATAATGCTATATGTGCCAGTTGTTCCGGCGGACATTAAGCCGAGCGCAATAACGACGACCCAAGCAAATGCGCCGCTTTCACGGAGACAATCTTTTTTGGCTGGTGTGGTGAGAGTCATGGTTGCTCCATTTCTATCGGCAATACATCCTATATGCCTACCGATAGGTATATAAACCAGAGGACTCTTCGTCAAGCATTAAGCGGGGAGAGGGAGTTCTTAACCTGCCGAACGGTAATTAGACCCCGTTTTCGCAAGGGTCTCAATGTGACAAAGGGACTGTCCCTTTGCCACATTATTCGGAGCGCAGGGCTTCGACGGGGTCCTTCTTGGATGCGCTACGGGCCGGCAGCAGGCCGGCAACAACCGTCAGCAGCACCGAAATTGCAATGAGCACCAGCGCATCCTGCACGGGCAGACTCATCAGGTTGGGGACCTTTTTGGCCGCAAGCGCCCAGGCATTGACCGGGAAACTCACGAGCACCACGACGACAATGGCAAAGACGCCGGCGATGAGGCCCTCGATAAAGGTCTCGGCATTGAATACGTTGGCCACGTTGCGCTTCGACGCACCGATTGCGCGTAGGATGCCGATCTCCTTCTTGCGCTCCAATACGCTGATGTAGGTGATGATGCCGATCATGATGGAGCTCACCACCAGGCTGATACTCACGAATGCGATGAGCACCAAGCTGATGGTGTTCACGATGTCGGTCACCGAGCCCATGATGATGCCCATGTAGTCGGTGTACGAAATTGCCCGATCATCGTGGCCAGCGGCTTTGACCTGCTTGTTGTACGCATCGATGTGATCGAGTACGCGCTCCTTGGCCTCAAAGTCGCGCGGGAAAATCTTAACCGAGATGGGGTCTGCCTCATCCGCATAGCCCAACGTGGTCAGATTGTTGTCGTAGGTGAGCTTCGAAGCCTTGGCATAGCTCATCATGAGCGAACTCAGGTCCTCGGCGTCCATGTTGAAATGGATGGCACGAGCAAAGGCGCTCGCATCCACGTGCATGGCGCTCGTCAGGTTGGCAAAACTCGAAGACATCTGCGTCGCCATCTGGTCCATAAGCCCCGCTGCGCCCGCCTTGAGCTGGGACGATACCGTCGACGCTATCTGCTCGCTGATTGCCTTCATCACCTGATCCATAGCCTGCTGCAGATACGGAGCCAGCTGCTTTTGCACATAGTCGGTCATCGCCTGTTGCAGGCGCTCAGCCAGGGCATCGCCGCCGAGCGCCTTCAATTGAGCCAGGCATTGCTGGGCTGCGGCATCATGCTCAAGATACGTCGAGAATGCGGCAGCGAGCTTTGACGCGTCTTTAAGATCTTCGGGCGACAGCGCCTTAAACTGATCAGACTGCAAAAAGCCCTCAAACAGCTGGTTGGCTAGTGCTCCCACCTGCTGCATTTGCTCGGGCGTGAGTTCCAGACCGTCAAAGATACCCGAGAAATCTGGGGTTGGCGCTTTTGCCATGATGTCGCTGAAGTCGATGTCCTTGCCAACGCCCGAAAGGTCAATGTCCAGCCCCGACAGATCGATGCCAGAAAGGTCCATACCGCCGGCCGCACCCGAGAGTGCAGACGCATCAAACGAGAACGCGCTCTTGAGCGCCGCCTCGTCCACGCTGAACATGCTGCTCAGATCCACGCCTTGTTTGGCCTCGCCTTGCAGTTCGTCGAAGGTTTTGCCCGTAAAGACATCCATCTCGGGGTGAGCAAGCTGCTCCTGCACAATCTGCGAATTTGCGGCGCGTTCCATAAGCTGACGAGTCAGTGCATGCGTATAGGCAATGCCCGGGGTCAATGCGCTCGCGTTGGCCGTCTCGTTAGGTCGCACCACGCCCACAATGCGCACGTCAATACCGTCGGCAACCTTGGCCGTCATAAAGTCGGCATCGTCAGACATGTCAGTCCACATGCCAGTCTCTTCGTTTTTGCGATACGCATCAGCCGGCGACAGCACCTTAAACGTGGTAGACAGCGCATCGTCGTAGGTAAAGTCGGTGCCGGTCTCGGGCGTTTCGACCCCACCGTCAGCCGTCATAGCGCTGTTTACCAGATCGTTGAGCTCATTGATATCCAGCGCACCGATGCTGTAGAGCGTGTAGTCGCCCACCGTGCCACGGCTCGAAAGCACCATCACGGCTTCGTTAGCAGACGTAGGCCAATGCCCCGCCACGACATCGTACTGGCTGTCGAGCAGGCTCTGGTCGTCGATCATCTCGTTAAAGACCGAGGTTCCCATGGATTCCATGCTCACCGTTGCCGCCGAGCTCGCGCCTCCGCTCATTGTCTCGGTCATAGCGTTGGGAACAAGCCGGACGGGCTTCTCGTCACCCTTACCCGCACGATAGACAACCGGCGTCACGCCGTAGCCGTACTGGATGGCGTTGACCTCTTTGTCGATACCGTCGCCACCGGCATCGAGCCATGCCTTAAAGCTCGTCATGTCGTTGGACTTAACACTTGCAAACATATCCTTTACGGCCGTAACCACGGGAATTTTATCGGTTCCCTTAGCCTTGCCGCCGGCACTGTCGTCGGACGAATCCACGTTTTCAGACGAGCCATCATCCGCGGCCCCCTGTCCGCCCATCATGGACGACAGGTCGTAATCCTGCTTGGAAATGGTGAGCGGGTAGCTCGAGAGCGTATCCTCCTCGACCTTTTTGATGTAGCCGTTTACGCCATTGGACAGCGCCAGAATCGCCGCGATACCGATAATGCCAATCGAGCCCGCAAAGGCCGTCATGGCCGTGCGACCCTTCTTGGTCATGAGGTTTCGGGCAGAAAGCCCCAGCGCCGTCACAAAGCTCATCGAGGTTTTGCGCGTAGGCTTAGCCTCGCGACGCGCGGCCTTGGCAACATCAAAGGGGTCGGAATCGTCGGTGATCTTGCCGTCCGCCAGGTTGACGATGCGTGTGGCGTACTGGTACGCCAGCTCGGGATTGTGCGTGACCATAATAACCAGACGGTCGCGCGCCACGTCCTTGAGCAAATCCATGACCTGCACGGATGTCGTTGAGTCCAGGGCGCCGGTCGGCTCGTCTGCCAGCACGATTTCGGGATCGTTGATCAGGGCGCGGGCGATGGCCACGCGCTGCATCTGTCCGCCCGAAAGCTGGCTCGGACGCTTGTTAACGTGCTCCCCCAGGCCGACTTTCTCCAACGCCTCGCGCGCACGCTGGCGGCGCTCGGCATGCCCCACGCCCGTGAGCGTGAGCGCCAGCTCCACGTTTTCCAAAATGGTCTGATGCGGAATGAGGTTATAGCTCTGGAAAACAAAGCCGATGCGGTTGTTGCGATAGGCATCCCAATCGCGATCGCGAAAGTCCTTGGTCGAGATGCCGTCGATCAGCAAGTCACCAGAATCAAAGTGGTCCAGTCCGCCGATAACGTTGAGCATCGTAGTTTTACCCGACCCCGAAGGTCCCAGAATGGCCACGAACTCGTTATCGCGAAAAGCCAGGCTCACGCTGTCGAGCGCCACCTGCGTAAACGACTGCGTGACGTACCTTTTGCAAATACCTTTGAGCTCCAGCATGGACGGCAACCTCTCCCACGCGGGCGCACTTGCCCGCTCTTCCCCGCCGTTCGTATTCGACGCGTTTGTCCTACTCTATCCCCATTTTTTGTCGGAGCCAGTGAGGAATGTAACGAACGGCGCCAAAAAACGAACGGGATGGCACCCAAAAGAAGAGGTCCCGAGCGGGACCTCTATATGGTGGAGCTTATCTTGAAAGGTAGCGGACTACTTCGCACAGCGGCGCACGATCCTCGCTATGCTTTACGCGTTTTTTACTGCTCGCTATTTGCAATCGCCTGGTCGATAAGTTTGTCGAGTGCTGCGCGCTGCTCGGCGGAGCTGATGGCTCCCACGATTGGATCCCCTACGATGTTGCCATTCTGATCGATGACATACGTTGTCGGGAACGAGAACAAATTTGACGTAAACTTACCGGCCTCGCTATCCGACTTGAACCAGATGTTCTTATACGTCACGCCCTTCTTGCTCAGCACGTCCTTGGCATCTGCAATCTCGCCCTTGTTGCCATCGAGCGTAAAGGAATTGACGCCCACGACCTGGCCGCCCTTCTTGGCAAGCTCCTTATTCAGGTCCTCAAGATCGCCCAACTCGCCCACGCACGGCTTGCAAGTGGTGAACCAGAAGTTCATGACGGTAACCTTGTTCTTAGAGAACAGCTCGTCGCTGCTCACGTCGTTGCCGTCCAGGTCCTTGCCCGTAAAGCTGGGGAACTTCGTCGCCTCGCTCGAAGCATTGGCACCAGCCGTCATGCCAGCGGTCGAAGCGTCGACGCTCTCGCCTGCGCTCGGCGTGCTTCCACAGCCGGGGAACTCCTTCTCCAGGCTCTCGAGCTTGTCCTCGATCTCCTTGATTTGCTGTGCGCCGGCCTTGAGCGTCTTAAGCTCATCCGTCGTGAACTCATCCTTGGCGCCGTCGATGGTCTTGAGCAGAAAATCGCCGTAATTGCTGCCGTCCTCAATCATTGCCGAGTCTTTATTTGCCGCATTGAATACCTTTTCCCACAGCGCGTTATCACTCGAAAAGATCTCGTTCTCCTTCTGCATGAGCTTCGCATATAGCTCGGCGGCCTCATCGGCATTGGTCGGCTTCTGCGCAGTGAGTTCTGCAATCTTAGGATCGGAGCCCGCAGATTCGCTCACATTGCCACCGGGTGAAGAACACGCCACAAGACACAAGGCCAGCACCGGTACCATAAACAGGGCCGCAATCTTAGAAAGCTTCATGGTCATTCCTCCGTTTTGTCGAAGCTTGTTTACTTTTTATCGGCGGTCAAGGGAAGCTTTTCCGCCGACACATCCAGGCCATAGCGATAGCTGATGGCATCGACAGGACAGGCCTCAATGCACTTTCCGCACCGGATGCATTCGGCATGATTGGGCGCGCGGACCACATCAACGTCCATCTGACAAACCTTTGAACACTTGCCGCACGAGACGCATTTGCATGCATCGACCCGGATGCCCAGTAGGGATACCTTATTCATGAGCGCATAGAATGCGCCGAGTGGACAAATCCATTTGCAGAAGGGGCGGTAGAACAAAACGCTCAGCACTACCACGGCAATGAGAACGGCAAGTTTCCAAGTAAAGAGATGTCCCAACGCAGATCGAATGCCGGCATTGGCAATGGCCAGAGGAATGGCGCCCTCGAGCACTCCCTGCGGACAGATGTACTTACAAAAGAACGGGTCGCCCATGCCCACGTCGTTAACCACCAAGACGGGTAGCAGCACCACGGCAAACAGCAGCATGCCGTACTTGATGTACGTGAGCGGCTTAAGCTTTTTCGTGGAGAACTTTTTGCCGGGAATCTTATGAAGCAGCTCCTGCAGCCAGCCAAACGGGCACAGAAAGCCGCATACAAAGCGTCCCAGCAGCACACCGAGCAAAATGAGCGTACCGGTGACGTAGTAAGAAAAGTTGAACTTGGATGAACCTACCACCGACTGGAACGACCCGATGGGGCACGCACCCGATGCCGCGGGGCACGAATAACAGTTAAGCCCAGGTACGCAGACTGTTTTTCCCGCGCCCTGATAGATGCCGCCTTTGGCAAAATTTGGCAGGTGAATATTGGTGACCAGCGTCGCCGCCGCCTGAATGAGTCCGCGAAATCGGGCCAAAACATGCGACGCGGTGTTTGCTCTTTTATCCAATTCCGATACACTCCAAGCACAGCCTAATCGCTTTGGCCAGCACGGCATCCGCCTCGCCACGCATAACGCCAAAGCACACCATGGCAATTCCGACGATCAACAAAGCGACCTGTACCATGGGTTTTACCGCTTTGAACAACTCGACCACTCCTTTCGTTACGCGACCATTGGACCATATCGACTATAAAATCCGTGTTAAGCGCGATTTGGAATGTGCAAGGAGACTGTTATGCGTATTTTGATCGTCGAGGACGAGCGGGCGCTGTGTGACGCAATCGCGCGCAGCTTGCGAAACTTGGCGTACAGCGTCGACTGCTGTCACGACGGACAGGAGGCGCTCGACCTACTGGACGTTGAGGCCTTCGACCTCGTGGTACTCGACCTCAACCTTCCCCGTATCGACGGCATGACCGTACTTAGGGAACTTAGGAAAATTGACTGCGAGACTAAGGTACTGATTCTGTCCGCACGTGGCGAAGTATCCGATAAAGTCGCTGGACTCGATGCCGGCGCCAACGATTACCTCACCAAGCCGTTTCATCTGGACGAGCTTGCGGCAAGGATTCGCAGCCTTACCCTCAGACGCTTTACACAAAGCGACATAGTTTTAACCTGCGGAAAGCTCAGCTTTGACACCAAAGCGCGCATCGCTTCCGTGGACAGTGAGGCTCTATCTCTTACACGCAAGGAAACGGGAATCTTGGAATACCTGATGCTTAATCAGGGGCGACCGGTAAGCCAAGAGGAGCTTATCGAGCACGTTTGGGATAGCAGCGTGAACAGCTTTAGCAACGCAACCCGCGTTCATATCTCGTCGCTCCGAAAAAAGTTGCGCAGCGCTTTGGGATACGATCCGATTCGCAATCGGATTGGAGAGGGCTACGTTATGGAGGATGGCGAATGAAAGGGCTTTCTCTGCAATGGCGCATAACAATCATGACGGCACTGTTAACGTGTGCGGCATGCGTGCTGACGAACTGCCTGGTCGGCTATACGGGCATGCGCTACATGGATGCCATCGGCAGTGACATCTCGGCCTTTAACGCAACCGGCGAAGATTCGCCCCAGGCGTTCGACCCAACGAAAGCGACCCTCGATGAAAAGGTCACGATCGTCGTAAACGACGCACAGGAGTCTTTTGGCACGACAACCTGGTGCATCACGGCTGGAATCACACTCCTTGGCGGCGTGCTGGCATACTTTGTGAGCGGCCGTGCGCTCAAACCGCTACGGGCTTTTGCAGCCCAGGTTGAGCGCGTACAGCCTGACAACCTAAGCGAAATCAGACTCAATGAAGATGTGCCCACCGAGCTACAACGATGCAGCGCCTCTTTCAACGACATGATCGACCGTCTTGGCGAAGGGTTCTCTGCACAGCGTCAGTTTACCGGCAACGCCGCACACGAGCTGCGCACCCCGCTCGCCCTTATGCAAGCACAGATTGAACTATTCATCTCCGAGCACTCCGGTTTGCAACCCGAAACAGCCGAACTGCTCAGCCTGCTACAAGAACAAACCGAGCGCATGTCTCGAATGGCCAAGGTATTGCTCGAGATGAGTGAGCTCCGCAGCGTTCCTTGCAAGGACGATGTGGAACTTGGTCCCTTGTCCGAAGAGGTCCTCACCGACCTTGCGCCACTTGCCGAAAATAAGGGCATAGCTCTCAATTGTGCTGGAGACGCTTTAGTAATCGGAAGCGACACGCTCCTCTATCGGCTGGTGTTTAACCTGGTCGAAAATGCCATCCATTACAGCCGCCCCGGCTCGACTGTCAACGTCTCCATCAGCGACAGCGACAGCCACGTGCTCCTGCGAGTCAAAGATGAGGGCCCGGGAATACCCAAACAGTACCGAGAGAGCATCTTCCAGCCGTTCTTTCGTCTAGATAAATCCCGCAGCAGGGCATACGGCGGCGCAGGACTCGGGCTAGCGCTTGTTTGGGAGATTGCAGCCCTACACGGCGGCACGGTAGAGGTCGAAGCAAGTTCCGAGAACGGGACCACCATGCTCGTGACCCTCTCAAAGGGGGCCACCACGTGATCCGACTGTCCAGGGGTCCCACTCGGCATTGCGAAACGCGTCCCAAAACTTGGACATGAGAAATGGGAGGCAGTTCGCATCTGCGCCGAGGACGAAGTCCTGGCGGGAATTCAGGATGCGCAGAGGAAGCTTACGGCAGAAAACCCCGACAGAGTCGTGACCGTCGGCGGCAACTGTATGGCGTCGCTTGCCCTCTTCGATTACCTGCACGGGAAATACGAGAACGTTGGAATCGTCTGGATCTATGCGCATCCGGATGTATCCACGCTGAATGATGGCTACCCCAACGCTCACGCCATGGTACTTGGCAACCTTTTGGAACAGGGTGCACCGCAACTCGTTTCGCGGATGCGGCATCCGGTGTTTAAGCCGAGCGATGTCCTGCATGTCGGGCTACAGCAGCTCCACGACTATCAGGAAGTTCGCTTAAACAAGCATAGGTGTTGCGGTTTTAGCCGATGTCCTCATGGAGGAAAACGACATGCTGGGTCTGTCTGATTAAAGTCCAACAGTTTCCATGAGGCATCTAGCACGGTAAAAGCTAAAGACCCGGGAGACCCCAAACTGTCAACCATCTTTACGGGTGCAAGGGAAACGGGCAAGACAGCCCCCTCTCGCTCCTATCCGAAACGGCACTTGAACACGGCTGGATTGCAGCGAATGTCTCCGCCATGCCCGGCATGCTCGAAGATATCATCGAGCACACAAAGGAGGCCGCAGGCCGTTACCTCTCGCAGCCCCATACACGCGTGAGCGGAGTTCAAGTTGGGCAGCGGGGCGGTTTAGCGCGCCAATATAATCAAATCGTGCACTTCCATAGCCTCTCGTCTACGTGGTGTACCGTCGTCTCCCCTTTTATCAGAGTTGGGCGATTTCAGGCACCCGAGCTGAACTCAAATTGAACTCAACGATGCCTTATCGGTCGAGGGCGTCCTAGCGAGAATATACAGAGGCGCACATTTCGCAGGGAACCTCCCATTCGTTATCATATCGGGATGCTGTCAAGGCAGCGTCAATGCGTTCGACCTACACCTTCTCGCTTTTCGAGGCCTCGTCTGCAGGACCATCGGAATCGATACGGAATCGATCGGCATACCATTCATCCGAAGCAATCACCTTATGGAGCATCTGGAGATGCAGGTCGACATAGTGGCAGAACGCCTTGCCGCATTCCACGAGAGGCGCATTGTTTCTCTCGTTGGGCTCGGCTCCAAAATTAAACTCGACCTCATAGCCCTCCCCAGGCACACCCATGCTCGGCAGAACATCAATGGAGAAGTGGACGAATCCAGACGTCACCTTGTATACATCTTTTACCTTTGGATCGAACTTCTCGAGTAAGTCTTGAAGTCTTCCATCGGACATCTTCTCACCCGAGAAATCTTTCAGCTTGTTCACAGGCACACCTTGAAACACCTGCTTGAGAAAGTCATCCTGGTCTTCGGCGGCGAATAATGCGAATGTCCGCAGGCAGACTCCAACCTGTGCGCGGAGAAGCTGGGCGACGCAAACAAGATTCCTCGACTCGAGCATGGAGATGAATCCGTCTATCAGTCTCATCGCATACTCAGAGGAGGATGCCAGATATAGATCCCATTGGGTAAAGTCGCCGTTCATGAAGGGAATCACTGCATTGCGCTCGGCGACTCTCAAGGCACTCAGGCTTTGTTCTATTTTCTCAGCTTCTTGTTTGAACTGTTCGCTATCCAAAATGCCCCCAAATGCCGGCTTCTCAACAAATCAAAAAAGCAGGAGAGATAGAGATTAGGTTCCTGCTCCACTGAACCCGCGCTTCCAGTCGAGACACTCCTCCTCGAAGATCTCCCCAGAGTCCCGTCTCTCGCGCCCCTCACGGAACTGTCCATATCAGTGTAGCCAATCCAAGCACAGCCCCACCGCACGGCCCAGTCGCTTCCGGTCCTGCGTGGCCCCATGAAGGCGGAAGGGCGTGGTTGTCGTCATCGCGTTCCTTTCTCCTCATACCTTTTGGGCATGCGTCACGGGCCCCCGCGCGGCGCCGAGAGCGAATCGGCGCAGGCTTGGGGCCAGTTGCGTAGAGGTTGAGGTTCGGGTTTCGCCGGCTTACGCAGCTTGGCGGGCAGAGCGCCCGGGCTCGCTGCGCCTAGGGCGCGGCGGGATCCGCGACGCCGGAGGTGTCGATCTCGCCCAGATTGGCGAGCTGCTCGATGAGGGGGAGGCCCATCGGGTCGTCCACCTCGACGCCGCCGAGCACGATGGTGCTGTCGCGCGTGTCGATTTGGGTTGTGAACACGGCCGGGTCGAAGCCCGAAGCGATAAAGCCAATGCCCGCGAGGACAACACCCGCGGCAACGAGCCCGCCCGCCACGGCGAGGTAGATCTTCTTCGCGCTGGTCATGGTACTCACTCCTTTCTACGCCGCGAGATGCGCGGCAGCGCCGCCCTTCTCGCCCTTGCCCTTCCAGAAGGGCGAGGCGGCCTTCCTCGCCCAGAGCGCCGAAAGGCGCGCAATTTGTTTTGAGGCGGCCCAAGCGCCAGCACCAACGAAGAGCGCCACGCCGACGAGGCCGAGCCCCACGCCCGCCGAGGCGAGGGCGTACGGGAAGTGGCCGATGGTGACGCCGCTTACGGCAAGCAGGAGCTCAACTACGCCCACGCCCCCGAGTGCCGCCGCGACGATCCACACGCAGAGTGCCAGCAGCCAGATGCAGATATAGACCGTGACGGCCACGGCGGCGAAGGCGGCGAGCAGCGGCACCCACACCGGGGAGCCCACGATGGTCAGCACCCACAGCAGCGTGGTGCTGCGCCGGCGCGTCCTCGCGATCGCGCGCGGCACGGCGGGCAGGTCGTCGAGCGTGGCCTCCGCCACCTCGCCGGGTGTGCCCATGGCGGCCACGGCCTCCTCCTCGCTCATACCGTCCTCCATGCGGTCAGCGATGGCCTCCGCATAGAACGCCTTGGTCTCCTCCACCTGCTCGGCCGGCAGGCAGGCGAGCAGCTCGCCCAACCGGCCCAGAAACTCATCGCGCGTCATGGTGCGCCCCCTCAACGTATGCGTAAATCTCCCGTACGGACGGCCACTCGGCCAGGAACTCCTCGATGCGCGCTCGCCCGTCGTCCGTGATGCGGTAGTACCGGCGCAGCCGCCCGTTGTGCTCGGCAGAGCGCGCCGTGATGCACCCGGCCTTCTCCAGGCGCTTGAGTAGCGGGTAGAGCGTCGACTCCGTGAGCCCCATGCTCGCCGGTACGTCCTTCACGATCTGGTAGCCGTAGGACTCCTCGCCGGAGATGGCCGCGAGCACGCAGGCCTCCAGGAAGCCGCGCTTCATCTGTGCCTCCATCCGCACACCTCCTCTCGTCATATACTATGCTATACACACTATACGATGCAAGGTATTAGACGTCAACTCTCATAGCGAAGATTCTCCGGCCCCTGCGCGCTGCGAACGTGATGTCGCGGGGCGGTTGGCATTATGCATGAAACGTCAAGTAACGCTCTTTTGATCCACTTCCACTCGGCCCCATATGCCTTGTACAACGCTCCCCCTTCGACCTCGGGTTCAAGAGAGCCGCTAGGCTGGACGTGCCGGACGGTAAGGTCCTGGACGCCATGGTGGACTTCTCCGATGCCATGCGGGTCATGGGTCTACGCCGATGGAGGCCCACGCACGCGGCAGGGCTCGCCCGTCACCGCTGGTCGCCGGACGGTCCCCACGCCCCGCTCGCCAACGCGCAGGCGACAGCAGCAGTCCAGCGCTGGCTGGAGACGACGGAATGCCCAGAAGATGCGTTTCCCATCGCTGCGGCAGAGCTTTTTACAGGGGTGGCAATTTTTCCGAATGTCGAGGTCAGCTAGGCTTCGGTAGCCACCTTGGGAGCATCGACAATAGACTCTTCCTTTATACGTTCGGCATAATCGTAGGCGATACTCACAAATTCCAGTCCCGAGCAGCAGGGGTACAATTGCTGCTAATGTTGCCACCTGATGGGAGATGGAAGATGGACTGCGATGGCTACCCGCGCATTCCCATGCCGTTGATGTGCACTGCCTTTGTGCCGGGGCAGATTGACGCTGCGGTTGCAGGCATTTCCGACCCCGATTCGCGCACCATCGCCACGGCAGAAGCGCTGTACTTTCGCGGACAGGCCACACCCGCCGCCGAGACAGCACGCCCCTATCTTGACGCCACCGACCCCGCACTGCGTTATTCCGCATGCCTTATCTGCGGATATGCCAGTCTGTCGCTCAATCGTATCGCCGATGCCCGCCGCTGCCTTGCGGGCATCCTCGATACGCCAACTGACGAGGAATCGCCCGCCGTCCACGCCACGCATATCCTATTCGCCTCCGCCGCGAGCGTCCTGCTGCACTTGCCTTCCCCGCATTCCGCCGAAGAGTTTTATCCGCTTGCGGCGCATCTGCCCGAAGGCCTGCGCCTGTTCGCCAGCTACGTGATGGCGCACGCCTTGTATCTGCGTGGCGAATACGGCCGCAGCCTAGGCATGGCGGAAAATGCCCTGATCATGAAACAGGGAAGTTATCCCATCTCGGAGCTGTTCCTGCACCTGTCGGCTTCCATGGCCTGCATGAGCCTCAGGGACATCGACGCCGCAAAAACGCACTTCGGAGCCGCTTGGAACATTGCGCGTCCCGACGGCCTTATCGAGCTCATTGGCGAGCACCACGGCCTTTTGCAGGGACTCATCGAGGCATGCCTAAAAACGCAATACCCTGACGACTTCGCGCGCATCATCGAGATCACGTACCGCTTCAGCTACGGCTGGCGGCGCATCCACAACCCCGATTCGGGCGAGGACGTGGCCGACGATTTAACGACCACGGAGTTCACCATGGCCATGCTCGCCTGCCGCGGATGGACCAACGCCGAAATCGCACGCCACATGGAAGTATCGCCGGGCACCGTTAAAAACCGCCTATCAGGAGTGTATGCCAAGCTTGGTATCGGAACCCGCGCCGAGCTGGTCGCCCATATGTTGCGTTAGCGACCGGGCTGCCAAGCGCATCGAACGCGTTCCGGAACCCGGCGCTTCGCTCGATTAATTTGGACATTTTGACCCTTGAACGGCACTACCGCCACGGGGCACCTTCTCGCAAAATTGGATTATTTCCACCGATACCTGCGGGATGGGAGCCAAAGATGCTTGATCGCCGTTCGTTACTTGTTGCCGGAGCGTCCTCGCTGGCAAGCATTATGTTGCCGCGCGTGCCAGGAAGCGCAAACGCCTTTATATTGCCGTTCGCGCCCACCGAGGCCTATGCCGACGAAAAAGACCCCTTCAGGGTGCTCGTTCTCTCGCGTACCATGTTTGGTGTGGTCGTGGTCGACGTCGCCAACAAGAATACGCCCATTACGGGTGCCCAGGTCACGCTCACATCGCGCTATACCGCAGGCAAGCAGCTCACCGCCACGACCGATGACGAAGGCACGGCCATCTTTGAGATCGCGCCGCTTTCGGAAGGCTACGTGGACGAGGCAACGCTTCTCGACGCGTACGACTTTAACGGCGGTATCTCCATCAGCATGAAAGGCTACCGCGATGTCGAGATTCCCCTCGCACGTGTCCAAGGCGGCACCGCCATTACCGCACCCACACGTCCGCTCTCCGATGGCGAGCCGTACTTTCGACAGCTCACATTCGACGAATGGGACATCCAGTACGCCGACGCCACGTTTATGGCACTGCCGAAGGACGACACGGCAAACGACCAGCCCGACACGCACGCTTTTACCGTGCAGGCGCATCTGCCACAGGGTGGACAGGCAACGTTGCACATCAACAAGGTAATGCCCGTCACGGGTAGCTCGCCCGAAACCGTCACGCAGATTGGCCAAGTCAAAGCCAGCGCATCGGGCGCAGATAATCTGGCGACGTTCACACTCGAAGACAAGTTTCTCGACGCGGCATCGGGCCTTCTGGAAGAAGGGTGCAAATTGCGCTTTGTCCTCGACTATCAGGGCAAAACCTACACGCTCTCCTCCCCCATGACCGTTGTCACCGCGCCGGCGGCAAAGGCGGAATCCGGATCGACCACTATCGTCCCCACTACCATGGACCAAGAGATCACTCCGTTTGATTTCCCGGCGGCGTTTCCCGGCATCGGCGGCAATAAGTTCACGTGCTGGATGCCCTCATTCCCCATTTTGTTCGATTTCTCTTTTGCCGGGTACGTGCTGTTTGGCGGAGGATACAAACCGGTCGGCTACATGAACGATTCAGGCAATCCGGATCCGGAGTACTGGAAGAAATCGCCGCGCGAGTCGGGCGCCAAGCAGGCAAACCGCTACCTCGACGAGATGGAGGGGAAGTGGAATCAGTACAAGAGTATGAGTGCCGGTTCGGGAACCGATCCAAGAAACACTAAGCTCCTTCGCCACCATTGCACGCTGCTGTTCACGATGGATATCGCCACACAGCTGTACGGCTCGCTCGCCTACGATTGGGTGGGCAAAACCTGGGGCAACAACAACGACCCCGCATACGGCAATATTAAGGCGCTCTTTCAAGTAAGAGCCGACCTCAATTGGACCGAGCAGTTTACCCTAGGACCGGTGCCGTTTTTCCTAAACGTCAACCCCTGGGTGCTGGCGAAGCTGGCGCTCGCCGTGGGTGCCCACACGCACGGCAGCGGCGCGGCGTTTTTTAAAAACATTTCGCTCGACTTTTCAAACACCTCGGGCTCATTCACCATCCAAATCGGGCTTGTCGTCACCTTTGGCGCCGGCGTTGCAGGCGTCGCTTCGTCTGCCGTGCGCGGCGCCGCATCCCTCACGCTGTTCATTGGGTACGAGAAGGCAGATGGACACCAGCTTCCGCGACTGCGCGTAGGTGCAGACGTCGATGTCGATGTGATACTCCAGTTCGTAATGTTCAAGTGGACCACCAAGGCTTGGTCGGGGTCGTGGCCCACACTCCTCGATTCGTGGAATATGTCGGTGAACAATGGCAACCAGTATGTGCTCCAGCGCTCTGAGCTCGCATTGGGTGGAGATACGCCTTACACGCTGGATGCCCGCTTCGGCATGCCCGGCAACATCGAGGCGGGCGGCGTGCCGCAATTTATCGCATCGGCCACCATCGTCACCAACGCCGAGCTGCTCGCACGCGCTGAGGTTATGGCCACTGCAAGGAATGTCGAGCCTACCGTACGCGATTGGGACCGGTCGGTCACGCGCATTGAGCTCGAGGCAGATGCAGAAAGCGACGACACGGGACAGATCGAGCATTTCGTCCACGCACTGATAGAAAACGACGAAAACGCCGCGCCGATGTATAAGTACACCTATATCGGGCAGGCGAAGGACTCCGCTGCGGACCCCAACGCCAATTCTGCTGGTGTATCGGAGGACGAGCGTGGCGGCATCAAGCCCTCGAGCGACAACGTGCTGTTTGCTGGCGTGCTCAGCGAAGCCCACATGAAGCTGGCAATGATTGCCGGCGTAGAATGCCTGTTCCGTATCGCCTCGGTGCGCTACGGCGACAATGGCCGCTCGCGCCTAGTGGTGCACACAAAGGCAAACGGCACATGGTCCGCTCCCACGCCCGTGGACTTCCCCCTTGGGTTTGGCGAGGGCGACGTGGAGCGCAGCGGCATATTCGATTACGACTTCGACGTGGTGGAATATACGGACGGAAGAGGAAACCAGGACGCCTACGTGCTGTTGGTCTCGGGCGAGCGCCCCGACGGCGACAACACCCTTTTCGATACGGCAAGCACAGCCGGCATACTGTCCGTTGTGCGTCTGCGCATAAGCAACGACGGAATTCGCGTGATGTCGCATACGTCATGGCGCAGCATTTCGCGCGGCCGCCTTCAGGAGGATGGCTGCCATTGTCTGCAGTGCCCACGCATCACGGTGGGCAAGGCGCTGGTCGACGGACGTCTGTCGGGCGCTTACCTCCACCGCCGCGGGACCACCGCAGAAAAGGCGCTCGGCAGCGAGGCTGAGGTTGCGCTGGAGTGCTTTACCCTATGGTCGGACGTTTCGGGCGACAGCCTGACGTTCCGCCAAGTTCTCCGCTTTCCGCAAGCACCGTCGAGTATCGAGCTGGGTGAGCCCGAGAATATCAACGGCAAAATGGTGGTGCCCGTTGCATACGAGACCGCAGACGGTTGCGGCTGCGCATCGTACGCCGTGATCGGCCAGTCCATCGCGGGCTGGGGCGTTATGTCGCCAGATGCCACAGTACCCCACGCGGTGCCGTGGCCGCAGCACACGGGCTTTTTGGCAACTGTCAACGAGCAGCTGCAGCATGTTACGTGGACGCGAGGCGCATCGGCATTTGCAACGCAGCCCGTGGGTGCCGCAGGCTGTGGCCCGGCATCGTTTAGCGTAAGCAACAACGGCAGGTGCGTGCTCTATGTAGAGAACACCGATGGCAAGGTGGGACAAACCTACGACGAAGAAGGCAACCCGGTTGCAGTGATGGGCAAGCACTTCCGCATCTTCGCCAGCACCTTGGCGGGCGATCTGTTCACGGAGCCGTTTGTGATGTGCGAGCTGGACCATCCCGTCGATCAGATAACGACGTTTTTGACGTCGGGAGGCATGCTCTCCGCACTCGCCACGCACATTGTGAGCGCGGAGAAGAGCGAGGCAGAGCTGCACGGCATCGAAGTGCCCTTGGTGGCGTGTGCCACTCCGACGGGCGCGGTCGCTACCTCGGGCGCGGTGGTGCCCGGAGCAGCAGGCGAATCCTTCATGGTCACGGTGCGAAACGACGGCAACACCTTACTGACCGCCGGCACGATCGATCTGTACCGAGAGGGCTCCAGCCAGCCGTTCTCCAGCGCATCCATCGGATTCGGAGTGAACGCACGCATGGCTTCGATCTACGATCCAGAGCTTGCCGAAGACGCTTCGGCCAACGATATGGCACACGTGAAGTACGCGCTCAAGACGCTGGGCGCACGTTTTGCAACGCACCCGCTGGTAGCCGACAACGGCAACGCCGTGCTGGCACCGGGTTGCACGGCACAGTTCCGTATGAGCTTCGCCATCCCCGAGAGTTGGAGCGACGAAGTGGGCAAACGCGTAACGCTGTATGCGAAGGCGCGTAATCTGGTGGCGCTCGATCCCGTAACGCTCGAAGAAATTCGACCGGGCGCGAACTCGGCGCTGGGTGCTGTACTGCACGAGCTCCACGTGCCCGACGCGGCATGCGAACGCTCAGAAGTTCAGGTCGGCGTATGCGACAGCGCGGACGCCACAGGGCTTCACGACGCTCCGATGACGGCGGACGGCGATGGTGGCTCAAGTGGCGGCGGTACTGACGAGGGCGGCGGCTCCGGCGGAAGCAGCTCCGGCAGTGGCAAGGACCACGGCAATAACAAGCGCTCCGGAAAAGCGGGCGCGCTTGCGGGCACGGGCGATGCCAACGCTCCCCTCACGGCAGCCGCTGCAGCACTCGCCGCGGCAGGCGCCGGCCTCATCGCCTACAGCGCCCGCCGCACGGCGCTCGAGATCGACACCGCCGATGAGGTCAATTCTGATAAGCCTCGCTAGCTCCTAGTTACTTTTGTGAGAGACGCCGACTCGGCTCATCGAACATCAAATGGGCTGGTTCTGGATACCCAGAGCCAGCCCATTACGCATTAGATGTCGTCAGAGGAGTTGAGTTCTGCCTCGAGCTTGGCACGCCGTCTTTTCGCCAACAATCCGCACGACACGTTTTCGACAACGTATCCAACCGCAAACGCAGCAAGACGCATTCGGCCGCTTTCAAACTTACTCGGAAAGAGCCGACTCGGTTTTGTCCGAGTAAGCTCTTTTCAGCCTAAGCTCGAACGATTGTTCGATGGATTTCGTGTTGGTTGGAATCGCCTATGGGCTGGGCTATGCTACCTTGACTATCTATATGACTTAAACGCAGCAAAGGAGCACCGAGAGAGCGAGTATGGCAAAAAACACCGCAAACTATGGTAACGACAGTATCCGCCAGCTCAAGGACGAGGAGCGCGTACGCCTGCGCCCCGCCGTCATCTTTGGCTCGGACGGACTCGACGGCTGCGCGCATGCCGCCTTCGAGATCCTGTCCAACGCCGTTGACGAGGCGCGCCAGGGCTACGGCAAGCTCATCACCCTTACCGCCTTTCGCGATGGTTCCATTCAGGTAGAGGACAACGGCCGCGGCTGCCCGCTCGACTGGAACCCCTCCGAGAAACGCTTTAACTGGGAACTTGTCTTTTGCGAGCTCTATGCCGGCGGCAAGTATAACAACAACCAGGGCGGCGACTACGATTTCTCGCTCGGCACCAACGGCCTGGGCTCGTGCGCGACCCAGTACGCTTCCGAATACATGGACGTCACCGTCTGGCGTGACGGCAACAAGTACTCCTTACACTTTAAGAAGGGCAAAGTCGTCGGCGCCAAAAAGAAGGCACTCGAGATTGAGCCTAGCGACGAGAACCGCACCGGCACCACTATCAAGTGGCGCCCCGATCTTGAGGTCTTTACCTCGATTAGCATTCCCCACGATTGGTATCGCGAAACCATGCGCCGTCAGGCCGTGGTCAACGCTAACGTGACCTTCCGCCTGCGTATCGAGGGCGACGATGGCGAGTTTTCCGAAGAGGATTTTTGCTATCCCAAAGGCATCGAGGACTACGTGCTCGAGAAGGTCGGTACCGACTACCTTACCGAGCCCTTCTTTATCGAGGCCGACCGTCGCGGTCGCGATCGCGAGGACCTGCCCGATTACAACGTAAAAATCACCGCATGCATGTGCTTCTCGCGCACCTTCATGATGCAGGAGTACTACCACAACTCATCGTGGCTCGAGAACGGCGGTTCGCCCGAGAAGGCCGCCCGCAGCGCTTTGACCAGCGCCATCGATGCCTACATTAAGCAACAGGGCAAATACAACAAAAACGAGAGCGGCATTAAGTGGCAGGACGTCCAGGACTGTCTGGTACTAGTGACCAACTGCTTCTCCACCCAGACGTCTTACGAAAACCAGACTAAGAAGGCCATCAACAACCGCTTTATCCAGCAGGCCATGACGGCATTCTTTAAGGAACGCCTCTCGACCTACTTGATTGAGAACAAAGACGCCGCCAACAAGATCATGGAGCAGGTGCTCATCAATAAGCGCTCGCGTGAGAATGCCGAGAAGACGCGCCAGAGTATCAAAACCAACCTGCAGCAGAAGACCGACATGGCCAACCGCGTGCAGAAATTCATCGACTGCCGCTCCAAGGACAAGAGCCGTCGCGAGATCTACATCGTAGAGGGCGACTCGGCAGCAGGCGCCATTCGAACCTCGCGCGATGCCGAGTTCCAGGGCGTTATGCCCGTCCGCGGTAAGATCCTCAACTGTCTGAAGGAGGATTATCCGCGCATCTTTAAGTCCGACATCATCATGGACCTCATGCGCGTGCTGGGCTGCGGCGTGGAGATCAAAGACAAGCGCATCAAGAACCTTGGCGCCTTCGACCTGGACAACCTCAACTGGAACAAGGTCATCATCTGTACGGACGCCGACGTCGACGGTTACCACATTCGCACGCTCGTGCTCACCATGCTCTACCGCCTGGTACCCACGCTTATCGACGAGGGCTACGTCTATATCGCCGAGTCGCCGCTCTACGAGATCAACTGCAAAGAGAAGACCTACTTTGCCTACACCGAGCTCGAGAAGAACGGCATCCTTAAGGAGATCGGCGACCAGAAGTGTTCCATCAACCGCTCCAAGGGTCTTGGTGAGAACGACCCGGACATGATGTGGCTCACCACCATGAACCCCGAGACACGTCGCCTGATCAAGGTGGAGCCCGAAGACGTCACCAAGATGGAGACCATGTTCAATCTGTTGCTGGGCAACGACGAGGCAGGCCGCAAGCGCCATATCTCCGAGCACGGCAAGGAATATCTGGACCAGCTGGACCTGCAGTAGCAGCAAATCGATAACGACGGCCCATAAGAAGTTCAAGAGGAAATCGTGGCAAAGAAGAAGACGAAGAACCAGCCAAAGAAAAAGCAGGTCAACGCCGAGAACGTCATCGGCCTGCACTCCGAGGTCATTGATCAGCCGATTACGCAGACGCTCGAGGTCAACTACATGCCCTACGCCATGAGCGTCAACGTCTCGCGTGCGTTCCCCGAGATCGACGGCTTTAAGCCCTCGCACCGCAAGCTGCTCTACACCATGTACAAGATGGGTCTGCTCAAGGGCGAGCGCCAGAAGAGCGCCAACATTGTGGGTCAGACCATGAAGCTCAACCCGCACGGCGATGCCGCGATCTACGAGACGATGGTGCGCCTGGCGACGGGCAACGAAGCGCTGCTTGCGCCCTTCGTGGAGTCGAAGGGCAACTTTGGCAAGTACTATTCGGGCGACCTGAGCTACGCCGCCTCGCGTTACACCGAGGCCAAGCTCTCCCCCATCAGCGCCGAGATCTTCAAGGACATCGACAAGGACCCGGTCGACTTCGTTGACAGCTACGACGGCGCCATGAAGGAGCCGCGCCTGCTGCCCACCACGTTCCCCAACATCCTTGTCTCGGCCAACAAGGGCATCGGCGTCGCCATGGCGTCCGACATCTGCGGTTTCAACCTCAACGAGGTCTGCACTGCCACGATGCACTACCTCAAGGATCCCGACTGCGACCTGCTCGAATATATGCCCATGCCCGACTTCTCGACCGGCGGCGAAATTATCTACCGCCGCGAGGAGATGGAAAAGATTATCGAGACCGGCCTTGGCAGCTTCCAGATCCGCTCCCGTTGGCGCTGGATTCCCGAAGAGCGCATCATCGAGGTCTACGAAATCCCCTACACCACCAAGACCGATGTCATTATCGAGCGCATCGTCAAGCTCTCCAAAGAGGGCAAAGTCAAGGAGATCGCCGACATTCGCGACGAGACCGACCTCTCGGGCCTGCGCATCGCCATCGACCTTAAGCGCGGTGTCGACCCCGACAAGCTCATGGCCAAGCTCTATCGCTCGACCACGCTGCAGGATTCGTTCTCGTGCAACTTCAACGTGCTAGTCGATGGTTACCCTCGCGTTATGGGCGTGCGCCAGATCCTGCACGAGTGGGTCAAGTGGCGTATTGAGTCCACGCGTCGCCGCATTAACTTTGACCTGGGCAAAAAGTCCGAGCGCCTGCACCTGCTGCACGGCCTCGAGGCGATCCTGCTCGATATCGACAAGGCCATCGCCATCATCCGCGGTACCAAGCTCGAAGCCGAGGTCGTGCCCAACCTTATGCGCGGCTTCGACATCGACGAGACCCAAGCCGAGTTTGTTGCCGAGCTTAAACTCCGCAACATCAACGAGGAGTACATCCTCAACCGCACCAAGGACATCGCCAAGCTAGAGGGTGAGATTGCCGAGCTTGAGGAGATCCTCTCCAGCGAGGAGAACATCAAGAAGGTCATCAGCGACGAGCTGGCCGCAGTCAACAAGAAGTACGTGATGCCGCGCCGCACGGGCAGGATTGAGCCCCATGAGGTTATCGAAGTAAGCTTGGAGCCCGAGGTCGAGGAGTACCCGGTCACCATCATGCTCTCGCGCGATGGCTACCTTAAGAAGATGACAGACCGCGTGCTCAAGAAGGCGACCACGCTCAAGTACAAGGACGGCGACAAACCCTTTATCGAGTTTCCGTCCTCCAACACCCACGAATTGCTGGTCTTTACCAACAAGAGCCAGGTGTACAAGTGCAAGGTTGCGGCGTTTGAGGATACCAAGTCGGCACAGCTGGGCTCGTACCTGCCGACCGATCTTGAGATGGAACCCGACGAGAGTGTCATCTGGGTCATCGACCCCGAGGACTACAAGGCCGACGTGTTGTTCGTCTTTGAGAACGGCCGCGCGGTGCGCGTCGCGCTTTCTGGATACGTCACCAAGACCAACCGCAAACGCCTCAAGAACGCCATCTACGGCGGCAGCAAGCTGCTGTATGCCCAGGTGCTCAACACAGATCGTGACATCGCGCTGGTCTCGAGCGACTATCGTTTGATGAACTTCAACACGTCGCTGCTCAAGACCAAGACGACCACCAACACGCAGGGCGTCCAGGCTTTCACGGCCAAGAAGGGCCGCTCGGTCACCACCGTCGGCACGACCGAGGAGATTCTTGGCGCCGGCGTCTCGGCCGAGAAGTTCACCGCGCAGAGCCTCCCCTCAGCCGGTGCCCTCATGAAGGAAAACGACATGCCGAGCCTGTTTGACTAGGTACCACGGCAACGAGACCGTTAGATACTTCGCAAAGCGACGAGGCCCGGAGCGCAACGGCATTGCGCCCGGGACTCGTCGTTTTTCTTCTCAACTATTTCTTAACGCAGATTAATTGATTTCTGCTTATTTTTCTGCGTTAAAAAATGTCAGCGTCACTGCTTCGATGCCCTTTGGTCGGTCGTTAGCAAAACTTGCAAAAATTAGCAAAACTTGCAAAAATTAGCAAAACTTGCAAAGGAGACACCATGGAGTACAGCAAGAACCCCTTTACCCCGACGTTCGGAAGTATCCCTCCCTTTCTAGCGGGTCGTGAGCATATTCTGCGTGACATCAACCGTGGTTTTATCAACGGCCCGGGAGATCCAAACCTGTCGACTATTTTTACGGGCGCAAGGGGAACGGGCAAGACGGCGCTTCTCTCGCTCCTTTCAGAAACGGCGCTTGAACACGGTTGGATCGCAGCAAATGTCTCCGCCATGCCAGGCATGCTCGAAGATATTATCGAGCGAACCAAAGAAGCCGCAGATAGCTACCTCTCACAGCCTCACGCGCGCATAAACGGTGTTCAAATTGGCCCAGTGGGCATCGATTGGACATATGCTCAAGAGGTCCAGGGCAACTGGCGCACACGCATGAATGGCATCTTTAAGCAACTCGAAAAACATGACATCGGACTTCTCATTACCATCGATGAAGTCACCGTCGATCTCGAAGAAATGCTTCAATTTGCCTCTGTTTACCAGCACTTTGTACGCGAAGGTAAAAAAGTTGCCCTACTCATGGCAGGACTGCCCTACAAAGTATCGGCGTTGCTGCGTAACGATTCCGTCTCGTTTCTCAGGCGTTCCCAATATCATCAGTTAGGACGAATCACTGACGTTGAAATTGCAAACGCGTTTCGCAAAACCGTTGAGGCCGGAGGACGTTCAATCACACCAGAAGCGCTCGAGAATGCTGTGAAGGCCGTCGACGGATTCCCCTACATGATGCAGCTCGTCGGATATCGCACTTGGGATGTTTCGGAGAACTCGCCCCAAATCAGTGCATCCGATGTCCAGCAGGGTTCCCTACTCGCACGCATGGAGCTGCGTGATCGCATTCTCGAAACGACCTATCGAGAGCTTTCCGATAAAGACATTGAGTTTTTGCTCGCAATGCTGCCCGATTCTGGCCCCAGCAGAGTCTCGGAGATAGCCAAGCGTATGGGCGTTGCCAGCAACTATGCAAGCCAATACAAACGCCGCCTCCTTGAGGACGGCGTTATCGGGGAACGTGGACGTGGCCTCGTCGGCTTCGACATCCCCACGTTCAGGGAATTCTTGAACGAGAAGGCGTTTTAGCACACCGGAATTGTCCGCGGGAGCATCGTTGCATGGCAATCGGCATTCCTCTTGGTAAGGACAGCAAGCATTTCCACCAACACCGATTGCCATGCGTTCTTCTTGTCCTTAGGCGAGCTTGCGAGCGAGCTCTCGCACCTCTTCCAACTTGGGCGACGATGCCATGCTATCGCGCTCGGTCATACCGCTGATGGTGATAATACCTTGGTCCTCCCACTTGCAGTACGCGCAGGTTGACTTGTACATAGCGATCGCCGCATCATAGACGCCCTCGCTGTGGCTATCGAGCAAAAGGGCCGTCTTGGTGAACGGGAAGCCCGTAGCACCGAAGGCGTACAGGCGGTCGATGGCGGCCTTCTCCTGCGCAGTGATATCAAACCAGTAAATAGGCGAAGCGAAGACAACCATATCAGCGCCTTTCAGCGACTCGATCACGTCGGCCATATCATCCTTCTGCACGCAGGCGCCCTCATGGGTAAAGCAGTACTGGCATCCCAAGCAGCCGGCGATCTTTTTGCCTGCAACGCGGATGACCTCGGCCGTATGGCCGGCCTCGCGCGCGGTCTCGGCAAACGCCTCGACCATGGTGTCGGTATTGGCGCCCTTGCGCGGGCTGCCGCTCAATACAACGATATTCATAGGAATCTCCCTCCTTCATGCCGCAGGCGCGCGGCATATTTGTTTGTTTTAACCTAAACGTATGGAGTTATTCAATCGTCCGCAGACCACATCTCTCGTTCGTGTTCTCTAGACACAATCTCATTGCCTGATAACTCCTCGACTGTCTTGATTCTCTCTCCGAGAATTGAACAGCAAATCGTTGCTCGCAAAGTATCGACTGTGGGAAAATAAACTTGAGCTTTCTCCCTGCTCGCGTAAGCGTTCGCGCGAAAGAGCCTAGCCGCATCGGCCAGGCGCAATATAGATCCGCGGAAACCGGCCTACGAACAAGGAGCGCCTTATGTATGGACAGCATGTTGCACCGCAGACCCACAACAAACGGACTGGCCTGTCTACCCGCGACGTCAAGCGTCATGCAGGTGCCAGAGTCGCCGCCTTCGAAGTTAGCATTCTTGTGGCAGGGCTGCTTTTGCTACCCTGCGCAGCACTGGCGACCGAAATGCCCGAAACCGATGTCGCAGCACCCATTACCTGCGACGAAGCCAACGCAGAAGGCAGCCTCACAGCTACCACCGTTGTCGACCATAACTATAATCTGGAGCTCCCTCCTGCCTTCATGTTGGTCCAGAATGAGGCGTTTGTATACGATTTCCCCGACAAACCCGAGGACTTCATCTACGGGCTTAACGACACCGTCCATCTCTTCAAGATCGACACCGATACCGAAAGCCTTATAAAAACCGAGAACCCCAAAGAGGCCAGCGTCTCTATTGCCCTGACCATGATCGACAATCACGTTAGAGCAACCGCAGTCTTTACAGGCGACTACGCTGACGACCAAATCCCTTACAGACTGAACCTTGTCAGCTCAACCCACCTTGGCACACACGTTGACCGTGACTTCGACAGCGGGCAGGGGATTATGCACGAGACGCGGCACGATTACTACATCCGCTACGTCTTCGACAGCGACGTGCACTTGATTGCAACCGATACGAGCGGTTCCAAACCCGATCCAAGTGTTAAGCCGATCCCAGAGGTCAAACCCGAACCGGAAACCAAGCCCGAGCCCACACCGCAGCCCAAGACAGAAAAGCCCGCGGCAAATCCCGTTTCCACCAAGGCAGTAACGGCAGCTAAACCAGCCAGGACCACCCTACCCGCTACGGGCGACAACGGCGCGATAGCAGTCGCCCTGAGTGTTGCCGGTGGCGTAGTTGCATCAGTTAGCATTTCCGCAACAAGGCGTCGCAACCGCTAGCTAAAGCAAATACGCCATTCACACAGGCAAACAACCAAGCTCCAACGAAAACGGTCCAGTCATCCGACTGTGCCGCACTCCAGTAGTTCGTGGAAGATATCAAAGAGGTATCCCAGGCTCCCTTGAGCTGTGCGACAGACAGATCAGGTTTGGGAAGTAGAACGGCCCTTGCGCGAAGCGTGAATCGGGCAAGTCTGACGTTTATTCCCAGGGCCAAGCAGGGCCGGAGGTTTTATTGGCGGCTCTTACGGGCGTCGCGAGTTTTGGCGAGGACGTAGGCATCGGGGCCGTCTTTGAACCAGGGGCAACGGCGCTCGCCGGAGACCATATGGCGGTGGGGGCAGCCGCCCATGCACATGGGCAGAATGTGGTGCACGGATGATTGGGCGTCCGCAGGCTGAGTGAAGCCATAACAACACTTCGCGCATCGAGCAGTTTGAGCCGGCGTGCGCATGTCGGCGCCATACCGGGAAGAGAGGGCCTTCTTGTGGGGCGGACGACCCCATTGCAGTCTCCTTCCGCTCTAATCCTGCGGGAACGACAGCAGCCGTAGGAGTACCGCTACCGTACTCGTAGCGGTTCTCCGCCCTCTAAGCAGCGTGTCCGCTACGAAACGACCGTCTTGTAATAGGCGCCGAAGTCTGCGAGCGAGTCCATGATGGGCATCATCTGGCGGCCGAGCTCGGTAAGGCCATACTCAACGCGGGGAGGATTCTCGCCATAGTCATGGCGAAAGACCAGCCCATCATCCTCCATCTGCCGCAGGCTGTCGGTAAGCACCTTCTGAGAGATCCCCTCAAGGTTGCGGCGCAACTCGTTGAAACGCCAAGGGCGTACGCGCAAGTTACGGATAATGAGCAGCTTCCACTTTCCGCCAATGAGCGCTACCGCCGTTGCGACCGGACACTCCGGAAGCTCCTCTTTCGCCATCATGGGAGACCAACCTCCTTGACCATACCGGTTTCACAAAAAGTACGCAGTTACAAATATGTGCGTACTCGTATTTGCATGCGCCTTCGCGTTGAATATAACTCACGCAGGAGATGCCTGCAAGGTAAATCAACCCAAAGAGAGGAACCATTATGGCTAATTATGCAAAGACCCACATCGGAAATGAGAGCCGTGTCGAGCTGCACGAGGTGCTCGGGCTTACCGGGGCAGAGGTGAGTGTCAACAATCTTCCCGCCGGCGCTGGCGTTCCGTTCGTCCATGCACACAAGGAAAACGAGGAGATCTATGGCGTGCTCGAGGGCGCCGGTTCAGTCACGATCGACGGTGAGGATATCGAGCTTGCAGCCGGCGACTGGCTGCGCATTTCCCCCGTCGCACACCGCCAGTTCCGCGCCGCATCCGACTCGGGCATCACGTACGTCTGCATCCAGGTCAAGCAGGGGTCCCTTAATGCCTTCACAGCCGACGACGCTATCATGTTCTAATTCGCGATCGGTGTGCAAGGGGCCAATGAAGCCCCGTCCGTTGGCCCCTTGCACTAATCTGCTGACGCAAAACTGCCTCACATCCCGGCCGGCTTCACGCAAAAGAGGCGGAGGCACGCTTTGTCGGTTCCGGGAATAAAAGCCAAGACAGTTACAATAAAAACACTTCGAACTCAGGGCGTTGAGCTTTCGTTTTGCCCCAAATCCTTGCCAGCTCTGTGGCGGATGCCGAAAGCTGCAGATCGATTATCTGCAGATTGTATTAATCCATGCCTGAATATCTTTCTCAGAAGTACGGAGCATGGATTCATCGAACTGCACATCGAGGCCCGGCTTCACGATTGCGCCCTTGCAGGCTTCCTCAAAGTCCTTCAGCGTGTGTCCCAGCCAGCCGCCATTGGTGGCAAACGGATACACGATCTTCCCGGTCAGGTCAGCCCGCTCCAGGAAACTGCGCATGGCGGGCGCAAAGGTGTACCACCAGACAGGAGAACCCAGGATGATGGTGTCGTAATCTCTCCAGCCAATGTGCAGCGGCTTCAGTTCCGGGCAATAACCCTCGGCAATCTCACGCTGCCCCTGATTGACGACTTCATCATAATCGCCATCGTAGGGAACAACCGTATCCATACGAGCAATATCCCCGCCGATTTCCCTCTGGATCATCTCGGCGATGCGCTTCGTGTTGCCTCCGTAGGAGTAGTACAGAATCAAGGTTTTCATTTCACGCTTGCTCCTCATGCAAGAGGCTTCCCGCTGAACACGGGAAATGCGCTGAAGTCACCATAGTTGGCGATGCGCTCCATGTTCTTGAGAGTTTCCATATCTTCCTCGGAGATCGCGAAATCCACGTCCGCGTTGCTTTCCATGTGGGCGGGATCTGCCGTCTTGGGAAGCGCAACGGCTCCAAGCTGAAGGACATAGCGGATGCAGAGCTGGGCGGCAGATACGCCGTACTTCTCTGCCATCTTAACGATCGCCGGATTCTTCAGCGCCTCGCCGTGGGCGATGGGAGAGTATGCCTCCACCTGAATGCCCTGTGCCTTGCAGAAGTCCACCAATGCCGAATCGGTGTTGGTGATGTGCAGGAGGATCTGATTGACCATGGGCATCACGCGGCAAGAGCCCAAGAGGTTCTCAAGGTCATCTTGCAGGAAGTTGGACACGCCGATTACCTTGACCTTGCCCGCCGCCCGCGCATCCTCCAACGCACGCCAGACCTCCTTGTTCTCCTCGAAATAGCGCTTCTCCACACGGAACTCGCTCCACGGCTGGGGAGAGTGGATGATCATCTGGTCGAGGTAGTCGAGCCCCATTCTCTCCAGCGTCTCATCGATGGACTTCGCCGCATCCTCGTAGGTCTTCAGCTCTGCCGCGATCTTGCTGGCGACGAACAGCTCTTCCCGGCGAACGCCGCAGGTGCGCACGCCCTCGCCGACGCCGCGTTCGTTTCCGTAGGCCTGCGCGGTGTCGATCAGGCGATAGCCCAGCTTTACCGCCTCGCGAACGGCTTCCGCTGCCTCGGCATCGTCGATGAACCAGGTGCCCAGTCCCAGCTTGGGAACCTGAACTCCGTTTGCCAACGGGTAGGTTTCATTCAAGATCATCGTTCTAATCCTCGCCCCAGATATCCTTTGCCATGCGGAAAACCGCCCACGCCTTGGGCCAGCCGCAGTAGAAGGCTGCATGGGTCACGACCTCCGCGATTTCTTCTTTTGTAATACCGTTCTTCTTTGCCGTCGTCAGGTGATAGCGGAAGCTCTCATCGGTAAGCCCCTGAGCCATCAGCGCGACGACGGTCACGAGGGAGCGGTCGCGGAGGCTGAGCTGCCCCTCTCGGCTCCAGACCTCTCCGAAGAGCACGTCATCGTTCAGTTCCGCGAATTTCGGGGCGAATTCGCCCAGGGCATCTCTGCCTGCCGTCTGTTTGACTGCCATGTTTCGTTCCTCCCTACAGCCTTGCGTAATCTTCATGGGATACCGGCTCGCACCACTCGTTCACGCAATTCTCGCCGGGAACCTCCACGGCGATATGGCTGAACCAGCTGTCCTTCTTCGCTCCGTGCCAGTGCTTGACGTTGGCGGGGATCATCACAACGCTGCCCTCGTGCAGGCTGACGGCGGCCTTGCCTTCCTCCTGGTACCAGCCCTCGCCAGCCGTGCAGAGCAGGAGCTGACCGCCTCCTTTGTCCGCGTGGTGGATATGCCAGTTGTTGCGGCATCCCGGCTCGAAGGTCACGTTGGCGGCGAACAGGCCGCCTTCCGGATCGGTCAGCGGATTCAGGAACGAATCGCCGGTGAAGTACTGGGCGTAGGCGGTGTTCGCCGTTCCCGTACCGAATGCGTTGACCTTCTCGAACTGCTCTTTTCGTTCATACCTCATAATTGAAACCTCCTGCTTAGGATTATCGATTCACGCCATAGCGCAGCCAGACCGCCCCGCCGTCCATGGCCTTCGCCTCTTTCAGCGTGAAGCCAAGGGCCTTGCTCTCCGAAATGCCTTCTGCGGCTCGGAAAACCGGCGGCGTATCCGGGCTCCCGTCTGCCGCCGCCGCCAACACGATGCTGATCTCATCGCACATCCCCGCTTGCAGGAACGACCAGTTCAGCACGCCGCCACCGCCCAGCATCAGGGTCTCGATGTTGAATTCTTCTTTCAGCTTGGAAAGGGCCAGACCGTGATCCAGCTCCGTTTCTCCCGCGATGATGTACGAGATTCCCAGCTTTCTCAAAAATGCTCTGTAGGCGTTGTCGACCTGCTCTGTCAGCACCTCGACGACATGGGCGGTGGTATCCACATAGCGCAGGGTGCTGCTTTTCCACCCCAGCTTGCCGTGGGGGTCCACGGAGACATAGAACATTCCGAAGTCCGGCTGCGCGATGAAATCACCCGCCGGAACGGCCGGCGCATCTTCGTCCAGGTCTGGCTTCCTGTAGAAGGTGAAGTTGTCGTCCGTCGTCACCCTGCCGGACAGCCAGCCCTGGTGATGGTAAAAGGGCTCTTTCCCGAAGGCGATGTCGTAGAACGCATCGCCCGCCGCTCTGCCCTGCGGCGTTCCCATGTAACCGCCCATGATCTTTCCGTCCAAAGCGCACATCATGTGGCAGAAAACAATCGGCCTGCTCACGTTCGATTCCCCTCCTTACGATTGACAACCATTCCGTTTGGAAGCATGCTTCCTTTGAACTTCATGTGCATCCTAGAACTTGAAGTTAACTTTAAGTCAAGGGGATTCTGGAATAATTCGGAGGGGTTTTCAGATGGTCTATACGGTGGGAGAGATGGCGAAGCTGCTGGGGGTTGCGGCGTCCACCTTGCGCTACTACGACAAGGAGGGGCTGCTGCCCTTCGTGGAGCGCTCCTCCGGTGGCATTCGCATGTTCCGGGAATCGGATATCGAATGGCTGCAGGTGATCGGCTGCATGAAGAAAGCCGGGATGTCCATCAAGGACATCCGGCAGTACATCGAGATGGCGCTGCAAGGAGACGACACCATCGATTTGCGCCTTGCCATGTTCCGACGCCAACAAGAAGTTCTGAAACAGCAGATGGCGGAATTGCAGCACACCATGGAGATGGTGGATTACAAGTGCTGGTATTACGAAACGGCGAAGGAAGCGGGTACGGTCGATGCCCCGCAGAAGATGGAGCTTGCCGAAGTCCCGGAACGCTTTCGGAAGATTCGGCAGGAGCTGCGCACTGCGCCGGGGACTGCGGCAACGATATGACAAGACTGCTTAGGCAACGGCAGTCAACCGCTTGATTATCACGGTAACTTTATCGTTCAAAAAGTACTACTAACAAACGACCGCCCCGGCTATCCGCTGTTCGCGGAAGAGCAAGGGAGCTCTTGTCACCGGGATGGAACCTTTTCAACTCGCAGGATAGCAGAATCGCCTCGCAAGCCAGAATCAGCACGGGACGGCAGCGGGCAGAACCGCCACCCCTAGATTGCCCTCACGCTGCCACTGGCAGCCCTGATTAAATATGCTAGGTATCTCGGGATAATGCTTTCGGTCGCATACGCGCAAGAGTGTCCGCTAATTGCAACCGGCTGTTCCCCTTCCTACGCCAATGGTGTGCAGACATCTTCGATATTCTTGCTCGTTATGGCGAAAATCACGTCTCCAGGGTTTGCCTTTTTCGATTTAGCGTATTGCTCTTCAGATCATCGTGGTGTGCTCGTAGCCGCGCTCCACGAGGAGCCGCTCGGCAACGTCGAGAATCTTCTCGACCGTCTCCTCCAGGTACTTATTGCGTGCCACGGGCACCTCCGTCCTTGTTATCGCGATAAACATACCATGAGTGGCGTACGGGTCGAGAAGGGCTGGCGCCAAAAGAGCCCAACGGCCGTTACGGCTTCGTTAGAAACGCGCCCCACCATGGATGTTGAACCCGAAAGGTAAGGCGCGCGGGCACGGCGACTCGGCCCGCGCGCCCGGAAGAGAAAGGATAAGCCCATGGATTACATGCTCGAGACGCGCGGGCTCACCAAGCGCTTCGGCCGCGGCGACCAGGCGCAGGACGCCGTGGCCGACGTGAGCCTTCATATCCGCAAGGGCGAGGTGTACGGGCTGCTCGGCCCCAACGGCGCCGGCAAGTCGACAACGCTCAAGATAATCTGCGGGATGCTGCGGCCGACGGCCGGGGAGATCCTCTTTGCCGGGCACGCCTGGCGCCGCGAGGACCTCTACGCAATCGGCAGCCTCATCGAGGAGGCGCCGCTCTACCCCAACCTCACCGCGCGCGAGAACCTGCGCGTGCGCACCACGCTGCTGGGCCTTCCCGAGAGCCGCATAGATGAGGTGCTCGCCGCCGTGGACCTCGCAGACACTGGGAAGAAGCGCGCCGGGCGCTTCTCGATGGGCATGCGGCAGCGCCTGGGGCTCGCGCTGGCGCTGATCGCCCGGCCACGCCTGCTCGTGCTCGACGAGCCCACCAACGGCCTCGACCCCATCGGCATCGAGGAGCTGCGCGACCAGATCCGCGGCTTCGCGGCGGCGGGCACGACGGTGATCGTCTCGAGCCACATCCTCTCCGAGGTGCAGCAGATGGCGGACACCATCGGCATCATCTGCGGAGGGCGCCTCGCCTACGAGGATGCGCTTCGGCCCGGGCAGGACCTCGAGGAACTCTTCATGAGCTTCTGCCGGGAAGGGCGACGAGCACGCGGGGAGGTGGCGGCATGACGGGCGAGAAAGGCGGCCTGCTCGCGGGCCTGCGCGCCGAGGCCCTGAAGTCGCGCCACGCGGCACCGGTTCGCCTGGCCGTGCTCATGGCGCTGCCGATGCCGCTGCTCGGCGCGATGCCCTACCGGGGCGTGCAGATCTTCAGCGCGTGGAACTACTGGTATGCGCTCTTCCTGCCCGTGTCTCTCTCACTCGTGGTGGCGTGCGTCGCGCGGGCGGACGCTCGCACGCGGATGCGGGGGCTTCTGGGCCTGGGCTTCCCGCTCGGGCGCGCCTGGTGGGCCAAGGCGCTCTGGTGCCTCGCGCTCTGCACGCTCTCGAACCTCGTGGTCTTCGGCATCTACCTCGCGGGCTCGGCGTTCTCCTCGCAGGGCCTCACGGCCGCGGGCACGCTCACGATGCTCCTCTGCGCGCTCGCCAACACGGTGACCGCGGCGTGGATGATCCCCGCAGGGCTCTTCCTCACGGCGCGGCTCGGCATGCTCGCGGGCATCTTCTGCCCGCTCGCCACGCAGCTCGTGGGTGGGTTCGCCTGGTCGCTGATGCCGCTGCCGCAGCTCTTTCCGCCGTCGGCGAGCATGGTCATCCCCACGAGCTTCATCCCCGTGCTGCCGAGCGGCGAGCCACTCGCGGCGGACATGGCGCTCGGCGGGGCGCTCGCGGCGGACGGCATGCTCACACTGGCGGGCCTTGCGGTCTGCGCGATCGCGTTCGCCGCGCTCACGGCGGCGGGCGCGGCCTGGTTCGCGCGCTCCGAGGAGAGGTGATGGCCATGACACGACTCTCCGACCCGACGCCGCGCATGACCCTCCCGCGGGCCCTGCTCTCCGAGGCCCTGCGCCTGGCGCGCTCCCCGCTCGCAGTGGTGCACCTCGTCTGCGGCCTGGCAGCCGGTCTTGCCTGCGGCGAGTACTTCTCCATAACCCGATGGGACCCGGCGCTGGGCGCGGACGCCTACGCCCAGTTCCTCGGCGCCCTCATGCCGCTCATGTCCGCCATCGTCTGCGGGCTCGCCGTGGACGAGGAGCGCGCTGCCGGGCGCCTCGCCAACCTCACGGCGGTCCCCTCGCGCGGGCGCGCCGTCGCGGCGAAGCTGCTCGCCCTTGCGGCGCTCGGCGCAGGCGCGCTGGCCGTGGCGCTCGGCGTGTTCGGGGCCGTGCTCGCCGTCGCCGGGCGCCTACCGCTCGGGCCCGCGCCGCTTGCGGCCGCCTGGGTGGGCATCGTGCTGGGCAGCCTGCCCCTCTATGCGCTGGAGCTCGGCGTGGCCCTGCGCCTCGGCCGCAACGCCGCCATCGGCGCCGGCGCGGCGGGGGTGCTCCTCGCGTTCTTCTCGGTGGGCGGACTTGCGCACGGCCTCATGACCGGCGAGCTCACCGGTGCCCTGGCGACGCCCCTGAACTGGGTGCCGCTCGCCTGGCCCGCGCGCCTAGGGTCGCTCGGGGTGGAGGCCTTCATCGACGCCGCACGCGCGGCGGGCCCTCTCCTCACAACTGCGCTCGCTGGCCTCGTGCTCACCCTGGCAGCCGCCGCCGTCCTTCTCGCCTGGTTCTGCCGCTTCGAGGACGGGAGGGCAGATGCGTAGGAAGCCGTTCGCCGTCGTGCTCGTCCTCCTCTCCGCAGCGCTCGTTCTGGGCGGGAATGCCCTGCTCGACGCCGGCTGGGGGTCGGTGCTGCGCTCGATCGCCGACCGCGTGCTGCCCAACCCTGAGATCACCATGTGGGCGCCCGCGCCCGAGCCCGGTAGCCACGCGAGCTCCTACGCCGACGCCACCGGGGCGGGGGCGAACTACGTCTACCTGGTGGACGCGGCGAACGACAGAGGCAATGTCCGAGAGCTCCAGCTCATCTTCTTCGGGCGGGAGTCGGACGGCGAGGGCTGGCTCGAGATCGAGGCGCGCGGCGGCTCGGGCGTGCGCTACCGCGCGTGCGACGCGGCCCAGGCGCCCGCGGCTGCGCGCGGGGCTCTGGACCGCTGAGCGCGGCGCAAGTACAATGCCGACGGGAGTTTCAGGAGGTCGAACATGGCGAGGATACTGGCAGTGGATGATGAGCGGGCGATCCTCGACGCGCTCGCGCGCGTCCTCGACCGCGACGGCCATAAGGTCGTCAAGGCAGCGGACCCGACGGCGGTCCCGGGGATGGACCTCTCGCGCTTCGACCTCGCGCTCTGCGACGTCATGATGCCGGGGCTCGACGGCTTCGAGCTCGTGCGGCAGATCCGCCCGGACTTCGACGGGCCCATCATCTTCCTGACCGCGCGCGTGGCCGAGGAGGACGCCGTGGCCGGCTACGGCCTGGGCGCCGACGACTACGTCCGCAAGCCCTTCGGGGCCGCGGAGCTGCGCGCCAAGGTCGCGGCCCATCTACGCCGTGAGCGCCGGCCGCGCTCGCACGCCCTCTCCTTCGGGGAGGTGCGGATCGACCTCGGGGCGCGCGGCCTCGCCGTGAGCGGAGAGGCCGTGCCGCTCACGCCCACCGAATACGCCATCTGCGAGTACCTCGCCCGCCACCCCGGGCAGGTCATGAGCCGCGCGCAGATCCGCGAGGCAGTGCTCGGCTGGGAGAGCGACGCCGACGACGCGGCCATATCCATGCAGGTCAGCCGCGCCCGGAGAAAACTCTCCGAGGCCGGCGCCGATCCGATCGCGACCGTCTGGGGGATGGGGTACAAATGGCAGCTCTGAGGACCGGTGCGCGAGGTCGCGGGGGCATGCCGCTCTCCTTCGTCATCGCACGCTACTTCGCCTACGCGTTCGCGGCGGTCGCCACGGCGTGGCTCGCATCGTTCATGGCGCTCTCCGCGGCAATCAACGCGGGCTTCGTCTACGAGGCAAGCTGGGGGCCGGCCAATGCGCGCGAGGTCGCGGAGGGTCTGGCACGCGACGGCGTCTGCGGGCAGCAGGACGTGCCGACGGCGTACCGCTACCTCATCCTGAATAAGGACGGATACGTACTGATGACAGACCTCGAGGGCACGCGGCTCGAGGACGCGACGGAAATGGCCCGTGCGGCACTCGCCGCGAATCCGGGCACAGTGGAGATCGAGGGCGGGGGCTCGGGCCTCACCTACGCCGCGTTCCCGCTCAAGGGCGGCGGGGCCTGCGCACTCGTCAGCGAGTACCTGCCGCAGTGGGTCTCGCGCGACCTCGCCGGCCTGCTTCCCAACCCGCAGAATCTCATGCTCGTCGGCGCCGCTGCGGGAAGCGCGCTCGCGCTCGCGCTCGTGGCGCGCCGCGCGAGCCGCGTGATCTCGCGCAAGATGGCGCCGCTCGCGGAGGCGGCGGGGCGCGTCGGCGCGGGGGAGCTCGACTTCGCGGTCGGCAGCACCAACGTACGCGAGGTGAACGACGTCCTCGCCGCGATGGACGCCATGCGGACCTCCCTCGCCGAGTCGCTCGAGGCCCGCTGGGCCGCGGAGCGGGGGCAGCGCGAGCAGGTGGCGTCGCTCGCCCACGACCTCAAGACGCCGCTCACCGTGCTGCGCGCCAACGCCGACTTCGTGGCGGAGGAGCTGGAAGACGAGAAAGACGCCGACCTCGCGGCCGCCGCGCGCGACATAGCCGGCAGTGTCGAAAGGCTCGACGGCTACGTGCGCCTGCTCATCGAGGCCTCGCGCGGGTCCGGCGGGGCGGAGAGGGCCCCCATGCGGCCGGCCGAGCTCTGCGAGCAGGTCCTCGCCGAGGCCGCCCAGATCGCCCGGGCGCGAGGCGTGACGCTCGACGCGGCCACGGGCCCCGCTGTCGCGGGCGCGCCCGAGGCCCCGCTCGACCGAACCGCCCTGGCGCGAGCCGCCGCGAACCTTGTGGTCAACGCCGCCGAGCACGCGCGCTCGCGCGTGGCGGTCTCCTGCGACGTCGCGGGCGGACACCTCGTCATCGAGGTGGCCGACGACGGACCGGGCTTCTCTCCCGCCGCCCTCGAACGCGGCTGTGAGCGCCTCTTCACAGACGACTCCTCCCGCTCCTCGCGCGACGGAGGCCGCCACTACGGGCTCGGCCTCCACGCCGCCTCCGAGGCCGCGAGCGCCCACGGGGGCTCCGTCTCGCTCGCCAACAGCCCCTCGGGCGGCGCGGTGGCCACCATCGCGGTCCCCCCTGTGAGGGCCTAACGACTCAGGCCCTTGATTCGCGATTTCGGGAATGACTCAATTGATTCGCAAAACCTCAGGCCGCTCCTTTAATCACTCCCTGGTTTCCGCCGGGGTTCGTAGCGGGTGGCGTGAAAAGGGGTGATTCAAAGGGTCGGAGAGATGCGTCTTAGCCGAGAATAAGGTTAGCCTTATCTTACTGCATGATTCGTGTGTTATAGTTAGATGTCTCTAACTATTTGGGGGCGATAGCAATGCACGAATGTAAGGGCTTCTGGGACAAGAATGCCGGTCGGTACGACCGTTTCATGCGAAAGGACCGGGCGGCGTATGAGAAGATGTATGAGCTGATCAGGCCGGTGGTGAAAGCAAAAACCGTACTGGAGGTTGCCACCGGCACGGGGCTTATCGCAAAGAGCATCGTGAATGCGGCGGCGCACATCGAGGCTACGGACGCTTCTGCAAAGATGATCCTTGAAGCAAAGCGGGACAATCAATCCGCAAAGCTGCACTTTTCCGTACAAGATATGTTCCGCCTGCCCTATGCACAGAAGTTCTTTGATGTGGTGATCGCGTCCAACGCGCTTCACATAGTGCCGCATCCGGAAAAGGCCCTGCAAGAAATCAGGCGGGTGCTGAAGGACGACGGCGTGCTCATCGCGCCAACCTTCACCCACGCGGGGAGCTCGGTTTCCGGCAAGGCAAAAGCCTTTTTCATGAGTATGGCGGGATTCCCCCTCCACAGCAGGTGGACGAGCGAGGAATACCTGCGTTTCCTGCGTCAAAACGGCTGGGCGGTGCAGAAAAGCGCGGTGCTGAAGGCCTCGTTCCCGTTGACCTATGCGGAATGCATGAAATCGGAGGGGCCAGATGTCGTTCTTTGAAAACACCCGCAAGCCCGTGGGCCCCGGCGGAAAACTTATGGTTGCCATGATGAATATGGGCCACAGCCCTGTGGCGCGGTAGGGACTTCAGTTTCTACGACTTGCGCCAAATGCCAAGGTGCTGGATTGCGGCTGCGGCGGCGGGGCAAACATAAAACGACTGCTGAAAAAATGCCCGCATGGCGTCGTCAAGGGCATCGACTATTCGCCCGTCAGCGTAGAGAAGGCTAGAAAGCTCAACCGAACTGCAATTCAGGAGGGGCGTTGCGCCGTTCTGCAAGGCAGTGTGGCGGATATGGCGTTTGAGGACGCCATGCGGGCATTTTTGCATCCATCCTGCACATGGCGATAGGCATGACAGTCATAGCGGCTGTGCTGGCGGCAATTATGACAGTTTTTATTCACTGAGGAAGAAACCTATGAAATGTAAAATTGAGAAAAACACCGTGCAAGAGACGCTGATCCTCCCGCTGTATTCCCGAAAGCTGTGTACGGAGCTGTACCCGAACCTTTACAGGGATGAAACAGCGGTTCGTCTACTCGACCAGATCGACTACGACTTTTCAGAGGCAGAGAAAAACTCCCGCAGCCTGATGCAGCGCTTTGGTGCGCTGGAGGTGGCCATGCGGCAGAGTGACCTTGCTTTCGAGGTGCGGGATTACCTGAAAGGCCACCCCAATGCGGCGGTGGTCAATCTGGGCTGCGGGTTGGACAACACCGGCAGAACCTGCGACAACGGTAGATGCAAGATCTACAATCTGGACTTCCCGGATGTGATTGCTTTGCGGCAGCAGCTACTGCCCGCCGGGGATCGGGAACAAAATATCCCCTGCGACCTGAAAGACACCGCATGGTTTGGCAAAATCGATGCCTCCGGCGGGGCGGTGTTCTTTGCCTCCGGGGTGTTCTATTACTTCCTGACCCAGCAAGTCCGGGAACTGGTGCGGGGGATGGCGGACGCTTTCCCCGGCGGTGTGCTGGTCTTTGATGCTGCCAATCGGACGGCAGTAAAGATGATCGCAAAAACATGGCTTAAGTCTGCAAAAATCAAGGATGTGGGGGCATATTTTGCGGTTTCGGATGCCGCCAAGGAAATCGGCACGTGGAACAGCCGCCTGCAGGTCACAAGTCGCGGCTATATGCTGGGCTACAACGATTTGAGAGACCCTTCTGTCGGCGGCTTTTTCCGGTTTCTCGCAAGGGTCGGTGACAACGGGATGAAAATGCAAATCGTGAAAATAAGATTTTGAGAGACAAAAATGCAAAAGACGGGCACTTCTTGCCGCTCAATTGGCAAGAAGCGCTCGTCTTTTCTTAACGCGTTGTATGGCGGAGAGAGCGCAAGTTACGCGAGCGCCCTTCTTGCCAGCTCGGCCGCGCCGAGGATTCCTTGGTCGCCGCCGCAGCCCGGGGCGCAGATGTAGCGCTCCATGTCCTTAAGCTCGGCGGTCTGGATGTAGCCACCCAGATATTCGAGGGTTTTCTTGCGGACGATGCCGTAGAGCTGCTCCTGGTGCATCACGCCGCCGCCGAGGACGATGCGGCGAGGCGAGTACATGAGCACGAGGTTCGCGCACATCTGCCCCAGATAATCCCCCTCGAGCGCCCACGCCTCATCGTTGTCCGCGAGCTCGGCCGCGGGCTTTCCCCAGCGCGCGGCAATGGCGGGGCCGGAGGCGAGGCCCTCGAGACAGCTCGCGTGGCTCGGGCAGACGCAGCGTCCCTCCTCGGTGGGACGGGTCCTTACCAGCATGTGGCCGGCCTCGGGGTGCAGCATGCCGTGAAGGAGCCTGCCCGCGCACATGACGCCCGCGCCCACGCCGGTGCCGATGGTCACGTAGACGGCGTCCTCGAGCCCCTTGCAGCAGCCGTAGACCACTTCGCCGAGGCAGGCAACGTTCACGTCCGTGTCGTAGGCCACCGGAATCCCGAGGGCGTCGGCGAACGCGGCGCGAAGACCATGGCCTCGCCACGCGAGCTTGGGCGTCTGGAGGATGGAGCCGTAGCGCTCGTCGTTGGGGTCGACGCAGGTCGGGCCGAAGGCGCCGATGCCCAACGCGTCCACATCGCGGGCGGTGAACCACTCGATCATCTGCGGGACGGTCTCGGCGGGCGTAAGCGTCGGGGTCTCCATACGGTCGAGGACCTCGCCGTCGCCGGACACCACGGCACAGACCATCTTGGTCCCGCCGGCCTCGAGGGCGCCAAGCCTCATTTGCTTTTCGCTCATGTGATCCTCCTTACAAAGGGACGCCCGCAGTCATGGTCAACCGCGGGCGCCCATAACGTTGGCTTGTTTCGAGGCGACCCTACCTGGGCACGCGGTCCTGCCTTGCGGCAAACGGGGCGAGCACGGCGTGCGGCTCGCTTTGGTACCAGTAGGCGACGGTGGAGATGTCGTCCTCGCGCTCGTAGAGCTTGATGTCGTCGTTGCCGAGGTCCTGGAACGTCACGCGCAGGTCCTCCTTGAACGAGATCGGGTCGGGAAGGTGCCACCTGTAGAGGCCGTGCCTGGGCAGCGCGTCGTCGTTGGTCGCGAGCATCGGGTTCGGGTTCGACTTGCCCGCGCTGAAGCGGTCGCGCGTGGCGTCGCGCGTCGAGCGGTACGGGTAGCCGGCGAACAGCGTGTTGAAGCACTGCGCCTCGGGCAGCGCGTGGGGCGGCCTGTCGAGGAAGGCCCAGGCACCGCCGAAGTAGTCCTCGGCTCCCGTCGAGGTGACCGTGGGGAACTCCTCGTCGCCGTCGAGGAAGAACTTCATCTCGCCCTCGCCCCACCAATAGCGCTCCAGGGCGCACAGGGCCATGTAGGTGCCGACGTAGTAGCCCTTACCGCGCACGCCGTCGAGCACGGTGTAGTCGACGCCCCTGCGGGTGCTGCGCTCGCGGTTAAAACGGGCGTGGAAGTACATGGCGTCGTCCGGCACGTCGGTGAGCGCGTAGTTGAACGTGTAGAAGATGTACTTAATGAACCCGGGGTGCTCGCTCGTAAGCGTGACTTTGGCGTGCTTCCTGAAAGGCATCTCGAAGTAGCAGTTCATGCCGCCCGTCGGGTTCACGCAGATGGGCATCGAGTTGACGATGGCGCGCTCACCGAAGCCGTTGCAGAAGAAGTCGCCGACAGGGCACTCGACCGAGGGGGTCTCCTCGTCGTCCCAGTAGAAGCGCAGCACGAGGTCGCGCATGACGAAGCTGCCGGCGGCGGTCTTGTCGGGGACGGTCATCCAGATGTGGCGGATGATGCCGGGGCCCTCGATGTCCGCGAGCGTGATGGTCTCGCCGGACTCAAGGGGCACGCAGCACGAGCCCTTGCGGCCGACGCCGAGGTGGCTGGCCGACATGGCGGCACGGCCCTTCTCGCCCGTGATGTTCTCGGGGGTGATGGCGCGGCTTTCCTCACCGCCGTGCATCCACACGTCCTTAAGGAACTCTCTCATCGTCGACCTCCTCTATTCGTCGTCTTCGCACTCGGCGGAACTGGCACCGTTCACGTAGACGATCTGCTGGCGCGCCTCGTCGACGAGGGCGTCGAAGTCGAGTTTCTCGTCGGGGCGCGCGAGCGCGACCGTCATGGCGAGCGGGAGGTTGACACCCGCGATCACGTGGATCCGGTCGGAGGCGAAGCGGGAGAAGCGCTGGTTCACGCTGCCGCCGACCGCGTCGGTGAGGACGACGACCTCGTCAGTGCCCGAAAGAGCCGCCTCGACCGCCGCGTCGAGCCCCTCGCCGTTGTCGTTCACGTAGGCGCACACGGCGTTGACGGCGTCGCTCTTACCCGTAAGAAACTCGAGGGTGTCCTTGAAGCCCTGGGCGAGAAGGGAATGGCTCGCCACAACTATCTTTCTCATTGATTCACCAATCTCTTGGGTCGAAGCTAGGCGAGGATGCCGGCGGCGGAGGCGACCATCGCGAGGACAATCACCACGAGGATGAGGGCCGTCATGCTCGCGTTCTTCTTGGTAAGAAGGTAATACGCGCTTCCCGTGATGGCAGCGGGGATCATGGCAGGCAGGATCTTGTCGAGCAGCGGCTGAATCTCCATCGAGACGTCGCCGAAGCTGAAGCTAATCGGGCAGGTGACGCCGATGACCGAGGCGATGAGGCAGCCGACCACGGTGAGGCCGAGCACGGAGGCGGCGGCAGTGAGGTTGGGAAGCTTCTCGCTGAAGTCGGTGACGAGCTTCACGCCCTGCTTGTAGCCGAACTCGAGGGCGTGCATGCGGACCCAGAAGATGGCCAGGATGAGCGCGAACCAGATGCCGGCTCCCACGGGGTTGCCCTCGATGGCCATGTAGGCGGCGATGGAGCCCATGATGGTCGGGATCATGGTCATGAGCAGGGAGTCGCCGACGCCGGCGAGCGGTCCCATGGTGCCGATCTTCAGGTCTTGGACGGCGTCCGCCGCCGCTAGGCCGTCGCGTTCCTCCATGGCCACGCAGGCGCCAAGGATGATGGCAGCGAGCCAAGGCTGGGTGTTGTAGTAGCGGAAGTGGTTGTTGAGCGCTTGCTTATAGTCCTCGTCGTTCGTGTAGATCTTCCTCAGGACCGGCGAGAGGGCGTAGGCGACTGAGGCGCCCTGCTGGGTCTGGTAGTTGAAGGTGCACACGCTCATGAGCCAGCGCCAGTTCGCGTTGCGCAGGTCCTTCTTGGTGACCTTGTAGCCGGAGGGCTTGCCCTCGGCGACGGCGGTGATGTTCTCGTTTTCCATGGTTACTCATCCTCTCCGATGAAGGCGTCTGCGGAAGCGTGGGCGGCGAGCTCGGTGTCCCTCTCGGCACGCTGGTAGAACGCGATCGCGAGGGCAACGCCGACGATGGCGGCGCCGATGATGGGCACGTTCAGGAAGGCCGAGAGGAAGAAGCCGGCGAGCAGGTACTGGAAGTACTTGCCGGTGGGCATGTAACGCAGCAGCATCGCGATGCCGACGGCCGGGAGCATCTTGCCGGCGAGGGTGAGGCCGGAGAGGAACCACTGGGGCATAACCTCGAGGAGCCAGTTGACGGCGGGCTGGCCGAGGGTCACGGAGACAAAGACGGGCAGGGCGGCGCACAGGCCGAAGAGCACGGGGCAGACCCACAGGATGGCGTTCATCTGCTTGAACTTGCCCTCGTCGCAGAACTTCTGGGACTTCTCGACGACGAAGCCGTTGAGGATCTTGACGATGACGTCAAGCTGGATGCCGAGCATGCCGACCGGCAGGCCGATGGCGAGGCCCGTGTCCGCGCCCAGGGTCACGCCGTAGGCGGTGGCGATGATGGCCATCGTGCCGTAGTCGGGAATCGACGAGCCGCCGAAGCCCGCGACGCCGAGCTGCATGAGCTGAATGGTACCGCCGATGACGAGGCCGGTCTGCCAGTCGCCCATGACGACGCCGGTGATAAGGCCCCAGAAGACGGCATAGTTGACGAAGATCATCGGGATGCCGTAGTAGTCCACGTGCTTGATGAAGGCCAGCAGGGTCAAAAGGACGACTTGCAGGATAGTGAAGTTGACCATGATCCCTCCTTAGATGAGGTCGGCGACGGAGACGGGCTTGTCGGCGGGCACGAACTGTGCCGTCACCTTGACGCCGCGGGCGATGAGCGCCTTGTAGCTCTGGACGTTCTCGGCGGAGGCATAGGCGCGCTGGGTGAGCTGGACGCCGCCCTCCTTGACGAGCGAGCCGCCGACGATCAGCGACGGGAGCTCGATGCCCGACTCGACCAGGTGAAGGATCGTCTCGGGCTCCTTGGCGATGACAAAGACCTTCTCGCGGTCGTACTTGCCCGCCGCGAAGTTCTTGAGCGCGGTCTGCTCGGAGATGATCGAGACGGCCATGCCCGCGGGGCGCGCCATCCTCATAGTGGACTTCAGGACCTCGTCGCCGGCGACCTTGTCGTCGATGACCATGACTCGGGTCGCGCCCGACACCGGGGCCCACTGCGTCACGATGATGCCGTGAAGCAGGCGATTGTCGATTCGTGCCATAACAACACTCATGTTTGCTCCTATCAAATGAAGTTTTACGTTCGGTACTGCCTCGGCGCTATCCGGATTCGCGCCGGGCAAGGGGTTATCGGATTATTGAGGACGCGCAGTCAGCTTGCGGCGGCGCGGGGAAGGTCACTCGTCGAGCAGGAGGTCCGAGGAGCCGAGGCGCTCTTCTCGCGCCGGGGCGGCGCTCACGCTTATGTAGTCAAAGACATATGCGATCTCGCTTACGGGAACCTCTACGCGATAGCGCGTCGAGATGCTCGAGAAGCTCTGCCTGAAGGACTCGATGAAATCGGCACGCTCCTCCTCGAAGCGGTCCTGACCAACGTAGGTCTCAATGGGGTTTCTGGTAACAAGGCGCTCGACGAGACAGCAGAGGTGGACGTAGAGCCCAATGATGGCGTTGCTGCCGATCTTCTCGCGTGTCCTGCGCTGAAGCTCGTGCACGGCGCTCTCGATCTCGTGGAATAGCCGCTCCGGGTCGAGGATGGTGATGGAGCGGATGACGTTCTGCAGCGTCATGTTCGAGAGCAGCTTCTCGTGGAAAGAAGAGAGCTCGGAAGCGTCAAGCCACCTGCCGAACACGGCATCAACCTTAGAGGCGGACGCCGTCGACATGATGTCCTCGAGGGCGACGAAGGGGACGGAGGCGACCCCGGGGTCTCCCGTGCCGATGACGGCGCAGACGCGGTGCTCGGAGAAAACGGCGTCGTTCGACCCGTTCGCGACGAGCTGCTTGAAGGGCCTCGTGAGCAGGCGCGCGCCTATGGTGCGCGGGAGGCTCTGCGAGACGAGCTGGCGTATCCTCTCCGCGGCGTCGACCCCGGACTCGGAGCAGAAGACGATGGCGTCCTCACGGTTGACGCGCTCGATCACCTTGCAGTGCGTCACGCACGCGGCGGTCGCGTCGCCAAGAACCTCGGCGATGGACTTGCCGCCGAGCAGCCCGACCCCGATCTCGAGCGCAAGACCGGTAGAGACGTTGTTCACCACGCCGATAGTGGAGTCGGTAACGTTCTCGAGGGCCTTATAGCCCTCCTCCAAGGAGCCCATGTCGACGAGGAACACGACCCCGGTGCAGTAGGAATGGCGGTCGACGAGGCGCTGGAGCGGACCGACGATGTCCTTCAGCTGCTGGTCGTAGGGCATGTCGACCGCCTCGTACACATGCATGCCGAGCATACGGTTCGCCGCGTCGGCGATGCTCGTCGCCGTTGAGTAGCCGTGGGACAAGATGACGCAGAGCGTTCGAAGGGCCTTCGCGTCGCGAGACTCCGATGCGACGCACAGCGTCAGAAGCGTCTTCGTGAAGTGATCGAGCGAAATTCCCAGCGCCCCTTCCACGTCTGCGGCGACCTGATCGGAGACGCTCGAGGCAAACGGCAATTCGGAGGTCACGGCACCGAGGAGATGGGAGATTTGCTCCGCACAGGCAGACTTTCGCTTAGCCAGGCCGATGCCCGGCCACAACTGCAGGCAAATCTCCTGGGACAGCAGAAAAGCGACCTTCCTCGAAAGCTCGATGCCATAAGAAGAGCCTGCGTCGGCAAGGACCGCGCCCACGATGCGCTCGAAGGCGCGCGACCTCGAGGAGGTAACGCCGCGGCCGAAGATCAAGTGATCCTCAACGCCGCGCACAGCGGAGACAGCTTGCGAGACGAGCTCGGAGACAGAGAGCTCCCCGGCGCAGAATCGCTCATCGAGAGAGCACAGGGCATCGAGCGCCTGCTCGACCGGCCCTGTGCTCTCGGCGGCATCCAGGGACGCGTCGATCAGAACGCCATCGTCGGGCTGTTGATCGATCTGCGCGGAGGAGAGGAGCCCGCTGGGAAGAAGATACGGGCGAACGACGACGTAGTCGCCCTCGCGATTGAGGAACGCTTTGGCGCAGCAGTTCGTCACGCAGGCGCGCAAGCCGGCGATGTTATCGGAAAAGTCCGCGTTCACGAGGCAACGGTATGCGCCGCGGCTGATCTTCACATCAGAACCGATTCGGCACCCCTCGCTGCGCAGGAAGCTCAAGATGAGATCCTCGCGCTCCTCGGGGGTCCGCTCCTTGAGTGAGGGGACGCGGGCACAGATGGGCATTTTGCTGTAAGCCGAGGAAACCTTCAGGTCATCGGCGGAAAGCGTCGTCGAAAGAACGAGGCGAGCGCGCGGCGCATCCTGGGAGGCATCGAGCCCGAGGGCCGTCGCAAGGCAGTGCTCCATCGCAGAGGGAGAGAGTGCCTCGATGCCGTTGACAAAAACCACACCCCCGCGCGATTTCGCGATCGACTCGTCAAGAAGCCCGTTGAACGAGGCGGCGTCCGGGACCCCGGCGCAGTCGATGCGCACATAGGAGGAGTCGCGGGACAGCAAGCCCTGGTTCTTGCCATACTCGTACACAAGACGAGAAAGGAAAGACTTGCCGACACCCACGCCGCCGCTCAAGAGGATGGGCAGGCCAAACGGAGGGTACTGAACCGCAGCCTTGCACTGCTCGACAACGGAGCTGAGGCTCAGGTCAAAGCCCACGGCACGCGCGAAGTCACGGTGATCGGCGATTCCCGTCGCCTGGATGAGGTCGGCGAGCGAGGCGTACTCGCTTGCAGAGAGCTTTACCTGAAAACGCTTCTGGAACGCGCGGCGATGAAAATAACGGACAGGCCTGCCCGCCACCTTAACCACAAGGCCGGCGCGAACAAGGTCGTTGAGGTACTGGCTCGCCAGACTCCTGGAGATGATGAGCGTCTCGGCGATGTCGGAGGTGGACAGACGGGCAAGGTCGTCGAGCGAGACGGCAGAGGTGAGGGCCTCGAGATGCTCGAGAATCCTGTCCCTCATGTCGACGGGCTTCTTTGCCAAGCTGTCCTGTGCGGTCTTGTCCATGACTTCTTACCTCCTTGTACAAGGAGTATAAGGGGAACACAGAGAACGGAAGGGGGCGCGTGGGGGAATCAACAGCCCCGAGGAGAAGTTCACCACTTGAGGGGCAGAAAACAACGGCCATTGAACATTCAGGGCCGACGCTCAACACTTCGGCTCGACACTTCGCTTTGGAAAGGGCCCTGCGCGATGGTGCAGCCCTCCATCTCGCAGCACAGGTCGCCGAAGGTCGCGAGGATGCGCTCCTTCTGTTCCGCGGGCGAGACGACTCGGTGGGCAAGGTCCTCTCAAAAGGGGTCGTCCGACGCCGCAAGACCTCGATGACCGACTACCGCCTCGAGCAAGTGGCGGATTACCTCTACACTATCGAACTTGCCTTGGTCAAGTACGAGGCCAAGGAGAACGGTGAGACGTACAACAAGTTCTTCGGAGGTATAGGTTCTTTCAAGAGGAACTGGTTCAAGCAAGCCCGCAGCAAGCGGATATAGGTGGTTCCGCAGTCTCGCAGGGAGCGGTCGTCTCTCCTCCGGCCAGGGCCCCAAGCGACACGCTTCGAGCAGCGATAGCGAAACGCAAGCAACGGCGTCGCGGGCGCCTCGTGCGCCATAGTGTCCATGTGGTCATCTCCTATCGTCTCAGCGTGGTGCTGAAGATTCTAGGCGCTGGCCACACCCCTTTTCCGGGGCGCCAACACCAACGTTTAGCACACAAGGAGTTTGACGAGATGGCTCAGCGAGTATTGAATCTATCCGCCCATGCAGCCACGTCGAATAACTCCAGATTGGGGTAACTGACCGTTTCGCCCGTTTCTTTAAGACAGGCCTCCGCGGCGTTGCACAGCGAGCTCGCGAGCGACGCCGCATCAACGCGGAACGTCACGCTCTTAGTCGCACGCATCCCGCTCTTGGGCGACGGCCAGGAAGAGCAGAGGGCGTTGCACCCGTGGAGGACAAGCTCGAACTTGTAGTCATAGTCGAAGCTCTCGTCTTTCTCGGGAGCATCGACCGACACATCGTAGTCGCCTGAATGCAACAGGGAGCACCGGAGCTTCCAGCACATCTTCCCATTAAAGATTTGACCTGGAATCGTTTCACCTTCGTTCGAGGGGTCTCCCGAAAACAGGAAGTCGTTTGCCGCCCAGTCATCAAACCACTTCACATACTGCCGCCCCGCCGCTCTCTTCCCGTTATGAAGGACGAGATTGGGATAAAGAAGCTGCCCCATGGCGTCGGGAATGGTAAGGGAAGACATAAGGGCTGGGATAAGGCAGTCTTTCTCAACCGCATTTCTAATCGATTCGACGAGTAGCTTCATTTTGATGCCTCAAAAAGTCTATACGGTCTTATGCGAAGAAACGGCCGATCGGCCATGAGCCGAGCGTCGTTCGTGCCTCTTCGTCAAGTGACGCTCTGAGCGCAGAGGCCATGTCCGAGTCTCCGCGCAAGGCTGCTGCGCATGCTTTCGACAGCGCACTATCTGAATTCAGCTGGATTGCCATTAACTCAGATTTCTCCTCGCTAGTAAGATCTCGCTTTCGAGCGGCAATTTGATATCGATTTATCAGGGTTGCCTCTCGATCCGCAAAAGCTTCCAGGGCGTCTACGGTCATCTCGCAGCATTTCAGCAACTCTTCCTTACAGCACGCATCTTGATCGTAGGCTGATAGCATTTCAAGCATCTTGTCGTTGACGTAGGCAGAGCTAACTTCGGTGACTGGATACTGCTTCAACGTAGCGGCAAACACCTCGGCATCGATATTGGCAAGCCTCATATAGTCCTGCATCGTTTGGACGAACAGAGGCGCGACGACTACGGGGGCATCCCCCTCGCCCCGGAAGAACACCGAGACCGTCAGGTCATCCAGTCGAAGCCCATCGACCATTCGGTACATATCTTCAGATACTTGGTAAAACACGAGCTTAATCGGATGGTTCCCCAGATTGATATATCCGAATCCGTTTTGCCGATCCTTGTAGTGGAGGGGTGCGTTCTCAACCAATCCCTTGTAAATTGTCTCGATGTTTCTTAAATCCTGAGTGGTCAACGCACTGATGTCGAGCTCTGGCTTGTAATGAAGAGCGTCGACAACCCGCTTGATAATCTCCAGCGACTGCAATCGACTCTCAAGGGCGTCGAGGTCGCCTCCGCTCAACTTGCACCCGCGAGCAAAGCCGCTTCCGTCTATGGAAAGCGTACCGGTTTGCATCAATGCGCGCATGAGGGCCAACTCTTCCATGCGCTCGACAAGAGTTCCGGTCTCGCTGAGGGTGATTGTGTTGGTGGAGAGGCATATGTCGAAACCCCTGAAGAAAACGTGCTCGCCATTCTCATTTTCTCCGGCCATGACCACCGCATTTAGGGAAACATCACCAGAGCTGACGTCATGCCGAGACCCAATCGCGACGCCAACTATGTTTTCAAGCTTATTCAAGGGATACAGCTCTCCCCAGGGGCTCTTCCCGTAGATATACAGCCCGTTCCTGTATGGAGCCAAGCTTGCGGGCGACTCGCCCTCGAGCAGCTCGATTCCAAACTCGCACTCATCAAAGCAAAGGCCGGCGTCCTTAAATTCCTCGATTGTCTTGGGGGCGATGCCAGCGACTGCTCGCTGCTTTGCTCTGTCCTTGACCGCCCTTCTGACAAGCCGCGTCAATTCCGCCGCGTCTGATGGAAGCCGGTCGAAACGCAAAGAGATGCGCTCTTGTTGCTCCGGAATATCGGCCAGAATCTTCTTTAGGTCATAGGGAAGCAAAAGTCTGTAGAAAACCTCCGCTGAACGAGCCTCGCTCCCACAGTAGACGTAAAAATAGATGCAGCCTCCAGCAATGTTGAGATAGTGCCTGAGGTCTGAAACTCGAACTTGCCGCTTAGGTCGGTCCGATTTTCTTTTCGAAGTGGTCCCCTTGACCTGAAGCGGCAACTGGCCTTCAACGGTCTCAATCGTGAAGGAAGAAGACGAGTAGACTTGCAGGTGCCCGTCGGTGCATTCGGTCTTGTCGTTCTCATCTATATACGCATAGACGCAAGCGACATCGCCGAAAGCCTGCTTGACAGCATTGACCGCGTTCTGCTCGATTTTGCGATTGTCCAAGCTTCTCCTTACTGTTTTAGATCGTCAGCAAACCGATGTCAGGCATGTTTCTCACTTGACCTAACTGCCTCGCGATGAATCGCATGGCCCTAGAGGAAAAAGTCCCTCGCGCTCACGATGCGGATGCCGTCGATATCCGTGTCGTAGGAACCCTGCCTCACGACCACGATCTTCTCGTGGTTGTCTCGTATCGACTTCAGAGGGGCGATCTCTCGCTCCCTGGTCTCGCTTGCGAACATCTCGTCAGTCGCCTGCACGTAGAGCACGCGCCCGTCCTTCGTCGCAACGAAGTCGACTTCCTTGCCATAGAGCTTGCCCACATGCACGCTCCATCCTTCGTAGAGCAGCTGGAGATACACGGCGTTCTCGAACAGACGGCCAGTATCCGTGACCCTATAGCCGGCCATCCAGGTCCTGAAGCCGGTGTCGACGATGTACTCCTTTGGGTTCGTCTTGAGGAGCGCCTTGCCGTGCAAATCGTAACGCGTGGCACGATAGAACAGGAAGGCCTCCTCAAGCGCACCCACATACGAGGAAACGGTCTTGTTCGTGGTCTTCGGCCCCGCAGAAGTTAACGCGCCGGCGATTCGACTCGACGAGCACTCGTTGCCGATGTTGTCCGCCAGGAATTCGGCCACATGGCGCAGCAGGGAAGGGTCAGTCACCGCACTTTTGCCCTTCCCGCGCTCACGGTTGACAATATCACGCACGGCGATGGCTTCGTAGACGCCGGACATGTACGCCGAGTGCTGCGCCTGGGTCGTCGAGAGGGATGCGATGGCTGGCATGCCCCCGTACTCAAGGTAACGAGTAAGCATGTCGTCGAAGAGAACGGGATCCCCCTCGGGAGTGAGAGCCACCGAAGTTCCCGATACGAACTCGATTCCGCAGAAGTCGGCGAACTCGGAGAAGGACAGGGGCAGCATCTTTACCTCTACGTAGCGCCCGGAGAGATAGGTGGCCAGCTCGCTCGAGAGAAGATACGCATTCGAGCCCGTGAGGTAGATGTCGCAATCGAAGTCGATCCTCATTGCGTTGACCGCATCCTGCCAGCCATCGATTCTCTGGGGCTCGTCTATGAAAACGTAGGTGCGACCCTTGTCCGACAGGCGCCCGCGAACGTAATCATAAAGCTGGTCCTCCGTCTTGATGCCCGTACCCTTGCTTTCCAGGTTGACGCTCACAAAGCCGCGGCCAGCGACTCCTTCAGACTCGATGGCCATCCTAATTAGATCGAGAAGGCTCGACTTGCCGCACCTGCGCACGCCCGTGATCACCTTGATGAGGTCGGTGTCACGGAAGAGCATCGCCTCCTCGAGGTATCTATCGCGGTTCCTGAGTCTGCCACCCTTCAAAAGCTGCTCCTAAAACTCGAATCTGGTTACACTTTTAGGAGTATCGTAACTCCACGCCACAAGATGAGCAAAGAGCGCACCTCGAGACGGATCGACCAAGGGGATTACGCACCTGCCGGGAGGCAGGGCAGCTTGCTCGATCGACGCGGACTACCAATTGATAAACCCCAAAAGCCGGACCGCACGGCGGCGCTCGTTTCGCTAAATCGGCTTGATGGGATGGCGAATCACGGCCTTGAGCTTCTCCGGCGCGTACTTGCGCGGGTCGGAGAGGTAAATCTCGTGACAGAGGCGGGATTCGGAGAAGTCGGGCGCATATCCCCGTTCCGCCGCAAATGCACGCATGGCGCCTATGATCGTCCGCTCGTCATCGTAAGGCCCGTATAGCAATGGGCGCGGATTCGGAAGATGCCGCGCCCATTGGCAAACACTATAGCATAGAATCGAACGTCTGTTCTATTCCCACTCGATAACGGTTGCAGCAGGTCAACGCTTTGACTAAAATTGCTCATGGGTATCTAGCAGCGCAAATTCAAAGAGCAGGCGATACTCATTTGATACTCGTTAACGCTCCAGAGCGTTTTCCAGCCACGGATCGGGTCCGCCCTTAGCCGAATACTGAACTCGACAAGAGTCGCGGCACCATATCTTAGTACGGCCCTTCCTCGGCCTTAGGAAAACGTTGCCACAGTTTTTGCAGATAGCAAGTTCGTTGTCGCCCGGGAAGAACACCTCGTTCCACAGAGCCGTGATCAGAGAGTCCACCTTGATCTTCGCGATCCCCTGCCTATCGAACAACGCCTCGTCGTCTACCGACGGGTTCATCCAGCCCCACATCATCTGCCGAACGAACCGCATCGCGACCTCACGGGGCTCTTCCCCTTTGTTGAAGCAGGCGCACAGGTAATTCTGCTTGACGTTCTTGCTCTCGGCGTAATTTGTCGCGACGGGGGCTGAAAGGTAGTTAACGGAATGTCCGTGCTTCAGCGCTGTTGACCATCCTCCACCATCGAGCCTGGACATGAGAAGGGGCGCCTGATAGGCCAGCGAGAGAAAATGATCCCTTGCATCGGATGCGGGAGTATCCGCGTTCCTCGCAAAATACGTGTTGAACGAGCACAAGCGGCGATACTGAGCGTCATACTCATCAAAACAAGCGTAGCTGTTGGCAATCTTACCGAAAGCACCCCTCGAAAGACTATCCAAGGTGAACCCAGCAGCCTTTAGCGGGTCATCGCTTAAGGCGGAGACGTCTCCCCCCTCAATCTCAGGAGGGTTAATCACGAAACTCATCACCCTCGCGGCGATGACAATGTTGTTGCGCAGATCCATCCAATCCTGGAGGGGCTCGATGGAAACCTCATCGCAATCGTCGAACTCCTCGAGCTGCTCAAGGAACCCGTTCTTCGTCGCATCGTAGCCCTCGCAGAGACGGCGAAGCGCGCTCTTGTTGATGACGTCATTGCCGACAAGCTCGAGATATGCCTCATCAACAAGCCGTTCATGATCCATGCCGACGAGCTCGCCGCTTTTGAACGCTTCTTTTACTTCGGAGACTCCCCGGACTCTCTCCCCCTCTTCGCCGAGTTCGAAGAAACTCTTGGCACTCGGCTGGCCAAATCTGTCACGGGACATAACGCCAAGCGCGTCAATTGCAGACATAAGCTGGTCGAAGTTGCGTGCAAGTACGAAGTCATTGAAGGTCTTGGGCGTAACGTTTGCCGGATTGGCTTTTAGCTCGTTGTTGGAGTAGGCACGGAGCACGACATGCTGCCCGCCGACACTCCTCCTGGCAATCGCAGTCTTACCCTTCACCGCATCCTCCAATCTCTTCTGTGTACATGAGTGTACAGAGTATTTCGATTCACTGCAAATATTTACGTAATTTTACAGTACCGGTGAAAGAAACTAGCAGTTCATATTCGCGTAATCTATTATTACGTTTTAGAGCCATTCTATTGTCAATTTTCGGAATGAGGTTTGGTCGGCTCACATAAAGAAGGACGGCATAGCTTTTGCAGGGCCGCCGTCCAAAAAGTCCAATTCGAAAATGAAAAGGGACCAGATATGAATTTTAGCACCATGAATAAAGCTCGGAGGCAGGCCTTGTTGCGCGAACACGACCTTGGGGCGCCGCTGAGCCCCGAGGATTTTGCGTACCGTCTCCTCTCCCTCGAGCTCCGCCTCGAGGGAATTGAGGGCTGCCTGGCCGAGACTGCCGGCGGCAATACCTCGAAGGAGGTGAACTAGCATGGGCGAGGAGGGGCTCGACATCCCCGCCGTTCGCGACACAAAGCGTCGCGACCCGAGCATCTCGGAAGCGCGCCGAACCCTCGAGGAGCTTGGCCTCAACGCCGCATACGACGAGATGCGCGCGGCTATCGTTGTCACCGGACCTCTTCCCTGGGACCTCAATGCAAAGAGTCGCAGCTGGAACGAGCTCGATGATGCGCAGCTCATCTCGCTGCTCGAGGACTGCATCAACCTTCGAAGCGAGAAGACGCTCGGCAACGCGATGACAATCTACACACGTGAGCGCTCTTTCAACCCACTGACAGACGAGCTCGATAACCTAGTGTGGGATGGCAGAGAACGCGCCGGCAGCCTGCTCTGCAAGTGCCTGGGCGCACAGGATTGCGACTACACGCGCGCCGCCGAGACCGTATACCTATGCGGTTCGGTCATGCGCGCATATCACCCAGGATCGAAGTTCGACTACGTCCTCACCCTCGTCGGCGAGGGCGGCCTCGGAAAGTCTACGTTTGTCCGCAAGGCGGCTCTTCACGACGCGTATTTCACCGACTGCATCGGCGACCTCGGAAACGTCAAGACGACCGGCGAAGGCCTCAGTGGCAAGTGGCAGGCAGAGCTTCCCGAGCTCAGTGGTATGAACGGCCATTCACTCGAGTCGGTAAAGGCAGGCATCACCCGCGCCAGCGACACCTACAGGCAGGCCTATGGCAAGCGCGCCCACGATCACCCGCGCGCCACAGTCTTCGTAGCCACGACGAACACCATCGGATTCCTAAAGGAGAAGAGTTCCGGCGCCCGTCGCTTCCTCCCCGTTCTCTGCGGCGTCAGCGATATCAAGATGTCGGTCCACTCCCCCGAGTTCGCCCATGAAATCGCGCAAACCTGGGCCGAGGTCGTCGGTTGGATGAAAAAGGGAGACCCTCGTTTCAGCTGCGCGCTCAGCGCCGAAATGGAGGCCGAAGCCATGCATCAACGCGAGGGCTTCCTCGAAGAAGACCCGCGGGTCGATGCCATCAACACCTACCTGGCCGACAATCGCGACCATCCCGTCTGCTCGCTTGAGATTGCCGAAAAGGTGCTCATGAGAGACCCAGACGTCAAGCTGTGCCGGGAGATCTGCAGCATCCTCAACAACGAATGCCCGGGCTGGAAGTTCGCCAAGAAGATCATCTGCGGTAGTTACGGCAAGCAGCGAGCTTGGCGCTACACGCCTCCCGTCGCTGAGAAGTAGAACCTCTGTGGGGCCGGTGCCATAGGGCACCGGCCCTTTTCTTTGCCTTTGCCAACAGGGACATCCCGGCACGGTGCCGATGGTGCCGATTCTCACCCCAAAAGCGCATCACAAGTGCACCTCGCCGATAATCGTCATCCTGGCGCCCGCTCCCTTTCCTGGCATATATCGGCCCCATCGGCACCCGAGACAAAACCTACAGGTCAGGAGCGCGCAGGCTTCCATGGAACCACATAAGTCGGCCACCCGAAGGGCACCCGCGATTCACGCACGGCTCCGGTTTTTCAATAATTACGTTTCTACCAATTATATTTCGTAATTTCCGGTATTTCTGTTGTCAAACCATAATCCTAAGCGTAATATACGTTTCAGTGACATTCAAAACGTAATATTGAAAGGAGTTAGACAATGACCAGCCGTTATTTAGGAGCGGCCGAAGTCGCCGAGCTGACGGGCATGAGCAAATCCTATGCTTTCAAGCTGATTCAGAGACTTAACTTTGAACTTCAGGACCAGGGGATTATCACCATCCCCGGCAAGGTGGAGACCGCGTACTTTAATCGCCGCATGTGCTCCGCCTCCCACCCCGACGTCGGTGGTGACGCCCATGTCCATTAGCAAAGACGAAAAGCTTGGAACGTACATCGTGCAGGTCTGGTACAGGGACGCCCTCGGCGAGCGCCGCAAGAAGACCCATCGCGGCCACAAGACCAAAGCCGACGCGCGCCGGTGGGAAGCGGACTTCCTCGCCTCGTGCAAGGGACGTCTAGAGATGAGGTTCGACGACTTCATCAAGACGTACTACCAGGATGTGAGCCCCCGGTTGAAGCCCGGTACCAAGCTCACCAAGGAGGCGATTATAGGCAAGTACCTACTCCCCTACTTCGGAGAGATGCGCATGTGCGACATCGTTCCCGCTGATATCGTGCGCTGGGAAAACCAGCTGCTCGCATGCGATTTGTCGGACACCTATCTTCACACCGTCTGCAACCAGCTATCAGCAGTATTCAACCACGCGGTTCGCTTCTACCGCCTATCCTCCAACCCGGTGCTCGTCACGGGAAAGGTAGGCAGCAAGAAGCCGACGACCGAGATGTCCTTCTGGACCACCGACGAGTTCGAGGCCTTCATCGAGGCGCTGGCCGACAAGCCCGAATCCTACCACGCCTTCATGCTCCTCTACTGGACCGGCATCCGCGAAGGCGAGCTCCTCGCCCTGAGGCCGATGGACTTTGATTTCGAGCGCGGTCTGCTCATGGTCCGCCGTTCCTACTCCCGCATCAAGGGGAAAGACGTCATCGGGACACCCAAGACCAGGAAGTCGAGGCGGGACGTCCTCATGCCCGACTTCCTCCGCGACGAGATGGAGGACTATCTATCGACCCTGCCCGACCTCGAGCTCGAAGACCGCATCTTCACGATGACGAAGCACAAGCTCGCCGCGGAGATGAGGCGCGGGTGCGCCTCGACCGGCGTCAAGCGCATCCGCATCCACGACATCCGCCACTCGCACGTCAGCCTCCTGATCAACCTGGGATTCTCGGCGAACGCCATCGCCGACCGCATGGGGCATGAGTCGGCGGAGATCACGGAAAACTACTCCCACCTGTTCCCCTCGACTCAGAGGAGCCTGGTTGACGCCCTGAACGAGGTGGGCAGGCATGAGTAGGCCAATCGTGGACCATAAGGGAAGGCGCCGTTGCAAGACAGTCGCCTTCCGCATCTCCCCTGAAGAGGCCGATCAGCTCGACCTCAAGGTCGCCCTAAGCGGCCTCTCGAAGCAGGACTACATCACAAAATGCCTCCTCGAGTCCAACTTCACAGTGAACGCGACGGTGAGGATGAGGAAGTCCCTGAAGGAGCAGATCGGCCTCATCGTTGCCGAGCTAAGGCGCATCAGGAACCCTGCCGAGATACCCGATGAACTCCTCGAGTCCCTCGAGGCACTCTCATCGTTCGCCGGTTCCTTCGCTCCCGAAGAATCGCCCGTGGAAACCCAAGACATGCTCATCAAGAACCTCGGCCGCCCGAAAGGAACGGGATGCACTGACGGAAAACAACCCAAGGAAAAGGAGAACCCCAATGATTAAGGACACCTTCACCCACAAGCCCGCGAACGTTTGCCAGGAAACCATCGTCGACATCCTGCGCGAGGAAGCGGCGCTCGCGGGCAGCGAGAGCCATAAGTGCACGCCCCTCCCCCTCGTCGAGCTCGCCGCCAAACATGGCAAGGGATTAGTCGTCGACCCCGAGAAGCTGATCCGCTTCCACGCGCTCGACTGCTGGAACTCCGTGGGAAACAAGCTCGCCGCAACACCGGGCGCCCGAAGCGACGAGGCCCGTTTCCTCGAGGGAAGCCTTGCCGCGGCAGGCTGCGGCGTCTACGTCGATTCGTTCTTCGACGTCGTCCTCGACAACTGGAGCGCGCTGGGAAACTACACGTACACGTTCCGCGCACTCGCCGACATCGTGGAGATGGGCGTTGGCTGGCCTGACGACCAGGTCTCCCGCACCGAGCTGGAATGCTGCCTTAGCGAAATCATCGAGGCCCTCGATGAGTAAGAGCGCCAAGGTCATGAGCCTCCGGCTCTCCCCCGATGACTACCGCCGCCTGCACGCCTACGGCGTCTCCAAGGGCCTGACCGACAGCGAGCCCGCCCGCGAGCTCATCGCGGGCGGGCTCGCCTCCGACGGCCTGGCGCTCTACTCCACCGAGCTCGGCGGCTACCTGCGCGGCGTGATGCAGCCGCTGCTCGAGCAGCTCGACCGCACGCTCGGCGAGCGCAACGCCGAGCAGGAGGACCGCATCGCGCGCGTCGTGCACCGCGCCACGCGTGCCTCGATCGTCGCGGCAATCGCCTCCGTCGAGATCGAGAAGGGCACGTTCAATGGCCTGGACGGCGTGAGCGCATCGGACATCTACGCCGCCTACGACAAGCAGGCCGGCCTCATGCAGCGCGGCATGACGCTCTCGGAGGCGAGGGAGCGCCTTTCAGATGGCAAGTCGTAGCAGCCTCGTCGTGAACGCCCGCGTGCACCTCTCCGGGTCGCGCGGGCGTTCCGCCGTCATCACCAACAACGTCGAGTACGTCGCCACGCGCGAGGGGGCCGACAAATCCGCCACCGTCGACGACCTCAGGCGCTCCGAGCTCGCCGAGAGGATGGGAATCGTCGGCTACTGCGCCGAGAGGCCCGGGTCGACCGCGCTCTTCGCCCAGGACGGGGCCGTCCAGCTCCGCACGGCCCGCAGGGAGCTCGAAAAGGCCGACGGCGCGATTGCCACCGTTGTGCTCAGCGTCCGCAGGGACGAGGCGTGCGAGCTCGACCTCGCGTGCAAGGAGGACTGGCAGCGCTTCTGCCGCCGAAACCTCACGCCGGCGCTTGCCGAGGCAATGGACATCCCCGAGTCCAGCGTCCGTTGGGTAGCCGCCGAGCACGAGAACCACCCGAACTCCAAGCACGTGCACGTTATTGCTTGGTCGTCCGATGGCTCGTTCGATTCGCTCATGGCCCGCAACAGGCTCGACCGGGCAAGAGGGGCGCTCACCGACGCGGCCCTGGCCCCGGCGCTCGCGGCCGAGCACGAGGCCCGCGACCTCGCGAGGTCGCGGGCGGTCGACGCCGTCCGTCATATCCCCGCCGACGAGATTGGCGTCACCCTGCCTGCGGACGGCCGCATCTCCTACGCGCACCTCCGCCGCTGGCACCCAGATGTCGCCAAGGCCGTCGATGCCGCAATCGCGGAAGCAGGGTCGAGACACCCTGAAATCAAGGGGGCGGGCGCAGCTTACCGCAAGTCCGTGGAGCGCTGCGCCGACCTTAAGGGGCTCGAAGGCGTTGCGCGGGACCGCTACGTGAACGACGCCATGCACGAGCTGCGCGCGCGCCAGGGCAACGCCCTGCTGAGGGTCATCGCACCCGACCGGGCAACGGACCCCGAAAGGGAACCGTTAAGGTCCGCAAGGCCGGACGACGGGCCCGCAACGGAGCGCAGGCGCATGAGACCGCTCGTCGGCGAGGTCCGCGCCTGCGTCGCCGGTAAAGACCTGGAGAGGGCACGTGAAGCCGTGCGCGAGCGCAGGCCCATCCCGGAGAGGTGCCTCCGGTCATGCCCGTCCTACACACTTTCCATGGCAAAAGCCCCCTTTGCTGTGGGCAGAGCCCTTGCCAAAGCGCTCGCGTTCGCAACGGAGAACCCCAGAAGCAAGAAGGACCCGTCAGATGAGGTCGGCCAGAAAGCCGAGCGCGCGCTCGCAAGGGCGCTCACGGCCGCTGCATCGGCCGCGATCAGGGGCGATGCGGCGGGCATCGTGCTCGACCCCGCGAAAACCATAGTGAAGGGAATGGTTCTATGAGCAAGCAGAAGAGCTTCAACGTCGACGAGGGCGCGCATCTCAAGCGCTGTGTCGCCGCCGGCACGGCCGCTGGGACCGCAATCGCGCTCGTCCTGCTGCCGGCTGCATGGCGCTGGCTGGAAGCATGGGTCATCGGCATCGCCGCGACGCTCACAAGCTTCGGGACGGCCGCCGCGCCCGAACTCCCCGATGTCATGTTCCAAAACCCGTTCGAAGTCCTGCCGGAGCTGATCCAGAACGATGCTTTCCTCGTGGGATGCGCGGCAACCCTCACTGTCTCAATGACTGCCGGCATCTGGAACCATCTCGACTGGTCCCGTTGGCTCCACGACGGGACCTGGGTCGGCGGGCGCCGCGCACCCGGCGCGCCCATCCACGGCGACGCGAGGCTCATCTCGGCGCACGGCGAGCTTAAGCGCCGGAGCGAATCGTGGCAGGAAGGCGGCAAGCCCTCGGGCGGCACGTTGGTCGTGGGCGAGATCGGGAGGAGCGTCAGGCTCATCGACTCGGTCCATGCCTGTATCCTCGCCGAAAGCGGCGAGGGAAAGAGCCGCCGCGTCGCCATAATGTCTGCCATGGCAAACTTCGAGCAGGGGCGCTCCCTCATCATCAATGACATCAAGGGCGAGCTCAGGGCCTTTCTTGAGCCTGTGTTCGAGAAGACGGGCACTCACCGCATCGTCGACGTGATGTTCGACGCGCCCGCGTCCTCGGTTCGGTTCGATCCGCTCGAGAGGGCAAAGGAGGCCTTTAGGGCGGAGGGGGCCGGCGGCTGCGCACGGGAGCTGCGTGAGCTCGCGCGCTGCATCGTGCCCGCGCCGTCGAAAGGCCAGCCGTTCTTCTACGACGGCGCTCGGAACCTCTTCGTCGGCATCTCCCTCGCCCTCATCAAGGACGCGTCCATCCCGGAAGACGAGAAGACCGTCATGTCCGTCGCTGCCGCGATCTCGCCGTCGGGCGATCAGGGCCCGCTTGACCGCATCGCCGCCCTGGCGGCGTCTTTGCCCGCGGAAGACCCCGCGCTCCCCTTCCTCGGCGGGCTCAACGGAGAGCACGGGGGCGGGCCCGGCATCGTCTCGACCTTGAGCAGCTGCCTCACCGAGTACGTCGACGGCAACGTGGCTCGGATGCTCCACGATGACGAGTGCGGCCTCGGGGGCATCGGCGAGGAGCCCACTGTGGTCTTCATCTCATCATCCTCTGCAACGGGCAACTACAAGCGACTCGTCCAGACGTTCGTTTCCCAAGCGCTATCGGCGCTGCGCTCCTGCGCCGCAGGCCATGCCGGGCGCTGCCCCGTCGGGACCGTCCTCCTCCTCGATGAGGCGGCCTCCCTCGGCCGCAACGAGAGGATCGTCCAGGACCTGGGAGAGATGCGCTCGGAAGGCGTCCATGTTCTCTGGTTCTGTCAGTCGCTCCTCCAGCTCCAGTCCGTCTCCGGCTACAGCCGAGAAGAGGCCGAGACGATACTCGACCTCCTCAAGGACAAGGTCGTTCTCTCCTGCTCCAACCTCGACACCGCACGCAAGCTCTCGGAGTCGATGGGCTCCTACACGGCGGTCGCGCAGTCCACAAGTCGAACGAAGGGGACGAACACCGGCTCGACGGGCACGAGTGAGGGACTCGTGCGCAGGCCGCTCATCACGCCCGACGAGCTCCAGCGTTGGACCGGCCGCGAGACGGGAGCTCTCGTGATCCATGACGGCGTGCCGATGGCCTTTCCCAGCAGGGACGTTACCGAGACTTTCGTGGGACCCATGCTCGGAATGACGTCACCCGATGCCGAACGAACACTCATGGAGCAATCGACCGCCCGCCGCAAGGTCAGGAACGAAACGGCACCGAAGGTTTGGCGGGGCCCGACCGCCCCCGACGCCACGTCGACAGCGCCGACGAAGCCGAAAACGGCCGCAGGATACGTTCCCGAGGGCTTCTAGCCGCGTAATCGCCCATATCCAGCGGAAACGCCTCAATCAACTACGCGCCCGCACCCGCGCACTACACGCGGGTGCGGGCGTTTTTCGTTTTAGGTGCAGGCATCTACCTGCGCTTTCGAACTCGGCTCGCCGAGTTGCGCCGTTCGCCTCCGGCGAAACGTAGTGGAGCCTTATCCTGCACCGCCGATTCTCGGTGGAAATAGAAGTCAACAGGTCTCGCGATATTCGAATAGCATAAAAAGAAGCAGCGCCGCGCATCCACAGATATTTTTCCAGCAATCCGTCACCGAGTCATCCCGTAAACAGGTCGGAATCGAAAAACTCCCTTAGAGAAACACCAAGGCCCCTTGCTATGCGCTCTATGTTCTCGATCGAGATGTTCCGTTTCCCGGTTTCGACCTCGGCAAAATAGGTTCGAGACATCTCTATCGAGAACGCAAGGGCTTCCTGGCTGCATCCAAGAGCGTTTCTCAGTTCCTTAATGCGAAGTCCGACTTTCATTTTTGCATCTAGCTGAGTCATTGGTACCTCCCGACTGGTGGTGCCAATGATTTGAGGCGGACCTATATAAGTCACACCTATATGAGTGACAATTTGCAATACAATGCTCACGTGGCCCTTTTCCCGGTTGAAGGGATCGCCGTAAGTACCATCTATGAATCAAAGGAGAACTGCCATGGCGATGAATGTATCCCGGCGCGGCTTTTTGGGCGCTGTCGGACTGATGTCGATTGCCGGATTGAGCGGCTTGAGCGGATGCGGGATGACGGGAGTGAAGGGAATGACGCTCTATTACGTATCGGTCTGCGACAACGTCGCCCTCGGGAAGATGACGAATAACAAGCTGGGTTCCGAGACGACGATCACCTTCGACGACGGGGACGGCTGGCATTACGCAGGGTCGTTCGAGTCCTCGGGAACGTGGAGGCAGGAAGACGAGAACATCGTATTGAGCTCAAGCGAGCTCGGGACCCTGACGCTCAAGAAGGCCGACGATGCGGATGCCTATATCCCCTCTGGCGACGAGGAGTACGGCGAGCGCTATTTCCTGAACGAGGACGATGCGAAGAAGTACTACGAGGACTACACCGGCAAGGCGGTCGCCCGCGTCAAAGAGCTGCTTGAATCGCAGGAATGGGAACGCTCGAACCGGCCGGAGTCCATGGCGAGTCCCGAGGAGATCAACTTCGACAGCGGAAAGATCGCATTCAAGAAGGCCTCGTATAACCAAAAGGGCTATCTGTTCACCCAGGGTCCCAGTGATGACGAATGGGCCGCATCGGACCATTCGGGAAAGTACAGCCTCACGGTCAAAGACCAGAGGGCGAAGGATACCGACTCGACACCGCGCCCGCTCGTTTACAAGGGCGAGCTGACGGCCGATGGGGCGTCGGTGGCCTACACCCTCGAGAAACGTAGCGACAGCCTGGTTCTGAAGCTGGGAGAGACAATGTATGATCCGGTGTTCACGAATGGAAAATAGCGGTCGAATCAAGCTCTTCGGGCGCGAGTTCTCCCGCAAACAGGTCTGCGCGGCTGGTGCGGGAATCCTCTGTGCAGCGCTTCTCATCGGCGGCGGTGGATATGCCATCACACATGCGGATTGGACGGGAGATTCCAATGCCCCTGCGGTGTCGCAGTCGAAGGACGATGAGAAACAGGATATGGTGCTTTCCCTTGAGGTGAAGGCTGGCGGCTGGGATGCGGACACCTCCACGCCCGTCATCGCCCATATCGAGGATGAGGACGGGAAAGTAGACTTCTACACTGCTATCGCCGCGAACAAGCAGGTGACCGTGAAGGTCGGTGAGTCCGGTACCTATACCGTCACATTCATCTCACCGGTAAACGCCGACGGCTCCATCTATAAGGTGCCATCGAAGAAGGTTACCGCCGGAAAAGCCGACAAGACAGTTGCCACAGGCGTGACTTTCGATAAGGTGGATGCGGACAAAGTAACGAAAGATGACCTGACAGCCATTGCCAAGGACGTTGCGGAAGCCGTGAAGAAGGGCGATTCCACCCTGACCGGGGACAAGGGTGCCGAGGTCGTGAAGAAGTTCGAGGACAACATCAAGAAGAACCCGAACGCCGATACCGATGCCGTCGAAAAAGAGACCGAGAAGGCTCAGGAGACCGCCAAGGAGGACAAGTCCGATGCCAAGGCACCGGAGACCTCCGACGGCAAGAAGGATGATGGGAAGGCCACAGGCAGCGCCGATAATTCTGGAAACAAGAGCAATTCATCCTCCAAGAAAGACGAGGGAAAATCCGATAGCAAGCCAAGTGGCGGCAACAGCAGCAACTCCGGCTCAAACACCAATTCAGGCAGTTCATCGAAAAAGGATGACACCCCGGCGCATCAGCACAACTGGGTTGCCCAGACAAAAACCATCCATCACGACGCTCAGTACAAGACCGTCCACCACGACGCGGTGACGCATCAGGTATGGCATGACGCAGTGACGGAGGAACACTATATCTGCAACCAGTGCGGTGCGGATATCACGTCTGACCCTTGGGGGCATATTAACAACTCTCTCATGAATGGTGGTAATTGCGGAAGCTATCACTCTACCTATGTGACTGTAAAGCAGGGGTATTATGAAACCGTGACCGACCAAGCGGCCTATGACGAGCAGGTGCAGGTGCGCGATGCATGGGATGAAACTGTGACCACCGGGTACAAGTGTTCTTCCTGCGGTGCCACGAAGTAGCTGGAAGTTGTCGAATTCTAGACCGCAGCGGCCAAGCATCATGTTGAGATCTATTGATGCCACCGGACGCACATGACCCAGTATCCTCCAAGCCCCTGAGACACCTTAGCCAAGGTTCCAAGGGGCGTCGCCCCTTGGCGCGCAGGGGTTCGGGGATGGCGCGAGGCATCCCCGGAAAAGCTGGCGCGGGCACGCCGATGGCATGCCCGCGTTCTCTGTATGCTCCTCACCCCTCTCCGGCAAAGTACACGGTCCGTCCGCTCTCGCAATCGATGCTCTCCACGTCGCCGAATCCGATGCGGACGGCAGCCCATCCGCCCCCATCCTCCACCATAGCGTCGGCCTCGTCGCGTGCGTCCGAGACGAGTCGCCCGAGTTCGGGCGACCCCTCCGGAGCAGTGCCCACCTCGAACGCCCCGCCCTCGCCGCCCGACTCAAACTCGACGACGACAGTCAGCCCGACGGCTCCGCCCGGGGACTTGCCGAATCTGCCCACGGCGTCAAACTCGTCCATCTCCATGGAGCTACCTCCCTCTGACGGCGCTGAGCGGCTTCGGCTCGAAGTACTCGTCGCGCTCGACGGCGGCGAACCCCATTTGGCGGTTCAGCTCCTCCATCTCCTTGATGCTGAAGTAGCCGAGCTCGTCGTCATAGCCCTCGACGAGGCCGAACGCCTCGTCCGTCCCATCGAACTCGAGCAGCCACCAGTCCCATCCGTTCACGCACGAGAAGTAGTGGACGTATACCGTGGGGTCTTCCACGCCGTCTTGCTCATAGAGCCTCGGTAGCCCCTCCGCAATCTTCCTCGTCATCAGCTCCTGCATATCTTCCTCCGTTCCGGGCACCCTGCCCTCAACATCTCGCCCCTGCGGGCAAAGCCGAATGGCGACGCCGCGCGTCGTCGTCGGCTTTGCTCCCTGCAAAGCCGCACCGGAGCGAAGGCGGGTCAAGGGAGGTCCATGACGACCTCCACCAACCGGAGCGGAGCGGAAGGTTTGTGCGGGGTCTCATGGGCCCCCTTGACGCGGCGTAGCGGAGGTGCCACCCGCGTAACGGATACAAGGTCATGACCGTGAATGCCACCGAAACGTTGGAAATCATGGGTCAAGACTGAAGAGAGGCGGCCGCCCCTAACGGACGGCCGCCTTAGTGAGCCTTGCTAATTCGGTTCTGGTATATGATCCGAGACGCCCGCCGGGCAAATCCAGACGATACTAGTGATAGTCGTTTGCGAAGGAGCCGTAGAAGAGCGCCTTACAGTCGACATCGCTGTAGCCCATCACGGCATCCTGCACATCGGATCGCAAGAGGTTGAGCACCTTGTACACGCCCTCGCCCATATCCCCGACGAAGAGTACCTGCTTGAACACGTCGGGATAATCGCGCAGATAGGTCACATAGCCCCTAAGCTTTGCCAGCGTGTCGCCGAGGAACTCGCCATGCGGGTCGACGATGGACGGCCTGATGACGCCCTCTGCATCTTTCGCGAAGAAGAGGAAGTCTGGATGCAGGGCCTTGCGTCCCACCGAAGACATGTACGGAATCGAAAACGCCTTGGCAGACATGCTGCCCGACGGATTGCGATAGAAGGCAACCGTGCGATTCTTTGCCAATTCGTTCCTAACGATATAGTCTTCCGCTGGGTTCAGGTCGAGCGGGCAGAGGCCGTCCTCTTTCTGCACGATATGACACGGATACTTAGCGAAGTCGTCCGACGTGCTGGCAGACGTGGGCCACTCTATCTTTGTTAGGCGCTTGCCTTCGGTTTCACGGGCCAGTTCGTCGTAACGCTGCTTTGCCGCGCCGTTAAGGTAGTCATAATCGCCAGATCCATCGACCTTATCGAAGTATTCCTTTCGGCATTGAGCCGCCCAGCCCTCGAGCGCATCGACGATGGCCCGTGTGCGCACCGCTGCGGCAAGGCGCAGGTCGCACTCGGGGCGCCCCAGCTCTTTGAAGTTGGCACGGCGATACGCCTGCGCGAACTCCTTCGTGAAGCGGATATCAGCATCGCGGGCGGCCTTCCTGAGGCCCTCTGCGTCCGTGCGGGCCTCCTCCTGCTCCTGGTCCTCGGTCTCGTTGAGCTTGTTGAGCGTGATCTTGACGGTCTCGGCTACCTCTACGTCGTGTTTGGCCTCGTTGTACTCGTCTTCGTTGGCAACGATGAAGCCCGAGAGCTTCTGGACGAACTGTCTGTTCACGTCTGCCGCGGCCCCAGTGTCGAGGCCGGTCTCCACGAGCAGGGTCGCCGTCTTAACCAGGCTCTGGAATTCGTTTCTAGCCTTCTTCGGAATGCGCTGGACGGGGATGGAATCGAAGGCCGTGCGGATGCCCTGCCACTCCTGGTGCGTGAAAGACTGCTCGCGCTTGGTGGGCGGCTTGGGCTTTGCCATGGGCACGGGTTTTACGACCGAGACGGGCTGGGTCGGCTCGGTCTGTGTGGAACTTGGCTCAGGTGTCGCAGGTTGCTGCGGGGCAGGCGCTGCAACGTAGTTGCCCGTTGCGGACTGAGGTGCCGGCTCCGCTTCTGGCGCCGGGACGTCGACGGGGCTGACCGCCGAGGCAAGCGAGGGCTGCGTTCCCTGCATGTCCAACGGCTCCTGAATCGCGATGCCGGCAAGCGGCGCCTGGTAGCCGGGTTGTGCCTGCCGCGCCGCCTCGATGGCCTTCTCGTTCTCCTCGTACGCCTTGAGCTCCTGTTGGTAGTCGGCTTCGGACTTGGGCGCAGCCGCCGTGATGGTCACGGGGTTGAGAACGATGTTCTGCTTGCCGATGGAGCTCTCGCCCATGTCGTCCTTGCGGCCCATGAGGTAGTCGACCACGTCCTGAGTGCTCTCGGGATTGAACTGGGGCAGGTAGCAGGCGACGGAGTTCAAAAGGTCATCGGATTCGATGCGCCGCGCGAGCGGGGTGCGTACCATACGTCCCACGAGCTGTGCGATATAGGTCGAGTCCGAACGCCTGCGCTGCGAGAAGATGACCTCCGCTCGCGGGCAGTCCCATCCGTTGGAGACAGCCTCCTTGGCGAAGAGTACGCGAATGCGCGAGGTGTCCTGAACGAACTCGGGCTCGACATAGGGAATGAGGTATTTTCCCGCCGCGATGTCCTTATGCTCGCCGAAGACGTTGGCGAACGACATCGCCTCGGAAAGGCCGGGGACCAAGCCCGTGATCTGGTCGCACATCTCGGCCAGGGCCGAGCTGCTCACGTTGTCCGCCGCTTGGATGAGCAGCAGCGGGTTGACGGGACTCTCGCCCTCACGGGCACAGTACTCGCCCCACTCGCGGCAGGCCAGGGCATAGCGCTCGCACGCCATAGTGAGGTACTGGTGCTCGACTGGGTCGTCCTTCTCTGGCACGCGCAACTCGATGATGTCCTTGAGCAGACCTGACTCCTGGACCTCGCGAGGGGTCACAGCGACCTTTGGCATACGCACGCGATCGGCGCGCTGGTCCATAGCTGCCTCGAACCTCTGCGGCGTGGCGGAGACACCAACGACAACGGGCATCGCTGCACGACCATCCAGGCCATCAATTAGGTTGGCGTAAATCGTCGCGGTGCCGCGCTCACTTGATGCATTGGCCCCCAGACCGCGGTGGGCCTCGTCTATGAACAGATAGAGGTTACGCTCCGGGTCCCTGATGGTGCGGTCAAGGATATCCCAGAACACGCGGCCGGAGTTGGCCTCACCACCCTTGGTGAGCAGGCCATTCTTGCTAAGCAGGTCCTTGCTGAGGAAATAGATATGGCGCGGTTCGAGAATGTCGTGCGCGGCTCCGAAGTCGTTGGTAATCGTGACCAGATGGCGCCTGTCGAGGATGCTGTCTGCCAGCTTGTCCGCCACGCTGGAGAAACGCACGCTCGTCTGCTCGTTCAGGCTCGGGGAATCCGAGAGCCAAAGAACAACGGCATTCTCGTCGGGCATGAGGCCCAGATCATCGTCTCCGAAGAAGAGTGCTTCGATCGTCGCCGCGCACATGACCGTCTTGCCCGAGCCCGTGGGAGATGCGAGGCACACCGAAGACAGTTCGCCGTCCTGCTCATAGCGTCGGCGCATCGACTGCAACTTGTTTGCCAGGGTCGCGACTGCCCCGGCTTGGAAATCCTTAAGTTCGACTCTCATGCTTACCTCACCGCATCCTCGGCGGCAATCTTGAACGATTGCAGGTAGTTCTCGTACAGGCGGACGACGTCGACCCCGGGCAGCTGTGCCTTGACGGAGGCATATCGAGCCGTGTCGTCCGTGATCACATAAGCGCACCCTATGCTGGCGTTCTGCTTGACGGCGTCTATGAAAGCGCCGACCGAAGCAAAGTCGAAGAGGACGGCGTAGGCGTCGGCCATGGCAAAGCCCGGCTGCTCGTGCTTGATGATGCTGCCACGCGAGCCAGCGCGCAGCCAGAGCAAGGGCGCGATCTCCTCGAAGGCCACGCCCAGCTCGACGGCGTCTGGGTCTTCGTAGGTGAGGTCGAAGAAGACGGCGTTCTCCTCGAAGCCGTCGGCCATGGGGAACTCATCGGTGAACTTGTAGTCACCCTTGATGAGATCGCCCTCGGGCGTCTTGCCCGTTATGGCCGCCGTGACGCGAGGTTTGGTAACGTACTGGCAGATGCCCAGCGCCTCCCATTCGGGGTCGCCTTGGCGAAGACCGCGCTTAGTGAGCTTTTTGGATTCCTCCTCTGAGACCTCGTTGTTCGTGATGCTGATGGAGTGCCTGCGCCCGCCGTCCTGATGGTTCAGGCGCATGACGGCGTGCGCCGTGGTGCCCGACCCTGAGAAGAAGTCGACTATACGGGCATCGGGCTTGTCGGCGACAACGGAAGCAATTGAGAGCTCGGTCGCATAAAGGGACTTCGGGAAGCTGAAAGACCGATGGCCTAGGAATCGCTTAATGTATCGACTTCCATATTCTCCAGCTGAGAATTGAGCTCCCGACCAAACTGTTGTTGGTATTGCAGTCGCCTCGCCAACCGCCTCGAGAATCGCAGACCCGTCATCGCGTCTGCCTACGATTTTCAGCTCGCCTTTTGCAAGCCTGTCTTCTTGAATATTGGCAAGATAAAGGAGCGTGTATCTATCGTTCTTCTCATCATATGTGCTTACTCGGGCAAAACCCTTGTCCAGCTTCTGTTTTAGCGTGGGTTGAGACATATGCCACGTGGCTTCACGTCCATCAGGGCGGATGGGCCAAATTGCGCGCAGCCCATCAACGCCCGGCACCGCGTGATAATCCATTTCACGAGGAATGCTATCGCCAATCGCCTCTATGGTTCGGCTTCTCTCGTTGATGTAGATTGGATAAAAGAGATTAGGTCGATCACTTCGCGCCGAATTGGAACCGCCTCTCAGCAGCCACTCCCAACGTACTTTACGTTGGGAGCGGCTGCTCGACGCGTCATCAGCCACTTTTTTCTCAAGTTCTCCGAACTCAACGGAATAGAGTCTGCGGTCCACTTGGCACGGCGTGGCGGTACCAAAAAAGCAGAAGACAGCGTACTCGTCAGCCCTCTTGAACTGGTTGCCGCGGGCGACCCCGTTCTTGTTTATGGTGATTGAAACCGTCTGAATACCGGTCGCGTTGGGAAAAACACTCTCTAAAAGAAGCTCAAGCCTTGCGTACTCCTTCTCATCGATCGTCACGATGAGTACGGAATCGTTGGGATTGAGCAGCTGCTTGGCGAGCTTGAGGCGGCGCTCCATGAAGGCGAGCCACTTGGAGTGGCGATAAGCATCGGAGCCGTCGACGTAATCGTTGTTGTATTTCCAGTCGCGGGCGCCAGTGTTATAGGGCGGGTCAATATATATGCAGTCCACTTTGCCTGCATAGGCAAAGGCCAAGGTTTCAAGAGCATGGTAGTTCTCGCCGTTAATGACTACTTGATAGGGCTTATCGCCACCGCGCTCGACACGCCCAGTCTCTTTGAGGCCAGCATAAATCGGCTGGTCATACTCAGCAACAGGCACGACATCGTCGACAGCAACGGAGCGGGGCTCACATTCGTTTTCGTCATATGAGGGCGATTGATATGGCTTTAGATCAGCAACCCCCCCCCCCGAACGGTATTTACCAACCAAAGCAGTTGGGAGCTAGAGTCCTCTTTTTTACCACGCTCGGGAAGCACCTGTACGATATCGCCCTTCATGATAGGTTTGCCATAAAGGCGAAGTCGTTCCGGGCGGTTGTGTTCAAACACAAGCCCAAACTGGCGCTGCGCAGCAAAGGCTCGGATGTCGGCAGCGAGCTGACGATCGCCCAGCTTGACAGCGCGATCAACAAGGTCCTGAACGACCGCTTGCGCTGTTTGAGACATCACTTCTCCCCCTTACACTTCTCGTCAATCCATTCGCGCAGGACCTTAGCCACCGTCTTATCCTGGCGCGCGGCATAGGACTTAAGAGCCCGCTTATCCTCGCGGGTTATCGAGAGCGTGAACTTATCCAGCTCCCTTTCGGCATGAACAGCCTGATCTTCCTCCATGGTCGTCCCTCCGAATTGCCTGTTCTACGTTCCTTAATTGACCGAAATCATTTTACTTCAGAATACGTAATTACGTAATTACGTAGGCTAATTTGAGCCATGCAGCACTCAATCACTAGTCAGTATTCGTTGAGGAATCGTTGGGGATAACGAATATATCGAGGTAGACACCCGTTTTTACCGTCTGTGAGTACCAGCAAATCGATACCCAAAACGTCGTGAGTACATTTTGAGTACCAGTCCGAGCGGCCTCTTGCGGGCGGACGCAATCTGCCGGTCAGCATTAATTAGAAATAAATTGATGGCGTTGCTTCGGTAATTGAAAGCACTTTAAAACATACCAGCAAACAATAATCCCAGCTAAACAGCTTGAGAGATTGCGTGGCTGGTTTGCATGTACCATATACACCACAATGCACAAGCACCCATGGCACGCAAATCAGAACCACCCTTAAAAAGGGTGGTTTGCTCTTAGGGTATAACCCACGGGCCCCGGGCTCGCGTCTAAAGGCGCG